>NZ_JANADN010000001.1:8590000-9227337 GCF_024199855.1 Bradyrhizobium sp. CCGB20 | reverse complement strand
CGTCAAAAAACTTCTATTGAGAGATAAAGTTGCGTTGTGAGTGCCACGCAAGGTTCCTGCCAGGATCCCTGGAATGGCACGACCTCAAGCGATTCCATCGTCGGACACGGCTCCGCCGTTCGGCGCGAACGCCGCGGGTCGGATCAGTGATGTCAGAGATGGAGGGGTCGCGAGGTCAGCGCGTACTCGGCGCTCCGTCACACGCGGGAGGCTGAAGGTCGGACTGATCTAAACCGGCATCATTGGGATTGGAGACTTGTTTCAATACCGCGTTGAGTCCGTAAGACATGATACCTCCCCGTCCTGCCGTGATTGCTCACGGCAAGGTCCTGCGTGTCTAAAAGACAACCGCGTCGAACTCCGTCGCGGATGCCTGCCCGAGTACTAGTCGTCCGCTCGACTTCGCCCTCATGCGTGCCGGGGTAGCTTCGCGACGTCTCTCATATGTGCCAGGCACGAACGGGAAGATCCCGCTTGGAGACATTCAGACAAAGAACTACCATTCCCATCTTGCAATGGGTTTTGAACCGACAATCGCTTTTTGAAGCGTCGCCTACGTGCACACCGCCGCCGATTTGCACGCTCGCCCCGTTTCCGATACCGCGCTGGTCTCTAGATCGTGGGCGCCGCTGACCACTTAAGGAATACACTATGCGGAAAGACTCGCAACGGAATTGATTCACACTTGAGGCATCAAAAAACTTGATCTGCGTTAACGCCGCGCAGGAGTTGTTCACAGGCTTCGGAGCAAGTTTTTGGATTCGTGCACAGATTCGAAAACGCCGCGCGTCATGTGACAATTCTGGGCCGCTGCCAAATTATTTTTACAAAAGCGTCACGCTCTCGACGCGCGAACGAGTTTTCCAAATGCTTGTCGCCACTATGTCGATAAGTGATTAGCGAGACATCGTTTTTTGAGTCTCGTTTCACAGGGTAACTCCCTGGCGTATCGCGATCCTGTGAAACTACGGTGTGCAGAACTCGCACCCCCGGGAGTTCAACTTGCGCCCGCCTCGCAGGGGTTTTTGCAATGCAGTGAAAGTTTCCGCTGTTGCAAAATCACACGCGGTAAAATTACGGAGCGCATTATCATGCGGACGATGCAAATCTTCCAGGCGAAGAGCGACTGCATGCGTGAATATGACAGACAACAAAAAAGCCCGGCGCGATGCCGGGCTGTTTGACGCGTGCGATGTTCGACCGGATCGCCCGATCGAATGACTTGCTAGATCACTGAGCGAGCTTGGCGATCTGCGCGGTGAGCCGCGAGACTTTGCGGCTGGCGTTGTTCTTGTGAATGATGTTGCGCTGCGCGGCGCGCATCAGGGCGGGCTCGGCATTGGCCAGCGCCTTGACGGCGGCGGCGCGATCGCCGGTCGCGATGGCTTCTTCGACGGTGCGGACGGCACCGCGCATCTGTGTGCGGCGCGACTTGTTGACGGCAGTGCGGCGGGCGATCTTGCGCGTCGCTTTCTTGGCGGAGGTGGTATTGGCCATGGTCTCAATATCCTTTGCGGTACCGGTCGCGTCTTGGTCGGGTAGCGCCGGCTGCTGGACCGCTGAATCGACGCTCGGATTTAGGGTGTTCGGTTGCTGGGCTATTCCCGGAACATGAGCGACAACCTTGCGGTTGTCTCTGAGGCGCCAAGGAGTTTTAAGCTCAAGGTGCCTGCAACTGCTCAAAGAACAGCGGCGGCAGGATTGCGCCCACCGCCAGTTGGCGCCCTTATAGAGAGGGTCTTGGGCACCGTCAACGCTTTCCGGGGCTGGAAAACAGCCCTCGGGTGCTCCAAGAGGGCGTTGTAACGCCCTGAAGAGGTTGAATTTCTGCCGTTCCCCGGCTATTGGCTGGCAGCGTTCCAGGGGTCGTCCGGTCGGACGATCATATAAGGTGAGGCATGATCCGCGGCTTTTTCCGACTGATTGGGCTGTTGCTGCTCGCCGGCGGGTTCATCTTCATGGTCTATGACGGCGCCCGCTGGGTGGCCGACCAGACCCTGAAGTTCACCCGGTTCGGCCAGTTCTGGAACGACATCAATCAGGCCAGCCAGACGGCGTTCCGGACCTGGGTCGAGGCCAAGGCGCCCTGGCTCTGGACCTCGGTGATCCGCCTGGTGCTGGATCAGCCGGTTTTCGCCGTGCTCGGCATTTTGGGGATCCTGCTGATGATCCTGTTCCGGCCGCGGAAACCCTTGATCGGATATTCCAGGGACTGAGCAGCCGATGGGGCGCGGCGTAACAAGGCTGCCCTCGCTGACGTAGAACCCTATATTCCCCACCTGATCGCGAGCACGCCGCCTGAGCGCTCGACTTCTCTCGCGCGCTCAAGCGACGGACAGCTCGTTGCGGAGACCCATCATGCTGTTCATGCGCAAGACCACCGCATTGCCGAGCGCCACGGAAGCGCTGCCCGGCCGTGCGCAAGCCATTCCCACCGCGACCATCCATTTCGTCAACGGCGCGAAATTGCAGCCGCCTTATCCCGCAGGCCTCGAGCAGGCCGTGTTCGGGCTCGGCTGCTTCTGGGGCGCCGAGCGCAAATTCTGGGAGCTCGGCGACGGTGTTTACGCGACCGCCGTCGGCTATGCCGGCGGCCACACGCCGAACCCGACCTATGAAGAGACCTGTTCGGGACGGACCGGCCACACCGAAGTGGTGCTGGTCGTGTTCGATCCGAAGAAGGTCTCCTACGGGACGCTGCTGAAGACATTCTGGGAGAGCCACAACCCGACGCAGGGCATGCGTCAGGGCAACGACGTCGGCACGCAGTACCGAAGCGCGATCTACACCTATTCAGACGCGCAGAAGAAAGCGGCCGATGAATCGAAGGCGCTCTATCAGAAGGCGCTTGCCGCAAAAGGCCTCGGCGCCATCACCACCGAGATCGCGCCTGCCGGCGCGTTCTATTTTGCCGAGGACTATCATCAGCAATATCTGGCGAAGAACCCCGCCGGCTATTGCGGCTTGGGAGGCACCGGCGTGTCCTGCCCGATCGGCGTGGGCGTCAGCGCGTAAGCTAGCCACAAAGGTGGTGCGCCTCTCCCGCTTGCGGGAAAGGTCGACGCGCCCCGGGCGATGCGCAGCATCGTCCCGAGCGCGGCGGGTGAGGGCTCTTTCCTCTTGGGGAGTCTTCCTAGTGGAGACACCCTCTCCCCAACCCTCTCCCGCAAGCGGGAGAGGGAGCGCACCGCGGTCGTCGCACCGTCATCGCCGCCCACTCAACGCTTTATTAACCATAACCAGTGCAAGACTGGATCTGTCTCGTTTCGAGGGATGGGGTCCGGTGCCGGTTGCACGCGCGTTTCGATGGTCGATCTTGACAGCATCCTTGGCAGCGTCCGCCGCGCTTGCCCTCGGCGGCTGTATGCAGACCGCAGGTCCCGTCGCGGTCATGCAGCCCCGTGCCGATCTCGACTCCATGGCCTATGGCCAGCCCTACGTCGCCCCGCAGCCGGTTGTCGTCGCCGACGGTGGCGGCGCCATCGGCGCATTGCGCAATTCCTTCGCCTCCTCGCCTGCGCCCATGCCGGTCGGCTACGCCGCGCCGATGGCGGCGCCGGCGCGCTACGACTCCTCCTACCATCTCGACGCCGGCGACAAGCTGCGTGTCGTGGTCTACGGCCAGGAAGGTCTCTCCAACAGCTACGCCATCGATGCCGGTGGTTCCATCACCATGCCGCTGATCGGCGGCGTGCCGGCACGCGGCCGTACCCCGGCGGGTCTTGCCGGTGACATCGCCGCGCGGCTGCGCAACGGCTACATCCGCGAGCCGTCGGTCGCCGTCGAAGTCGAGTCCTACCGCCCGTTCTTCATTCTCGGCGAAGTCACCGCCCCCGGCCAATACCCCTACGTGCCGAACATGACGGTCGAAAGCGCGGTCGCGATCGCCGGCGGCTTCTCGCCGCGCGCCAAGCGCGACGTCGTCACTGTCACGCACACCGAAGCCGGTGGCGCCATGCGCGCCGTCGTCCCGCTCGGCACGCCGCTGGCGCCGGGCGACACGGTGTTCGTCGGCGAGCGCTGGTTCTAGCTCACCTTCTGAAATCCAGTCGCCCGTTCGGAAAACATCCGTCGATCCGCGCCTCGTCGACCACAAGCCCAACCCACGGCCGCATGATCGCGGGGTTGGTCAGGTTGATGTATTTGCCGATGAGGCGCGCGCCCTCGCGCGCCGCGTCGATCAGCCCGTGCCGCCGGCCATGGTCCCAGTCGAAGCGCAGATAGATGCGTCCGCCTGCAACTCGCACCTCTGCGCGCCCGTCTTTCCAGGCCTCCGGCGTATCGCCGGCCATGGTCGGATCGGCGCCGCCATTCCAGCGGCTCGCCCAGATGCCTTCGAGCGGATCTGACAGTGCAGCGATGGAGGCCCATGCTGCCGCGTTGACGTCGCCGGCATCGCCGGCAAGCGTCGCCGTTGCGGCATAGTCCATGACGTCATGATCGTTCGGCGAGGGCACATCCATTGTGCCGAACGGGTTGCGGATGACGATGTTCGTGTTGGCCTGTTGCATCACGATCTCCCGGCGTCAGTTGGCTTGATCGGCCAGCTCTATCGCCGGGTAGCGTGACGCGACCACCCGATTCCCGCTCTCGCTATTTCAGATGCTTCGCGAAAAATTCCAGGCTGCGCGGCCAGGCGATGTCGGAACTCGTCTTGTCGTAGCTCGGCCGCTCGTCGCAATGGAAACCGTGCTGGGCGCCGGGATAGACGAACACTTCGACGTCCGGCCGCTTCGCCTTGACGGTCTCGACATCGGTCAGCGGAATGCCGGCATCCTTCTCGCCGAAATGCAGCTGCGTCGGCACCTTCGGCTTCTCGTCGGCGAAGCGCACCACGGCGCCGCCGTAATAGCCGATCGCGGCCTTCAGGCCCGACAGCCGGGTCGCCGCGACGAAGGCGATGCTGCCGCCCAGGCAAAATCCGATGATGCCGACCGGGCCGACACTCTTGACCGCGTCGATCGCAGCCTGCGTGTCGCGCAGCATCGCGTCCCAATCGGGACTGGCAACGAACTTGCGGGCTTCAGCGATCTCGTCGGGTGTGTAGCCCGACTGGAAGTTCGGTGAGGTGCGGTCGAAGATCGACGGCGCGATCGCGACATAGCCCTCCTTGGCGAGGCGGTCGCAGACCGAGCGGATATGGTGATTGACGCCAAAGATCTCCTGGATCACCACCACCGCGCCCTTCGGCGCGCCTGAAGGGTCAGCACGATAGGCGCCGAGCTGGAAATTGTCGGAAGCCGTCAGCTTGATGTCTTGTCCCACGCGGGTTGTCCTTTTTGGTTGGTCGTTGATTGCGAACACCGCTCTATCCCCTCATCCTGAGGAGCTTGCGCAGCAAGCGTCTCGAAGGATGAAAGGCCGAGATGCGAGAGCCGGGCCTGCATGGTTCGAGACGGCGCTTTGCGCCTCCTCACCATGAGGGTCGGCGATCACTCCCACATCCAGTTCTCGCCGTAGTCCTCCTTCCATCCTGCCAGCCGTCCGTGACGGAATTGCAGGAACAGGCGGTGGCGGTAGAGGATCAAGCCGCTGCCGCCGAGATTGCGCAAGACGAGGTAGATCTCGTTGCCGGGGCGGCCCCGCACATATTGCAGGGGTTGCCCGAGGGCGCGCGCGGTCTGCTCGGCATCCATGCCGAAGGCGAGCGGCGTGTTGTTCGACAAGGTCGCAACGAAGGGCCGGCGCGGTGGCGCCATGCCGAACGGCTCGGCCTGCGCCGACATCGAGAGCAACACCGCGCCCGCAGCCAATATCGTCCGCTTCATTGCCTGTGTTCCCGTTCGATCGCCTATCCCGGCAAGTTCTTCAGGAAAGGCACCACTGCGTCAACAAAAGCCTTGGGCTGGTCGATGTTGACGGCGTGACCGGCGGCGGGGATCACGACCTTTTGTGCGCCGGGGATCTTTGCCGCCATGTAGTCGGACGCAGCCAGAAACGGCGTATCGTCGGCGCCGACCACGATCAGGCTTGGCACCTTGATGTCGGCCAGCAGCTCGATCACGCGGGCGTCGCGCTGGGTCAGCATGCCGCGTGCGGCAAGCGCCAATCCCCTGGCGTTGCGATGGCTCGCGGTGGCGCGCTCGCGTGTCGCCGATTTCAGCATATCGAGACCTTCGCGATCGAGCTTGTCGGCGGTGCCGAGCGCCCGCGCGTTCCAGGCTTCGCGCGCGTCGTCCTTCTTGAAGCCGGGGCCGGTGTCGATGATCAGCAGCGCGCGGGCGCGCTGCGGATAAGCGCGATAGAATGCGAGCGACATGTAGCCGCCGAGCGACAATCCGCCGATGATGGCGCGCTCGCTGCCGACTGCATCCAGGATCGCGGCCATGTCGCCGATGGTGAGCGCTTCGCTATAGGCCTTCTGATCATCGGGATAGTCGGACTGGCCGTGGCCGCGCATGTCCCACAGGATCAGCTTGTGATCCTTCGCGAGCGCATCGACCTGCCCATGCCACATCGCCGAGGTCGAGGAATAGCCGTGGGTGAGCAGCAGCGGCGGCCCGTCGCCATGGACTTCGTAATGGATCCCGACGCCGTCTCTGTTGATCTTCGGCATTGTGTCCGCCCTTTCCTTTTTATTCTAGCCGCGACCTCAGTGCTTCACCCTCCCCTGGAGGGGGAGGGTCGGCTCACAGTGAGCGCAGCGAAATGTGAGACGGGGTGGGGTGACAGTCTCTCCATTTCGAACGGTGTTCCTCGCGGAGAGATCACCCCACCCCGCTCGCGCTCCGCGCGATCGACCCTCCCCCTCCAGGGGAGGGTAAGAGTTCGCTTGCGATAACATCTTAGCGTGCCAAGTTACTTCGAAGAAACTGCCTGAGCGCATTGGCACTCATGTCTAGACGGGCTGCCTGTTGCGTTCAGTCGCTGCATCAGCCTCGTTTTCGCAACGCACAACATTGAGCTGTCGCGATAGTTTCGAGCGATTCCAAATTGCATTTGCCACGACGCATGAACGCGATCATTCTCGCGATCAAGGTGGACGCCAGCCCGGTGGGCGTTCGCTGCTCAAGTTGCCGCCGTAAGCGGCTTCATGCACCGGCAGGGGAAGACGCCTATGCCAACTCTCACCATCAACGGGCGGAGTCTGTCCGTGGATGCGGCGAACGACACGCCGCTCCTCTGGGCGATCCGCGAGCAATTGCAGATGACAGGCACCAAGTTCGGCTGCGGTGCCGGGCTGTGCGGCGCCTGCACCGTGCATGTCAACGGTGAAGCCGTGCGTTCGTGCCAGACCATGGTCGGCGATGTCGCCGGCAAGAAGATCACCACCATCGAAGGCCTCGCCCCCAAGGGCGATCATCCGCTGCAGAAGGCGTGGATCGCCGAGCAGGTGCCGCAATGCGGCTACTGCCAGTCCGGGCAGATCATGCAGGCGGCCTCGCTGCTTGCGAAGAATCCCAATCCGACCAAGGAAGAGGTGGTCGCGCATATGGACGGCAATCTCTGCCGCTGCATGACCTATTCGCGGATCCAGAAGGCGATCATGCGCGCCGCGACCGAGATGCGCACCGCTTCCGCCTCCGGCAACGAACGGAGGCCCACATGAATAAGCACGTGAAGAACGTCGCCTCCGAGACGACGGATCTCAGCCGCCGCTCCTTCCTCGTCGGCGCCGCCGCGTCCGGCCTTGTGCTCGGCTATGCCGGCGTGCCCGGCATCGGCGAAGCGCTCGCCGCGCCTTCGAACTTCGAGCCGAGCGTCTGGTATGCGATCGCGCCGGATGGTCTGGTCACCGTGACCTGCGGCAAGGCCGACATGGGCCAGCACATCGCCTCCACCATGGCGCAGATCGTCTGCGAGGAACTCGGCGCGAAGTGGAGCGATATGCGGGTCAACCTCGCCTCCAACGATCCGAAGTTCAACGACCCCGTGCTGGGCGCACAGATCACCGGCGGCAGCTGGTCGACCATGATGAACTTCGACGCCATGAGCCGTGCCGGTGCCGCCGGCCGCATGGCATTGACGGAAGGCGCGGCCGCCGCGATGGGCGTGCCGGCGTCGGAACTCGTGGTGCGCGATTCCATGATCGTGCACGCGAAGTCGAAGAAGCAGATGTCGTTCGCCGAAATCGTGAAAAGCGGCAAGGCGACGAAAACCTTCACGCCTGATGAGCTCAAGGCGATCAAGCTGAAGACGCCGGATCAGTACACCATGATCGGCGTATCGGTGCCGCAGCTCGACATCCCCTCCAAAACCAACGGCACGGCCAAATACGGCATCGACGTGATGCTGCCGGGCATGGCCTATGGCGCGGTGGTCACCCCGCCGGTGCGCTTCGGCGCCACGGTGAAATCGGTTGACGACTCGGCTGCGAAGAAGGTGCCGGGCTTCATCAAGGCCGTCACCCTCGACGACAAGACTCAGACCACGTCGGGCTGGGTCGTCGCGGTGGCCAGCACCTATGCCAACGCCAAGAAGGCGGCGGCAGCGCTGAAGATCGCCTATGACGGCGGACCGAACGCGAAGGTCTCGAGCGAGACGCTGCTCGATGAAGCCAAGCGGCTGCAGAAGCTGGAGGATTCCGGCCAGTTCTTCGTCAAGGACGGCGATCCCAATGCGGCGTTCGGCACGGCCGCGAAGGTGCTGGAGGCGGAGTACACCACCAGCATCAACATCCACGCGCCGATGGAGCCGATGAACGCCACCGCGGAGTTCAAGGGCGACATCCTGCACATCTATTCCGGCAACCAGTTCGCGACGCGCTCCGGCGCGATTGCGGCAGGCGCTGCCGGGATCGATCCGAAGTTCGTGGTCATGCACCAGATGTGGCTCGGCGGCGGCTTCGGCCGCAGGCTCGACGCCGACATGATGATCCCGGCGGTGCAGGCGGCGAAGGCCATCGGCAAGCCGGTGAAGGTGATCTACACGCGCGAGAACGACATGACGATGGATTTCTCGCGTCCGCTCACCTACCAGAAAGTGAAAGCCGGCGTGGATGGCGACGGCAAGCTCGTCGCGCTCAGCCATGACGTCGTGTCGGCCTGGCCGACTGCGCGCTGGGGAATTCCCGACTTCCTCACGCCCTCGGTCGACAAGAAGGGTCCGCTCGATTCCTTCACGGTGAACGGCGCCGACTTCTTCTACACCGTGCCCAACCATCATGTGCGCGCGATCAAGAACGAGCTCGCGCACAATGCGACGCCGTCCGGGCAGCTTCGCTCGGTCGCGCCCGGCTGGACGTTCTGGGCGGTCGAAAGCATGATCGACGAGATCGCCGCTGCGGCCGGCAAGGACCCCGCGCAGTTCCGCATCGCGCTGCTGGACGGCAAGGGCAAGAACGACGGCGGTGCGCAGCGGCTGCGCAACACGCTGCTCGCCGCGATGGGCCTGTCCGGCTACGGTACCAAGCAATTGCCGAAGGGCGAGGGCATGGGCGTTGCCTGCGTCTCCTCGCAGGAGCGCGCAACCGCGAGCTGGACGGCCTGCGTCGCCCATGTCGCGGTGGCGCCGTCGGGCGAGGTGACCGTGAAGAAGCTCACGGTCGCAACCGACGTCGGCACCCAGGTGCATCCCGACAACATCCGCGCCCAGGTCGAGGGCGCGGCGCTGTGGGGCCTGTCGCTGGCGATGTACGAAAAGGCGACGCTCAAGGACGGTGGCATCGAGCAGACCAATTTCGACAGCTACACGCCCTTGCGCATGAGCCAGATGCCGGAGGTCGCGGTCGCCGTGATCGCCAACGGCGAAAAGGCCACCGGCGTCGGCGAGCCCGCGGTGACGGTCGTCGCCCCCGCGATCGGCAACGCCATCTTCAACGCCAGCGGTGCCCGCGTGAGGGCGCTTCCAATCACGGCCGAAGCCGTGAAGGGCGCGATGAAGGCGTAACAAAGGGCATTATTGCGAGGAAATCCGATCCGCCGGAGGGGCAACCCCCGGCGGATTTTTCGTTCGAGAAAACCTAGTCTTTCCAATGGCCTTTCTACTGTGCATGGGGTTGTTTTCGCCGTTTTTGATTGGAACCGCCCCAGCAGCCGATCCGTAAAATTGCGCACATTCCCTCAGGGTCCCGTTGAGCACGCCTCTTAAGGGCCGGAGAACCTGATCCGGCTTAGGCTGACGCCAAATACAGTCCCGTGCTTTTGGGGAAGCCATGAACGCGCCAGCCAAATCCGCCGCCAAACGCCGGCTTCTGCTCGCTTCCGACCGGAGCGACGAGAGCACCGAGCTTGCCAGCATCCTGAAGGCCGTGGGCGACGTCTCGACGGTGACGACGCAGGACATTCCCGAGCAGCCGTCGCGCGATCTGTCCGGTCTCGTGGTCGACATCAATCTGCGTTCGCCCGAAAGCGTGCAGCGGGTGCGCAACAAGCTGCGCGGCGATGCCTATCGCACCATGCCGCGCCTGTTCGTGCTCGCCGATGCTCTGCATCACGGCACCATGCAGGCCTGGGCGCTGGGCGCCACCGACACGATCTCGCGGCCGCTCCAGCCCGAGGACATCCTGCAACGCATCCGCGCCGCGTTCCCCGACACCGCCACCTATGACGCGACCGACCGCGGCAAGACGCTCAACCGCGGCGTCGAGGCGGCTCACGCGGTGCTGGCGAAGATGTTCGAGAAGCTGCCGCTCGGCGTGCCCCTGACCTTCGACGACGTCATCGCCGCCGAGAGCAAGATCCTGAAGGCGATCAAGCACTCCTCGCTGCGCGAATGGCTCACCACCGTCGGCTGCCATCATGTCGGTAGCTACCGGCACTGCCTGTTCGTCACCGGCTTCGCCGTAGCCTTCGCGCAGCATCTCGGCATGCGCGAGGACGACCAGCGCCGCCTGACCCGCGCCGCGTTGCTGCACGACGTCGGCAAGGCCTTCGTTCCCTCCGTGCTGCTCGACAAGCCCGGCAAGCTCACCGACGAAGAGATGGCCGAGGTGCGGCAGCATCCGCGCCGCGGCTATGACGCGCTCGCGGAGCAGGGCGGCTTCCCGCCGGAGATGCTCGACGTCGTCCTGCATCACCACGAATTCCTCGACGGCAGCGGCTATCCGAATGGCCTGTCGTCGAACCAGATCAGCGACATCGTGCGGGTCACGACGATCGTCGACATCTACGCGGCGCTCGTGGAGAAACGCGCCTACCGCATGCCCTTCACGCACTCCCGCGCGTTCGCGATGATGGAAGGCATGGGCGGCAAGCTGGATCAGCAGCTGCTGCAGGCGTTCCGCCCCGTGGCGCTGGGGTCGTTCTGAGCGCGGTGCCGTAGTCTTGTAGGGTGGATTAGCCGAAGGCGTAATCCACCTCTTTAGTTTCCGCGGTGACAGAAGTGGTGGGTTACGCTGGCGGACTGCGCTTCGCGCAGCCGCGAGCTAACCCACCCTACGACCGCGTGCCGTTTGGTGGCGCTACCCCACCATCTTCCTCAACTCCGCCTTCGCCACCTTCTCCAGCGTCGAGCGCGGCATGTCGTCGACGAGCCTGATCTCGCGCGGCACCTTGAAATCCGCCAGTCCCGCGGAGCAGGCCGCCATCACGCGATCATGCAGGTCGGGCGCAGCGCCCGCGATGCCGCCGTGCGGGATGATGAACACGACCGGTACCTCGTCCAGCATCGGATGCTTCTTCGCGACCACCGCGGCCTCGCGCACGCCTGATACGACCGCGATCACCTGTTCGATCTCGGAGGCCGCGACGTTCTCGCCGCCGACCTTCAGCATGTCCTTGGCGCGGTCGCCGAACCTGATGAAGCCGTTCGCGAGGCGCTCGACGCGGTCGCCGGTGAGGAAGAAGCCGTGCGCGTCGAAGCTCTCGCGCGTCGCCTTTTCGTTGTGCAGATATTCGGCGAACAGCGACAGGCCGGGGATGCCCTTGATCGAGAGATTGCCGGTGTCGCCGACCTCGGTCGGCCGTCCGTCATCGTCGGTGATGCGGATCTGATATTCGGGAGCCGCGCGCCCGATCGACATCGGGATGTTGGGCTGGTCGACCTCGCCGACGATGCCGTGGGTGATGGTCTCGGTCATGCCCCACCAGCCGATGATCTTGACGCCGAAGGCGGCAAAGGCCGGCGGCTCGTTGATGGCGGTGCCCCAGAGGCGGAATTTGTGATCCCGGGGGATCTCCTGCTCGAGCAGCGCCTTCATGCAGAACGGAATGGTCGAGGTCCAGGTCGAGCCGTGCTCGCGCGCGACGCGCCAGAAGCGGCTTGCGGAGAACCGCGGCTGGATCACGCAGGTGGCGCCGACCCACAGCGTCGCCAGCATCGAATAGGCCAGCGCGTTGGTGTGGAACAGCGGCAGATAGGTCTGGTGCACGTCGCTCGCGTGAAGGTCCTCATGCGCGGCGTTGATCTTGGCGCCCCATAGGGCATTGGCATGGGTCCACAGCACCGCCTTGGGGCGCGACGTCGTGCCTGACGTGTACTGCACGCTGCACGGCGCCAGCGGATCGGTCGCGCGTTGCGGCCGGTCGGCGCTGTCGGCGAACAGCTGCTCAAAACTGTCGCCGCGCGAGACCGCTTGCGCAGGCGCGGCGCCCGCATCATGCGAGGTCACCGCCAGCCATCGGATGTTGCGGCAGTTCTGCGCGACGATCTCCGCATAGGCCGGCTGCGTGATCGCGGCGACCGCGCCGCAATGATCGGCAAAATATTCGATCTCCGCCGGTGCCGAACGGGTGTTGGTGGTCACCGCGATCGCGCCGAGTTCGACGCAGGCGAACCAGGCCAGCAGCGCCTCGATGCAATTGTCGAGATGAATGAGCACGTACTCGCCCGGCTTCACGCCGCGCTTCGCCAGCCCCGCGGCGAGCGCGCCGACCCGCTCGTGAAACTCGCCATAGCTCCAGCGCCGTGCCGGCGCATCGAACGGCGCCCAGATCAGGAACGCGTGGTCGCGGCGCACCTCGGCGCGCATCTTCAGCAGCCAGGGCACGTCGAGCCCGTCGAACGGCCCGACGAGCCCGGCTGCGGTCTGTTGAATCGGCATGAATCCTCCTGTGCAGCCTGCATCTTGCTGGCGACTGCTTTTGGATGATTGCGTCTTCCTGCTCTCTCCGCCGTCATTGCGAGCGCAGCGAAGCAATCCAGAATCCCTCCGTCGAGGCAGTCTGGATTGCTTCGTCGCAAGGGCTCCTCGCAATGACGGTGGTCGGGACGGGCGGCGCGGCCCTATCGTCCACCGTCTTGGTACGACGAAATCTCGATCAGGCTGCCATCCGGGTCCCGGCAATAGACCGAGCGTAGCGTGCCGCGGGCGCCCTGCTTGGGAACCGGGCCTTCCTCGATCGCGACCCCATGTGCCTTCAAATGCGCCACCACCTCGTCGGGTGCGGCAGAGGTGAGGAAACACAGGTCCTCGCTGCCGGCGGTCTGGTGCTCCGCGGTGAACCACTCCACCTTGTCGGCATCGCGCGGCCGGACGTTGATCTTCTGGTTACCGAATTGCAACGAAGTCCGCGGCGCTTTGCCGCCGCCGGGGTCGAACACCTTGACTTCCATGCCGAGAATCTTGCGGTACCACTCGGCGGTCACTGCGACGTCGGCGACGTTGATCACGAGGTGATCGAGGGCTTCAACCTTGACCGGCATGCCTTATCCTTTCGTCGTGATGCGCCCGGCGCACTTTCCGCCTGCGGCAAGCTTTGTTACAACCGCGTCGACGCCACTTTGAAGCTATCTTGCTTTCAAGAACAACACGTTGGGAGAACCCTTGATGATCACTCGCCGTTCCGCGCTGGGCCTGCTCGCCGCCAGTCCGCTTGCAGCCACCCCGCTGTCGAAGGCCCTTGCCGCCGACTATCCGGCCCGGCCCGTGAAATGGGTGGTCGGCTATCCGCCGGGCGGCGCCACCGACATCCTGGCGCGGCTGATCGGTCAGCGGCTGTCGGAACGGCTCGGCCAGCAATTCGTGATCGAGAACAAGCCCGGCGCCGGCAACAACATCGGCACCGAATCGGTCATCAATGCCGAGCCCGATGGCTACACGCTGCAGCTGGTCAATCCGGCCAACTACATCAACGCCTCGCTCTACGCCAACCTCAAGTTCAACTTCGTGCGCGACATCGCGCCGGTGGCCTCGTTCCAGCGGGTGCCGAACGTGATGACCGTCAACAAGGACGTTCCGGCCAAGAACGTCGCCGAGTTCATCGAATATGTGAAGGCCAATCCCGGCAAGGTGAACATGGCCTCGTCCGGCAACGGCACCTCGGTGCATCTGTCCGGCGAGATGTTCATGGCGATGACCGGCTGCAAGATGCAGCACGTGCCCTATCGCGGCGCGGCGCCCGCGATCACCGACATGCTCGGCGGCCAGGTGCAGGTGATCTTCGACAACATGCCCTCGATCATCCAGCACATCCGCTCAGGCTCGCTTCGCGCGATCGGCGTCACCACCACGGAGCGCTCGCCGCAGCTGCCCGACGTGCAGGCGATCTCCGAGACCGTGAAGGACTACGAGGCCAGCGCGCTGTTCGGCATGGGCGCGCCGAAGAACACGCCCAAGGAGGTCATCGCCAAGCTCAACAATGAGATCAATACGCTCATGCAGGAGCCCGACATGACCAAGCGCCTGGTCGAGCTCGGCGGCGAGCCGCGGGTGCAGACGCCCGAGGCGTTCGGCAAGGAGATCGAGGCCGAGACCGCGAAGTGGAAGAAGGTCGTCGAGTTCGCCGGCCTGAAGGTCGAGTAGCGGACTTGTGATCGTGGAGAATGGAGCCCTGCCGCTCGGCAGGGCTTTTTTCTTGCGTATGTGATGCTGCTGATCTGGAATAAAGCGGCGCGGCGAAACCTGATGATATGTGGCTTCGTATCTGGTGCCACCAAAGGAGGAGTTGGGATCATGCGCATGATGCAATTGGCGCTGCCGGCGCTGGCTGCCATGGTTCTCGCCGGTTTCGCCATCACCGCGCCCGCCGAGGCCCGCAACTATCCCTGGTGCGCCCAGGGTGGCGAATTCGATTATCCCGGTGAGTGCACCTACAGCACCTATGAGCAATGCCAGGCGAGCGTGTCAGGACGGCTGCTGTACTGCGGCCCGAACCCGATGGTCGCCTATGGTCAGGCCCCCTGGCCGCAGCTGCGGCCGCAGCGCCGCACGCGGCCCGTCGCGCCGTACTGATCGCACGTCCGAGCCACGAAGCCGCCGCGGCGCATTTTCGCGCGATCGCTCCGGAATAAATCGGCTCCGCCAGCCTTTCTCTCAATGAGGTCGCATGTCGCGCGGCGAACATGGGAGATCGGTCATGCGGAAAGCGCAGTTCGTGCTGGGCACCATGGTTCTCGTATGGCTCGCTGGCGGTAGCCCGGCGCGCGCGGATTACCCGTGGTGCATCCAGGATTCGGAATTCGGCTATCCCGGCGACTGTTCCTATTACACCCGCGAACAGTGTCAGGTGAGCGCGTCCGGCCGGAAGGGCTTTTGCGGACCGAATCCCGCGATGATCACGCGCCCGCCGCCTCCAACGCCGTTGCGCGGCCGGTACATTCCGCCAGGCTAGCTGCGTCTTTCGCGCTCCGGTGACCGCTGCCTGATCACGCAGTCGTGCAGACCCGCGCACGCAAGTCTCTACTTGACCTCAGCGCGTTCGAGATTACACTAAACCATATGGTTAAGTATAAGGATGAAGCGCTGGACCGGACTTTCGCGGCGCTGTCCGATCCGACGCGGCGAGCCTTGCTGGCGCGCCTCGGCGGGCAGGACAGCCTGTCGGTGAGCGAGCTGGCCGCGCCGTTTCCGGTCTCGCTGCCGGCGATCATGAAGCATCTCGACGTGCTCACGGATGCAGGCCTGATCGTGCGGGAGAAGACCGGTCGCACGGTCTTCTGCCGGCTCACCGCGCAGCCGATGGAGCAGGCGATGAACTGGCTCAATCGCTACGCGCAATTCTGGTCCGAGAAGTTCGACCGCCTTGCCGCCTTCGTGGAGGAAGAGACATGGCCAACGCAGCCGTCAACGCCGATCCCCGCCCAGCGGAACGTCCAAGCCTCACCCTCACGCGCCGGCTCCGCGCGCGGCCGGAAAAAGTCTACGCCGCCTGGACGCAAGCCGAACAGCTAGCGCAATGGTTCGGGCCGCCGAACATGAAGTCGGCGACGCTGAAGGCCGAGCTCGATGTCCGCACCGGCGGTCACTATCGCATCAGTTTCACCCGCGACGACGGCGAATATTTCGAGGCGGCCGGCAGCTATCGCGAGGTCGTGCCGAACGAGCGGCTGGTCTTCACCTGGGCCTGGCATTCGACCCCGGAGCGCGAATCGCTGGTGACGATCACGTTCAAGCCCGACAGTGCCGGCACATTGATGATCTTCCACCACGCGCAGTTCTTCGACGAAACCGCGCGCGATAACCACAAGCGTGGCTGGACCTCGTTCCTCGACAAGCTCGACGCCTTCGTCGCCTGACCTTAGGAGGATACCATGCAGCAACATCAGATCGTCTCGCGCGAGCAATGGATCGCGGCCCGCAAGGCCCATCTGGCGAACGAGAAGGAGCTCAGCCAGGCGCGCGAGCGCCTTGCCGAGCAGCGCCGCGCACTGCCCTGGGTGAAGGTCGACAAGGACTATGTGTTCGATGGACCGAACGGCAAGGTGACGCTCGGCGACCTCTTCAGGGGCCGCCCGCAGCTCGTGGTGCAGCATGTGATGTTCGCGCCCGATTGGGAGGCCGCGTGCAAGAGCTGCTCGTTCTGGGCCGACGGTCTTGATCGCATGGTGCCGCACCTCGCCGCGCGCGACACCAGCACGGTTGCGATCTCGTTGGCCCCCAGCGCCAAGCTCGAAGCCTTCAAGGCGCGGATGGGCTGGACCTTCGACTGGGTCTCGTCGGGAAGCAACGACTTCAACTACGACTACGAGGTCTCGTTCACACGCGAGCAGATCGACAAGGACGTGCCGAAATACAATTTCGGCACCACGCCGTTCTACGGTCCGGAGCTGCCCGGCATCAGCGTATTTTACCGCAACGACGCTGGCGAGATCTTCCATACCTATTCATGCTTCGCCCGCGGTCTCGACATGATGAACGCGGCCTATCAATATCTCGATCTCACCCCGCTCGGTCGCCACGAGGGCGGTCTGCCCTATCCGATGGACTGGGTCCGCCTGCGCGACGAGTATGCGCCGCAGGCGGCGAAGGCGGCGTGCTGCCACGGGTGAGTTCGTGGTGAGGCCGTAGCCCGGATTGCGCTGCGCTCCATCCGGGCTACGCAGCCGGCCTCAGCCACTACCGCTTCGCGTCGGCCTGCTCCGTGCCGTTGCACGAGATCAGCATCGTATACGGCCGCGCGTTGCCGGCGATGTCGGTGGTCTTGAGCTCGCCCTTCGGCTCGGCGGTCTGGTAGGGCACTACGGAATTGTCGAGGAAGTCGCGCAGCACGCCGGTCTTGATCGCGAAGTTGATGTTTTCGGGAATGTTGCCGGTCGCAACGGCGATACGGAGCGCGTCGACTTTTCCGGTGACCACGCCCACGACCTGCCCGGCGGTATCGAACAGCGGGCCCCCGCTGTTGCCGGGCTGCACGGGTGCGCTGATTTGCAGGAAACGCGTGTCGTTGCGCAGGCCGCTGAGCGAGCTCACGATGCCGGTCGTCACCGTGAAATCCGAGGTCAGCATCCCGTGGTAGGGGAAACCGATCGCGACGACGGAATCGCCCGAGCGGATCGAGCGGTCGCGGATCCGAACAAAGTCCTTGAAGGTCGTTGTCGACGGCGCCTGCAACAAGGCGAGGTCGTTGTTGGCATCGCTCGACACGACGCGCAACGTCATCGCGGCCTCGCCGGTGAGGTTGCCCTTGATGTCGCCGACGCACCCGCTGATCACGTGATTGTTGGTGACGACGTGTCCGCTGGGACTCACGACAAAGCCAGTACCGCTCTTGGATCGGGTCGGCTTGCCGCCGGCCGGCGGTGATCCCTGCTTGTCCGGGGCGGTCTGCGGCTTCGCCGCAACTTTGGTGAAATCGCCGGCCTTGTTGAGCCCGTCGGCCTTCACCTTGGTGACGCAATTGGCCAATGCGGCGATCACAGGCCCGGTCGAGGTCAGGTCGAAATTCAGGACGGCGCGGCCGGCCGTTGCGACCATCAGGCTCGCCTTCTGAAACGAGCGCACGACATTGACCGGCATGATGGCCGTGAGCATGTTGGGCTGGTACGCCGTAGCGTACAGTCTGGCCTGCTCCTGCCCGTCAAAGGTCACGTCGATCGCGGCATTCTCGCCCTTGTTGAAGCGGTAGCTCGGACTCGCAAAGGCGAGTGACCACGTGCCGGCGGCATTTTGGCTCACGACGAGGATGACACCGTTGGCATAGGGCGTCGTCGCGGCGCAGTGAGAGAAGTCTCCCGTCGCGTCATTGCTGAAGGCGCCGCCGATCCAGTTGCCGACATTGACGCTGCCGAATGGCCCGGCAGCATATGCGACGCTTGCGGCACCCACCTGCAACAGAAGCGCAACGACCAATGACTTGAGCCACATAACTTTCCCCCGGAACGCTTTTGGACCCATCTTATCTGCGAGAGGATGACCTGCGCAACCGGCGGTTGCTCGTCTGGATCTGATCCCGTGTCGGCAACTTTCCGGCTTGCCTTTACTTTGCGATGCTATATACTTTGCGATACAAAGTGACGGGGGCGGGCAGTCCCCATCTATGGGCGGAGCGGGGTTTTGGCGTTGCCAATGCGCGATCTGGACAAGGCGCTGGCTGACATCGTGGCGATCCGCAACCAGATTGCGGCGGGCACGGCGTTCCGCGGCTATGGTCCGGCGACGATGGCTGCGACCGGCGCCGTCGCCCTCGTCACGGCGATCCTGCAATTCTGGCTGCTCGGCGATCCCACGAGCGAGCCGCTCGGCTTTTTCCTCGGCTGGTTCATTGCCGCCGCGCTGTCCGGCCTGATGATCGGCATCGAAATGCGCGCGCGCCTGCGCCGCCATCATTCCGGTCTTGCCGATGCCATGATCCACCAGGCGGTCGAGCAGTTCCTGCCCGCAGGTGTTGCGGGCGTGCTGCTTGCGGTGGTGATGTGGAAGTTCGCCGCCGAGACGCTGTGGCTGCTGCCGGGCTTGTGGCAGATCCTGGTGTCGCTCGGTATTTTCGCGTCCGTCCGCTCGCTGCCGCGCACCGTCGCGCTCGCCGGCGCATGGTATTTCGTGTCGGGCTTCGCCGTGCTGGCGCTGGCGAGCCAAACCCATGCGCTGTCGCCATGGACCATGGGACTGCCTTTCCTGATCGGGCAGTCGGTGATGGCGGGCATTCTGTATTTCGCGTCCGGAGACCATGATGTCGAAGACTGACAGCGCACCCTTTTCCTATGAAGGGCTCGACCGCGTCATCCACGAGAAGGCGCGGCTCGGGCTTCTGACCTCGCTGATGGGGCATCCAAAGGGCTTGGCATTCGCCGATCTCAAGCAGCTCTGCGGCCTCACCGACGGGAATCTCAGCCGGCATCTCGCCGTGCTCCAGGAGGCCGGCCTCGTCGAGGTGACCAAGGGCTATGAGGGCAACCGCCCGCACACCACCTGCCGCCTGACCAAGGCCGGCCGCCGCCGGTTCCTCGACTATCTCGCCGTGCTCGAACGCCTGGTGCGCGACGCCGCCAAAGCCGCCGGCCGCGAGGCGCCGCCGCCGCTTGGCCGTCTCGGTATCGTCTCGACCTGATTCCCCCCTTTTTGACCGGAGACTTTGCAATGCAAAGTGACATGACCTCTCGCAACGAGAAGCTTCACGTCGGCATCATCATGGACGGCAACGGACGATGGGCGACCCGCCGCGGCCTGTCGCGCGTGCGCGGCCACGAGGCCGGCGTCGAAACGATCCGGCGCATCGTCGAGGCCGCGCCCAAGCAGGGCATCGGCACGCTGACGCTCTACGCCTTCTCCACCGACAATTGGCGGAGGCCGAAAGCCGAAGTCGCTGCGCTCATGACCTTGCTGCGCTTCTATCTCGCCAACGAGGTGCAGAGCCTGGTCAAGAACGGCGTGCGTCTCAGCGTGATCGGCCGCCGCGACCGCCTGCCTGACGGCATCGCCAATGCGATCGCGCGTGCCGAAGACGCCACCGCACGCGGCAGCGCGCTGCACCTGCGCATCGCCGTCGACTACTCGGCGCGCGACGCCATTCTCAATGCAGCGGCCAAGGCGGCGGCGCTGACCAGCCTCACGCGCGAGGCGTTCTCGCAGCTCGTCACCGGCGAGGCGGGTCTTCGCGATGTCGACCTCATCATCCGCACCTCGGGCGAGAAGCGGCTGTCGGACTTCCTGCTTTGGGAAGGCGCCTATGCCGAGCTGCATTTCACCGAGCGGATGTGGCCTGAATTCGATTCGGGCGATCTCGCCACGGCGCTGGCCTCCTTCCATGGCCGCGAGCGCCGCTTCGGCGGCCTCCAGGCGATCATGCCGGAGGAGGTGCCTTCACTTTCCCGGGCGTGACGCTGAAGGCGGAGCAGAGCAAGGGTCTCCGCGGCAGTCATGCTTGATGTCTTCGGGTTCAGTCGGGGGATTGGGCTTCATTAAAGGAAGTGGGACGGACGATCACGCCAACCAAAGCGGGAGCGAAAGTCCATGCGTGTTCTTCTCGTCAACGTGCCTCATCCCTCGATCGGCAGTCGGATTCCGGACGACCATCTGCCGCCGCTCGGCCTGCTCGCGATCGGCGGTCCGCTGCTCGACGACGGTCATACCGTGCGGCTGATCGATGCCGAGTTCGGCCCGATGCCGGTCGCGGAGATCATCAGCGCAGCGAACCGCTTCGCTCCGGATGCGGTACTGTTCGGGCATTCCGGCTCGACCTCCGGGCATCCCGTGATCGCGGAGATTGCCCAGGCCCTGGTGAAGGCAAGGCCAGGCGTGCTGATCGTCTATGGCGGCGTGTTCCCGACCTATCACTGGCGCGACATATTGCGCGACGAGCCCTATGTCAGCGCCATCGTGCGCGGCGAGGGCGAGGAGACCGGGCGCCGCCTGATGCGCGCGCTGGAATACGGCCACGATCTCGGCGACATCGCCGGTATCGCGTTTCGCGACGCCGCCGGTCCGCGCGCGACGCCGCCGGCACCTGTGATCGCGGACCTCGACGCCTATCGCGTCGGGTGGGAGTTGATCGATCACGCGCGCTACAGCTATTGGGGCGGCTTGCGTGCCGTGGTCGTGCAGTTCTCGCGCGGCTGCCCGCATCTGTGCAATTACTGCGGCCAGCGCGGCTTCTGGACGCGCTGGCGCCATCGCGATCCCGTGCGCTTCGCCAGGGAGCTGGCGCGCCTGCATCGCGAGCACGGCGTCAAGGTCATCAACTTCGCCGACGAAAATCCGACCGTGTCCAAAAAGGCGTGGCGCGCCTTCCTCGAGGCGCTGATCGCCGAGAATGTCGATCTGATCCTGGTCGGCTCGACCCGCGCCGACGACATCGTGCGCGATGCCGACATCCTGCATCTCTACAAGAAGGCCGGATGGCAGCGCTTCCTGCTCGGGCTGGAGAACACCGACGAAAAGACCCTGGAGCTGATCCGCAAGGGCGCCACCACCGCGACCGACCGCGAAGCCATTCGCCTGCTGCGGCAGCACGGCATCCTGTCGATGGCGACCTGGGTGGTCGGGTTCGAGGAGGAGACCGATCGCGATCACTGGCGCGGCCTGAAGCAGCTGCTCGCCTACGATCCCGACCAGGTTCAGCTGCTCTACGTCACGCCGCACCGCTGGACGCCGTATTTCCGGCTTGCCGCCGACCGCCGCGTGATCCAGCCCGATCGCCGGCGCTGGGACTACAAGCACCAGGTGCTGGCCACGCGTTACATGGCGCCGTGGCGCGTGCTGGTCTGGTTCAAGTTCACGGAGATGGTGCTGCAGTGCCGCCCCAAGGCGATCTGGCGCGTGCTGTTCCAGCCCGATGCGGGGCTGCGTCACGCCATGCGCTGGTACACGCAGATGGGCCGCAGGGTCTGGCCGCACGAGATCTTTGAATTCTTGCGCGCGCGACGGCTCAAATGGGGGCCGACGGTGCGGGAGTTCTGGGGCGCGCCGCAGGAGGCGAGGAGCAGTCGATGACGGCAGCACGGCCGGAACGGCGTGTCGGCAGGCGCGAGGCGGCTTGAACGTCGCCCGTGTGTGACGCACGGCACAGGGCAACGCATGGTTCGTTTTCGGCCGCAAGATTGGCAGCAATGTCCAAGCGGCAATTGCACGGCCTCGGCTAGGTGTTGCAAGCCACGCAACCCGCCGGGAGCCTCGCGCATGTCACAGTCATTGCTGGATGCCGTTGTCGCGTCAGCCGAAGCAAAGGGTGCGGTCCGTATCAGGCCCGCCGGCGCGTCCGACGTCGAAAGCCTCTCGGTCTATTTCACCAGCCTTTCCGCGACGTCGCGCAACAAGCGCTTCATGGGCGCGCGGGCGGACTTTGCCATGGTCGCGGCCGAATGCGTCGCCAGGGCCGGCCATGCCGATCATTTCACTTTGCTCGCGGAGCTCGGGCAGGAGGGGCAGGGCACGATCATCGGCGAAACCCATTACGCCTACGATGCGGCTGCACGGCATGGCGAGTTCGCGATTTCGGTCGCCGATGCGTTCCAGCGCACGGGTCTCGGCCTTCGGATGATGACGGCGATGGAGATGCGCGCGAGCGGTCTCGGTCACGCGATGATCGCAGCCGAGACCGCACGGGCAAATGCCGAAATGCGCGGCCTTGCGAAGAAGGCGGGCTTCGAGGACACCGGGCTTGGCGACTGGCAGTCGGTTCATCTCGCAAAGCGCCTGTCGCGCTAGCCGGGCTTGCCGCAAATTTGAGCAAGCGCGCGATGCGGATCGTGCTCTAGTGTCTCCCCTGACGGGAGTCTTTGGCGATGCGCGCAGTTCTGGACCATTGCAGCGGCGGAACCGAGCGGCAGGTTGCGGCCGGCACCCTCGTCGTTACCGAGGGCGGCACCAGCAGCGGCCACCTCTACGTGCTCGTGGAAGGCAAGCTCGAGGTGCTCAAGAGCGACATGGTGGTCGCGACCATCGCCGAGCCCGGCGCGGTGTTCGGCGAGATGTCCGTGCTGCTCGGGCTGCCGCATACCGCGACGGTACGGGCCTGCTCGGATTCGGTCATTTATGAATTCGAGGACGCGGCGTCGTTCCTCATCCAGCGGCCGGAGGTGGCGCTGCTGCTCGCGCGCACGCTGGCGCAGCGGCTCAACGCCGCCAACACCTATCTCGCCGATCTCAAGCGGCAATATGCCGGCCACGGCACGCATCTGGCCATGGTCGGCGAAGTGCTCCAGAGCATGATCAACCTGCCGCCGCTCGAGGTTTCGCCAGGCTCGGATCGGGAATCCGATCCAAGGATGTGAGCCAGTCGGGCGGCGCCTCGACATAGGAGGCCGGCCGCTTCAGCGGTGCATTGAGATCGATCCACTGCGCTTCGCCCGCCGCCAGCCAGAACGCCTGGCTGGCATCGAGGTCCAGCACGATATGGGTCGGCGGCCGGCCCGGTTGCAGCCCGGCGTTGAATACCCAGGTCTGACCCAGCCGGTCAAACCACGAGCCGTCGGCAATGAAGGGCGACTGGTGTACATGGCCCGAGATCACCATCGACGGCTGGTACTGCATGATCCACTGCACCAGCTCGACATCGCCGAAGAAGCGCTTGCCGCCCCAGCTCGTCGGCGAGTTCGCCGGTGGCGCATGATGGACCCAGATCCAGCGCTGCGGCCGCTTGATGGATGCATCGCGCAGCTGCTCGGCGATGCGCTGCTGAACCAATGGCCCGTCCCACCACGGGCAGACCGTGAACAGCGTGTCGCCGATGGCGAGGCTGTCGCCGTCGCAGGCAATGCCCAACTCGCGCACCTCCGAAATCCAGCGCGAGATCTTTTCGCCGTCCGCATTGCGCTCGTCGAGGTCGTGATTGCCGGAGCAGAGGATCACGCGGGTCTGCGCCGCGAGCAGCGCGAGGTACTTCTTCACCACCACGATCTGCGCGCGAAAATCCACCATCGAGCCGATGTCGAGGGCATCGCCGGCGAAGATCACGAGGTCGAATTGCGGAGCCGCGCTCACGAGCCAATCGAGCTGCGGCAGCGAATAGTGCAGGTCGGCCACGACGAGGCAGCGCATCGAAAATCCGTTCGCGATGAAAATGTCCGGGAATTCCAAAATGCTATCAAGCAAGAAGCAGACCAGAACGGCCCGTTTCCGTCAGTCCAATGAACGGCAGCATGCTGCGGCGCGCTGGCTTGCGCAAGTGCCCGGGCGCCGCAGGGCTGGACCGGACCATCGAATTCTGATGTCGTGGCGCACCCTCAACGCGGTGTCCGCATGACCTCCTTCAAGACCATTCGTGCCCGTGCCGAGAAGCGCAAGGGCGGCCCCGAGGCGCTGGACAAGCTGATGCCTGACAAGCCCGACTTGAAGGGTCTGGCAAAGCTCGGCGACGATCGCATTCTCGCCGAGATGACCAAACGGGTGTTTTGCGCCGGATTTGCCTGGAGCGTGATCGATTCGAAATGGGATGGCTTTGAAGCTGCCTTCCTGCGCTTCCAGCCGGCCAAGCTCAGCTTCCAGCCCGAGGACTATTGGGAGGGCCTGATGCGCGATGCGCGTATCGTGCGCAACGGCGCAAAGATCATGTCGGTGCGCGACAACGCCGCCTTCGTGCAGGAGATCGCGAAGGAGCACGGCAGCTTCGGAAAGTTCCTGGCGAAGTGGCCGCCATCCAACGAGATCGGCCTGCTCGACCTCCTCACCAAGCGGGGCAGCCGCTTGGGCGGCAACACCGGCCAGATGCTGCTGCGCTTCGTCGGCTGGGACGGTTTTGTGACGTCGAGGGACGTGGTGGCTTGCCTGCGCGATGCCGGCCTCGACATCGCCGAAGAGGTCAAGTCCAAGGGCGATCTCGCAAAGGTGCAGGCGCAGTTCAACGCCTGGGCCGAGGAGACCGGTCTGTCCTACACCTATCTGTCACGCATCTGCGCGCTGTCGGTCGGCGAGAACCGCAGCGATCACTAGGTCACGAAACACCAGGAGAACAAGAATGGCAAAAGCCTATTGGGTTGCCACCTATCGCGCGATCAAGAACCCCGACGCCATGGCGGCCTACGCAAAACTGTCGCGTCCGGCGATCGAGGCGGCCGGCGGCCGCGTGCTCGCGCGCGGAATGCCGGCTGCGGCGTTCGAGCTTGGCCAGATGGAACGCGTCGTCCTCATCGAGTTCGACAGCGTCGCGAGCGCCAGGGCGGCGTATGAAAGCCCGGCCTACAAGGTTGCGCACGACGCGCTGGGTGACGGCGCGGACCGCGACATCAGGATCGTCGAAGCCGCCGAGTAACACCGCGGCGCGGATCGTGGACATCGTGTGGCAATCCCGTGCCGCGAGCGCGGCGGATGCAACCCGCGATCACGAAATACATTTTTCCGGAACATTTGTGCGCAGCACCCGTTCGGGAGTTTGAGCCAGGCGAAACAGCGGCGCAGGGAACGCCCGTTCTGGCTCAACTCAATGCAACCCGACACGACAGAAACGGAGCAGCCCATGAAGCTCACATCCGAACAGGTGAAGCAGACCGTCAACCAACTCGGCGCTCAGGTGCTGCCCGACGAGCATCCCGCCATGCCGCAACTCAACAGCATGTTCGGCGAGCACACCTTCTTCGTCGATGAGACGGGCCTGAAGGTGCTCGAGCCGACCCCGTCGCTCAATGCAGAGCGTGAGACTGGCGAGGTCGTCAGCCTCGCCGACTGGAGCGACGCTGATCTGACACGCCTGATGGCCCACGAGCCCGAGCCGACCGGCGTGATCGTCGTGTTCGAGCACGTGAGGCATTGATTGGCCCGGGCGGATCGATTTTCATCGGTGGCGGGCGTGAAAATCCCGCCACCGTCTACGACGGGTTTGGAGCTGCGCCGCGGAGAGAGAGGCCGCGTTCGCCGAAGGCCTCCGGTCCGGTTCAAATGCCGAACGTCAGCTGCGGCTCCGCATCGTCGCCGATCTGGAGGGCAGCCAACGATACCCCAAGCAGTCTGACGCGCTTGGGCAGCGGCATCTCGACTTCGAGCAGGCCGCAGGCCAGCCGCTCCAGTTCGTCCCGGCCTGCAACCGGTGCTGTGACGGACCTGCTGCGCGTGATGATCTCGAAGTCGGCAAACTTGATCTTGAGGGTGACGGTGCGCCCCCGGTTGCCGGTCGCCTCGCAATGGCGCCAGACCTTGTCGACGAGAGGTTTGAGCTCGGCGACCAGCACGTCGAATTCGCTGAGATCGGTCGAGAACGTGGTCTCCGCGCCGATCGATTTGCGGATCCGGTTGGCCCGGACCGGCCGTTCGTCGACACCGCGCGAGATCCAGTAGTAATAGGCGCCCGACTTGCCGAAGTTCGCATTCATGAACTCCAGCGTCTGGTTACGGATGTCGAGCCCGGTAAACAGGCCGAGCGCGTTCATCTTCGCACTGGTCGCCGGACCGATCCCATGGAACTTGCCGACGGGCAGCGTCTCGACGAAGGCGGGTCCCATCTCCGGCGAGATCACGAACTGGCCGTTCGGCTTGCGATGATCGGAGGCGAGTTTGGCCAGAAACTTGTTGTAGGAAATGCCCGCCGAGGCGTTCAGACCCGTCTCGGCCTTGATCTTCTCGCGGATCCGAAGTGCGACGTCCCGCGCCAGCGGAATGCCTTGCAGGTTTTCGGTCACGTCGAGATAGGCCTCGTCGAGCGACAGCGGCTCGATGATGGGCGTGTGCTCGGCAAAGATGTCGCGGATCTGCCGGGAGATCGCCTTGTAGACCTCGAAGCGCGGCCTGACGAAGATCAGCTCGGGACATTGCCGCTTCGCGGTCACCGATGGCATGGCGGAGCGAACGCCGAACTTGCGGGCCTCGTAACTGGCGGCCGCAACCACGCCGCGCTCCGCGGAGCCTCCGACGGCGACCGGCTTGCCGCGCAGGTCCGGATTGTCGCGCTGTTCCACGGACGCATAGAAGGCATCCATGTCGATATGGATGATCTTGCGGACGGGCGAGGCGTCGCCCGTCACCGTGTCGGATTCGCTCATGGAAGGATGATACAATCGGGCAGGGGCAAGCGCGAGGAGATGGATGCTTCAATTGTCGTTCGTCGTCGTCGCCGTGGTCGGCATCGGCTGGCTGATCGGTGCGACCAATCTTCCCGGAGACTGGTATGCGGGCCTCGCCAAACCGGGTTTCGTGCCGCCGAACTGGGCGTTTCCGGTGGCCTGGACGATCCTTTATATCCTGATCGCTATCGCCGGCTGGCGGACCTTTCGCCGTGAGCCATCGGGTCAAGCGATGCAGGTCTGGGTCGCGCAGCTGGCTCTCAATTTCATCTGGTCTCCGATGATGTTCACGATGCATCAGATC
This sequence comes from Bradyrhizobium sp. CCGB20, assembly GCF_024199855.1. Classification (NCBI taxonomy): domain Bacteria; kingdom Pseudomonadati; phylum Pseudomonadota; class Alphaproteobacteria; order Hyphomicrobiales; family Nitrobacteraceae; genus Bradyrhizobium; species Bradyrhizobium sp. CCGB20. The sequence continues at coordinate 9,200,069 of NZ_JANADN010000001.1, read as the reverse complement.
GGAGCCGCGCTCGTCATCCTCATTGGCCTGTTCGTCGCGATCGTGACTTACATCAGTCTCGAGACATCACGGGACAGGTTGGCAGCCGCATTGTTCGTACCTTACGCAGCCTGGGTCGCGTTTGCCGGCGTACTCAATGCGGCCATCTGGCGATTGAATTGAGGCGTTCAGTCGAAGGTTCATCAAAGAGCAGTCTCAGGCTTGTGAGTGGCAGGCCTAGGCACGCGATCCTATATGGGCGTGGAGAGGACAGCCCATGCAATACAGCTCCGAGCTCATTCAGACCATGCGTCAGGCACTCGAGACCGTGATGGCGAGCGTGCCGGCCCATCAGTCGGTGTTCGGTCTGAAAGCCGCTGTCGCCGAATGCATCCTGAACGCGGCCGCGCACGGCCAGACGTCGTACGACGGACTGGTGACGTCGGCGTCCGATCAGGTCCAGGCGATCATTTCGATGCTGACGTGAGCGGGTGCTCTGGGCAGAGCAGACGCTGCGCATTGGAGCCGTGAAGCATTGACCGCTAGCGGTCGGGCGACGAGAAGAAAGCCGATTGGGAAAACCGCGCCACGAAGTGGCGCACCCGACACGATTCGAACGTGTGACCTTTGCCTTCGGAGGGCAACGCTCTATCCAGCTGAGCTACGGGTGCAATGGGCCTCATTTAGCCGATTGGCGGGGGGCGGGCAACCGCTTCTCGCCGGGAGATTTTAGGCCGATTTGCGGGCGGCGCGGCCAGGAACCGGCTCCCGGCCGTGACAGGCGAATTCGGCAAGCACGCGTTCGGCGCAGATGACGCGGTTGCGGCCGAGCCTTTTGGCCGCATAGAGCGCCTCGTCGGCCGCACCCAGCAGCCGGTCGGGGCCACCGTCGGCTTCGCCGGGAATATGGCTGGCGACGCCAACGCTGAGGGTGACGTGGTCGCCGGCTCCAATGGCGCCATGGGCGATCCGCAAGGCCATGACGGCACGGCGGATCTCCTCGGCGATGACGCAGGCGGGATCGCAATCCATGTCCGGCAGGATCAGTGCGAACTCCTCCCCGCCATAGCGGCTGGCGAGGTCGAGCGGACGGGTGGCATGGCGGCTGACGACATCAGCGACCGCGCGCAGGCACTCGTCGCCGGTCTGGTGGCCGTGGCGGTCGTTGAACAGCTTGAAATGATCGACGTCGACGAACAGCAGCGCCATCGGCTTCCGCGTCCGCTGCGCGCGGGCCCATTCCGTCATCAGCATCTGGTCGAAGGCGCGGCGGTTCGACAGGCCGGTCAGCCCGTCCTTGGTCGCGAGCTCCTTGAGCGCCATCTCGGCGCGCTTCTGATCGGTGAGGTCGCGCAGCGTCTCCACCACGGCGATCAGATGGCCGGCCTCGTCGTGGATCGGGCCGGCGTCGATCGCGAGATAGAGCTGGCTGCCGAGCTTGGGCATCACGCACCAGTTCTCCGCGGAAAAGCCGAGCCCGTTGTGGCCGCGCGCGGCATATTCCGAATAAAACTCCGGCAGCTGCTCGGGACGGTCGAGCGCGACCAGGTCGGCGAGGCACGGGCGCCTGGTCTCGTAGAAGGCCTGCCAGTGTTTCGTCGTGCCGATCACCTCCGAGGCGGCAAGCCCGGTCAGCCGCTCGCAGGCTCTGTTCCAGATCACGACGCGGCGCTTCGGGTCGATCACGAAGGTCGGCACCACCAGGTGCTGCATCAGCCGCACGGCATAGGAATCCGCGACGTCGACGGCTTTCGTGGACGCTTTCTTCGGCCTGGCCATTTCAGGCGACCGCCGCCACCGGCACGGCATTGTTCGGACCGAACAGCTTTCGCACTTCGGCGGCCGGCTTCGGCTTGCTGAAAAGATAACCCTGCATCTCCGTGCAGCCGAGCGCGCGCAGCATCTCGCGCTGCGCCTCGGTCTCGACGCCCTCGGCGACCGTGGTCATGTTGCTGGCAGCGGCGATGTTCACCACCGCCTGCACGATGACAGGCGCGCCGCTGGTCTCCGCGATGTCGGCGACGAAGCAGCGGTCGATCTTGATCTTGTCGAACGGGAAGCGCTTCAGATAGCTCAGCGAGGAATAGCCGGTGCCGAAATCGTCGAGCGCGATGCGCACGCCGATGGAACGGAGCTGGTGCAGGATCGAGAGCGCGGCCTCGTCGTCGCGGATCAGCACGGCCTCGGTGATTTCGAGCTCGAGCCGGCGCGGGTCGAGTCCGGAAGCGGCGAGCGCGCCCGCAATCCGTAGCGCCAGCGTGTCGCATTTGAGCTGCACCGGCGAGACGTTGACCGCGATCCGCACATGCGCCGGCCAGGTCGCGGCCTCGTTGCAGGCCATGCGCAGCACCCAGTCGCCGAGCTCGTTGATCAGCCCGGTATCCTCGGCGACCGGAATGAACTCCGCCGGCGACACCCAGCCGCGTTCGGGATGCCGCCAGCGCAGCAGCGCCTCGCAGCCCGACACGCCGTTGGTGCGCAGGTCGACCAGCGGCTGGTAGTGGATCTCGAAGCCGCCATTCACCAGCGCCTGGCGCAAATCCTGCTCCATGGTCAAGCGCGCCTTGGCGCTCGCGTCCATCTCCGGCTCGAAGAAGCGGTGGGTGCGGCGTCCCTCGGCCTTGGCGCCGTACATCGCAAGGTCGGCGTGCTTGATGAGCTGGTCGAGGTCGGTGCCGTCCTGCGGCGCCAGCGCGATGCCGATGCTGGCGTCGGTGGAGAGCTGATGGCCGAGGCAATGATAGGGCTGACGGATCGCCTCGTAGATCCGCGTCACGAATGCCAGCACGTCCGCAGAAGACTGGATCCCGGTCTGGATCACCGCGAATTCGTCGCCGCCGAGCCGTGCGATCAGGTCACCGCGCTTGAGGCAGCCGCGGAGGCGGGTCGCGATCGCCTTCAACAGCTCGTCGCCGACGTGATGGCCGAGCGAATCGTTGATGCCCTTGAATTCGTCGACGTCGATATAGAGCAGCGCGAACTGGCAGCCATCGGCGACCTTCGCCAGCTCGCGTTCGATCTGTTCTCGGAACAGCGTGCGGTTCGGCAGGTCGGTCAGCGCATCGTAATGCGCCATATGCGCGATCTTCTCATGGGCGCGCCGCCGCTCGGTGACATCCTCGACGACACTGATGAGGTAGCGCGGCTCGCCGGACTTGTCGCGAATGCCGATGCGGGTCGAGGTGATATGGCGCAGTCCCTTGGTCTGGCTTGGCCAGGGATGTTCGTCCTTGAACATCCCCGTTGCGGCCTGGAGCGCCGCGGTGTCGTCCTCGGTGACGAGCCTGGCTACGTCATCCGGGTATATGTCGAAGGGGGCCTTGCCGACGATGTCTTCGCCCGATTTGCCGAATTGCTCCTCGGCGCTCCGGTTGACAAGCAGATACTGCCGCGTCTGGGCGTCCTTCACCGTGATCTGCGAGGGGATGTGATCGATGATCTCGCGCAGGAACATGTAGTTGCGGTCGCGTTCCTGCTCCAGATCGCGCCGCTCGGTGATCTCCTCGATCGTGGCGACCCATCCGCCCTGCACGAGCGGGGTGTTGATGACCTGGAAGGCGCGGCCGTTGGGCAGCTCGTGGATCCTGGTGGAAACCGTGCCTTCGGCGACGACCCTCATCACATTGGCGCAAAACGCATCGACGTCGCCGCTGAACGAGCCACGCTCCTTGCGGTGTTGCATGGCATCGCGAATGTGACAGCCGGGCTTGATGACATCCGTGGAAAGGCCGAACATGTCGGCGTAGCGGCGGTTGCAGGTGACGATGTAACCGGCGGCGTCGTACAGGATCAGCCCTTGCGACATGTTGTTCAGAGCGGTGTCGAGCCGCCGCCGCTCCGCTTCCAGCCGCTCCTGGGACTCGCGGTTCTGACGATTGATCTGGCGAACGATCAGGAAGAGGATCAGCGCGATCACGGTGGCCGAAAGCGTCGCCGTGGTGACCATGAAGCCGGTCTGCTGCCGCCAGTCCGCCAGCGCGGCGCTCGTGGTGTTGGTCGCGACGATGACCAGCGGGAAATGCGAAAGCGAGGCCGCCGACCCGAGGCGATCCTCGCCGTCGATCGGACCCTTGACCCGCAGCGTGTGCCGGCCACCTTCGGCCAGCATCTTGCGCATCAGCGGGGCGTCCCTGAAATTCCTGCCGATCAGCTCTTCGACATGCGGGTAGCGGGCCAGCATCTTGCCTTCACGATCGAACAGCGAGATGGCCGCGCCTTCGCCGAGCGCGACGGAAGCGAAATAGTGATGATAGTTGTCGGGATCGATCCGGCGCACCATGACGCCGAGGAACGTGCCGTCCGGCATGTTCAACCGCCGCGCGACGACCGTGGTCCATTTGTCGATGAGGTAGCTGCGCACGGATTCCAGCAGCACCGGCTCGGATCGCGGGTTCGACTTGAAGGTCTGGAAATAGGCGCGGGAGGCGACGTTGATCTTGGGCAGCGGCTGGGCGCGGGACCAATTGACGATTTCGCCCTCCGCGTCGTAGATCACGATGTCGCCGAGGTAGGATACCGCGCTGATCTTGCCGCGCAGCATCTGGTTTGCTGCAGGCCCGGACATCCGCTCGCGGAACATCGCGGGTGAGGTGATCTCCGGCAGATTCATCTGGCCGATCAGGTCGGCGGCGACGACGTCCGAATCTTCAAACTGCTGGTCGAAGTGCCGCGCGATCAGCTGCACCGTGTTTTCCAGCTCGCGCTCGCGGTTGGCGAGGGTCCGTTCGCGGAATTCGCCGACGGCCATGGCGGTCACGGCGAAGATGCCCGCGACCAGCAGCACGCCGCACAGGGTCAGCCACAGCACCGGTCCGCGCCGCATCGTTGCCTCCCAGCCGTTCTTCGCGGCTAAGGACATTCCGGCTGCGACCCCTGACAAGACCTGGCCCATTCCCCCTCCCTGGAGGAACAGGATTACACCGCACAAATGGCGCAAACCTTAGGAAAGCCAGTTACCTAAGCATTAATCCGGTTGCGCAGCTGCGCCAGAGTGCATCCAGGCGTGAATCACTTCGCGGTTGCACGACGGGCGCAGCAATCGCTGCGCTGCATCATTAATCGAAGCTTAATGCGAGGCGCCCGCACTCTTGCCGCTGCCGACATTGCGCAGCCGGCCGACCACGCCGGTCGGGAAGAAGTAGACGCTGGCGATGAACAGCAGGCCGAGCCACAGCAGCCAGCGATCGGGATGCAGCAGCCCCGGCAGCAGCGGCAGGCCGGCTTCGCTCGCCGCCTTGGAGGCGACGCCCATCAGCGATTGCAGATAGTTCTGGGCGAGGATGAAGATGGTGGCGCCGATGATCGCGCCGTAGATCGTGCCCATGCCGCCGATCACGACCATCAGGAGGATGTCGAGCATGATCGAGAAGCTGAGCGAGGTGTCGGGGCCGGCATAGCGCAGCCACAACGCGTTCAAGATGCCGGCGCTGGCGGCGACCAGCGCGGCGAGGCAGTTGGCGTAGGTCAGGTGGAAAACGGTGCGGAAGCCGAGCGCCTCGGCGCGAAACCGGTTCTCGCGGATCGCCTGGAGCACGCGCCCGAACGGCGAGTTCACGACACGCAACAAGGCGAGGATCATCAGGGCCGAGACGGCGAATACCAGGTAGAAGGTGAGGATGCGGCCGTTGATCTCGAAGCCGAACAGGTTCTTGGAAATCAGCACCGTGCCGGGGCGAAGCAGTTCGGGCAGCTGAAAGCTGCGTCCGTCCTCGCCGCCGGTCAGCCAGGAGAGCTGCGAGGCCAGCACCTGGAAGGCGGAGGCGACCGCGAGCGTGATCATGGCAAAGAAGATCGCGGCAACCCGCAGCGAGAACAGGCCGATCGCGAGCGCGAGCAGCGCCGCGAGTGGCAAGCCGACGACGATGCCGGTTGCGACCGCGGCCCAGTTCGGACCCATCCCGTACAGCGCGATCGCGATCGCGTAGCTGCCGATGCCGTAGAACATGGTGTGGGCGAACGACACCGAGCCGGTATAGCCGAGCAGGAGGTCGTAGGACGCGACCAGTGCGGCGAAGACGCAGATCTTGGCCGCGACGTTCAGCGCCTTGGCGCCCGGGAACAGGAACGGCGTCGCCGCCAGCGCCAGGATGATGACGACGAGAACGAGCGTGAGCACGCGGCTGCGCGGCGGGTCACCGGAGAGAAGCATCATCGGCTGGTCACCGCATAGAGGCCGCGTGGCCGCCACATCAGAATGGCGACCATCAGCAGGATGTTGGAGACGAGGGCGAGCTTCGGCACCAGGAAGCCGCCATAATTGGCGACCATCGCCACCAGGATGGCGCCGATGAAGCAGCCTCCGATCGAACCGAGGCCGCCGATGATCACGACGATGAAAATCAGGACCGTGAGATCGTCGCTCATGGAGGCATGGACCTGCTCGCGATAGAGCGCCCACATCACGCCGCCGAGGCCGGCGAGCGCCGAGCCCGTCATGAACACGCCGAGGAACAGCCGGCGGATGCGGTAGCCGAGCGCCTCGACCATCTCGCGGTTCTCGACGCCGGCGCGGATCAGCAGGCCAAGCTTGGTGCGGTTGAGCACGAGCTGGATCGCGATGAAGACCGCAAGGCCGATCAGCATCGCCAGCACGCGGTATTTGGCGATTGCGACGTCGCCGAGGATGAAGGAGCCGCGCAGCGATGTCGGCAGCGGCATCGGGATGATCTGCGGCCCCCACAGCGCATAGAGCGTCTGCTCGGCGACGATCAGGCCGCCCGTCGTCATCAGGATCTGCTTCAGATGCTGGCCGTAGACGGGCAGGATCAGCACGCGCTCGACGACCAGGCCGAGTGCGCCCGATACCGCCATCGACAGCAGCGCCGCCGGCGCCAGCACCGCAAGGTTGACCCAGAGCGAATCCGCCTGCATCGAGGCCGCGAACGGCGCCAGCACCAGCGTTGCGACATAGGCGCCGACCGCGATGAAGGCGCCGTGGCCGAAATTGAGCACGTCCATCAGGCCGAACACCAGCGTCAGGCCGGAGGCCATGATGAAGATCATCATGCCCATCGCGAGGCTCGCGGCGGTCAGTGTCAGCCAGGAGCTGGTCGATCCGATCAGCGGGATCATGAGAAGCGCGACTGCGATCGGCAGCAGGATCGGCGCGATGTCGCGCTTCGGCTTCGGCAGCGGATCGGTTGCGGCGATTTCAGTCACTGATGCGCCTCCAGGCTCAGGCCGAGCAGCCGCTCCTGCAGCGGCACGTCGGCGGCAAGCGCCGCCATCTCGCCGCGATGGACGATGGTGCCGTTGTCCATGACCAGCACGTTGTCGCCGAGCTCGCGGGCGGCAAAGAAATTCTGTTCGACCAGCAGGATCGTCGCGCCCTTGCGCTTGATCTCCTTCAGGCACTCGATCAGCGCCATCACGATCGCGGGCGCCAGCCCCTTGGTCGGCTCGTCGATCAGCAGCAGCTTGCGCGGTTCGACGATCGCGCGTGCGATCGACAACATCTGCTTCTGCCCGCCCGAGAGGCTTCCCGCCCGCGACAGCCAGAACCGGCGCAGCGCCGGGAAGAAGCCGAAGATCCAGTCGAGCTGGGTGTCGTCGAGCGGCCCGTCGCGCGCCGCCAGCACCAGGTTCTCCTTCACCGTGAGATCGGAGAACACCGCCATGCTCTCAGGCACATAGCCGACGCCGAGCCGGGCGATGTCGGGCGTGGCGCGGCTCTCGATGCGCTCGCCGGCGAGGCTGATCTCGCCACTCGAGGCCTGCCACAGGCCCATGATGGTGCGCAGCGTCGTGGTCTTGCCGGCGCCGTTGCGGCCGAGCAGCATCGTGACCTGGCCCTGAGGGGCCGCGAGGTCGATGCCCTGGAGGATGTGGTAGCGGCCGATATGGGTGTGTACGCCGGAGAGCTTGAGGAGGTCTGTCATGCGGCGCTCTTCGGTGCGACGCCGAGATAGGCTTCCTGCACGATCGGCGAGGCGATCACTTCGGCCGGCGGACCATCCGCAACAAGCTGTCCGTTATGCAGCACGATGATGCGGTCGGCGAGCGAGCGCACCACGTCCATCTTGTGCTCGACCAGGAGGATGATCTTGCTCCTGTCCTGCTTGAGCTGCGCGATCAGGTTCAGCACGACCGGCACCTCGTCGATGCTCATGCCCGCGGTGGGCTCGTCGAACATGAACACTTTGGGTTCGAGCGCGATCATCAGCGCGACCTCGAGCTTGCGCTGGTCGCCATGCGACAGCGCAGTTGCCGCGACGCCGCGGCGATTGCCGAGTGCGACCTGGTCGAGGATGGCATCGGCCCGGGCGATCAGGTCGCGGCGAACCATCCAGGGCCGCAGCATGTCGTAATGGGTGCCGCTGGCGGCCTGCACGGCAAGGCGGACGTTCTCTTCCACGGTGAGGTTCGGAAACAGGTTGGTGAGCTGGAAGGCGCGGCCGAGGCCGGCGCGGGTGCGCATTGGCGCGGAATGCTGGGTGATGTCGGCGCCGTCGAACAGGATGCTGCCGTGTGAGGCGCGCAGCTGGCCCGAGATCAGGTTGAAATAGGTGGTCTTGCCGGCGCCGTTCGGGCCGACGATCGCGGTGAGCTCGCCCGGGCGAAAGCTGCAGGTGACGTTGTTGACCGCGACATGACCGCCGAAGCGGATGGTGAGGTCGCGGGTCTCTAACGTCAGGGCCATCAGGATAACTCTGGAAGATGGAGGAATCCTCTCCCCGCGCCTGCGGGGAGAGGGGATTTGATATCAGCGCTTGTTGCGGACCGGAACGTCCATGTCCTCGATCTTCAGCTCGCGCACCGGCTCGAGCACGGCCCAGGCGACGTTCGGATCGACCTTGACCTTGAAGTGATACATGCTCTGGAGCGCCTGATGGTCCTCCTTGCGGAACACCATCTTGCCCTTCGGCGTGTCGAACTCCAGGCCTTCCATCGCCGTGATCAGCTTCTCGGTGTCGGTCGACTTCGCCTTGGTGACGGCGGCGACGACGGACATCGCGGCGGCAAAACCGCCCGCGGTGAAGAAGTCCGGCGGCGCGTTGAAGCGCTTCTGGTGCTCGGCGACGAACCAGTCGTTCACCGGGTTCTTCGGGATCTCATAGAAATAATAGGTCGCGCCTTCCATGCCCGGCAGGCTCTTATAGGCGGCGAGCGCCGGCAGGATGTTGCCGCCGGTCGACAGCTCGATGCCGTAGCGCTTCGGATCCATATCCTGGAGCTTGGCCAGCGGATTGCCGGCGCCGGCCCAGATCACCCAGATCACCTTGCGGCCGGGCTTGTCCTTCAGCGCATCGAACAGGCGCTGGCCGACCGCGGTGAAGTCGGTGGTGTTGGTCGGAGCATATTCTTCCGCGGCGAGCGTCGCGCCGGTCTTGGCGAGCGCCTCCTTGAAGGCGGCGACGCCGTCGCGGCCGAAGGCGTAGTCCTGCGCCAGCGTCGCGACGGTGACGCCCTGCTTGCCGATCGCGACCGCGTTCGAGATCGCGTCCTGCGACGAATTGCGCCCGGTGCGGAAGATGTAGCGATTCCACTTCTCGCCGGTAATCTGGTCCGCGACCGCGGGCTCGACGATCAAAATCTTCTTGTTCTCCTCGGCGACCGGGAGAATGGCGAGCGCGGCGGCCGACGAGGTCGTGCCGATCGCGATGTCCGCCTTGTCGTCCTGATAGGCTTCGGCCAGCGCCGCCTTCGAAAGGTCCGGCTTGCCCTGGTCGTCCTTGGTGATGACGACGATCTTGCGACCGTCGAGCGTCATGGTGCCCTTGGTGGCGTATTCGAAACCCATTTGCAGGCCGATCTCGGTCTGCTTGGCGTAGGCTTCGAGCGGGCCGGTCTTGCCGTAGATCAATGCGACCTTGAGGTCGTCGGCTTGCGCGGAGGTACTCGCCGCCAGGCCGAGGATGGCTGCTGTGAGAATGAGCGATCGACGCACGATGGTTCCTCCTTGATGAACTGTCTTGGTCACAGCGATTTGCACAGCTGTGCAAACATTGCAATTCCACCTTCAGGCGGAGCTTGCGTGAGGCGCATGTGACAGTCTCTTGACGCGCGTACCGCGACCGCGGCGTTCGCGTCGGCGAAGCCGCGTGATGCCACGTCTCGCACCAGCCCATGCGTTTCCTCAAGCCGGCCCAGAGCAAGCTCTGCGCCAGTTGCCGCATTGCGTCGGAATGGCTGAAAATGCGGCAGATAATCCGCGAATGGCACAGCCGGACACCGGCATCGCGCTGTCAGGAATCCGAGACTCCGGACACGTGCCGTCTCGAAAGTCAGACAGGCGGCGATCCCGACGCGAGGCCGAACTTGGCGAGCTTCTTGTAGAACGTCGCGCGCGAGATGCGCAGCATCCGCGCGGCTTCCGAGATCTGCCCGTTGCTGGCGGCGAGTGCGTGCTCGAGCGTCTGCTTCTCGAACTCCGCCTCCGCTTCGGCATAGGGGACGACCGGGCCGGTCGTCCGCTGTACGGGCGCCGGGCCGGCATCCGCACCGACCGGCAGGATGTGGACGAAATCGTCGCCGGTCAGGCGCCCGGAATCGCTCAGGATCAGCGCACGTTCCAGGACGTTGCGGAGCTCGCGGACGTTGCCGGGCCAGTCGTAGCGCGCGAGCGCCGACAATCCGCTCGGTGTGATCCTGGCATTGAGGAAATCGCCGGAAGCACTGATGTCCTCGATCAGCCGCGCGCAGATGTCGGGGAGATCGCCCTGGGATTTGCGCAGAGGCGGCAGGTCGATCGAGAGCACGTTGAGGCGGTAGTAGAGATCGGCGCGGAAGGCGCCGTCGCTGACGCGCTTGCGCAAATCCACGTTGGTCGCGGCAATCACGCGCACATCGACCTTGGTGATCTTGTCCGAGCCGAGTGGCTCGATCTCGCGCTCTTGCAACACGCGCAGGAGCTTGGCCTGCAATTGCAGCGGCATCTCGCCGATCTCGTCGAGGAACAGCGTGCCGCCGTCGGCGACCCGGAATTTCCCCTCGCGCCCCCTGCGGTCGGCGCCGGTATAGGCGCCCGGCGCGGTGCCGAAGAATTCGGACTCGATCAGCGTTTCCGGGATCGCCGCGACATTGACGCTGACGAACGGCTTGTCCGCGCGCGAGGACGCATTGTGGATCGCCTGGGCCAGCAGCTCCTTGCCGGTGCCGGTCTCGCCGGTGAGCAGCACGGTCACGCTCTGCCGCGCCGCGCGTTTGGCGAACTCCTTGGCCTGCGCGATTCCCGGTGTCGTGCCGACGAAATCGGCGAACGTGAAACGCGCCGCGCGGGCGTTGGACAATTGCCGCCGCGCCAGCCGCAGATCGCTCTCGAGCTGGGCGACGCGGGCGAGCAGCGGCTTGAGGCTCTCGAGGTGGTCATAGAGCACGAAGCCGATCGCGCCGATGACGTTGCGGTCCTCGTCCTCGATCGGCATGCGCGTCACCACGAGCTGCTCGCCGCCAAGCTCCATGATGTCGAGCAGGATCGGCTCGCCGCTCTCGGCCACGTTCCGCATCAGGCTGTTCGGGATGATCTCCTCGATCGGCCGGCCGATCGCTTCCGCCGTCTGCTTGAGACCGAGCGAGGCCAGATATTTCTCGTTGACGTAGATGACCCGCCCGCCGCGATCGATCGCGATCGCGCCCTCGCACAGATGCTCCAGCCGCTCGAACAGCGTCACCATCGCCCGCGCGCGGACATAGGCGGGATCGCTGACGTCTAGGTGGGAGGCGGACATGACATACCCCGGGGGAGGTCCGCCTGTTTCTTACCAAAAGCGCAATAATTTCAAAGGGGAATCGACGCGGCGAGGTTAACGCCGATACCCGCTCGCGCGCGAATAGCCCTGGCGGTTCTGCTGCATCGGGCGGTTGGACACGCCGGGGCGGGATTCGCTGGAGGCGGGGGTTGCGAGCTTGAGCTCCTCCAGGAAGATCGGCCGGGCGAAATAATAGCCCTGCGCGTAGCGGATCTTGGTCGCGGCCTGGAGATAGGCCAGTTCCTCGTAGGATTCGAGGCCTTCGGCGATCACGGTCATGCCGAGCGCTTCGCTCAGGGATTCGATCGCGCGCAGGATGCCCTGGCTGCGCGGGCGCTTATGGATGTCGGTGATGAACGAGCGGTCGATCTTGATCTCATCGGCGGTGATGTCGGCGAGCGCCGAAAGCGAGGAATAGCCGGTGCCGAAATCGTCGATCGAGATGCCGACGCCGAGCTTGCGGAACATTGGCAGGATCTCGGCCTGGAAATCATTCTTGGCGACGAAGGCGTCTTCCGTCACCTCGATCATGAAGCGCTGGGGAAAGCCGGTGTCGTCCAGCGCCTGCGCAAAGCTGCGCATGAATTCGGGATTGCCGGCCTGCTTGGCCGCGACGTTGATGCTGATGGTCGCTTCCGCGCCGAAGGTGTCGTTGATCAGGTCGATCGACTTGACGATCTCGGCCAGCACGAGATGGGTCAGCTCGTCGATCAGCCCGAGCTCGCTGGCGAGGTTGATGAACGAGCCGGGTGCCTGGATCACGCCCTCGTCGTCGCGCAGCCGTACCAGTGCCTCGATGCCCTTGACGGCCTGGGTTCGGATGTCGACCTTGGACTGGAACGCGCAGCAGAAGCGCTTTTCGAGGATGGCGAGCCGCAGCGACTGCTCGATCTTCATCCGCGCCAGCGCCTCGCGCTCCATGCTGGAATCGAAGAAGGCCGCCGATCCCTTGCCGGCGTTCTTGATGCGGTACATCGCGATGTCGGCGTTCTGGCGCAGCATCTCGAAGCTGCGACCGTGGTCGGGATAGAGGCTGACGCCGACGGAGGTGGACGCGAACAGCTCCGAATTGTCGATGAAGAACGGCGCGGTCAGCCGCTCGAGCGTCGATTGCATGAATTCGGCGACTTCCTCCTGGCTCTGGATCGGCGAGAGCAGCAGCAAAAATTCGTCGCCGGAGATGCGCGACAGCATGTCGGAATCGCGCAAGTCTCGCCCAAGCCGCTTCGACAGCTCGACCAGCAGCGCATCGCCGACGGCGTGGCCGTAATAGTCGTTGATGTGCTTGAAATTGTCGACGTCGAGAAAGGCCAGCGCGAAGCGTTCGCCGGCGCCGCCCTGCGCGAGCAGGCTGTTGGCGCGGTGCTCGATCACGCGCCGCGAGGGCAGGCCGGTCAGCTCGTCGAAATAGGCCGAGCGGAACAGCTGGTCCTCGAAGTTCTTCTGCTCGGTGATGTCGGAGGAAGCCGAGATCAGCAGCTCGCGTCCGGCGAGGCTGACAGGGCGATGGGTGGTCAGCAGCACCTGGCGTGCGGCCCCGTCGTGGAGCGCTTCCTCGGTGGTGACAGGCTGTCCGGCTCTCAGCGCTCGCTCGCAAGCTTCGCGGCGCTGCGCGAGATCGGGTGACGGACGGCTGCCGTCCATGCCGAGCTGGGCGGCCGCGACATCGTTAACCAGGAGAAGCTTGCCTTGCGCGTCCTGCACGGTCAGGCCGGCAGGCAGCATTCTAACGATTTCCTTGAGAAATCCGAGTTCGGCATCGCTCGCGCCGTTATATGTGTTGTCGTTCATAGAAGTCATGAATCTTGTTGTTCAGCGCGCCTTTGCAATGGGCGCGATCTTGCGTGGTTCCCTCTTAGGTTTGGTTAAGGGGTCCGGAGAAATACGGGGGTGTTTTGCGGCGATGCGACGCGTGCGACCCATCGTCATTAACAGAGCGTCAACGGCACCTGCGAAACTCCAAGCGAAGCGCACGTTCGCTTTCGCTTGTTTCGAGTCTAGCCGTTCTCCGGGATGCGGCATTGCATGATGCAATGCAGGCCGGTCTTGAGATACGAGACCTCAGACTTGCCGTCGAAAGCTGACAGTGCCGACTTCAGCAGCTTTGTGCCGAAGCCCGGCTCCGAGACCTTATCGATGCTCGGGCCCTCGGTTTCATCCCAGGTCACGGTCAGGCGGTCGCCGCTGACGGTCCATGACACCTGCAACAAGCCGCGCGGCGCGGAGAAGGCACCATATTTGCCCGCGTTGGTGGCGAGCTCGTGAAACATCAGGGATAGCGTGACCGCGAGCTTCGGCGGCAGGAACAGCTGGTCGCCGTTGAGCGTGAAGCGGACATGGCCGTAAGGTCCGAGCTCCGCGATCAGGAGATCGCGGATGTCGCAGCCCCCCTTGTCGATCCGCGAGATCAGATCGTCGGTCGCGGCCAGCGACCGTAGCCGCGGATCGATCCGGGCCCAGACCTGCGGCTGGTCGTGCAGCACCTGGTGCAGCACCGCGTGCGCCGTCGACAGCTTGTTCTTCAGCCGGTGCTGGAGCTCGTCGACCAGCAGCTTGCGATACTCTTCTTCCTCGATCAGGCGCCTGGAGATCCGGCGCTGCTCCACCAGCATCGTGCGATAATGCTCGACGCCCCAGATGGTGAGTGCGGAGACGCCCCAATAAAGGGTCAGCAAGGTGAACCTGGAGCGATCGGCAAAAGCGTCGCCGAAATTGACGACGACGCCGAGCACGCCGCCGACCAGCGCCGTGATGATGCCGATGCGCAAGCCGCCGAATGCGGCGGCAAAGAACACGGCCGGGAAATACGGGGTGAAGTAGACGTCGGGCCGCACATGCGCGAGACCCCAGCGCGCCAGCGTCGCAACCAGCAGGCAGGCGACCGCGAAGGCGAGGCTGAGAACGAGCGATGGTGGTGCCTCGCCCTGCCAGCCCTTGCGGAATTCGTCGATCAGCTTCTCCATGCCCGGCCCGGTTGCGCTATGCGTTCGAAAATCGAGAGAGGAACGAGAATGTTACGCATGTCGCATGCACAAGCAAAGCTTGCCTTGTCACGGGCCGGCGGGAATAGTGAGCGTCGCGGCGCCGTCATCGACCGGTGTCCGCCATTTGGCATCAAATCATTCGAAAACAGGGACATTCCATGGGCAGGCTGGACAGCAAGGTTGCGGTGATTACAGGCGCGACGAGCGGGATCGGCCTGCGTACCGCGGAAGTCTTCGTTGCCGAAGGTGCCAAAATTGTGATCGCGGGGCGGCGCGTCCCTGAGGGCGAGGCGCTGGCCAAGCAGCTCGGGGCCAATTGCATCTTCCTGCAGACCGATGTGACAGTGGAAGCGCAGATGCAGGCGCTGATTGCGCTCGCGGTGGAAAAATTCGGCCGGATCGACTGCCTGTTCAACAATGCCGGCGGCCCGGCGCAGACCGGCGGCATCGAAGGCCTCGAGGTCGAGCGGTTCGACGCGGCCATGGCGACGCTGGTCCGAAGCGTCATGCTCGGCATGAAGCACGCCGCGCCCGCCATGAAGAAGCAGGGTTCTGGCAGCATCATCAACAATGGCAGCATCGCTGGCCGCCTCGCCGGTTTCTCCTCCTCGATCGTCTATGGCGCGGCCAAGGCGGCGGTGATCCATCTCACCAAATGCGTGGCGATGGAGCTCGGCGAGTCCAATGTCCGCGTCAACTCGATCTCGCCCGGCGCGATCGCGACCGGCATCTTCGGCAAGGCCCTCGGGCTTTCGACCGATGCGGCGGAGAAGACGCCGGCGATGATGCGCGAGGTCTACAAGACCGCGCAGCCGATCCCGCGTGCGGGCCTCCCCGATGACATCGCCCAGGCCGCGGTGTTCCTGGCCAGCGACGAATCCAGCTTCATCAACGGCCACGACCTCGTCATCGACGGCGCCATGACCGGCGGCCGCAACTGGAGTCAGCAGCAGCAAGGCCTGGCGGCCTTGCGCAACGCGTTCGATCAGGGGGCGTAGGACCACAACGACGGAGCCGTAGGGTGGGTTAGCCGAAGGCGTAACCCACCTCTTCGGTTTCCGCAGTGACATAAGCGGTGGGTTACGCTCCGCTAACCCACCCTACGAGACCACGGGAGCGGCGGCTAAACCGCCTTCACCCTGACCTTCAACCCATCCCGCGGCTTCGGGATCGGCCACATCTGCCAGTCCGGCTTGTAGCCTGGCTCCAGCGACACCTCGATGTTCTGCAGGAAGTGCCGCGCGAAGCATTTTGCCTGCATGTAGGCGAAGTGCAGGCCGAGGCACATATGCGCGCCGCCGCCGAACGGCACCCAGGCGAAGCGATGCCGGTTGCGCTGGGCTTCCTCGGTGAAGCGCAAGGGATCGAAGCGATCCGGCTCCGGCCAGATGTCCTTCATGTGATGCGTGTAGAGCGGATTGACGCCGACCGCGGTGCCGGCGGGAATCGTGAAGCCCTTGAAGGTGAAGTCGCGCATCGCGCGGCGCGGCATCGAGGGCACCGGCGGCTTGATCCGCAACGCTTCCTTGAACG
This sequence comes from Bradyrhizobium sp. CCGB20, assembly GCF_024199855.1. Taxonomy (NCBI): domain Bacteria; kingdom Pseudomonadati; phylum Pseudomonadota; class Alphaproteobacteria; order Hyphomicrobiales; family Nitrobacteraceae; genus Bradyrhizobium; species Bradyrhizobium sp. CCGB20. The sequence continues at coordinate 9,183,886 of NZ_JANADN010000001.1, read as the reverse complement.
CCATTTCCGACAGCGGCATCTTTTCGAGATCGTCGAAGCTGCTGGGCGCCCCCGGAGCGAGGCCGAGCGCGAGAACCTCCGCGCGCAGCCTGTCCTGCCAGTCCGGATTCGCGGCGAGCTCGCCGACGAAGGACGTCAGCGACGAGGTCAGCGTGTCGTGCGCCGCCATCATCAAGAAGCTCATGTGGTCGATGATGTCCTGCTCGGAGAGCAGCGCGCCGTCCTCATGGGTGGCGCGGCAGAGCTGCGAGAACAGATCGTCGCCGCCGTGATTGCCGCGCCGCAACGGGATTTGCTCGCGGAAATAGGCGACGATGCGCTTGCGCCCCTTCACGCCGGCGGCCATCTGGGTGCCCGGCAGGGGCCGGCGGATCGGGGCGACGGCGGCCGCGACCATGTCGACGAAGGCGCGGTTGATCTCGTCGACCTCCGGCCCGATATCGGCGCCGAGGAAGGACGCTGCGGCAAGGTCGAGCGTGAGCTGCTTCATCGCCGGATAGAGCTGCATCTCGCCGGGCTTTGCCTTCCACTGCGCGACGCGCGCGGCGATGCCGCGGTCGAGATCGCTGAGATAGGACTTCATCGGCCCGGACTTGAACGCGACCGACAGCGCCTTGCGATGCAGCCGGTGCTCGTCGAAATCGAGCAACATCAATCCGCGCGGAAACAGCAGGCCGAGCACCTTGTTCCAACCGTGCGTCGACGAGAACAGCTTTTGCTGGTCGAACATCACGAGTTCGTTGGCCTCGGGGCCGAGCAGCACGACGTTGGTCTCGCCGAAAACATGGGTGCGGTAGACCGGGCCGTACTTGGCGCCGTTCGCCTCGATATGTCCCTTGGGGTCGGCCAGCACCTGAAAGGTCTTGCCGATGATCGGCCAGCCCTCGTCACCCGGGATGTGCGTCAGCTCGTTGCGCCTGGGCGCGGTGAACTGAAGCGCAGGGGCGGCCACATTCTGCATCGACATGACGATTGCTCCGGTTGGCTGACCGAACAGCGCGCGATCGAGGCATTAATACCGCCTGCGCCACGCTGACGGGATCAACATAGCACAGGCTGGTATCACTTGCTGATGATAGTGGTTACGGGCGTAGTCACGCAGAAGCCTACCGCTTCGCCGCCTCCTTCTGCAAATCCGGGGCGTTGACGGCGGGAATGGCAACGCGGCCGGCGCCGGTCACCTTCAGCGCCTCTGCAGCCTTCTCGTTCTCCATGATCTTCGCCATCACGGCCTGCCCGGCGCGTTCGAAGATCGCGCGGTTCTCGATCACGAACTTTTGCGACTTGCGCAGCCCGTCGATATAGCCGTTGATCTCCGGCACGACGTAGCGGGCCACCAGGTCCCAGCTCCGGCGCGTATTCTCGGGGTTGGCCCAATCGTGCACGAAGCCGATGACGGCGCCGACGCCGCCCGACACCTGCATCACGTTCTTGATCATCTTGACGAGGTCGTCGGGCGTGCCGATGACGGAGGCGGCGCCCTCGACGAAAGCGGTCTTGTCCACGGCCTCATCGGGCGAGGAGAAGGCGGTCAGGCCCGGCCGCTGCAGCGTGCCGACATTATATTCGTTGTGCCAGCGCATCAGGCCGGCGCCGGCCTCGCGGCGGGCCTGCTCGCGGGTCTCGGCGAGGTGCCAGGTCAGCAGCACGCGCCAGTTCGCCCGATCCACTTTGGTGCCGTGCTTCTTGGCGGCATCCTCGGCGAACTGCCATTGCTGTTGCAGCGACATCAGCCCCTGCGTCGTCATCGAGCCCAGCGAGATGATGCCGATGCCGTATTTGCCGGCGAGCGTCATGCCCGAGGGCGAGATCTGCGAGGCCACCACGAACGGCATCTCCTCCTGCAACGGCAGGAGCTGGAGCGCGGCGTCGTTCATCGTGAACCAGTCGCTCTTCGCGGTGACGCGCTCGCCGTTGAAGAGGCGGCGGATCACGCCGATGGCCTCGTCCTGGCGGTCGCGCTGTGTCATCGGATCGATGCCGAGCGTGTGCGCGTCGGAGGCGAGCGCGCCGGGGCCGGAGCCGAAGATGGCGCGGCCGCCGGTCATGTGATCGAGCTGCACCATGCGCTGGGCGACGTTGAAGGGATGGTGGTAGGGCAGCGACACCACGCCGGTGCCGAGCTTGATCCGCTTGGTGCGCTCGCCGGCCGCGGCCAGAAACATCTCGGGCGAAGCGATCATCTCCCAGCCGGAGGAATGATGCTCGCCACACCAGAACTCGTCATAGCCGAGCGCGTCGAGCTGCTCGACCAGGTCGAGATCGCGCCGGAACTGGAGCATCGGATGCTCCCCGATCGGGTGATGCGGGGCAAGGAAGGCTCCGAACTTCAGGCGCGCCATGGCGTTCTCTCCGGCTTCGATTTTCTGTTTGTTGAAGTGATGAGGCTACGTGGTGGCGCAAGCGAACGCAATCGCGCGATGTCCCGCACGGCGGAATGCAGGCATGCGTTGAGGCGAGATGCTTCTTCCCCTCTCCCCGCTTGCGGGGAGAGGGTAGGGTGAGGGGGAGCTTCCGCGGGGGCGGTGGTAGTTGGATTTTCGAGATGCCCCACGCCGTCATTGCGAGCGCAGCGAAGCAATCCAGGGTCTTTCCGCGGAGGGATTCTGGATTGCTTCGCTGCGCTCGCAATGACGTGTCGAGAGCGCGTCGTCGTAAGGCACGGACGATTCGCGGAGCGTCCCCTTCACCCGGAATTCAAACGCAGTTTGAATTCCGACCTCTCCCCGCACGCGGGGAGAGGTAAGGGCTACCGCGTCATCCTGTTCCACGCATCCAGCCCGGCGATCTTGTACGCTTCCGCCAGCGTCGGATAGTTGAACGTGTTCTGGATGAAATAGTCGATGGTGCCTTTGAGGTTCAGAACGGCCTGGCCGATATGGATCAGCTCGGTGGCACCTTCGCCGAGGATGTGCACGCCGAGCAGGCGGCGCGTCTTGGTCGAGAAGATCATCTTCATCATGCCGCTGTTCAGCCCCATGATGTGGCCGCGCGAGGTCTCGCGGAAGCGCGCAATGCCGACCTCGTAGGGAATGCCGCGCGTGCGCACCTCTTCTTCGGTCAGGCCTGCCGTCGAGATCTCCGGCACCGAATAGATGCCGTAGGGAAAGAATTCCGGCGGCGCCAGCGGCTCCATGCCGAGGGCGTGGCACGCGGCGACGCGGCCCTGCTCCATCGACGTGGAGGCGAGACTCGGAAAGCCGATCACGTCACCGGCCGCATAGATGTGCGGCACGCTGGTTTGCAACGTCACGGGATCGACCGAGATGCGGCCGCGATGGTCGACAACGATGCCGGCAGCTTCGAGATTGAGCTTGTCGGTGGCGCCGACACGGCCGGCCGCGAACAGCAGCATGTCCGTGGTGACGTACCGCCCGTCGGACAGGTTCGTGACGATGCTGCCTTGCGCATTCTTCTCGATCGACGTGACCTTCGAGCCGAGCCGCAGCGCGACGTTGCGGTCGCGCAGCTCGTGCATGAACTCGTCGATCAATTCCTTGTCGATGAAGTCGAGAAAGGTCGGCCGGGGCTCGATCAGGGTCACGGGCACGTCGAGCGCGCTGAAGATGGTGGCATATTCCACGCCGATCACGCCGGCGCCAATCACGGCCAGGCTGCGCGGCAGCTTCTGCAACTCGATGATCTCGTCGCTGTCGAGCACGGTGGCGCCGTCGAACGGCACATCATCGGGCCGGAACGGGCGGGTGCCGCAGGCGATCAGGATGAAAGCAGCGGACACCGTCCTGGTCTCGCCGATCGCGCTGGTGATCTCGACCTCGTGCGGCGAGACCAGCCGCGCCTCGCCGTTGGCGGTGCGGACGAGGTTACGGCTGAACTGATGCTCGAGCACCTCGACCTCGTGGTCGAGCGTCTTCTGAAGGCGGATCATCAGGTCGCTCGCCGCGATGTCCTGCTTCACCTTGTAGGAGCGGCCGTAGAAGCCGCGCTCGCGCCAGCCGGAGAGATTGAGCACGGTCTCGCGCAGCGTCTTCGAGGGGATCGTGCCGGTATGGACGGAGACACCGCCGACCCGCCGGCCCTTCTCCACCACCAGCACGGCCTTGCCGAGCTTGGCACATTGCACCGCGGCCCGGCGCCCCGACGGGCCCGAGCCGATCACCACCATGTCGTAGTCGTACATCGAGACTTCCGAGCCCGCAAAACCAGCGGCAACCGACATGCAGCAATCGGGCCAATGCGGCAAGTCCTACCTCGGAGGTAATCGCGCGGATGACGCCGATCTGCGAGCTTTGCGCGCAAATAAATCCCTGAAGGTTCGCGCGCCGATGCATCAAACCGTCACAAAACAAGTCGATTCGACCCGCCGCTGGTGGGTGCTGGCGATCGTCGTCGCCGCACAGTTCATGTTCGGTGTCGATGCCTTCATCGTGAACGTCGCCATCCCCACCATCGCGGTCGATCTGCATGCGACGCCGGCGCAGATCGAATCCGTGATCGCGATCTATCTGATCGCCTACGCCACGCTGGTCGTCACCGGAGGGCGGCTCGGCGACATCCACGGCACGAAGAGCGTGTTTCTCGCCGGCGTGCTCGGCTTCACCGTGACCTCGCTGTGGTGCGGCCTCGCGCAATCAGGTGCGGAGCTGATCGTCGCGCGGCTCGCGCAGGGCGCCACGGCCGCGCTGATGGTGCCGCAGGTGCTGGCGACGCTGCATCTGCTCTTCACGGATGAAACGCGCAGCCGCGCCTTCGCCATTTACGGCATCGTGCTCGGGCTTGCGGGCGCCGCAGGCTTCCTGCTTGGCGGTCTGCTGGTCACGATCGACCTTGCCCACACCGGCTGGCGCTCGGTGTTTTTTGTCAACGTGCCCGGCGGTCTCCTCATCGCGGCTGCCGCCTGGCGCATCATGCCGTCGGTGCCGCGTCGGGCCGGCACGCGGCTCGACATTCAGGGCAGCGCCGTCCTGTTCGCGGGGCTGCTGTGTCTGATCGGACCGCTGCTGTTCGGTCACGATGTCGGCTGGGCGCCGTGGCTGTGGGCGGTGATGGCGCTCGGCGGCGCGATCCTCGCGGCGTTCCTGAAGCTGGAACATACGGTCGCGCGCGCCGGCGGCATGCCGCTGATCGATCTCTCGTTGCTGGCGGACTCAGCCTTTCTGCGCGGCCTCGGTGCTGCCTTCTTTTTCTTCGTCGCCAATCTCTCATTCTATCTCGTCATGACGTTGTTCATGCAGCGTGGCCTGAAGATCCCGCCGCTCGCAGCCGGCATGGCCTGCATTCCACTTGCAATCGCCTTCGTCACGGCTTCGCGCCACAGCGGCGCGCGCGCACGGCATCGCGGCACAAAAGTGTTGATCGAAGGCTGCGCGCTTCAGATCGCGGGCCTCGCGGCGCTCGCGGCTCTTGCATTCTATGTCGATGCGCCGACGCCGATCGCGCTCGCACTCACCATGGCCATCTTCGGCTACGGCCAGGGGCTGGTGATGGCGCCGCTGTCAGGCGCGGTGCTCTCGACGGTGAAACCTGTCGCGGCAGGCTCGGCCTCCGGCATGTATGGCACCGTTGCGCAGATCGGAAATGCGGCCGGAGTGGCCGCAATCGGCGCGGTGTTCTTCGCGGTCGAAGCGCTGCAATCAGCGCGCGCAGCTTTCCTCGTTTCGCTCGCGCTGTTTGCGGCGTTAATCATGATCTGCGCCGCATTCCTGACGTGGATGCGCCGCGCATCTGCACGAAGTTGAGGCAGTGCGGTTAATGCGTGCGGATTCTTGCGGATTCCTGCGGATTTTCGAGTGATTTCGCGTGATTGACAGCACACGGCCTTTTTATTTTGCAGCGCAGCAACTATTTGGTTTGGGTGAACGTTGAACGTCGCCTGCCAGGAGTTGCCGTGTTGCTTGCAAAAAATGTCGCTCTCTTGAGACATCTGCCGAAGGTGGATGGTCTGCGCCTTGCCGAGCTCGGCCGGAGCGCGGATGTGTCCAGCCCGCTGGAAGAAGTCACGGGCTTCGGCGACAATCCCGGAAATTTGCGCATGTTCGCGTTCGTGCCGGCGCAACTCCAGAAGCCACGCGCGCTCGTCGTCGTGCTGCATGGCTGCGGCCAGACCGCAGCTGCCTACGATCTCGGCGCGGGCTGGTCGACGCTGGCGCAGCATTATGGCTTCGCGCTGGTGATGCCCGAGCAGCAGCGCATCAACAACGGCAACACCTGCTTCAACTGGTTCAATCCGGAAGACACTGCGCGCGACAGCGGCGAGGCGCGTTCGATTCGCGAGATGGTCGCGCATATGGTGCAGGCGCATCGCATCGATTCCAGGCGCGTCTTCATCACCGGTCTCTCCGCCGGCGGCGGCATGACATCGGTGATGCTCGCGACCTATCCCGAAGTCTTCGCGGCCGGCGCGGTGATCGCCGGATTGCCCTATGGCATCGCGTCGAATTTGCGCGAGGCGCTGGACGGCATGTTTCATTCGCCGGCGCGGCCCGAGCGCGAGCTCGGCGATTTCGTGCGGCGCGCCTCGAACCATCGCGGGCCGTGGCCGAAGGTTTCGGTGTGGCACGGCAGCGCCGACCGCACGGTCAACCCGGGCAATGCCAATGAGATCGTCAAGCAGTGGCTCGATGTGCACGATCTGCCGGCCGCGCCGATGGCGGAGACCATCGTCGATGGCTATCCGCGCCAGGCCTGGTGGAACAAGGACGGCGAAACGCTGGTCGAGTCCTACGCCATCACCGACATGGCGCATGGCACCCCGCTCGGCCTCGCCGACAATGATCAGCGCTACGGCATCGAAGGCGCATTCCTGATCGAGGCCGGCATTTCCTCGTCCTACCACATCGCAAAGTTCTTCGGCCTCACCGGCTGGATTGCGGACGCGGCCGGAAAGAAGGTCGAGGCCAGGCCTGCAACGTCGAAGCCGGGGCTCCCGCCCGCGCCGCATCTCGCCCGCTCGATCCGCGCCGCAGTCGCCGAAGAGCCGGCCGAGCCGAAGCGCGCGGAGGCTCGCGGCTTCGATCTCGGCCAGATCATCACGCGCGCGCTGACGGCGGCGGGTTTGATGAAGTAACGCTTACGCTTGTCCGGGACGACGGCGGAGCTTGCGGCTACGCCGTCGCTGCGATCATCTCGATCGGCGTCACCGTCACCTCGCCGCCGGCGACCTTCCGCGTCATCTCCTGATAGGCCTTGAAGAAATCGCGCGATTGCAGCGTCTTTTGCGCGGCATCATCCGTAACGCTGGCGAGGTGGAAATAGCTGCCGTCGTCGCGGTTCTTCAGGACACGGTAGCCGATCCGCCCCTTCAGCTCCGGATCGCCGTCGATCGCCTTGACGAAGCGGCCGATCTCCTGGTGCCAGGCCTCCGACGTGCCGTTCCTGAATTCGTATCTGATCATGAAGTGCTTCATGTGACGCTCCCTGTTCGTCGTGTGCGTCATCATCTGCGGCTTGCAGGCGATCCTGCAAGTATGGACAAAATTGATAGTATGGACTTTTTCGACGTCGCTCCTATTGTTATCTCGCGCATGGAGGAGACGACATGGCAAAGGCGATCCCGGCGCGCAGCTGTCCGGTTGCGGCCTTTCAGAAGATGATCAGCGGCAAGTACAAGCTCCGCATCGTCTGGGACCTCAAGGACGGCCCGCGCCGCTATGGCGAGATCCGCAGCGGGCTGCTGCGCGGCACAGAGGGCAGCGCCGAAATCACCCCGCGCGTGCTCAGCCGCGAATTGAAGGCGCTGACGCAGAGCGGCCTGATCGATCGCAAGGATTTCGGCGAGGTGCCGCCCAAGGTCGAGTATCGCCTGACCCGCAAGGGCAAGAGCTTTGTGCCGGTCGTCGCCGCGATCCGCGAGTGGGGCGAGCGCAATCTCGGCGACGTGACGACGCTGGCGGACGCCGCCGAATAGGGCCTCACACCTCGCCGGTGATGAACGGATTGGTCATCCGCTCCTGGCCGATGCTCGAGCCGGCGCCGTGGCCGCAGATGAAGCCGACATCGTCGCCGAGCGGCAGCAGCTTGGTCTTGATCGAGTTGATCAGCGTGGCGTGACTGCCGCCGGGCAAATCGGTGCGGCCGACCGAGCCGGCGAACAAGACGTCGCCGACATGGGCAAAGCGCAGTTCCTTGTTGAAGAACACCACGCTGCCCGGCGAGTGGCCCGGGCAGTGGAAAATGTCGAACTGCAAGCCGCCGATCGACACGCTGTCGCCCTCGTCGAGCCAGCGGTCCGGCTCGAAATTGCGCCCGCCGGTCATGCCGAAGCGCGCGCCGCTCTCGACCACGTTGTCGAGCAGGAATTTGTCGGCGACATGCGGGCCCTCGATCGGCACCTTCAGCGCATCGCGCAGATCGGCGGCGCCGCCGACATGGTCGATATGGCCGTGGGTCAGCCAGATCTTCTCAACGGTGACGCCGGTCTGCTTGATCGCGTCCAGGATCTTCGGCACGTCGCCGCCGGGATCGATCACCACGGCCTTCTTGCTGGGCTCGTCCCAGATGATGGTGCAGTTCTGCTCGAACAGCGTCACGGGGACGATGATCGCGCCGGCCTTGGCTTGCGAGGAGTCCTGCGCGGATTGTTGGGTGTCATTTTGCTCGGTCATGGGCCTCACAATGCCGATTTTTGCCATGCCGCCAAGCAAAAGATTCGTGCCGCGCCCCGGAACAGCCGCACCGGCCGTCACACGGCCGTCCCATTTCGCCTGCTGGTTTGAACCGCAGCGTTCCTTCCGCGTTCTCTCGCGCGAGACGCAGATTTTGGGTGGGTTTCCGGCATGGCTCAGGGCGGCGACAATTGGTGGCGCGACGGCATCTTCTATCAGATCTACCCGCGCTCCTTTCAGGACACGGACGGTGACGGCGTCGGCGATCTCGCCGGCATCTTGCGGCGGTTGCCTTACGTGAAATCGCTTGGCGTCGACGCGATCTGGCTGTCGCCGATCTTCCCCTCGCCGATGGCCGATTTCGGCTACGACATCTCCGACTATACCGGCATCGAGCCGCTGTTCGGCACGATGGAGGATTTCGATGCGCTGCTCGCCGCCGTGCACGAGAACGGCCTGAAGTTGATCCTCGATCTGGTGCCCAACCACACCTCGGACCAGCATCCCTGGTTCGTCGAGAGCCGCGCCTCGCGCGACAATCCCAAACGCGACTGGTACGTCTGGCGCGATCCGGCGCCGGACGGCGGCGTGCCGAACAACTGGCTGTCGGAGTTCGGCGGCAGCGCGTGGCAATTCGACGAGACAACCGGTCAATATTACTATCACGCCTTCCTCGCCCAGCAGCCGGACCTCAACTGGCGCAATCCGGATGTCCGTGCCGCGATCTACGACGTGATGCGGTTCTGGCTGGAGAAGGGCGTCGACGGTTTTCGTGTCGACGTGATCTGGCACCTGATTAAGGACGCCGAATTCCGCGACAATCCGCCAAACCCGCATTACGTCGAGGGCCGGCCGCCGAACGAGAAGATCCTGACGCAATACTCCACCGACCAGCCGGAGGTGCACGACGTCATCGCCGAGATGCGGCGCGTCACCGATGCGTATGCGGCGCGCGTGCTGATCGGCGAGATCTATCTGCCGCTGCACCGGTTGATGGCCTATTACGGCAACGATCTCACTGGCGCGCAGATGCCGTTCAATTTTGCGCTGCTCTCGACGTTCTGGAGCGCGCGCTCGATCGAGAAGATCGTGGAGGATTACGAGAAAGCGCTGCCCAGGGGCGCCTGGCCGAACTGGGTGCTCGGCAATCACGATCGTCCGCGCGTCGCCAGCCGTGTCGGACCCGAGCAGGCCCGCGTCGCCGCCATGCTGCTGCTGACGTTGCGCGGGACGCCGACGCTCTATTACGGCGACGAGATCGGCATGCATCAGCTCGCGATCGCGCCCGAGGACGTGCGCGATCCCTTCGAGAAGAACGTGCCCGGCATCGGTGTCGGCCGCGACGGCTGCCGCACGCCGATGCAGTGGGATTCCTCGCAGACCAGCGGCTTCTCCGGCGTAAGGCCATGGCTCCCGCTGCCGGAGGACCATATCCACGACAACGTCGCCAATCTCGAGGCCGATACGCGCTCGATCCTCAACCTGTACAAGCGGCTGATTGCCTTGCGGAAGGCGTCTCCGCCGCTGGTCGCAGGCGACTATCATCCGGTCGCCGCGCAGGGCGATCTCCTGATCTATCGCCGCGAGGCCGAGGGCAAGGCGGTGATCGTCGTGCTCAATCTCGGCCCAGAGCCGATCGCCGTCACCACCAGCGCGATCCGTTTCAACAGCGAGATATTGCTGTCGACGTTTCTGGATCGCGAGGGCGAGCGGCTGGATGGCGTGCTCGATTTGCGCGGCAATGAGGGGGTCTTGGTGGCGCCGCCTCATATCTAGCCGTCGTTCCGGACAAGCGCAGCGCGCGCGGGAATGACGGTGATGCGCGGGCATATACCTACCCGGGATGCTGCTTGCCCCGCACCGTATTCTCGTCGATGTCGCTGCGCTTCAGCAGATAATCCAGCCCGCCGACGCGGTACCAGCGATAGCCATAGGGTTCCAGCACGACGCGATGCTGGCCGCGCTTGTCGGCGTGGCTGTGATCCTCCGCGAGCAGATTGATCAGGTGCGCACCGGCATCGCCAGGCAGCCCCGCCGAGAACGCGATCTCGCGTGGCATCTCATCCAGATTGTGCACGAACAGCACGGAATTGTTGCGCCAGTCGTAACGCATGATGAACACGGCGGGGTCGCGTGTCGGAATGATCGCGAAATCGCCCCAGCCGATCTCCGGCACTTCCTTGCGCATGCGCACGATGCGCTCGGTCCAGTTCAGCATCGAGTTGGGATCGCGTCGCTGTTTTGCGACGTTGACATGCGGGTAGCCGTAAGGGCCCTTGTCGATGACCGGGCAGGCCGGCTTGTCGCTCCTGGTGAAGCCGCCATGCGGCTCGGTCGACCATTGCATCGGCGTGCGCGCGCAGTTGCGCTCGGGCAGCGCGAGATCGTCGCCCATCGCGATCTCGTCGCCGTAGCGGATCACGGGCGTGCCCGGCAGCGTGCACATCAGGCTGTAGGCGAGCTCGAGCCGCCTGCGGTCGCCGCCCAGCATCGGCGCGAAGCGTCGGCGGATGCCGCGGTCGTAGAGCTGCATGTCCTTGTCGGGGCCAAATTTCTTGAACACGATGTCGCGCTGCACCTTGGTCAGGCGGCCGAGATCGAGCTCGTCGTGATTGCGCAGGAACAGGCCCCATTGCGCCGTGGCTGGCCGCGGCCTGGTCGCCTTCAGCGCCTTCGCCAGCGGACGCGAGTCGCCGGATGCCAGCGCATAGAACAGATGCTGGTTGACGTGGAAGTTGAACATCATGTGCATGCGGTCGGCATCGCGGCCGAAATATTCCATGTCGGTTTCCGGCAGCACGTTGGCTTCCGCAAGGATGATGGCATCGCCCTGGCGCCATTGCAGGAATTCGCGGAACGCGCGCAGCATGTCGTATTGCTCGACCGGCTTCTTCACCTTGGCGCCCTTGGTGGCGATCACGAACGGCACGGCGTCCATGCGGAAGCCGGAGACGCCGAGCTGGATCCAGAAGCCCATGATCTTGAGGATCTCGGCCTGCACGTGCGGGTTCGAGGTGTTGAGGTCGGGCTGGAAATCGTAGAAGCGATGGAAGTAATACGCGCCGGCTTCCTTGTCGCGCGACCATGTCGATTTCTGCACGCCGGGAAACACCATGCCCTTGTTGGCGCCGGCCGGCTTCTTGTCCGACCACACATACCAGTCGCGATAGGGCGAGTCCTTGTCGCGCCGCGCTTCCTTGAACCAGTGATGCTGGTCCGAGGTGTGGTTGACGACGAGGTCGATGATGATGCGGATGCCGCGCTGCTTGCAGCCATGGGCGAACTCGACGAAATCGCCGAGCGTGCCGTAGCGGGAATCGACGCTGTAATAGTCGGCGATGTCGTAGCCGTCGTCGCGGCCCGGCGAAGTCTGGAACGGCATCAGCCAGATCGTGGTGATGCCGAGGCCGTGCAGATAGTCGAGCCGCCGCAGAAGGCCCTTGAAGTCGCCGACGCCGTCGCCGTTGGAATCCATATAGGAGCCGACGGACAGGCAGTAGATCACGCCGTTCTTGTACCAGAGATCGTCGATCATGCGTGATAAGTGCGTGGAGGAGGGGAGGTTCCCGCCTCACACTCACTGTCGTCCCGGACAAGCGGAGCGCAGATCCGGGACCCATAACCACAGGGAGATGTTTGGCGAAGACTCGAAGTGACCAGCTTTCGCGATAACCTCTCCCTGTGGTTATGGGTCCCCGCTCCCCGTGCGCAATTGCGCACTAGGGCGGGGACGACAGCGGAGAATGGACGTGTCCGCCCCCACCGGAATCGGCTATCCTCCCGCCATGGACAGCACCGCCCGCAATATCGCCCTCGTTCCACCGCCCGACCGCCGCCAATCCGAGACGGCGCTGGCGATCGCGCGCGGCACGGCGCGGCTGCTGCGTTCGCTCGGCTTTACCTGCATCAGCGAATTGCCGCTGCCGTCGGGCCGGCGCGCCGATCTGGTGGCGCTGAACGAGCGCGGCGAGATCTGGATCGTCGAGATCAAATCGTCGGTCGAGGATCTGCGCGCCGACCAGAAATGGCACGAATACCGTGCCCATTGCGACCGGCTGTTCTTCGCCTTCACGCAGGACCTGCCGTGCGAGATCTTTCCGGAAGGCACCGGCCTGATCATCGCGGATGCCTATGGCGCGCATCTGCACTGCGAGGCGCCCGAGCACAAGATCGCCGCCGCCACGCGCAAGCAGATGACGGTGCGTTTCGCGATGGCGGCAGCCTTGCGGATCAACCGTCTGGTCGACCCGCAGGGCCACGCGGATTTCTGGGAATGAAGTCGTAGGGTGGATTAGCGTAGCGTCATCCACCAACTGCTGTCGCAGCGAGAAAAGGTGGATTACGCCTTCGGCTAATCCACCCTACAAGATTCGCGTTACCTCGGCGCGCGCTTCGCCAGAATGCGCTGCAAGGTGCGCCGGTGCATGTTGAGCCTGCGCGCGGTCTCCGAGACGTTGCGGTTGCACATCTCGTAGATGCGCTGGATGTGCTCCCAGCGGACGCGGTCGGCGGACATCGGGTTGGTCGGCAGCTCGGATTTCTCCGCGCTGGTCGACAGCAGCGCGGCGACGACATCATCGGCATCCGCGGGCTTCGAGAGATAATCGATCGCACCCATCTTCACGGCGGTGACGGCGGTGGCGATGTTGCCATAGCCGGTCAGCACGATTGCGCGGGCTTCGGGGCGCTTCTTCTTCAGTGCGGAGACAACGTCGAGGCCATTGCCGTCGCCGAGGCGAAGGTCGACCACGGCGAAGGCGGGCGCGGCCTTGCCGATCTGGGCGAGGCCGTCCGAGACGGTGTCACATGACGTCACCGCAAATCCGCGGGTCTCCATCGCGCGCGACAGCCGCTCCAGAAACGGCTTGTCGTCCTCCACGATGAGAAGCGAGCGGTCGGTCTGTTCGTTCAGTTCGGCGATGGCGTTCAAGGTTTTGTCCTCTCTCCTGCACATCCACATATGGCGTCGCAGCCGGGCGGTGCCAAGGCCGCAAATAGTCGATCGGCCCCGCCGTGCGACGCAAGGTCGCGCCTATCCTATTGTTTCTTCGAGCGTCTCGATAGCCTCAAAACGCTCTCTCGGCCAATTGATGTGGACCACCGCGCCGTGTTCAGGAAAGGTCCGATTGGTAAACGAGACCTTGGCGCCGGTGCGTTCCAGCAAGGTGCGCGCGATGAACACGCCGAGTCCCAGCCCACGCCGCTCGCCGCCGCTGTCATCCAGATTGCGCCGCCGCGACAGATAGGGCTCGCCGATCCGGTTAAGGATATCAGGCGGAATGCCCGGGCCGTCGTCGGAAATCACGATCTCGATCGTGTCCTTGTTCCACCACGCATTCACCTCGACGGTGGTGTGGGCGAAATCGACCGCGTTCTCGACGATGTTGCCGACGCCGTAGAGGATCGCCGGGTTGCGCGAGCCGACCGGCTCGGCCACGACGGCGACCGCGATCCGCACCTTGATGTCGACGCCGAAATCGCGGTGCGGCGCCACCACCTCCTCGATCAGCTCCGACAGCTTCATGCGGTCGAACGGCGCGCCTTCGGAGGAAAGCTGGGTGATCTTGCTCAATATGTCGCGGCAGCGCTGGGTCTGCTCGCGCAGGGTCTTCAGGTCGGCGGCGAAGATCGGCTCCTTCACCGTCTTTTCCAGCTCGCGCGAGATCAGGAAGATGGTCGCGAGCGGCGTGCCGAGCTCGTGCGCGGCGGCGGCAGCCAGGCCGTCCAGCTGGGTCAGATGCTGCTCGCGCGTCAGCACCAGCTCGGTCGCGGCCAGCGCGTCGGCGAGCTTGCGCGCCTCCTCCGTCACCTGGAAAGAGTAGAGGCTGGTGACGCCGATCGCGAGCACGATCGAGAGCCAGACGCCGACGAGATAGATCGGCGGCAGCACCAGCGGATCGTCGGAATCCCAGGGCAGTGGCAGATGGAAGAAGAACAGGACCGAAGCGCAGGCCACCGCGAGCAGGCCGAGACCGAAGGTGAAGCGGGCCGGCAGCGCGGTGGCCGAGATCAGCACGGGCGCGAGGAACAGGTACGAGAACGGGTTTTGCAGTCCGCCGGTGAAGAACAACAGCCCCGCCAGCTCCACGATGTTCAGCGCGAGCAGTCCGGCCGCCTGCATCGGCTCCAGCCGCTGCATCGGATTGGACGCGGTCTGGAGCGCCAGATTGAGCGCGGCCGACAGGGCGATGATGCTGACGCAGGGGACGATCTCGACATTGAACTCCAGCCCCTGCGCCACGATGAAGATCGCGGCAAGCTGCCCGAGCACCGCGAGCCAGCGCAGCCGCAGGATCGTGTCCAGGCGGATATGCCGCTGCGCGTGGCGAAAGTCGGAAGCGGCGATTTCGGTCATGTCGGTCAATGTGGCGGTGCCTTCTCGATCACAAACGCTGGGCTCGTGGAACCGCCCGAGATACAAGCCTTGCGCTCTCCGCTGCAATAGCAGAAGAACGGCCCAGCATGACCGAGAATGACAAGGCTTCAAGTCGGCCGACTGTCGCGGATCGCGCCTCCTCCGCGGCGATTGCGGTCGATCACCTCGTCAAGGTCTACAAGCAGATCCGCGCCGTCGACGATATCTCCTTTTCGCTGCCGCGCGGTAGCATCACCGGGCTTCTGGGCGGCAACGGCGCCGGCAAGACCACGACCATCGCGATGATCATGGGCCTGGTGCTGCCGACCTCCGGCCGCGTTCGGGTGCTCGGGCATCGGATGCCCGAGGAGAGCGCCGCGGTGCTGGGGCGGATGAATTTCGAGAGCCCCTATGTCGACATGCCGATGCGGCTCACGGTGCGGCAGAACCTCACCGTGTTCGGCAAGCTCTATGCGGTGAAGAACCTCTCCGATCGCATCGCCAGATTGGCCGACGAGCTTGATCTCACGGATTTCATCGACCGCGCCAACGGCAAGCTCTCCGCCGGGCAGAAGACCCGGGTCGCGCTCGCGAAAGCGCTGATCAACCAGCCCGAGCTGCTCCTGCTGGACGAGCCCACCGCCTCGCTCGACCCTGACACCGCCGACTGGGTGCGAGCGCATATGGAGCGCTATCGCAAGGAGAACAACGCCACCATCCTCCTGGCCTCGCACAACATGCTCGAGGTCGAGCGTCTGTGCGACCGCGTCATCATCATGAAGCGCGGCCGCATCGAGGACGACGACACGCCGGAGGCAATCATGGCCCGCTACAACCGCACGACACTGGAGGAGGTGTTCCTGGACGTCGCCCGCGGCCGGGCGAACGGTGCGAAGGAGGCGGTGAGATGAGCGGCCCCCTCAGTCTCTGCCGTAGCCCGGGTGAGCGCAGCGATACCCGGGGACGCTGCAAGCAAAGTCCCGGATGTCGCTGCGCTCATCCGGGCTACGCGGTGCCCCGATGACCGACATCTCCCTCCATCGCGGCATCTCCGCCCACCGCATCGGCGCGATGATCCTGCGCTATTGGTACCTGTTGATGTCATCCTGGCCGCGGCTGCTCGAGCTGCTTTACTGGCCCGCGCTCCAGGTCGTCACCTGGGGCTTTCTCCAGCTCTACATCGCCGAGAACGCCAACTTCTTCGCGCGCGCCGGCGGCACGCTGATCGGCGCCGTCATCCTCTGGGACATCCTGTTCCGCGGCCAGCTCGGCTTCTCCATCTCGTTTCTGGAGGAGATGTGGGCGCGCAACATCGGCAATCTCATGATGAGCCCCTTGAAGCCGATCGAGTTTCTGCTGTCGCTGATGATCATGAGCATGATCCGGCTCGCGATCGGCGTCATCCCGATGACGCTGCTCGCGCTGTTCCTGTTTCACTTCAACGTCTATGCCCTCGGCCTGCCGCTGATCGCGTTCTTCTGCAATCTGATCTTCACGAGCTGGGCGGTCGGCATCTTCGTCTCGGGGCTGGTGCTGCGAAACGGCCTTGGCGCCGAAAGCATCGTCTGGACCTTGATGTTCGCGGTCATGCCGCTTGCCTGCGTCTACTATCCCGTCAGCGTGCTGCCGGGATGGCTGCAATACGTGGCCTGGTCGCTGCCGCCGACCTATGTGTTCGAGGGAATGCGGGCGCTTTTGATCGAGCACACCGTCAGGACCGATCTGATGCTGAGCGCGTTGGCCATCAATGCGGTGTTGCTGGTTGCATCTTTCGGGGCATTCCTTGCCCTTTTGCGGAGCGCCAAGAAGCACGGCTCGCTGCTCTCGAGCGGCGAATAATCACATTTTCTCGTGGATTCAGGCGGGTTTGGCCGTTCAGAGCACGTAGATGTACGGAACCATGCATTGACGCAATATTACGCATTCGGCAGTATGCTGCGATGCGAAGAGGAATATGACGATGCCTATTGGTGAGTTCGGCGGCGCGCCGCCCCTGGCGGCAGAAGGCAGCCCGGTCCTGACGACGCCGATGTACTGGATGTACGAGATGGCGCAGGCCTCTCTCAATCCGGCGCGTGCGGTCACCGACGCGACCAAGCTTCTGTTTCAGAATCCCCTCAATCCCTGGGCGCGCACCGAGGTCGGCAAGTCGGTCGCCGCGGCCTGCGAATTGTTCGAACGCACCACGCGCCGCTACGGCAAGCCGGAATGGGGCCTCGACGACACCGAGGTCAACGGCATCCGCGTCCCCGTCGAGGTCCGTTCGGTCTGGGAAAAGCCGTTCTGCAAGCTACTCTACTTCGATCGCAAGTTCGCTCGTCCGCTGCGCAGCCCGCAGCCGCGCGTGCTGATCGTCGCGCCGATGTCCGGCCACTATGCGACGCTGCTCCGCGGCACGGTCGAGGCGTTCCTGCCGGCGCATGAGGTCTACATCACCGACTGGGCCGACGCCCGCATGGTGCCGCTCAGCGAAGGCCGCTTCGATCTCGACGACTACATCGACTACGTTATCGAGATGCTGCACGTCCTTGGCGGCAACACTCATGTCATGGCGGTGTGCCAGCCCTCCGTTCCCGTCGTCGCCGCCGTCTCGATCATGGAAGCGCGGCGAGACCCGTTCGTGCCGACCTCGATGACGCTGATGGGCGGCCCGATCGACACCCGCCGCAATCCGACCGGCGTGAACAACCTGGCCCAGGAACGCGGCATCGACTGGTTCCGCAACCACGTCATCACCAAGGTGCCGTTCCCGCATCCGGGCATGATGCGCGACGTCTATCCGGGCTTCCTGCAGCTCAACGGGTTCATCAGCATGAACCTCGACCGGCACATGGACGCCCACAAGCAGCTGTTCGCTAATCTGGTGAAGGGCGACGGCGACCTCGTCGACAAGCATCGCGACTTCTACGACGAATATCTCGCGGTGATGGATCTCTCGGCAGAGTATTACCTGCAGACGGTCGACACCGTGTTCGTGAAGCACTCGCTGCCGAAGGGCGAGATGACCCATCGCGGAACCCGCGTCGATCCCTCGAAGGTCACGCGCGTGGCGCTGATGACGGTCGAAGGCGAGAACGACGATATCTCCGGGCTCGGTCAGACCGAAGCAACGCACACATTGTGCAGTTCGATCCCCGATCATCGCCGCGTTCATTACGTCCAGAAGGGCGTCGGGCACTACGGCGTGTTCAACGGCTCGCGCTTCAAGTCGGAAATCGTGCCGCGCATCCATGACTTCATGGTCTCGGCTGCGAATCCGAGCTCGTTGCAGGCTCTCGCGGCGGAATAGAGCGTTTTCGAGCGAAGTGGCGACCGGTTCGCGTAAAGAAAACGCGTCAAAACAGGAATCTAGAGCCGTTCCGATTCCATCGGAACGGCTCTAGTCGCGTTTTTCGGCTTTCCCGCTGAAAATCGATGCCCGGTCGGGAGTTCCGACAGGGCTGGGTTCCCTCCGGATTCGCGGTATTTAGGTAGCTTTATAGGAGTGAGTCTCCCCTCAACCCTTGGGGGTACCGCATGCATCCAGCGGGGGCGAAAAAAGCCGGTTCCAACCCCAGTCTGTAGGGTCTCCCGGACGCCTAACCCCTGTATATTGGGCAAATGATTTGTTTTTGCGCCGAGCGCTTTCCCTGGCGGCGGTTATGGCAGAATCCGGGCGCCCTCCTGCCCCCCGGACTGACAGACATGGCCACTCGCGCGCTCCTCTATCGACGGCCCCACGAACCGAAGACCCTCCTGATCACCCACGGATCGCAATTCTTTGCGATCCGACTGCGCCGGCATCGCCGCGCGCGCCGCTACACGCTCAGAATTCATCCGAGCGATCGCGAAGCCATCCTCACCATCCCGCCGCGCGGCACGTTGGCCGAAGCCAAGGATTTCGCGCAGCGTCATGGTGCGTGGATCGCGGCACGTCTCGGCCGATTGCCGAAGGCGGCGCCGTTCCAACCCGGCACAGTGATACCGCTTCGCGGCGTTTCCCACCGCATCGTGCATCGTGCCGGCACGCGCGGCACGGTGTGGACCGAAGTGCGCGACAGCGGTGAACGCATTCTCTGCGTCGCCGGCGGGCACGAGCATGTCGACCGCCGCATCAGCGACTTCCTCAAGCGCGAGGCGCGCCGCGATCTCCAGCGCTCGGCGGAGGCCTACGCCGCCGAGCTCGGCGTCAAGGTCAAGCGCCTCTCGATTCGTGATCAGTCCAGCCGCTGGGGCTCCTGCACCTCGGCCGGCTCGCTGTCGTTTTCCTGGCGCCTCATCCTCGCGCCACCCTTCGTGCTCGACTACCTCGCCGCGCACGAGGTCGCCCACCTCGTCGAGATGAACCATTCGGCGCGGTTCTGGCGCGTCTGCGGAAAGGTCTGCCCGTCGATGGAGCGCGCCAAGAAGTGGCTCGACACGTACGGGAATGATCTGCACCGGTACGGGGTCGAGGATTAGGCCCCGCTGGCGAGCCCAGCAAACACTGTCATCGTCCGCCTTGTGCGCGCTTGCGCACTGGGGCGGGCGATCCAGTATTCCAGAGGCGGTTCTTGTCAAACCGAGACGCCGCGGCGTACTGGATTCCCCGCTTTCGCGGGGAATGACAGCGATGAGCGGGGCGGCATCAAACGACGCTCACGTACTGAAATCCGCGCTCGTCCCCGACCGCGCGCGTGTCGCCAGATACGGCGCTTGCTGCTGCGCCATGACCCTTTGGCCCTCGGCCAGCATCGCCTGGAAGGCCGCATCGAGTTGATCGCGGCTGTAGGTCGCAGAACTGCTCTGACGCGGTGTCCATTGCGATTGCGTGATCGCGGTGGGAGCCTTTTCGACGGTGCCGCCAAGCAGCTCGGCGTAGGTGTCGGCGCGCCATTGCGCCAGATCCGGTCCGCTCAGACCGGGAGGATCCTGCAGATTGCCGATCTTCGCGGCCGCCGCGTTGGTCATCGTCGAGGAGCCGCCATTGTACAGAGTGGCCACCACCTTGCCGTCGACTTTCACCCGAGCATAGGTGTTCTCCGGCGCATCGTCCGAGACGGCAGCTTGAGTCGCGCTCGTATCATGGGTCATCAGCCAGTTCGTTGCCATCAGGTCGCGCAGGACAGGATTGTCCGCCACCGATATCGGCTTGGCGCCTGACAGCGGCTTGACCTGCGAGACGTCAATCCGGAAGCCGCTGGTCGCAGCGTCAGTCGCGTCCGGTACCGCAGGCTGGAGACCCGATGTCGCATTTGAAGCGGATGTTGAGGCGGGCCGCAGATGGGGCAATGCCGCGCTGGATACACCGGATATCATGGAACGCTCCTCGCTTACTTGCTCAACCTATGAGAGCAAATCCTGGACCAATAGCGAGAGCCTGAAGAGACTGGTGTTTTTGCTTTCAGGGGGCGCTGGCCTCGGTCGATCTTGCCGCCATGGGCAGGATTTGCCGAAGCGTTCGCGGGGAATGACGGGCAGATGTCAGCGCGTTTCGCGCGATTCCAGTCCTCCGCAGCGACGATTGCGCTGCGCGCTCGATTTTCCTCTCCACATCAAACGCTTCGCACGATCCACCGCGCACCGCGCCAGACATCACCGGCTACTGTGCATGGGGTTGTTTTCGCGATTTTATGTTTCGAGGGTCTCAAGAACCTCGGGAACACCTAGCGATTTCCGCCAAACAGCCGGTCCATCAGCCAGCCGTCGAGCCCTGCCGCCGCTTCCGGCCGCACATTGGCGCGGGTCGGAGGCGGCGGGCGATAGCCGCCATTGGTCGCCGCGACAGGTCCGGGCGCCGCCGCGGTCGGCGGCGACACCTGCGATGCCGCCTGGGCGAGGTTCGACAGGCCCCAGGTCGCTTGCGAGTTCGGCAGGGCCGCCACCGGCACGCCCTCGTGCGCCGCGCGCATGAAGCGCGACCAGACTTCGACGGGCAGGCCGCCGCCGGTTGCCTTTCTGGTCGGCGAATTGTCGTCATTGCCGAGCCACACGCCGGTGACGAGGTTGGCGGTGTAGCCGATGAACCAGGCGTCGCGGTAATCCTGGCTGGTGCCGGTCTTGCCGGCCGCCGGCCAGCCGGGGATCTCCGCCTTCTTGGCGGTGCCGCTGATCAAGGTTTCCCGCATCATCGTGTTCATCATGCCGACATAGCGCGGGTCGATGACCTGATTGCGCTCGTCAGGCTGGCGCATGTAGAGCAGCTTGCCGCTGAGCGTCCTGATCCGCGTGACGACGTGCGGCGCCACCGCGAGGCCGCCATTGGCGAAGGGGGCATAGGCGCCGACCAGCTCGACCACCGAGACCTCGGAGGTGCCGAGCGCGATCGAGGCATTGGCCTCGAGCTTCGAGGAGATGCCGAGCCGGTGCGCGGTGCGCACCACGTTCTTCGGCCCGACCTCGAGGCCGAGGCGGATGGCGACGGTGTTGAGCGACATCGCCAGCGCCTGCGTCAGCGTCACCGCGCCGAAATATTCATGGGTGTAGTTCTCGGGCTTCCAGCCCTTGACCTCGATCGGCGCGTCCTGGCGCATCGTGTCCGGCGTCAGCCCCTGCTCGAGCGCGGTCAGGTACACGAACGGCTTGAACGAGGAGCCTGGCTGGCGTTTTGCCGTGACCGCGCGGTTGTACTGGCTCTCGGAATAGTTCCGTCCGCCGACCATGGCGCGTACGGCGCCGTCGGGCGTCATCGCGACCAGCGCGCCCTGGCTGACATTGAACTTGACGCTCTTGGCCGCGAGCTCGTCGATGATGGCGGCTTCCGCCACGCTCTGCAGCTTCGGATCGATCGTGGTCTCGACCTTGATGCTCTCGTCGATCTGGCCGACCAGATCGTCCAGGACCTCGCCGATCCAGTCGGCGACGTAATTGACCGTGCCGGCGCCGGCCGGCTTCACGTTGTAGGAGGGGTGGCCGATGGAGGCCTGTGCCTGCGCGTCGGTGATGAACTTTGCATCCGCCATCGCCGCGAGCACGATCTGCGCGCGCGCTTCCGCGCCTTCGGGGTTGCGGTTCGGCGCCAGCCGCGAGGGCGATTTGACGAGGCCGGCCAGCATCGCGGCTTCCGCGACGGTGACGTTCCTGGCGGACTTGCCGAAATATTTTTGCGCCGCTGCCTCGACGCCATAGGCGCCCGAGCCGAAATAGACGCGGTTGAGGTAGAGTTCCAGAATCTCGTTCTTGGAATGCTTGCGCTCCAGCCAGATCGCGAGCTCCGCCTCCTGCAGCTTGCGCTGCATGGTGCGTTCCTGGGTCAGGAACAGGTTCTTGGCAAGCTGCTGCGTCAGCGTCGAGCCGCCCTGCGACACGCCGCGATGCATGACGTTGGTGACGAGCGCGCGCAGGATGCCGACGGGATCGATGCCGAAATGCGAATAGAAACGGCGGTCCTCAATGGCGATGAATGCCTTGGGCAGATACGGCGGCAGATCCTTCAGCGAGACGTTGGCGCCGGCCATCTCGCCGCGCTGCGCCAGCATGCTGCCGTCGATGCCGACGATCTGGATCGTCGGCGGGCGCTTGGGGATTTCCAGCGACTGGATCGGCGGCAGATGGGCGCCGACATAGATCACGACGCCGATCACCGCGATCACGCCCCACAGGCTCAGCACCGCGCCCCAATAGACCAGGCGGCCGAGGCCGGCGCCGATACGCGATCTGGATCGCCGCTTGGCGCCGCTGCGGCTCGGCTGCGGCTTCTCGCGCGGCGGCTCGTCACCGGCATCGTCGCTCTTGCGCTTGGCAGGTGATTTCGCTGATTTCTTCGGCTTGTCGTCGCCGCCGGGGATGCGGTCCGCCGCCGTCAGGCGCAGATCGGCGAGCGCCGCGGGCAAGCCGAACAACGGCTCCTTCCGCCCACCCTTTTTCTTTCCCAGCCCCATACGCAATACGCCCGGTCAGCCCGCCCCGTCGCACGCTAGCGGTCGCTGTTTAAGGCCCGGTTACCCCGACGTTAACGCGCGATTAGGAGGTGCGGCATTCGCCTGCCGCAGTTCCGCTTCCCAGGCGCCAGAGCTAGGATCGACCGCATCAAGAAGAGGGAACCCGCATGGGCCACATCGATCCGACCAAGGAGATTTTTGCGCAGTTCCGGGACAACGACCGCCCCGGCCCCATCCACATGCTCAATCTGGTGCGTTTGCGCCAGGAGGCGGCCTATCCTGACGGCCGCAAGGCGAGCGGCGCGGAAGCCTATGCGGCCTATGGCCGCGAGAGCGGTCCGGTGTTCGAGCGCCTCGGCGGCCGCATCGTCTGGCAGGGCAAGTTCGAGCTGATGCTGATCGGGCCGCAGACGGAGCGCTGGGACCATTGCTTCATCGCCGAATATCCCAGCGTCGCCGCCTTCGTCGAGATGATCCGCGATCCCGTCTATCGCGAGGCGGTGAAGCACCGGCAGGCCGCGGTGGAGGATTCGCGATTGATCCGGCACGCGGTGCTGCCGGTCGGGAAGGGCTTTGGAGAAATACCGGAGTAGGAGTTCGTAGGGTAGGTTAGCGCAGCGGTTGCGCGGAGCGCAGTCCGTTGGGCGTAACCCACCCTACGAGAGCAACACTAGCCCGCCGGACCCGCATCCTCCAGGATCGGGCCGAACAGCTCCCAGCGCTCGCCGTTGAACTTCATCATCTGAAGCTGCTTGTTGACGCGGTAGTCGGTGGCCGAGGTGTTGGCCTTGATGCCGGGCAGCGCGATGTCGCTGGTGACGTCCTTCAGCGAAGCCGCCTGCTTCATGACGTTCTCGCGCGTCAGATCGTCACCGCACTGCTTGAGCACATGGACCAGCAGCTGGGCGGTGCCGTAGCCGTAAGTGTTGAAGTTCGAGTCCTTGTCGCCATCCGGATAGTACTTGGCCATGAAGTCGAAATACCTCTTCAGGCCGGCGTCATCCTTCCAGGTCGGATCGAGCGGTTCCTTGCCGTAGTTGACACTGATCAGGCCCTTGGCGGCATCGAGGCCGGCCGGCTTCAGCACCGCGCCGACCGAGGTTGCGTTGATGTCGACGATCTGCACCGGATGCCAGCCCATTTCGGCGATCTTCTTGATCGCCTGCGCCGCCTGCTTCGGCGTGCTGGCGCTGAAGAACAGGTCGGCGCCGGCGTCCTTGATCTTGAGGATCTGTGAATCGACCGTGGGATCGGAAACTTCGTAGGACGCTTCGGTCACGATCATCTTGGCGGCCTTGTCGCCGAGACCGGCCTTGATGCCGTTGAGATAGTCCTTGCCGAGGTCGTCGTTCTGATAGAGCACGCCGATCTTGGCGTTCGGATGCTCCTTCAGGATGTACTGTCCGTAGATGCGGCCTTCGACGAAGTAGTTCGGATTATAGCCCATGGTCCACGGAAAGTTCTTCGGATCGGTGAACCTCGAGGCGCCGGTCGCCGCAAACAGCTGCGGCACCTTCTTGGCATTGAGATATTTCTGGACGGCCGCGTTCACGGGCGTGCCGATGATCTGGAAGGTCAGCAGCACCTCGTCGCTCTCGACGAGCTTGCGAATCTGCTCCACGGCTTTCGGCGGCGAATAGGCGTCGTCATACTGGATCAGATTGATCTTGCGGCCGTTGATGCCGCCCTGGTCGTTGACCATCTTGAAATAGGCGGCCTGGGTCTTGCCGATCGACGAATAGGCCGACGCCGGTCCCGAAAACGGCATGGTCTGTCCGACCTTGATCTCGGTGTCGCTCGCGCCCGGATCATATTTTTTCTGGGCATTGGCCGCGGAGACCGACAGCGCCAGGGTCAGCGCCGTTGCGGTGGCCAGATGCAGCATTCCATTCCTCATTCGCAATTTCCTCAGCTTGTTATTGCCGATGATCGATCGGGCGCGCTGTTGCGCGCCCGATGCCATCGCTGAGGGCGAGTGTGGAGGAACGATTGTTGCAACGCAAGGTGGACGGAGACACTCAGTTCGTAGGGTGGGTTGGCCGAAGGCGCAACCCACCACTGTCTGTCTCCGCAGAAGCGAAAGGAGGTGAGTTACGCCAGCGGACTGCGCTCCGCGCAGCCGCGAGCTAACCCACCCTGCGACCGCGACAGAACTAACCCGCCGGCCCGTTGTCCTCGATGATCGGTCCGAACAGCTCCCAGCGCTCGCCGTTGAACCTCATCATCTGCATCTGCTTGTTGACGCGGTAGTCGTTCGGGCCGGTGTTGATCTTGATGCCGGGCAGCGCGAAGCTCGGGGTGAAGTCCTTGATGTTGGCGACCTGCTTCATCACGTTCTCACGCGACAGGTCGTCGCCGCACTGTTTCAGCACCTGCGTCAGCAGCTCGGCGACCGAGTAAGCATAGGTGTTGACCGTGTTGAGCTTGTCGCCTTCGGGGAAATACTTGTCCATGAATGCGAAGAACGCCTTCACGCCCGGATCGTCCTTCCACTGCGGATCGCTCGGCTCCTTGCCGTATTGGGTCGAGATGATGCCCTTGGAGATGTCGAGGCCGGCCGGCTTCAGCGTCGCCGAGATCGGACTCGCATTGATGTCGAGGATGTGCACCGGATTCCAGCCGAGCTCGGCCACCTTCTTGATGGCCTGCGCCGCGAATTTCGGTGTCGAGGCATCGTAGAAGAGATCGGCGCCCAGCGACTTCAGCTTGACCACCTGCGAATCCACCGTCGGATCGGTGACTTCGTAGGAGACCTCGCCGACGATCATGCTGGCCGCCTTGTCGCCGAGGCCGCTCTTGAGGCCGGCGAGATAGTCGCGGCCCATGTCGTCGTTCTGGTAGAGCACGCCGATCTTGGCGTTGGGATGCTCCTTGAGAATGTATTTTGCGTAGATCCGTCCCTCGGACACGTAGTTGGGATTATAGGCGATGGTCCAGGGATAGTTCTGCGGATCGTTGAAGCGCGCGGCGCCGGTGGACGCCAGGAGCTGCGGGATCTTCTTGCCGTTGAGATATTTTTGCACGGCGGCGTTGGCGGCGGTGCCGATGATCTGGAAGGTGAAGAGGACTTCGTCGCCTTCGACGAGCTTGCGCACCTGCTCGACGGTCTTCGGCGGCGAATAGGCGTCGTCATACTGGATCAGGTTGATCTTGCGGCCGTTGATGCCGCCCTGATCGTTGATCATCTTGAAGTAGGCGGCCTGCGTCTTGCCGATATTGGCGTAGACGGAGTAGGCGCCGGAGAACGGCACGGTCTGGCCGATCTTGATCTCGGTGTCGCTCGCCCCGGTGTCGTATTTCTTCTGGGCGAGGGCTTGGCTGGCTGAGAACGCGAAGGCGAACGCAGCCGTGGCAGCTATAAAGGCTCTGCGATTGTTCATCTGGGTTGTTCCTCCTGGCGGAATTTCCGGCCGACGGTCTTTTCCCGTTGATAACGGTCGCCATCGCTGCCGAAGATTGTGGAGGAAGGTCCGGCGCCGCGCAAGGATCGCGGCGCTGCGCCGAAGCGTCTCAGGTCAGGAGCAGGGCAACCAGCGCGACCGCCGCCGGGAGCGCCTGTACGAGCAGGATGCGGGTGCTGACGGTCGCCGCGCCGTAGGCGCCGGCCACGATCACGCAGAGCAGGAAGAATGCCTTGATCTGGAACGCGAAGGCCGGGTTGCCGTGGATGATGCCCCAGATCAGCCCCGCGGCGAGGAAGCCGTTATAGAGCCCCTGGTTGGCGGCCAGCACTTTCGTGATCTCGGCCTTTTCCGGCGTATTGCGGAATGTCTTCAAGCCCAGCGGCTTGTCCCAGAGAAACATCTCCAGGATCAGGAAGTAGGCGTGCAGTGCGGCGACCAGCGCCACCAGGATATTGGCGATCCAAATCAAGTTGAGCCCCCCAGCTTTCGGGTGGACCTTAGCACGGTCGGCATGGCAAGTGCGATGGCGTGTTTCGATGCAATGGTGGCGCAAATGGCCGTTCGATCAATCAAGACGCCCGAACGTTTCGGCCTCGATCGGCTGCCGACGCCGATTGGGATCGCGTTGCTCGTCACCGATGCGCAAGGTGCCTTGCGCGCGCTCGACTGGCACGATTACGAGCACCGCATGCGCGAGCTCTTGCGCCTGCATTACGGCGCGGTGGATCTGAACGATCGGCCGGCGCCGACACAGATGCGGACTGCGCTGTCACGTTACTTCCAAGGCGATCTCGGCCAGCTCTCGGGCATTGCCTGGCGCATCGCCGGCACGCCGTTCCAGCAGAAGGTCTGGACCGCGCTGGCGCAAATCCCTGCCGGCACCACGATGAGCTACGGTGCAATGGCTGCGAGGATCGACATGCCGAAGGCCATCCGAGCCGTCGGCCATGCCAACGGCTCCAACCCGATCAGCGTGGTGCTGCCCTGCCACCGCCTGATCGGTGCCGATGGCTCGCTGGTGAAGTACGGCGGCGGCCTCGAGCGCAAGCGCTGGCTGCTGCGGCATGAGGGCGTGGAGGTTTGAGGGCCCGTTTGAGAATGTGTGAGCGATTGGCGGCGGTGTAACCGAAACCGTCAGACTTTCGACGTCATCACCTTCTGCACGATCTTCCAGGTCCCGTTCACCTTTAGGCATGACAACAGGTCCGTGAAGGAACGCGGCGGAATCTGCAATTTCACCTTCAAGAGCGCGAGCTCTCTTTCAATATCCACCGACAGGATCTGATCGTCGCGCTCGAAGCCCTGTTGCTTCGGAGCTTTCATGTTGCGGACCGCTGCCAGCCAGGTCGCAATCGGCGTCACGTCCACGTTGCCGTCCTCGGCGACCTTCGTCACGGAACTCAAGGGGTGGAATATGGATGCAAATTTCTCGGCATCCATTTCATAGGCGGCATCGAAATAGGTCTGCGCAAGGGAGCGCAAGGCGGGAGCGTCCGTATCCATCGTCATCCTCAAAGCTGTTACACCGAACTCATTCATGCGGCTCGGCCAGCTGTGCCGAGCGTCACCTGCTTGCGCATGACTAGGGCAACGTGGCTTATGAGACTA
The DNA here is from genome assembly GCF_024199855.1 of Bradyrhizobium sp. CCGB20. NCBI lineage: Bacteria > Pseudomonadati > Pseudomonadota > Alphaproteobacteria > Hyphomicrobiales > Nitrobacteraceae > Bradyrhizobium > Bradyrhizobium sp. CCGB20. The sequence goes on along the minus strand of NZ_JANADN010000001.1, from coordinate 9,156,117 downwards.
GTCGCCTTGCATGGCATGGGCTCATGAGCGATATTCATGAACGATGACAAACGAAATGAACGAGCTCGCTACGTTTGCAGTCGTGGCCAGTGAACGAAGCTTTACACGCGCTGCGACAAAGCTGGGTGTGTCTCAGTCTGCCCTCAGCCACACCATCCGGAGGCTTGAGCAACGGCTTGAGCTGCAGCTGCTCGCGCGAACAACCAAGAGCGTTGCACCAACCGCTGCGGGGGCCGCTCTCCTGGAAGACTTGTCGCCCGCACTCGAGCAAATTCGGCATGCCCTCGACAAAGCCCGAAACGTTCGGCACCGACCCGAGGGTCGCCTTCGAATTGTCATGTCACGATCAGCTGCCGTGATGGTATTGCTGCCGCGGCTAAGGGCTTTCGCCGAGGCCTACCCTGACATCGTCCTGGACGTTGTCACCGTCACTGGCCCCGTGGATCTTGTTGCAGGCGAGTTCGATGCCGGTATTCAGCTTGGCGAGTACATTCAAAAGGACATGATCGCGGTTCGTGTCACGCGCGAATTGCGATTGGCGGTCGTAGGGTCGCCGCGCTATTTCGCTTCACGACGCATCCCCGAAAAGCCAAAGGATCTCAACGATCATCGATGCATTACCCTGCGTCTTGCGGGTGGCCCATATCGGTGGGAGTTTGAGCAGGGACGAAAGTCGGTCACGATCAACGTGAACGGGCCGCTCGTCATTGACGATACTCACCTGGTGATTCAGGCGGCGCTCGCCGGAGTTGGTGTCGGAATCGCCTATGAAGAGCAGGTCGTCGGATATATTGCGCAGCGCCGCCTTGTCAGGGTGCTGGAGGATTGGACGCCGCCAATTCCCGGCTTCTTCATGTATTATCCCAGTCGTCGGCATCAGCCAGCCGCGCTGTCTGCCCTCGTGAATGCGCTGCGGCTCTCTGAACAAAAGCCGGCGCGATGATTAGCAAGGGGTTGAAGGCATAGCGTGCCGACCTCTCATCATTTCCAGAGCGCCGCGTAGCGGCGAGCCCGGAATGACGAGAGAAAGTCACGCCGCCGGCTGAACCGCCTTGTCGCCGGCCATCACATGGGTCAGCGCGCTCTTGATCGCGGACTGGCGGGTCGGCGCGTTGATCTGTGCGCCGAGGAGGTCGGTGACGTAGAACACGTCGCGGGCGCGCTCGCCGAAGGTCGCGACATGGGCCGAGGCGATGTTGAGGTTGAGCTTCGAGATCGCAGTGGTCAGCTCGTAGAGCAGGCCGGGGCGGTCGAGGCCGGAGACCTCGATCACCGTGTAGCGGTCGGACCATTGATTGTTGATGGTCACTTCCGGCTCGATCACGAACGGCCGCGCCTTGCTGCGCACGGTGCGCCGCGCCACCACTTCGGGCAGGCGCAGCTTGCCTTCCAGCACGTCCTCGATCATCTCGCCGATGCGCGTGGCGCGCCGGCCCTCGTCCTCGTCGCGGTCGTATTCCCTGGAGATCGAGATCGTGTCGAGCGCGCGGCCGTCGGTCGTCGTGTAGATCTGCGCGTCGACGATGTTGGCACCGGCCGAGGCGCAGGCGCCCGCGATGATCGAGAGCAGCCAGGGATGGTCGGCGGCGAAGATCGTGAGCTCGGTGACGCCGCGCACCTCGTCGAAGCCGACATTGATCGCGAGCTTGTGGCCGGCCTGTTCGCTGGAGCGGACGAAGCGGGCGTGGCGGATCTTTCGCGGCAGCTCGACCTTGAGCCAATAGGCCGGATAGTGCCGGCCGATATAGGCATCGAGCTCGTCCGCCGGCCATTCGGCGAAGGCCATGCGGAATTCGGCGTAGGCGGCCGTCAGGCGCTTGCCGCGGTCGACTTCCGAGAAGCCGCCGGTCAGCACCGGTTCGGTTTCATAATAAAGAGAGCGCAATAGCTGCGCCTTCCAGCCGTTCCACACGCCGGGACCGACGCCGCGGATGTCGGCGGTGGTCAGGATCGTCAGCAGCTTCATCTGCTCGACCGACTGCACCACGGCGGCGAAATTCTCGATCGTCTTGCGGTCGGAGAGATCGCGCGATTGCGCGACCGTGGACATCGTCAGATGCTCCTCGATCAGCCAGGCCACGAGCTCGGTGTCGGCCGCGCTGAAGCCGAGCCGCGGGCAGAGCCGCCGCGCCACCTTGGCGCCGGCGATCGAATGATCCTCGGGCCGGCCCTTGGCGATGTCGTGCAGCAGCGTCGTGATGTAGATCACGGCGCGATGCTCGGGCCGGATCTTGCGCATCAGATCGCTCGCCAGCGCGAACTCCTCGATGCCGCCGCGTTCGATGTCCTGCAGGAAGCCGACGCAGCGGATCAGGTGCTCGTCGACGGTGTAGTGATGATACATGTTGAACTGCATCATCGAGACGATCTTGCCGAAAGCGCGGATGAACTGGCCGAGCACGCCGGTCTCGTTCATCCGCCGCAGCACGATCTCGGCGTTGTCGGAGGTCAGGATCTCCATGAACAGCCGGTTGGCTTCCGGATTTTCGCGAAGCTGCGCGTTGATCAGGCCGAGCGAGCGCGTCACGTCGCGCATCGCGTCCGGATGGAAGGCCAGGTTGTTCTTCTGCGCCAGGCGGAAGATCCGGATCAGATTGACCGGGTCGTGCTTGAACACGTCGGGCGCGGCGACGTTGATGCGGTTGTTGTCGACGATGAAATCGTCGCTCTCAGGCACGCGCCGCTTCACGGGGGTGGGGCGCAGCCGTGCCATCATCCGGCTCAGCACCGGCGCAGGCTTGGCCTGCTGGTCCTCGAGCTTGGCGCAGAGGATGGCGGTGAGGTTGCCGACTTCCTTGGCGACCAGGAAGTAGTGCTTCATGAAGCGCTCGACGTCCTGCATGCCGGGATGCGAGGTGTAGCCGAGCCGGACCGCGATCTCGCGCTGGAGATCGAAGGAGAGGCGCTCCTCCGCGCGGCCGGAGTAGAAGTGCAGGTTGCAGCGCACCGACCAGAGGAAGTCGGCGCAGCGGCGGAAGGTGCGGTATTCCTGCGCGTCGAACACGCCGCGCTCGACCAGCTCGTCGGTGTCGCGGACGCGGTAGACGTATTTGGCGATCCAGAACAGCGTGTGCAGGTCGCGCAGCGCGCCCTTGCCGTCCTTGACGTTGGGCTCGACCAGATAGCGCGACTGGCCGCCGCGGCGATGGCGCTCCTCGCGCTCGGCGAGCTTTGCAGTGACGAATTCGGACGCCGTGCCCTGCACCACGTCCTTGTCGAAGCGCGCGACCAGTTCGTCATAGAGCGGCTGGTCGCCGGTCAGGAAGCGCGTTTCCAGGATCGCGGTGCGGATGGTCATGTCGCCGCGCGCCTGCCGGATCGACTCATCGACCGAGCGCGTGGCGTGACCGACCTTCAGCCCCATGTCCCAGAGGCAATAGAGAATGGCTTCGGCGACCTGCTCACCCCAGGCGGTCTGCTTGTAGGGCAGGATGAACAAGAGATCGATGTCGGATTCCGGGGCCATCAGGCCGCGGCCATAGCCGCCGGTCGCGACCACCGCCATGCGCTCGGCTCCGCTGGGGATCGGCGAGCGGTAGAGATGCCGGGTTGCCGCCGAGTACAGGATGCGGATGATCTCGTCCTGCACGTGGCAGAGTCGCTCGGCGCAGCGGCGGCCGTGACGGTCCTTCAGCAGGATCGCCTGTGCCGCGGCGCGGGCTGCGATCAGCTCGGCCTTGAGCAATTGCGCCATGGCCGTCCGGAACGTGTCCTCGCGGCCCTCATGCTTCTCGGCAAGCGCATCGACCGCGACGGTGATCCGCGCGGTGTCGAAACGATCGTCCACCTCGGCCTTGTGCTCAGTCGTGACGCTGTCCATGCTTCACCGGATATAAGAGGTGACAGGCGCTGTCACCCGCCATTCTCGGGCAATAGTCGTTCCATGCTGGAAAGCTGCGGCTTTGGACAAATCTGTTCTCGGGCGGCGCGCTTTCGGGAGAGTGATTTTCTCGTTGACCTCTAGATATAACTCATTGAAAAACAATGAAGTTTTCAAGGAGGTTGGGCATGACTGGGATTACTCGACGCATTCTGCTGGCGGGAGCAGTGGCGCTTGCAATGATACCTGCGGCACGGGCGGCGGATCCGCTCAAGGAAATCCGCATCGACTGGGCGACCTACAACCCGGTGTCGATGGTCCTGAAGCAGAAGGGCCTTCTGGAGAAGGAGTTCGCCAAGGACGGAATCAGCATCGTCTGGGTGCAGTCGGCCGGCTCCAACAAGGCGCTCGAATTCCTCAACGCCGGCTCGATCGATTTCGGCTCGACCGCGGGTTCGGCGGCGCTGGTGGCGAAGATCAACGGCAACCCCATCAAGTCGATCTACGTCTATTCGCGCCCCGAATGGACGGCGCTGGTCACGGGCAAGGATTCCAAAATCGCGAGCGTTGCCGATCTCAAGGGCAAGCGCGTCGCGGTGACGCGGGGCACCGATCCGCACATCTTCCTGGTGCGGGCACTGTTAGGTGCCGGCCTCACCGAAAAGGACATCACGCCGGTCCTGCTCCAGCATGCCGACGGCAAGACCGCGCTGATCCGCGGTGACGTCGATGCCTGGGCCGGCCTCGATCCGATGATGGCGCAGGCCGAGGTCGAGGAAGGCGCGAAGCTGTTCTATCGCATGGCCGATGCCAACACCTGGGGCATCCTCAATGTGCGCGAGCAGTTCTTGAAGGACTATCCGGACGCCGCCCGCCGCGTGCTCGCCACTTACGAAGAGGCGCGCAAATATTCGCTGGCGAATTACGACGAGCTGAAGAAGACTTTCATTGCCGTCACGAAGCTGCCTGAGCCGGTGGTCGACAAGCAGCTCAAGGAGCGCACCGAGCTCACCCACAGCCGCATCGGCGCGCCCCAGCGCGAGTCGATCCTCGCCGCGGGCCTCGCCCTGCAGCAGGCCGGCGTCGTCGATGCCAAGGTCGACGTGAAGGCGACACTGGATGCCCTGATCGACGACCAGGTCCCGCTACCGACGAATTGATAGTTGGCTTTTTCCCTCCCCCCTTGTGGGGGTGCCTCGCGAAGCGAGGCGGGTGAGGGGTTCTCTCCTCTCTGACGGTCGTGTGAGCGGAAAGAACCCCTCATCCGGCGCTTCGCGCCACCTTCTCCCACAAGGGGAGAAGGAAAGAGGGCGCCGCGCGTCGCTCGCACGCCCTTGCATTCCCTCGCCAGACGCGCTTCCTACCGGCCATGATCTCCGACGCGCCAGCCCTGCAACAGACCTTGGAACCGGCCGAGAGCGCCGCCGCGCCCTCGCGGCTCTCGCGTTATGCGCGGCCGATGCTGGGCGTGTTGCTGCCGCTCATCCTCGCGCTCGGCTGGGAGTTGGTGGTCTGGTCGGGCTGGTCCAATGGCCGGCTGGTGCCGCCGCCCTCGCGCGTCTTCGCCACCATCACCGAGCTGGCGCGCTCCGGCGAGCTGGTTCGCCACATCGCCGCGACGCTGTGGCGGGTCGGCCTCGGCTTCGCGTTCGGCGTGATCGCGGGCACGCTGCTGGGGGCCATCTCCGGCTACTGGTCGCTGGCGCGGCGGCTGCTCGATCCGACCGTGCAGGCGCTGCGTGCGATTCCCTCGCTCGCCTGGGTGCCGCTGTTCATCCTCTGGCTCGGCATCTTTGAAACCTCGAAGATCGCGCTGATCGCGGTCGGCGTGTTCTTCCCGGTCTATCTCGGCGTGATGGGCGCGATCCTCTCGGTCGATCGCAAGATCGTCGAGGTCGGCCGCACCTTCCGCCTCTCCGGCTTCGCGATGATCCGCCGCATCCTGCTGCCCGCCGTGCTGCCGGCTTATGTGGTGTCCCTGCGCGTCGGCCTTGGTCTGGGTTGGATGTTCGTGGTGGCGGCCGAGCTGATCGGCGCTTCCGAAGGGCTCGGTTATCTCCTGCTCGACGGCCAGCAGCTCGGCAAGCCCGCGCAGATCCTCGCCGCCATCGTGATCTTCGCCATCCTCGGCAAGCTCACCGACTGGCTGATCGAGGTGGCGGCCGCGCCGTTCCTGCGCTGGCAGGACGCCTTCGGGCGCGCGAAGGGAGCGTGACGCGATGCTGGCGCTCGACCGGGTCAGCAAGACCTATCCCAACGGCGTGCAGGCACTGGCGCGCTTCTCCGCCGAGATCAGGCAGGGCGAGATCCTCGCCATCATCGGCGGCTCCGGCTGCGGCAAGTCCACGCTGCTCCGCGCCATTGCCGGCCTCGACCGCGCCAGCTCCGGCGCGGTGACGCTCGACCGCGAGGCGATCAGCTCGCCGCACGCCAAGATCGGCATCATCTTCCAGGAGCCGCGGCTGCTGCCCTGGCTCAGCGTCGCCGACAATATCGGCTTCGGCCTCGCCGACCTGCCGGCGACTGAGCGCCGCGAGAAGGTGGCTCGCGCGCTCGAACGCGTCGGGCTCGCCGACAAGGCGCAGGCCTGGCCGCGCGAGCTCTCCGGCGGGCAGGCGCAGCGCGTCGCGATCGCCCGCGCGCTGGTGCCGCAGCCCGAAGTGCTGCTGCTCGACGAACCGTTTTCCGCGCTCGACGCCTTCACCCGCAGGGATCTCCAGGATCATCTGCTCGACCTCTGGGCCGACACGCGCCCGACATTGATCCTCGTCACACATGACGTCGACGAAGCTGTGGTGCTGGCCGACCGCGTGCTGGTGATGCGGCCGCGGCCGGGCCGGCTGTTCGACCAGATCGAGATCAATCTGGGCCGCCCACGCGACCGCAGCTCGCCGCTGTTCGAGAATTTCAAGCGAAGTGTGCTGACGTCACTCGACCGTTCGCTGGACCGCAGCGTGCCCGACCGTGACGCAACCCAGGGTCCCGGTCAGGCCATGTGGTGGTGACAATTTCTCTCTGAGCCGGTACATCGGGGAGCAATTTTCCCGGGAGAGAACAAGATGGACGCCGCAGCACTGCGCCAGATGCAGGCCCCGATCAAGGAACGCTACAAGACCGATCCCAAGACCGCGATGATCACGCTGAAGGCCAAGGGCTCGACCGACAGCGAAGGCATCGCCTGCAAGGTCGAGACCGGCCGCGCCATCGCGATGGCTGGCCTGCATCCGGCCACCGGCGGCTCCGGCCTCGAGCTCTGCTCCGGCGACATGCTGCTGGAAGCACTGGTCGCCTGTGCCGGCGTCACGCTGAAATCGGTCGCGACCGCGATCGAGGTGCCGCTCAAGACCGGCAACGTCTATGCCGAGGGCGACCTCGATTTCCGCGGCACGCTCGGCGTCGACAAGGAGACCCCGGTCGGCTTCGCCGAGATCCGCTTGCGCTTCGAGGTCGACACCGACGCGCCGCAGGACAAGCTCGATCTGCTGCTGAAGCTCACCGAGCGTTACTGCGTGGTCTACCAGACCATCAAGAACGGCCCGAAGGTTTCGGTGTCGATGCAGCGGATGTGAGGCGAGGATCGCAAGCCCAGCACCCGGTGTCGTCCCGGCGGACGCCGGGATCCATAATCCCGGACGCCGATTGTATCGCCGAACTGATCACTACAACCGTCTAACACAGCGAAGCCTGTGGTCATGGCTCCCGGATCTGCGCTTCGCTTGTCCGGGACGACAAACAAAAAAATGCCTCTCGACCTCCACTTCATCCTTTTTCTTCTCCTGCGCATGGCGATCGCGGCGGCGTTCGTGGTGACGGCTTCGATCATCACCGAGCGCTCGGGTCCGGTGATCGGCGCGCTGGTCGCGACCCTGCCGATCTCGGCCGGTCCCTCCTACGTCTTTCTCGCGCTCGACCATGACGCCGCCTTCATCGCGCAAGGCGCGTTGTCGAGCCTGCCGGTCAACGCCGCGACCATCGTCCTTGGGCTCACCTATGTCGTGCTGGCGCAGCGGAACAATCTGCTGGTGAGTGCCGGCAGCGCGGTTGCGGTGTGGATCGTGCTGGCCTCCATCATCCGCCTGTTCGACTGGACCCTGACCGCCGGGCTTGCCGTCAACCTGGTCGCCTTCGGCATCTGCATTCCGCTGCTCGCAAAGTACCGGCATGTGAAGATGCCGCTGGTGACGCGCCGCTGGTACGACATTCCATTCCGCGCCTCGCTGGTCGCAACCCTTGTCGCGATCGTGGTCTCGACGTCGGGCTGGGTCGGTCCAAGGGTCAGCGGCGTCATCGCGCTTTACCCGATCGTCTTCACCAGCATCATGGTGATCCTGCATCCGCGCATCGGCGGTCCGCCGACCGCGGCCGTGCTCGCCAACTCCGCCTGGGGTTTGCTTGGCTTCGGCATGGCAATCGCGGTGCTGCATCTCGGTGCCGCCAATTTCGGCTCCGCGATCGGCCTCAGCATGGGCCTCGCCACCTGCATCGTGTGGAATCTGACGCTGTGGTGGAACGGGCGGAGGAAGCGGCTGGCGGCGGCGTGAATCTCGTAGGGTGGATTAGCTAAGCGTAATCCACCGCTTTGCTTTCCACGCGGATAGACCGCGGTGGGTTGCGCCTACGGCTAACCCACCCTACGGCACCGTCACTGCTTCGGTAGCTTCGCCTTCAACGCATACAGCGCGTCCAGCGCCTCGCGCGGGGACATCTCGTCGGGGTGCAGCGCCTTCACCGCATCCATCAGCAGCTCCGCCTCGGTCGGCGGCGCGGCTTCCGCGGCGGCGCGTGAGGGGACGGCGAACAGCGGCAGATCGTCGGCGAGGGCACGGGCGGTCTGGCCGCGATCCTGGGCTTCCAATTTCGCCAGCACGGACTTCGCGCGCGTGATCACCGCCGGAGGCAGGCCCGCGAGTTTCGCCACCTGGATGCCGTAGGAGCGGTCCGCCGAGCCCGGCAGCACCTCGTGCAGGAACACGACATTGCCCTGCCATTCCTTCACCCGAACCGTCGCGTTGAACATCCGCGGCAGCTTTGCCGAGAGCGCGGTCAGCTCGTGATAATGCGTGGCGAACAGCGTGCGGCAGCGGTTGCTCTCATGCAGATGCTCGATCGCGGCCCAGGCGATGGAGAGGCCGTCGAAGGTCGCGGTGCCGCGGCCGATCTCGTCGAGGATCACCAGCGCACGCTCGCCGGCCTGGTTCAGGATCGCCGCGGTCTCGACCATCTCCACCATGAAGGTCGAGCGGCCGCGCGCGAGATCGTCGGCGGCGCCGACGCGCGAGAACAGGCGGTCGATGATGCCGATCCGCGCGCGCGTGGCCGGCACGAAACTTCCGATTTGAGCAAGAAGAGCAATCAATGCGTTCTGGCGCAGGAAGGTCGATTTACCGGCCATGTTGGGACCGGTCAGCAGCCAGAGCTGGCCGGATTTTTGCGCCGGGCTCGGCGAGAGGTCGCAGGCGTTGGCGATGAACGGCTCGCCATTGCGCTTCAAGGCCTGCTCGACCACGGGATGGCGGCCGGCCTCGATGGCGAAGCCGAGGGAACCATCGACCTCGGGCCGCACGTAGTTCTCGTCGATCGCCAGCTTTGCCAGCGACGTCGCGACGTCGAGCAGCGCGAAGGCGTGGGCGGCGGACCGCAAATCCTCGCTGATATCGAGCGCCTTGGCGCAGAGCCGCTCGAAGACTTCGAGCTCGAGTCCGAGCGCGCGGTCGCCGGCATTGGCGATCTTGGCCTCGATCTCGCCCAGCTCCGAGGTGGTGAAGCGTACCTGGCCGGCCAGCGTCTGGCGATGGATGAAGGTCGCGTTCAGCGGCGCCGACATCAGCTTGTCGCCGTGCTGCGCGGTGACCTCGACGAAATAGCCGAGCACGTTGTTGTGCCGGATCTTGAGGCCCTTGACGGAGGTCACGTCGGCGTAGCGGGCCTGCATCGAGGCGACCACCAGGCGCGAGGCATCGCGCAGGTTTCGCGCTTCGTCGAGCGCAGGCTCGTAGCCCTGGCGCACGAAGCCGCCATCCCGCTTGATCAGCGGCAGTTGCTCGTCGAGCGCGCTGGCGAACTCGGACGCGAGCTCGCGCGACGGACGCGTCAAGGCCGCCATCACCGCGGCGATCTCCTGCGGCGGCTGGTCGAGCTCGCCGAGCCGCGCCAGCACCTGGTCGGCTGCGATGATGCCGTCGCGCAGTCCGGCGAGGTCGCGCGGGCCGCCGCGGCCGACCGAAAGGCGGGCCAGCGCCCGCGACATGTCGGGCGCGCCGCGCAGGATACTGCGGATGTCCTCTCGGATAGCCGAGTCCGCAACAAACGTGCTGACGGCATCGAGCCGCCGCGCGATCGCCGGTGCATCGGTCAGCGGCGCTGCGAGGCGCTGTGCCAGCAGGCGCGAGCCGGCCGAGGTCGCCGTGCAGTCGATGGCGTCGAGCAGCGAGCCGCGCCGTTCGCCCGCGAGCGTGCGCGTCAATTCGAGATTGGCGCGTGTCGCCGGGTCGATCGCCATGGTCGCACCCGAAGCCTCGCGTGCGGGCGGCGACAGCGGCGGATGCTTGCCGACCTGGGTGCGGTCGACATAGGTGACGGCGGCTGCGGCTGCCGTGGCCTCCAGCCGCGTCAGCTGCGCCAACCCGTCCATGGTCGCGACGGCGAAATAATCGCACAGCCGCTTCTCGGCGGTGGCGCCGTCGAAGACGTCGCGGGTCAGCGGCGTCACCGCCGGCAGCTCGCGCAAGGTCTGTCCGAACTCGCTGTCGTTGTAGAGCGCGTCGGTGACGATGGCTTCGTTCGGATTGATGCGCGCCAGCGTCGCGGCCAGCTCGCCGCTGGAGCATTCCATCACCGTGAATTCGGCGGTCGAGATGTCGATCCAGGCAAGGCCAAAGCGGTCGCCGCCGGCGGAGGAGCGGGCCCGCGCGATCGCCAGGAGATAATTGTTGGCGCGCGCATCGAGCAGCGTATCCTCGGTCAGCGTGCCCGGGGTGACCAGCCGCACCACGCCGCGGCGCACCACGCTCTTGTTGCCGCGCGCTTTCGCGGCGGCGGGATCCTCGGTCTGCTCGCACACGGCGACCCGGTGGCCGGCGGTGATCAGGCGGTGCAGATAATCCTCGGAGCGCTCGACCGGCACGCCGCACATCGGGATATCGGCGCCCTGATGCTTGCCGCGCTTGGTCAGCACGATGCCGAGCGTCCTGGAGGCGATCTCGGCATCCTCGAAGAACAGCTCGTAGAAATCGCCCATGCGGTAGAACAGCAGCAAGCCCTGATGCGCCGCCTTGATCTCAAGGTACTGTTCCATCATCGGCGTGACGCGCGCGATGGCCTCCGCTGGCGGCGCGGGCGCTTCTTCGGGGGGCGGTACGGGGATCGGTTGTTGCATTGTCATTAGAGCGTTTTCGAGTGAAGTGGGTACCGGTTCGCGTGAAGAAAACGCGTCAAAACAAGAATTTTGGAGTGCGGTCCTGACCGCGCTCCAAGGCGGCGCAACCTACAAAATTTCGCCTCCTGCTCCTATCGGTTTGGCCGGGGCGGGGAGGTTTTCCACGTTGTCCGCACCGCGGCATGCGCCAGCGGCGTGCGGGCCCTTCGGAACACACAAGAAACCGTCAATTGACCTGCCGCGGGCGCCCTCCTAAAACTCCGCCGACATTGAAGAATTTGGGCCGAACCGCGGCATTCAGGGAGAACAACGATGCGTGACGTCTTTATCTGCGATGCCGTGCGGACCCCGATCGGCCGTTTCGGCGGCTCGCTCGCCAAGGTGCGTGCCGACGATCTGGCCGCCGCGCCCATCAAGGCGCTGATGGCGAAGCACCCGAAACTCGACTGGGCGCAGGTGGACGAAGTGTTCTTCGGTTGTGCCAACCAGGCCGGCGAAGACAACCGCAACGTCGCGCGCATGGCGCTGCTGCTTGCGGGCCTGCCGGATTCGGTTCCCGGCCAGACCCTGAACCGGCTCTGCGCCTCCGGCCTCGACGCGGTCGGTGCTGCGGGGCGCGCCATCCGTTCCGGCGAGATCGAGCTTGCGATCGCCGGCGGCGTCGAATCCATGACCCGCGCGCCCTTCGTGATGGGCAAGGCGCAGGAGGCCTTCTCCCGCTCCGCCGAGATTTTCGACACCACCATCGGCTGGCGCTTCATCAATCCGCTGCTGAAGGCGCAGTACGGCGTCGACGCCATGCCGGAGACCGGCGAGAACGTCGCCGAGGAATTCCAGGTCTCGCGCGCCGACCAGGACGCGTTCGCGATCCGCTCGCAGCAGCGCGCGGGTGCTGCGATTGCCGCTGGTTACTTCGCCGAAGAGATCACGCCGATCACCATTCCCGGCGGCAAGGCCGGCCCCATCACGGTCGACAAGGACGAGCATCCGCGTCCCGAGACCACGCTGGAAGGCCTCGCCAAGCTGAAGCCGATCGTGCGCAACCCTGGTACCGTGACCGCCGGCAACGCCTCCGGCGTCAATGACGGCGCCGCCGCGATGATCCTGGCCTCCGAAGCCGCGGTGAAGAAGCACGGGCTGACGCCGCGCGCCCGCATCCTCGGCCTCGCCTCGGCTGGCGTGCCGCCACGCATCATGGGCATCGGCCCGGTGCCGGCCACCCGCAAGCTGATGGAGCGGCTCGGCAAGAAGATCACCGATTTCGACCTGATCGAGCTCAATGAAGCCTTCGCCTCGCAGGGCATCGCCTGCATGCGCCAGCTCGGCGTCGCCGACGATGCCGATTTCGTCAACCCGCATGGCGGCGCCATCGCGCTCGGCCATCCCCTCGGCATGAGCGGCGCGCGTCTCGCGCTCACCGCCGTCCACGGCATGGAGAAGCGCGGCGGCAAGCTCGCACTCGCCACCATGTGCGTCGGCGTCGGCCAGGGCGTTGCGGTCGCAATCGAGAAGCTGAACTGACGGGACGCGTAGCGTCCCTTCATCCCGGGGCAGCCCGATAGGGTTGAACCCGGGATCTCGAGATTCCGGGTCTGGTCCTTCGGACCATCCCGGAATGACGGTGTTGGAGTTAAGCGGGTCGCTTCAGGGACCGTGCCATGATCATCGCGTGCGAGCAGGACGTCACGGCCGCCGCTCTGGCGGTGATGGAGCGGACCTCCGATCCGCGGATGCGGCAGATCATGATCTCGCTGGTCAAGCATCTGCACGGCTTCGTCCGCGATGTCAGGCTGACCGAGAAGGAATTCCGCGACGCGACCGCTGTGATCGCCGAGCTCGGCAAGCTGACCACCGACACGCATAATGAAGTCGTGCTGATGGCGGGCTCGCTCGGGGTCTCCCCGCTGGTGTGCCTGCTCAACAATGGCGATCAGGGCAATACGGAAACCGATCAGTCGCTGCTCGGACCGTTCTGGCGGTTGAACTCGCCGCGGGTCGAGAATGGCGGATCGATCGTCCGTTCCGAGACCCCGGGCGCACCGCTGTTCGTCAATGGCTGCGTCGTCGACAGTAACGGTCGTCCCGTCGCGGGGGCAGAGGTCGACGTCTGGCACGCTTCGCCCGTCGGTCTCTATGAGAATCAGGACCCCGAGCAGGCCGACATGAACCTGCGCGGCAAGTTCACGACCGATTCCGACGGGCGCTTTGCCTTCCGCTCGGTGATGATGGTCGGCTATCCCATTCCGACCGACGGTGTGGTCGGCCGCCTGCTGAAGGCGCAGGGCCGGCACCCCTATCGTCCCGCGCATCTGCACGCCCTGATCTTCAAACCCGGATTCAAGGTGCTGATCTCGCAGGTCTACGACCCCAACGATCCCCATATCGACAGCGACGTGCAGTTCGGCGTGACGCAGGCGCTGATCGGCAAGTTCCTGCGCCACGACGCTCCGCATCCGGCTGCGCCCGGCGTCGCGACGCCCTGGTATTCGCTCGACCACACCTACCGGCTCGAGGCCGGCGAGGCCGTGCTACCGCGCCCGCCGATCAAATAGTACGCTCGTGCCGGGCGCGCAGGAGGCCCGCTAAACCCGCTTCCCCCAATTAGTTATATCCTATAATGATCGGGGGAAGCGTTGACCGGCTGGACCAGAATGGCCGGGGAGGAGTTCGCCAATGACATTCATCTATCCCGTCGACAGCAACAAGGCGCATCCGCTGCCGCTGTCGCCCGAATACAAGAGCTCGATCAAGCGCGCGCCGAACAAGCCCTTGATCCCGATGCGCCACACGTTGTCGGAATTGACCGGCCCGGTCTACGGCCACGAGACCGTGCGCGAGGGCGATGCAGATCTCACCACCCAGCATACCGGTGAGCCGATCGGCGAGCGCATCATCGTGCACGGCCATGTCCGTGACGAGGACGGCCGCGGCGTGCCGAACTCGCTGGTCGAGATCTGGCAGGCCAATTCCTGCGGCCGCTATGTCCATGTCCGCGACCAGCACCCGGCGCCGCTCGATCCCAACTTCACCGGCGCGGGCCGCACCGTGAGCGATGCCGCCGGCTACTATCGCTTCGTCACCATCAAGCCGGGCGCCTATCCCTGGGGCAATCACCACAACGCCTGGCGTCCCGCGCACATCCATCTGTCGGTGTTCGGCCATTCCTTCGTCACGCGCCTCGTGACGCAGATGTATTTCCCGAACGACCCGCTGTTCCCGTTCGATCCGATCTTCAACTCGGTGCCGGACGAGAAGGCGCGGGCGCGCATGGTCTCCTCGTTCGACCTCGACAACACCCAGCCCGAATGGGCGCTGTGCTACCGCTTCGACATCGTGCTGCGCGGCAAGAACGCCACGCCTATGGAGAACCATTAAGTGCAGGGAAGCGAGATGGACAACGGTATCACCCCATCGCAGACCGTCGGACCGTTCTTCAAATACGGCCTGACGCCGACCGGCGAGTACGCCTGGAACGATGCGTTCACCAACTCGACGCTGACGCCCGACGTCACCGGCGATCGCGTCCGCATCGAAGGCCGTGTGTTCGACGGTGACGGCGTCGTGGTGCCCGACGCCATGCTGGAAATCTGGCAGGCGGACGCGCAGGGCCGCTTTGCCGACCCGCAGGACAAGCGCGCGTTGCCGAATGCCAGCTTCCGCGGCTTCGCCCGCTGCGGCACCGACAAGGACGGCAATTATTCCTTCGACACCATCAAGCCGGGCGCGGTGCCCGATCCCGACGGCAAGCCGCAGGCGCCGCACATCGTCCTTGCGGTGTTCGGCCGCGGCATGCTGCGGCATCTCTACACCCGCATCTATTTCAGTGACGAGGCAGGCAATGCGGCCGATCCGGTGCTGGGACTGGTGCCGCCCGATCGCCGCGCGACGCTGATCGCGACGCGCGAGGCGGGCAAGGCGGTCTACCGGCTCGACCTGCGGCTTCAGGGCGACGACGAGACGGTATTCTTCGACATGTGAGGCAACGCGGGCGGCGACGTTGACGCCGGCCCGCGCTTCTCATCCGGCGCAACGGAGCAGGTTGCTGCGTGGCATCGGGCCCGAGACGTTTCTCTTCGTGCTGTGAGTCAGTCTCGCTGACCGGCCGTTTGACATCCAACTTCCGTAGTTTTCCGGTGTTCGCGGGATGCAATTTCCGCGCGAAGCAATCCTGTGTTTACCGCAGTCGTTTAGGATCCGTTTGGATTTCGACCTGCGCCACCGGATTGATTCATGAAAATTCGTCTTTCCCTTTCTTCTGCGATCATTGCATTCGGGATCGTTCTGGCCATCGGTTTCACGGCCGTGGTCTCCACCAGCCTTTACGCGCTGCGCGAGCTCAAGGTCGGCGGCCCGCTCTATTCCGACATCAAGCTCGGCAACGACCTCATCGCCGACATCCTGCCGCCGCCGGAATATGTCATCGAGGCCTATCTCGAAGCCACCCTCGCCATGCGCGAGCCGGACCAGCTGGCGGCCCATGGCGAGCGTCTGGTCCAGCTCCGCAAGGATTACGACGAGCGCAAGGCGTTTTGGGTCACCTCCAGCCTCTCGGCCGACCTGAAGACGGCGCTGGTGTCGAAATCCGACGCCGAGGTGCAGAAGTTCTGGAAACTGCTGTCCGACCAATTGCTGCCGGCCCTCAAGGCCAAGGACACGGCCGCCTCCGAGCGCGCCTACGCGCAGCTCAAGGATGCCTACACCGCGCATCGCGCCGTCATCGACAGCATCGTCGAGAGTGCCAACAAGCAGAACGCCGACATGGAGAAGCTGGCCGCGGATCGCGACAGCTCGATCCTTTTCATCCTCCTCGGCGTTTCCGCCGCCGTCCTCGCCTTCATTGCCGCGGGCCTGCTCGGCGTCGCCCTCGGCGTGGTGCGTCCGATCGTGCGCATGACGGACACGATGCAGCAGCTCGCGACCGGCGATCTTGCCGCCGACATCCCCTTCGCGCATCGCAAGGACGAGGTCGGCTCGATGGCGGGTGCGCTCCAGGTGTTCAAGCAGGGGGCGATCGAGAATTCGCGCCTGCGCGAGGAGCAACTGCAAAAGGAGCAGGAGGCGGCGCTTGCCAAGCGTGGTGCCCTGCACCAGATGGCCGAGACCGTCGAGCGCGAGACCGGCCGCTCGGTCGATTCCGCGAGTGTGGCAAGCCAGGGCGTCGAACGGGCCGCCTCCAGCCTGTCCGAGATCGCCCGGTCGCTGTCCGCGGAGTCGCAGGCCGTGGCTTCGGCGTCCACCCAGGCCCTGGGCAGCTCGCAAACCGTCTCGGCCGCGGCCGAAGAGCTGAGCGCCTCGATCCGGGATATCGCAACGCAGGTCGCGCGGACCAGCACGGTGACCAAATCGGCGGTCGCCGGCCGCGAGCAGGCGCGTTCGACCATCCAGGCGCTGGCGGGTGCGGTGAAGAAGATTGCGGAGGTCTCCGACCTCATTGGCGGCATCGCCGGCCAGACCAACCTCCTGGCGCTCAATGCCACGATCGAGGCCGCGCGGGCCGGCGAGGCCGGTCGTGGCTTTGCGGTGGTTGCGGCCGAAGTGAAATCCCTGTCCGACCAGACCGCCAAATCCACCGAGGAGATCGGGCGTCTGATCGCGGAAATTCAGGCCTCGACGCAGGCGGCGGTCGATGCCGTCGAGACCATGGGAGGCCACATCGTCGAGATCGACGGCGTGGCGACCTCGGTTGCCGCCGCGATGGCAGAGCAGGACGCCGCAACGCGGGAGATCGCCCGGTCGATTTCCGAATCGGCCTCCGCCGCGAATGAGGTCTCGGCCAAGATCGCCAATGTCAGCCGCGACGCCGCCTCGGTGGACGAGCGCGCCACGGAGGTGAGGCAGGCCATCGCGGGCATGGCGGCCAATCTTGAGCAGCTGCGGTCGGTCGTGGTTCGGACCGTTCGCGACTCGACTGCGGCGGCCTGAGCAGGCGCGGGGTCTGGCGCTGGTGCCCGCGGTCGTGATCGTGCAGTATGGCGCGGGACGGGGGCATCGTGGTTCATGACAACTCCACAACTGCCGGCGGTCGTTGAGCCCGCCCGACTGACGGCCGCGCTACGTAAGGCTGGCGCGCTGGATCGTGGCGCCGTTCGCGAAGTGAAGGTGCTGCATGAGCGTGACACGATCCTGTCGCACATCGTGCGACTCGGCTTGCGCTATGTCGGGGAGTCTGCTGGTGCGCCGCAATCCCTGATCCTGAAGACCGCGCATTCCGCCTTCGCGAAGACGCTTGCAAATGGCGGCCGGCACGAAGTGACCTTCTACACGAAGCTTGCGCCGCAGATGCCGCCGGGGCTCGTGCCGCGCTGTTTCGACGGTCATTTCGACGAAGAGAGCCAGACCTGGCATCTGCTGCTCGAAGACCTCACCGACAGCCATGAGATCGCGACGCAATGGCCGCTGCCGCCGTCGCGCGATCAAGCGATGGCGATCGTCACCACACTGGCCCGCATGCATGCAGCGTGGTGGGACCATCCCGGTCTCGGCGAGACTGCCGGCACCTGGGCGAGCGCCGAGGACAGCGCAAGCCACATGGAGATCTTCGCCGGCCATTACGATCGCTTCGCCGACCTGCTCGGCGATCGCCTCAGCGAAGAGCGCCGCACCCTCTACCGCCGCCTCATCGATCAGTCGGCCCGGCTATCCCAGCGTTACCACTCTCGCCGCCATGCTACGATCACTCATGGCGACGCGCATACCTGGAATTTTCTGCTGCCGCGCGCCAGCGTCGCGGATAGCGTGCGCATCTTCGATTTCGACCTCTGGGGCATCAACGTGCCTACCACCGACCTCGCCTACATGATGGCGATGCAATGGTATCCAGATCGCAGGCAGGTGCTCGAGCGGGCGCTGCTCAATCGTTACCACGAGACGCTGATAGCCAACGGCGTCAGCAGCTACACGCGCGGCGCGCTCGATCAGGATTATCGTCTGTCGGTGCTCTGGCACATCACCAAGCCGGTCTGGCAGTGGAGCATCAACCTCCCGCCGTTGATCTGGTGGAATAATCTGGAGCGGGTGATGATGGCGGTCGAGGATCTCGGCTGCGAGGAGCTGTTGTAAGCTCGCGCCACCTGTTCGCCGTCGTCGCCCGGCTTGACCGGGCGACCCAGTATTCCAGACACGTTCGTGGATACGGAGACGCCGCGGCGTATTGGATGCCCCGGTCAGGCCGGGGCATGACACCTGTGGCTACTCCATCACCGCATGTTCCGGCCCTGCGGCCTGCTTGCGTAGCGTGGCCTTGGTCGAGCCGATCAAGAGGGCCAGCGGGATGGTGCAGAGAATGAAGAACATCACCAGCTGGTAGTCGTGTGCGAAGGCGATGATCTGCGCTTGTATGCTGACCATTCTGTCCGCCATGGCGCGGCCGGCGTCGGTGGAGAGATCGATCATGCCGCTGACGCTCGGCATCTGGAGCGCGTGGTTGAACGGGTTGATGTACTCGGACAGGACCGCGTAGGTCCGCCGCGTGCCCTGCGTCAGCTCGGCGATGACGACGGAGATGCCGACCGAGCTCGCGACGTTGCGCATCAGGGTCAGCATCGCGGTGCCGTCGGTACGCAATTCGTTCGACAAGGTCAGGAACGCCACCGTCGAGAGCGGCACGAAGACGAGGCCGAAGCCAAAGCCCTGGATGACACTGACGGTGACGATCTCCGGCACCTGGGTCAGGTCGGTCCATCCGGTCATCTGGAACAGCGAGCCCGCGGTCAGCGTCAGGCCCGTGATGATCAGCGTGCGCGCCTCGAAATAACGCATCATGCGGCCGACCAGCATCATGGCGAAGAAGGTGCCGAAGCCGCGGCTCGCCAGCAGCAGGCCGGCGGTGATGATGGGATAGCCGATCACGTTCTGCATGTAGGGCGAGGCCAGCGCCATGGTCGAGAACAGCACGAGCCCCATCACGATCATGAACATGCAGCCGGTGACGAAGTTGCGGTCCCGGAACAGCGCGAAGCGGATGAACGGCGTCGAGGTCGTGAAGGAGTGCGCCAGGAAGAAGTAGAAGGCCACGGCCGAGACGATGAATTCCGCGATGATTTCGTTGGACTCCAGCCAGCCCAATTGCTCGCCGCGGTCGAGCGCGAGCTGAAGCGAGCCGATCGCGACCGCCAGTGCCGCGAAGCCGAACCAGTCGAATTTGCGGCTGAGATCCTTCCTGGTTTCGTCCATGAAGACGATCAGGCCGAGCACGGTGACGGCGCCGAACGGCAGGTTGACGAAGAACACCCAGTGCCAGGAATAGGTCTCGGTCAGCCAGGCACCAAGGGACGGCCCCATGATCGGGCCCATCATCACGCCCATGCCCCAGATCGACATCGCCTTGGCGCGTTCCTGGAGCGTGTAATAGTCGAGCATCACCGATTGCGACAGCGGCACCAGGGCCGCACCGAACACGCCCTGCAGCAGGCGGAACAGCACCATCTGGTTGATGTCCTGCGCAAGCCCGCAGAGCACGGAGGCAAAGGTGAAGCCGGCCGAGCAGATGATGAAGATGCGCTTGCGGCCGAAGCGGTTGGCGATCCAGCCCACCGGCGCCGTCATGATCGCGGCGGCGACGATGTAGGAGGTCAGGACCCAGTTGATCTGGTCCTGCGAGGCCGACAGCGTACCCTGCATGTAGGGCAGGGCGACGTTGGCGATGGTGGTGTCCAGCGCCTGCATGATGGTCGCGGTCATGGCGCAGATCGTCACCATGTTACGGCGCAGGCCGGGGACCATCAGGCTGGCATTGGGGCCGGACATCGGGTCAGTCCTTGTCCTGATCTTGGCCCGCGGTCGCCGACAGGCCGAGCAGGCCGGCGAGCGAGCGCTTGTGGCCGGTGTCGATGGTGGCGTAGACGCTCATGCCGGCCTTGAGTTTCCGCACGTATTTGTCGGTCTCGTCGAAATAGATCCTGACAGGCACGCGCTGCACCACCTTGACGAAATTGCCCGTGGCGTTCTGCGGCGGCAGGATCGCGAACTGCGCGCCGGTGCCGGGCGAGAGCGAACCGATCTTGCCCTTGAAGACGTGGTTCGGGAACGCGTCGACCTCGAGCGTAACAGGCTGTCCCTCGGTGACGTAGGTGAGGTCGCTCTCCTTCGGATTGGCGTCGACCCAGGGGTGGGCGACGTCGATGATGGAGAACACCGGTGTGCCGGCGGTGACGTAGCGGCCGAGTTGAATCTGCTCGACCTGCGTCGCAACGCCGCCCATCGATGCCCGCACCACGGCGTGGTCGAGATTGCGCTCGGCGTTCTCGAGCTTGGACTTGGCCTGCGCGTAAGGCGGGAATTTCTCCAGCGGCAGGTCGGTGTCGCCGAGCAGCTGGGTCTTCGCTGCCGACATCTGCTGCTTGACGTATTGTGCTACGGAGCCTGACGTCACCAGCGCGTTCGATGCGTTGTCGAGGTCGAGCTGCGAGCCGTAGTTGTTCTTCACCAGCGCCTGCTTGCGTTCGACATCGCGCTGTTTCAGTTCGACGCCCTGCTGGGCGAGGTTGAGCATGTCGCCGTAGATCTTGATGTTGGCGCGAAGGTTGTCGTAGGTCGTCTGCGCCTGCATCAGCTGCGCCCTGGCCTCGTCCACCGCGAGGCGGAACGGCACGGGATCGATCTCGAACAGCTCGTCGCCCTGCTTGACGGTCTGGCCTTCCTTTACGACGACCTTCTGGATCTTGCCGGAGATGTCGGGTGTGACCAGGACTTTCTGCGCGCCGACATAGGCATCGTCGGTGCCGACATAGCGGCCGCCGTGCAGATAGAAGGTGATGCCGGCGCCGGCGACGACGAGCGGCAGCACGACCAGGAGCAGGAAGCGGCGATAGCGGCGCAGGCCCGCCACCAGGCGGCGGCGCGGGTCGGTACCGGCTTTCTTGGTGGGCTTGCCGCTGTCGCCCTTCTGCTCGGGCTGGAACTTGAGAACCTGATCAGCCATAGCGCTGCTCCTTACGCGCTTGCTCCGCTCCGCTGGTCTGGATCGCGGTACGCACGTTTTCCTTGATTGTTTCGAGTTGAGTGAGGAGACGGTGGGCCTCCGCCGGGGTGATGCCCTCGAGCGCATTGGCGGTGATCTCGGACCTGAGCCCGCTCATCCGGCCGAGCAGCTGCCGGCCCGCCTTCTTGAGATACAGGCGCTTGACCCGGCGATCCGAAGCATCGCTGCGGCGCTCGATCCAGTCACTGTCGCAGAGCTTGTCGATCAGGCGCGTCAGCGTGATCGGCTGCACCTCGAGGAGCTCCGCGAGTTCCGACTGCTTCATACCCTCGCTGCGCTCTACCTTGGCCAGCACCGCCCATTGCGCACGGGTGATGCCGAAGCGCGAGGCCTCCTTGTCGGCATAGACGCGCAACAGGCGGTAGAGCTCGGCGAGCGTAAACAGGAAGTTCTGGTCCACGGGCCCGGGACTCATGAGCTTGGTCTCCAATAAGCTTCGAATATAATAAGCAAGCTTATGATTATTTCATGGCGGGTTTGCGGGACGCTGTCCCGCAGGATGAGCATGGCTGATCGCCGCGACCCCGGTCGTGCTTTGGGTTCCACCGCCGAAATGCTAGAACGCCGATCCCATGACCCTCGCAAAGCCGGCCTTTCCCGCGCCCGACCACGATCACGGCCGCTGCACCGCGGACGCGTTGGCGCATGCCGAGGAGGTTTGCGAGCAGCGCGCGCAGAAATTCACGCCGATACGCCGCCAGGTGCTGGGGGCGCTGCTCTCCAGCCACAGGCCGCTCGGCGCCTATGAGGTGATCGACGAACTGGCCAAGTCGATGCCGCGGCCGGCGCCGATCACGGTCTATCGTGCGCTCGATTTCCTGATGGCCAACGGCCTCGTGCACCGCATCGAAAGCCGCAACGCCTATCTCGCCTGCGCCGCGCACGACCACGATTCGACCTCGGCGGTGGCGTTCCTGATCTGCGAGCGCTGCGGCCTGGTCGGCGAGATTTCGTCGGCGTCTTTCGCCGGGGATCTCAACGCCGCCGCGCGCAGCTCGGGCTTCGCGCCAAAACTGTCCGTGGTGGAGATCACAGGCGTCTGCACCCATTGCCAGAAGAAGACTTGAAGTAACAACGGCGCAAAGCCGGTTTTCGGGAAGACATGTCCGCACCTCAAGAAATACCCTCAGCCGGGCGCCCCCTCAGTGCCGGCGCCATCGCCCTGATGCTCATGCTGTGCCTGACCTGGGGGTTCAACCAGATCGCGGTGAAGCTGGTGCTGCCGGACATCCCGCCGATGCTTCAGGCGACGATCCGCTCGATGGGCGCACTGCCGGTCTTGTTCATCATCGGCACCTTGAGGGGCGTCAAATTCTTCGAACGTGACGGCACGTGGAAGCCCGGCGTCGTCGCCGGACTGATGTTCGGCGTCGAGTTCATCCTGATCTTCCAAGGCCTGCGCTTCACCCCGGCATCGCGGGCGGTCGTCTTCCTCTACACCGCGCCGTTCTTCGTGGCGCTCGGCTCCTACCAGGTGCTCGGCGAGCGGCTTGGCGGCACGCAATGGCTGGGGTTGGCCATCAGCTTTGCCGGGGTCGCACTCGCGATCGGCGTGCCGCAGCCCAACGTCGATTCGCATGTCCTGCTCGGCGACCTCATGATCGTCGGCGGCGCGGCGCTGTGGGCGGCGACCACGCTGGTCGCCAAGGGCACAAGGTTGCGCTTCGCTGCGCCGGAAAAGGCGCTCGGCTACCAGGTCGCGACCTCGATCCCGATCCTGGGGCTGGCAGCCTGGCTATCCGGGGAGACCATCACCCACACCCCGTCGCCGCTGTCGCTCAGCCTGATGGCCTTCCAGGCAATCTGGGTGGTGGGAACCACGTTCACGCTTTGGTTCGCGCTGGTGAAGGCCTATTCGGCCAGCAAATTGTCGGCTTTTACCTTCATCACCCCTTTGTTTGGCGTGGCGGGTAGCTATTTCATCATGCACGACACCTTGAGCCTGACATTCGGGGCCGCTGCGATCCTTGTAATTGCTGGGCTTTTTCTGGTTAACCGTCCGGGCCGATTGGCTGCGGCGCCGCCTGATGCATTGCTGAACGTCACCAAAACCTGATATTTGGACCCCATGAACAAGCTCGAAAACCCCATCGATTCCGATATCGCGGGCCCCGCGCCCCGGCACCAGACCACCCAGGTGAAGGTCGGCGACGTCGCCGTCGGCGGCGGTGCGCCGATCGTCGTGCAGTCGATGACCAACACCGACACTGCCGATATCGACGGCACCATCGCCCAGGTCGCAGCGCTCGCGCGCGCCGGCTCCGAAATGGTCCGGATCACCGTGGACCGCGAGGAAGCCGCTGCCGCCGTTCCGCACATTCGCGACGGCCTCGCCAAGCGCGGCATCACCACGCCCTTGATCGGCGACTTCCACTATATCGGCCACAAGCTGCTCGCGGCCTATCCGGCCTGCGCCGAGGCGCTCGCCAAGTACCGCATCAATCCCGGCAATGTCGGCTTCAAGGACAAGCGCGACACCCAGTTCGCCGACATCATCGAGATCGCGAACAAGAACAGCAAGCCGGTGCGCATCGGCGCCAATTGGGGCTCGCTCGACCAGGAGCTTCTGACCAAGCTGATGGACGAGAACGCCGCGTCCGCCAATCCGCGCGACGTGCGCGCGGTGACGCGCGAGGCCATGGTGCAGTCGGCGCTGCTCTCGGCCGCCCGCGCCGAAGAGCTCGGCATGCCCAAGGATCGCATCATCCTGTCTGCAAAAGTCTCGGCGGTCCAGGATCTGATTGCGGTCTATCAGGATCTCGCCAGCCGTTCCGACTACGCGATCCATCTCGGCCTCACCGAAGCCGGCATGGGCTCGAAAGGCATCGTGGCGTCCTCGGCCGCGCTCGGCATTCTCTTGCAGCAGGGCATCGGCGACACCATCCGCATCTCGCTGACGCCCGAGCCCGGCGGCGACCGTACCCGCGAGGTGCAGGTCGGCCAGGAGCTCTTGCAGACCATGGGCTTCCGCACCTTCGTGCCCTTGGTTGCCGCGTGCCCCGGCTGCGGCCGCACCACCTCGACCACGTTCCAGGAGCTGGCGCGCTCGATCCAGGACTTCATCCGCGACGAGATGCCGGCCTGGAAGACGAAATATCCCGGCGTCGAAGAGCTCAACGTCGCGGTGATGGGCTGCATCGTCAACGGCCCCGGCGAATCCAAGCACGCCAATGTCGGCATCTCGCTGCCCGGCACCGGCGAAGCACCGGCCGCGCCCGTGTTCGTCGACGGCAAGAAGTTCCGCACGCTGCGTGGCCCCACCATCTCGGCCGACTTCAAGGCGCTGGTGATCGACTACATCGACCAGCGCTACGGCCAGGGCGCCAAGGTGCCGGTAACGGCGGCGGAGTAAGCGTTTCCAAACATCGGAATCGTAGGGCGGGTTAGCGCAGCGTAACCCGCCCTATTTCTTTTTGCGGCGCGAAGTGGCGGGTTACGCTTCGCTAACCCGCCCTACATTGCTACGATGTCTCCCAATCAAGAATGATCGGGAGACGACACCCATGAGCTCACTCGCCGGCAAGCAGGGTCCGCGCTATCGCCACACGGCCGAGGACGGCGCACCTTACGAGACCATCGCGGTCGAGAAGCTCACCCCCATCATCGGTGCGGAAATATCCGGCGTCGATATCGGCAAGCTGGTCTCGGACGATGCCCGCTCCAACCGGCAGATGGACGAGATCCATCGCGCGCTCGCCGAAAACCTCGTCATCTTCTTCCGCGATCAGGAGATCACGCCAAAGCAGCATCTCGCCTTCGGCCGCAAGTTCGGCGAGCTGCATTTCCATCCTGCCGCGCCGCACGAGGATGAGGACCCGGCGCTGATGAAGATCTATGCCGACAAGAACTCGCCGCGCGCCAACGGCGAGGGCTGGCATTCGGACGTGTCCTGCGATCTCGAGCCGCCAATGGGCTCGATCCTCTACATCAAGCAGTGCCCGCCGCGCGGCGGCGACACGCTGTTCGCCAACATGTACGCCGCCTATGAGGCGCTGTCGGATCGGATGAAGGCCTATCTCGACGGGCTGACCGCGCTGCATGACGGCGAGCCGATCTATCGCGGCCTCTATGCCAATTACGGCGTCGCCGATCGCCCCTCCTATCCGAACGCCGAGCACCCCGTTGTCCGCACCCATCCCGTCACGGGCAGGAAGGCGCTTTACGTCAACCGCGGCTTCACCCGCCACATCAACGGCATCCCGCGCGACGAGAGCGATGCGATGCTGGCCTATCTCTACCAGCACGCCGAGAACCCGCTATTCCAGTGCCGCTTCCGCTGGACCGAGAACGCCATCGCGTTCTGGGACAACCGCTGCACCCAGCACCGCGCGATGTGGGATTACTGGCCGCACACGCGCTCGGGGACGCGGGTGACGGTGAAGGGGGAAAGGCCGGTGTGAACGGCTGTCGCTGCCGGACGCCCTGCGTGATCTGAATCACGGATTTGGCGCTGCCCATGTCAAATGATGTGGGCGTAGGGTGCTGCTTGCGGGCGCTTCAACCAGCGATATACTCGCAAGGGGCGATTTGGGGGGATCTTATGCGCTTGGTGGCGGCTACCATTCTTGCGCTCTTTTTTTGCGGGTTTGCAGGTCAGGCGGCGGCCGAGAAACGCGTCGCTCTGGTGATCGGCAATTCGTCGTACCGGAACGTTCCGAGCCTCCCCAATCCCCGGAATGACGCTGCAGAGATTGCGGCCTTGTTCAGATCCGCAGGCTTTTCCGCGATCGACGCTCGCCGCGATCTTGGAATCTCGGACATGCGCCGCGCGATCAGCGATTTCGCGGAGATGGCGAGCGATGCCGACGTGGCCGTCGTCTATTTTGCCGGACATGGCATCGAGGTGGATGGCGCAAACTACGTCATCCCCGTCGACGCGAAGCTGGCGCGCGACTTCGATATCGAGGATGAGGCCATTTCCCTCGATCGCATTCTGAAGTCGATCGAGGCCACCAGGCGGCTTCGCCTCGTCATCCTGGATGCCTGCCGGGACAATCCGTTCCTCAAGACCATGAAGAGAACCGTGGCTTCTCGTTCAATCGGTCGCGGATTGGCGAAGGTCGAGCCCGCGGTCACCGATACGCTGATCGCCTTCGCGGCCAAGGCCGGGTCGGTCGCGCTGGATGGCGATGCGAAGAACAGTCCCTTCACGGCTGCGCTGCTGCACAACATTGCTGCTCCCGGCTTGGACCTGCGGATCGCGTTCGGCCGGGTTCGCGACGAGGTGCTGAAGGTCACCAATCGTCACCAGGAGCCGTTCGTCTACGGATCGCTGGGCGGCTCCGTCGTCTCGATCGTCGATGCACCGAAGCTTCCGCCGCCGCCAACGACGGATGACATCGTGTGGAGCGCCGTGAAGGATTCGACGTATCCGGCGGTGTTCGAGGAGTTCATCGCGAAGTTTCCGACGAGCCCGCATCTGAAGGCGGCGGAATCACGGCGCGGCGAGCTGATTCAGGCGCAGGCCGCGGCTGCCGCGCGGGTGCCGCCGCCACCTACGGCCGACGAAATCGTCTGGATGGCGATCAGGGATTCGAACTATCCCGCCATTTTCGATGATTTCGTGAGCAAGTTTCCGGCCAGCAAGCATCGAGCCGAGGCACAATCGCGCCGCGACGAATTGCAAAAGCAGATTGCCGCCGCAGCCGCCCGCATTCCACCGCCTCCGACGGCCGATGAAGTCGTCTGGGATGCCATCAAGGGCTCGACTCATCCGGCAATCTTCGAGGATTTCGCCAGCAAGTTTCCAGCAAGCCCGCATCTGGCGGACGCGCAGGTGCGCAGGGACGAGTTGAAAAAGCAGATTGCCGCCACACAAGCTCCGCCGCCTCCCGCCGCCGAGGACATCGTTTGGGCCGCGATCAAGGGATCGCGTGATCCCGCGATTTTCGATGAGTTCGTGAGTAAATATGCGGCGAGCTCGCACGTCGCGGACGCGCGGCAGCGCAGGGATGATTTGAGGAAAGAGATTGCCGCCGCTCGAGCGCCGCCACCGCCTCCGGCGGAGGAGATCGTCTGGAACGCGATCAAGGAGTCGCGCGACCCTGCGATCTTCGAGGAGTACTCCGCGAAATATTCGAGCAGTTCGCACGTTTCCGCCGCGCTATCGCGTCGTGACGATCTGAAGAAGGAGCTGGCCGCGGCAGCGGCGCCGCCTCCGGCGCCTCCCGCAACCGATGAGATCGTCTGGAATGCGATCAAGGACGGGCACGCGCCGGCAATGTTCGAAGAATTCCTCAGCAAATTCCCCGAGAGCTCGCGGTCGGCAGAGGTGCGCGAACGGCTCAAGGCGATGCAAGCCACGCAATTGGCTTCCACCAACGCCACGCTCCCGGCAATGGAGGCGACCCAGCAGCGCGAGGGATCGACTGCGCTTGGTCTCAAGGTGTTGTCCGAGTCGGAAGAGACGGCCCTGAAGCAAAAAGCCAGTTTCAAGGAATGTGAAAAGTGTCCGGAGATGGTCGTGGTGCCGCCCGGCGCCTTCATGATGGGAGCGTCGGAGAGCGCATCGAAGCGCGCCACGGAATCGTCTCGTCACAAGGTGACGTTCGCCCATTCATTCGCCGTTGGCCGTTACGCCGTCACGTTTGCGGAATGGGACGCCTGCGTCGCCGATGGGGGATGCAACGGATACAAGCCCTGGGACAATGGTTGGGGCCGCGGAAGGCGGCCGGCAATCAACATTTCCTGGTCGGACGCGAAGAGCTATGCGGCCTGGTTGTCGGGCCGCACCGGCAGAACGTACCGCCTCCTGAGCGAAGCCGAGCGGGAATATGTGACACGAGCGGGAACGACGTCGTCGTTCTGGTGGGGAGCCTCGGTTTCTCGGGGACAGGCCAACTACGATGACAGGGCCAGCCAGGACAAGAATGCAAAGGGTGGCTCCGGACAAAAGACGGCTCCTGTCGATTCCTTCCAGCCAAATCCGTGGGGGCTCTATCAGGTGCACGGCAATATCTGGGAATGGGTCGAGGATTGTGTCAACGACACTTATGAGGGCGCGCCTACGGACGGTAGTCCTTGGCTGAAAGGCCGATGCGAGCAGCGCGTCCTCAGGGGAGGCTCTTGGGTGAGCAAGGCGGATGCCGTCGAAGCGGGGAGCCGCTATGGCGTGCAGTCCGAAGGACGCGTGAGCAACGTTGGATTTCGGGTCGCGAGGATGTTGAGATAGCCGGGCACGAATTCATCGGCCTCGCCAGCCGGAACGACCACATACGATAATTCTACGATTTTTTCATTGGAGAGATATGAGATGACAATCTACCCGGTACGCCTACCGACGGCCCTTTTGATCAAAATCAGTGCGGCGCTCGTCCTGTTCTTCGGTATCCTCTGTGGCGCCCATGCGGGCGGGGGGAACACGTCGCTCGTCGTGAAATCGGGCGAGGCAAAGGAAATCTGCAAATGCGGAGGACACTGGCGCGTCGATGCCAGTGGCAAGGTATGGCCCGTCAGCATTGAGGTCGTGTCTCCGCCGAAAAACGGCGCCGTGACGACGAGAGCGAGCTCCGGGCAACGCAAGTTGAGAAACGGAGAAGCCAAGACCGTGCGGCTGACCAGCGTGGTGTACCAATCCAAGAAGGGGTTCGTCGGCGAAGACTCCTTCACGTATCGGCGCGTGACGGCAGACCCCACCGACCCGGATAATGGCAAGGTATACACGGTCGCTGTCACCGTCAGGTAATTCCAACGAGTGCGGGGCCGAATGGCGGTGCATCGTCCGCCATTCGGTCTGCGAGAGCGGTGGAGGTTTCGCTTCGCCAATCCGCCCGACAAAGCTGTTCTTGCGTTGACGTCTTCCCCCGCACGCGCCAATCTTCCCGAAAACAACATCGGGAGGATCAGGCATGCTCCGCGCCGAGGACAACAAGTTTCTGACCGAGTCCGGCCCCGGAACGGGCATGGGCGAGCTGCTGCGACGATTCTGGATCCCCGTCCTGCTCTCAGAAGAACTCCCCGAGCCCGACGGCGAGCCGAAGAAGATCGTCGTGCTCGGCGAGGAGCTGCTCGCCTTCCGCGACACGCGCGGCGTCGTCGGAATCATCGATCAGTACTGTCCGCATCGCGGCGCCAATCTCTGGCTCGGGCGCGTTGAGGAATGCGGCATCCGATGCGTCTATCACGGCTGGAAGTTCGACACCGACGGTCGTTGCGTCGACATGCCGACCTCCTATCCCGATCTCAACGCCAAGGATCTCATCCGCATCAAATCCTACCCGGTGCGCGAATGGGGCGAGATGATCTGGGCCTATATGGGTCCCGCGGAGGTGATGCCCGAGCTGCCCGACCTGGAAATGGCGCTGCTGCCGGCCTCGCACCGCTACGTCAGCAAGAAATGGCAGGACTGCAACTGGGTGCAGGCGCTGGAAGGCTCAATCGACACCGCGCATTTCACCTTCGCGCATCTTTCCTTCGACAAGGAGGAGAACGAAATCCTGGACATCAAGAAGCATTTTGTGAATCCGCTGGTGCGGATGTCGAGCGACCATATGCGCTGGATCGCGGAGGATCCGCGTCCCGTGATCAAGGTCGCCCCGCACGAGGCTGGCCTCACGATTGCCGGCGGCCGTCTCACGGGCAGCGACAACATCTATTGGCGCATTGCGCAATTCCTGATGCCGTTCCACGCCTACGCGCCGAGCGCGATGCCGGGCGAGAACATCTTTGGCCAGACTTTTGTGCCGGTGACCGACACCAATTGCTGGATCTATACCTATGTCTGGAATCCGGAGCGGCCGCTGACGCAAGGAGAGCGTGATGCTTATGATCGCGGCAACGGCGTGATCGCGGAGGTCGACGACAATTACGTGCCGCTGCGTCACAAGGGCAACGATTATCGGATCGACCGAAAACTCCAGAAGACCCGGAGCTACACCGGTATCAAGGGCGTCTCCGAGCAGGATGCCGCCGTGCAGGATAGCCAGGGCCCGATCGCCGACCGCACTCGCGAGCATCTCGGCCCGACTGATCTCGGCATCATGCATTTCCGGAAAGTCGTGATGGAGCTGGCGCGTGCGCTTCAGCAGGGTGAACCGCCGCCGCAAGCGGCGCATCAGGATCGCTATGCCGTGCGCTCCGGCGCCTGCGTCACCAGCAAGACCAAGGATTTGCCGGCCGTGATGCTGGAGCGCTTCGGCGATGTCGCCGGCTTCGTCGGCCGTCCCCAGATCGCGGCAGCGGAGTAGGACTTGTCGCCAGGGCGGGGCATCGTTGCAATTCTCCTCGTGTCGATGGTTGCGCTGTTGCTTCCGTCGATCGACGCGGGCCGTGCCGCCCCGGCCCGGAAGATTGCGAAAGCAAAGCCAAGGCCTTCGCCTGTACCGGTCAAATGCGAGAAGCCGAAATTCCGGATCGTCGTTGATGTCGGGCACACCCCGGACTCCTATGGCGCCCTGAGTGCGCGCAATGATCCGGAGTTCGGCTTCAACGTCCGGCTCGCAAGGCTGGTCACGGCGAAACTCAAGTCCGAAGGCTTTGCCGCAACCCGCCTGCTCATCACGGACGGCAAGGCGCGGCCGAGCCTGTTCAAGCGGGTCGGTGCCGCGAATGACGGCCGGGCCGATCTCTTCCTTTCGATCCATCACGATTCGGTGCCGGACAAGCTGCTCGAGACCTGGGAATTCGACGGCGCCAAGAGCTATTTCAGCGACCGCTTTTCCGGCCACTCGCTGTTCGTGTCGCAGCAGAATCCGCACTTCGCCACCAGCCTGATGCTGGCCCGGATGATCGGCCGGCAGTTGAAGCAGCAGGGCCTGCATTATGCCAGCCAATACACGCTGCCGGTGATGGGCCGCTACCGGCGCCAGCTGCTCGACAAGGAGGTCGGCGTCTACCGCTATGATGGGCTCATCGTGCTCTCGCGGACGAGGAGTGCCGCAGTGCTGCTCGAGGCCGGCTCGATCATCAACCGCGACGAGGAGATGACGATGAATTCGGTGGAGCGGCAGGAGATGATTGCGCAGGCTGTTGCGGCGGGGGTCGAGGAGTTTTGCGAGAGGCGGTAGTGCGCTCGCAATGACGAGGCGACAGCGTCAGCCAACCTCATCACTGCCGTCCCCGCGAACGCGGGGACCCATAACCACAGGGAGCTGTTGCGGCGCGAGACGATAACTCCGAGTCTTCGCCAAACAACTCCCTGTGGTTATCGCGACGAGCGCAAGCGCTCGCGCGGGGGTCCGGGATCTGCGCTCCGCTTCGCTGCGCTTGTCCGGGACGACGGCGCCTCACAGCGGCGCCCCCCGATATTCCCGGTTCGCCAAACTCGCCTCTTCCAGATCCAGATCCCGCTCGATCCGGCGTCTCGTCTCGTCGGTGATCTGACCGTCGCGCAGGAGGTCGTGGATGAACTTGCGCTCGGCGTCGATCAGGTTGCGGGTCAGTGTGGTGCCGGCGGCGGAGACGTCATGGTGGGCGGGATCGAGTGACTCCGGCAGCTGGTTGACGCGGATCTCGTGACGCGCGCGCAGGAGCCGCATGACCTCGTCGGAGACCTCCTTTTCGGCTGTCAGCGCGTCCAGCGATTTCAGCGCGGCATCGAGAGCCTGACGGCGTGCGGCGATCTCGGCCTCGTGCTCGGCGACATGCTCGTTGCGGCCGGCTTCGGCGACGCCGAGCCAGCGCACCACCGGCGGCAGCGTCAGGCCGACGCCGATCAGCGTGACGAAGATGACGCCGAAGGCCACGAACAGGATCAGGTCGCGATACGGGAAGGCTTCTCCGCCCGGCAGCGTGAACGGAAGCGCCAGCGCCGCTGCGAGCGACACCGCGCCGCGCACGCCGGTGAAGGCGAGCACGAACGGCCATTGCCAGGGCGGCGACGGATCGCGCTCGCGCAGCGACTTCGAAAGAATTCGCGGCAGATAGGTCGCGGGATAGAGCCAGACGAAGCGTGCGATCACGATGATCAGCAGGACCACCGCGGTCGCGATCAGGATGTCGTCGAGCGGGAACGTCTTCGATTTCTCGTAGAGCGCGCGCATCTGGAAGCCGGTGAGCAGGAACAGCAGGCCCTCGATCAGATAGATCACTAGGTCCCAGAAGAAGATTCCTTGCAGGCGCGTCGACGCCGAGATCAGCAGCGGGCCGTTCCAGCTGACATAAAGGCCGCATGCGACGGTGGCGATCACGCCGGAGCCGCCGACATGCTCGGGCAGCCAGTAGGAGACGTAGGGCGTGATCAGCGACAGTGTCAGCTCGACCTGCGGATCCCTGGACCATTTGCGGGCGCGAAGTGAGAGCCAGCCGACGCCGATGCCGAAGGCGATTTCGCCGGCGACGATCAGGGAGAACTCGCCGGCCGCCAATGGCAGTGAGAAATGGCCGACCGTGATGGCGGCGAGCGCGAAGCGGTAGAGGATCAGCGCGGTGGCGTCGTTGGCGAGCCCTTCGCCTTCGAGGATCACCACGAGCCGGCGCGGCAGGTTCAGTCGGCGCGCGATCGCGAGCGGCGCCACCACGTCGGGCGGCGCGACGATGGCGCCGAGCAGGAAGCCGATGGTCCAGGGCAGGCCGATCAGATAATGCGTGGCTGCCGCCACCAGCGCTGCAGTGAAGATCACCGCACCGACCGCGAGCAGCACGATCGGGCGCAGGTTGTTCCTGAACTCGCGCCAGCTCATCGCGACGCTCGCCGAGTAGATCAGCGGCGGCAGCACCATCAGCAGCACGAGTTCCGGCGGCAGTTCCACCGGCGGCATGCCCGGTACGAAGGCGAGGCCGACGCCGGCTAGCATCAGCAGAATGGCCGGGGCGACGTTGAAGCGGCGTGCGGCCAGCGCCACGCCCGCCAGCACGGCGAGCAGGATGAGAAAGGTCTGAAATTTGGCGGCGATCATGGCCTGTCTTGGCCCGGAAGCCGCCATGAGGTCAATGCGGCGCGGCTCACGCCAGCCGTTCGGTCACCATGCGCCCGATGCGCGCGAACGCGGCCTCGATCTGCGGAGCGGTCGGCGTGCCACCCTGGGTATAGGCCGCGATCAGGATCGGCGTGTCCGGCTTCGGCCAAACGACTGCGATATCGCCCGAGGCATCCTTGCCGTTGTTGCCGGTCTTGTCGCCGATCCTCCAGCTTGCCGGCAGTCCGCCGCGCAGCCTGTTCGCCCCGGTCTTGCAACCCAGCATCCATTCGGTGAGCTGGGCACGCGAGGCCGCCGACAGTGCTTCGCCGGTGACCAGCCGGCGCAGATTGCCTGCCATCGCGGCCGGCGTCGTGGTGTCCCGGGGATCGCCGGGCGGTGAGCGGTTGAGCTCGGGCTCGTTGTGGTCGAGCCGCGAGGTGGTGTCGCCGAGCGACCGCCAGAACGCGGTGAGCGCGGCGGGGCCGCCGATCCGCGCCAACAGCAAATTGGCGCAGGTGTTGTCGCTGAGCTCGACGATCGCCTTGCACATCTCGCTGACCGACATCTTGCCGGCGGCGAGGTTTTGCTTGGCGACCGGGGCGTAGTCCAGCAGGTCGGCTTGGCCGTAGGGGATCATGGCGGCAAGCTGTTCCTCGCCACGATCGACCCGCGCCAGCACGCAAGCGGCGAGCGAGGCCTTGAAGGTCGAGCACATGACGAACCGCTCGTCGGCGCGCCATGCGAGCTTGGCGCCGGTCGCGAGGTTTTCGGCATAGACCCCGATCCGCCCGCCGCTCTCGCGCTCGTAGGTTTCGAGTTCAGGCGGCGCCTCTGCGGCGAACGCGGGGGAGGCAGCCATCCAGCAGAGCGAGGCGAGCAGAGAACGGCGATCGAGCAGCATGGGGGACCTTGGGCAAGACGGAGGGATGCAATGGACGCGTTATCCGCGCCGTCATTGCGAGCGCAGCGAAGCAATCCAGAGTTTCTCCGCGGAGGGATTTTGGATTGCTTCGTCGCAAGGGCTCCTCGCAATGACGCGTGGCGAGAGTTGCGCTCGCAATGACGGAGAATGAGAGGTGAGTGTGCCCGATTTCGGGCAGCGGAAGGTTAGAGCCCCTCACTCCCTCAGGTCATACCGATACGATTTCGACACGATCTGCCAGCCGTCGGCCAGCTTCATCGCCACCAGATAGTCGGTGAAAAACCGCGGCGGCAGCTGGCATCTGACCTTGATGAAGGCGGTCTTGTCGTCGGAGCGGTCGATGGTGACGATGAAATCCTCGCGCGGCTTGCCTTCGGCCTTGCCGGAGGGGCGCTTGCGCACGCGGTCGAGCCAGTCGGGCACGGTCAGCACCTGAAGCTCGCCCTTCTCGACCCAGCGCAAATCGGCGGAGGGATGGAAGATGGCGCCGAGTTTTTCGGCGTCGCCCTCGTAGAGGCCGTCGAAATAGGATTGCACGACAGCTTCGACGCTCGAACGGTTCTGGCTCATGGGTCATCCCTTTGAATGATGGCTTGGAGCGAACTTAGTCGTACACGTCAAAATGCGCTATGGGTGTCTATCGCCAATTGCGCGAGGACGCTGGAATGACTGGATCAGAAAATTCGAACGCTCGTATCCTCACCGGCGAATGCTACTGCCGTGCCGTGCGCTACGAGGTTGCGGACGCGTTCTCTTACGCGATGAACTGCCATTGTTCGAACTGCCGCCGCACCACCGGCTCCGCCTTCAAGCCGTTCGCCGGGATTGCGCAGGACAGGCTGCGCATCGTCCACGGTGAAGACCAGCGCATCATCTACGGCGACGACACCACCCATGACGCCCACTGTGCCCGCTGCGGCTCGCTGCTTTATTCCCGGGTGCGCGAGGGAAAATGGGTTCATGTCGCCATGGGAACCCTGACCGATGCCCCCTCGATCCGGCCGAGTGCCCACATTTTCGTGGGCTCGAAGGCGCCCTGGCATGAGATCGCGGACAATCTGCCGCAATATCGGGGGCACATCGGGGAGGCCTAGGGGGGAACAAGGCCCGCACACGCGTTGGCCGGCGAACCGGGGCCGGACTGGTGCGACAAACAAAAGGGGCCTTCCGGCTGGTCGCCGGCGCCACCTTCGTGACCTCCATCACAAGTGTCGGCGGCGGATTTTGCTAAAGCGGTCCCAAAGGGGCTCGAGATGCCCCGAAATTTTCGGAAGTCGTGTCATGCGCAATCTGCTCAGACTTTGCCCGCTTCTCCTCGCCCTCGCGCTGCTGTTCGGCGCTGATCCCGCTTTCGCCGGAAAGCGCGTCGCGCTGGTGATCGCCAATTCGGCCTATCAGCACGCACCACTGCTCGCCAATCCCGTCAATGACGGTTCGGTGATGGCGAAGACGCTGAAGGAGGCCGGCTTCGACGTCGTCGAGTCCCGGCACGATCTGTCGGCGCTGGACACGCGGCGCGTGCTGCGCGAATTCGCCGATGCGACGCGCAACGCCGACATCGCCGTGGTCTACTATGCCGGCCACGGCATCGAGGTCGAAGGCTCGAACTATCTGATCCCCGTCGATGCCAGGCTGGAGCGCGACACCGACGTCTACGACGAGGCGCTGTCGCTCGACCGCATCCTGGTCGCGGTCGAGCCCGCCAAGCAGCTTCGCCTGGTGATCCTGGATGCCTGCCGCGACAATCCGTTCGGCAAGACCATGAAGCGCACGATCGCTGCGCGCGGGATCGGCCGCGGCCTCGCCCAGGTCGAGCCGACCAGCCCCAACACGCTGATCGCCTATTCGGCCAAGGCCGGTTTCACGGCGCAGGACGGCGACGGCGCCAACAGCCCGTTCACGGTGGCGCTGTCGAAGCATCTGACGACGCCGGGCCTCGACGTCCGCCGCGCCTTTGGCTTCGTGCGCGACGACGTGCTCAAATCGACCGGCAACAAGCAGGAGCCGTTCGTGTACGGCTCGCTCGGCGGCGAAGACGTGCCGCTGGTGCCGGTCAAGGTGGTGGCTGCAGCACCCGTCGCGCCGGTGGCGAACCCGCAGGCCGATATCCGCCGCGACTATGAGCTCGCGCTCCAGGTCGGCAACAGGGCGGCTTGGGATGCCTTCCTCGCCCAGCATCCCGACGGTTTCTATGCCAGCCTCGCCAAGCTGCAGGTCGAGAAAATTGGCGCCGAGCAGGCCCATGCCGCGGCGACCGAGAAGGCGAAGCAGGCCGAGGCCGAGCGCGATCGTCTCGCCGCCCTCGGCGCGCAGAAGGATGCGCAGGCCAGGGCTGCGGCCGATGCGAAAGCCGCCGAGCAGGTGCAGCTCGCCGCGCAGAAGGCCAAAGAGCAGGCGCAGCAGCAGGCGGCCGCTGCCGAGCAGCAGCGCGTCAACCTCGCCGCCGCGGCGCCGAGCGCTGCGCCCGCCAGCACGGCGAGCCCGTCCGGCACCAACGTCGCGTCGCTGACGCCGGCGACGGCGCCGGCCGATCTCAGCCGCTCGGTGCAGACCGAGCTCGGCCGCGTCGGCTGCTATTCCGGGCAGGCCGACGGCAACTGGAACACGTCCTCGCAACGGTCGCTGTCGCAGTTCAACCGCTATGCCGGCACCAAGCTCGACGTGAAGGTGGCGAGCACCGATGCGCTCGATACGGTCAAGGCCAGGCAGTCGCGCGTTTGCCCGCTAGTTTGCGAGCACGGCTTCAAGGTCGACGGCGACAAGTGCACGAAGATCGTCTGCCGTGACGGTTATGCGATCAACGACGACAATGAGTGCGTGAAGCAGCGTGCCGCCAGGCCGACCAAGCCCGCGACCGCCAGGCGCGACGACGGCGATGAACGTCCCGCGCGGCAGCGTCGTCAGGCCGGCGGTGCGGCGGGCGGCTATGGTGCCGCCGGCATTGCTGCTGCCGGCGTCGGTCGGCCCTCGGGTGGCGGGCAGGTTATCTGCACTAACAACACCGGCTGCCGTCCAGTCAGCCGCGGCTGCCATCTCGAATATCGCGGCGGCGGCGGCCCCGGCAACGAAGCCAATGCCGAGGTGTGCAATTAGGGCGGGTCGACGTCAGTTCGAGATCGCGCTCGCCGCGATGTTGACCGTCAGGGCGAGCAACGCCGTGTTGTAGATGAACGAGACGATGCCGTGCGCCGTCGCCGTGCGGCGGATGATCTTGTCGGAGATGCCGACGTCGGAGACCTGCGCGGTCATCCCGATCACGAACGAGAAATAGACAAAATCCCAATAGTCGGCGTGATCTTCCTTGTCGCCGCTCGGGAACTGCAATCCACCCGGTGGATGCCGGTAATATTCATGGGCGTAATGCAGCGCGAAGGTCGTGTGCACGGCGGCCCATGACAGCGCGATGGTGGTGATCGCGATGGTCAGCTCCCACGCCCCGCGGTGCGGCGTGCCGAGCTCCGAGACGATCGCGGCGATGCTGGCAAAGGCGCCGATCGCCGTCACCAGCAGGATCACGAAGCGACCGTCATCCTGCATCGCCGCAGCGCGACGGATATGCTGGTGGTCGTTGCACAGCATCATCGCGTAGACCAGCACGAGATAGACTGCGATCAGCGCATCCCAGCCGAACAAGAGCCGCGTCACCAGCCGGTGCGAGCCCGGCAGCAGCAGGCAGACCAGGATGCCGGCAGCAAGCGCGATGAAGGTGCGCGGCCGCGCGTAGATCAGCCGCACCGGCCGCGACATCTTGCGGAAGCGGACGAGGACGGGATCTTCCTTGCCCTCGGCCGCCATCGGAGTGCGTCAGCTCTTGCGCTCGGCCACGAACCGCGCGGCGGCCTGCAGCACGGCGGCGCGGTCGCCGAAGATCGACACGGCGCTGTCGGCGCGCGCGAGCAGGTCGCGCACGCGCTGCTTGGCGCCGTCGATGCCGAGCTGGGTGACGAAGGTGGTCTTGCCCAGCGCGGCATCAGCGCCGGCCGGCTTGCCGAGCGCGGCCGCATCGCCTTCGACGTCGAGCAGGTCATCGGCAATCTGGAAGGCTTCGCCGAGCGCACGGCCGTAATCGTCGAGCGCCTGATATTCCTTCTGCGAAGCTTGGCCGAGGATCGCGCCGGCGATGCAGCCGTAGCGCAGCAGCGCGCCGGTCTTCATCTGCTGAATACGGGCGACATCGATCGGTTCGTTGCCGCCAAAGCGGCCTTCGCCGGCGAGGTCGAGGATCTGGCCGCCGACCATGCCGCCGATGCCGGCGCAGCGCGCCAGCGCGCGCGTCAGCAGGAGGCGCACTTGGGCGTCGCGGTGGATCTCGTCGCGGGTGACGATGTCGAAGGCGAGCGTCAACAGGCCGTCGCCGGCGAGGATCGCGGTCGCGTCATCGGTCTTCTTGTGCAGGGTGGGGCGGCCGCGGCGCAGGTCCGAATTGTCCATCGCCGGCAGGTCGTCATGGATCAGCGAATAGCAGTGGATGCATTCGAGCGCGGCGCCGACGAGCAGCGCGGCCTCGCGCGGAACACCGAACACCGCCGCACTCTCGACCACCAGGAACGGCCGCAGACGCTTGCCGCCGTTGAGGCTCGAATAGCGCATTGCGTCCATCAGTCGCTTGGGCCGGGCGATCTCATCGTGCAGGATGTCGTCCGACAACAGTCGCCCGAGCAGGGCCTCGGTATCATCAGCGGTCTTGTCCAGACGTTTGGCGAAATCGGACGGGGACGTGCCGGTCATCAAGAAGGGCTCCAGAACTAAAATTCGGCCGGACAATCCTTTATGCGCCCGCCCCAGTCAATCGTTTGGAAGGTCTAAAAAGTGCTGGAAAAGGCCCGAATTATCACAGACTTAATGGCGGGATCGGTGGTCGCGTTTCATTTTGCGCCGGAAAGGTCGATTTGCGCATCGTTAAGATCCTGCTGGTGCTGCTCGCGGTCGTAGCTCTCGCGCCCTACGTGATCGCGCCGTTCTACCGCACCGGCCATCCGGTTTCGACGCTGATGGCCTGGCGTAGCTTGCGGGGTGCGCCGATGCATCGGGAGTGGATCGATCTGGCGGCGATGTCGCCCGCACTGCCGCGATCGGTGGTGGCGGCCGAGGATGCCCATTTCTGCAAGCATCACGGCATCGACTGGGGCGCGCTGCGCGAGGCGATCGACGACGCGAAGGAGGACGGGACGCCCTTCCGGGGCGCCTCCACCATCACCCAGCAGGTGGCAAAAAACCTGTTCCTCTGGCAGGGGCGGGATTTCATCCGCAAGGCGCTGGAATTCCCGCTGGCGCTCTGGATCGACTTTGTCCTGCCCAAGGCCCGGATCCTCGAAATCTACCTCAACATCGCCGAGCTCGGCCCGCAGGGCCAGTTCGGGGTCGAGGCGGCCAGCGCCTATGCCTTCGGTAAATCGGCGGCCAACCTCTCCCCCCGGGAGGCCGCCCTTCTGGCCTCCATCCTGCCGAATCCGGTCAAACGCAGCGCCAGGACCCCCGGGCCGGGCGTCCGGCGGCTGGCCGGGACTTATGTGGCGAGGGCGCAAGCCAGCTCACTTTCCCCTTGTTGGCGGGAAAATCGCTGATTTCGGGCCCATTCCGGGCGTATTTTCCGGTCCAAGAGCCTAGATTTACGGCCAGCCTTCCTCTATAAGCCCGGCCTTGATCGGCATTCAGCTCGCCTCGGTTTGCGGGTGCTGAGCCGTCCCCTCGTGGACGATGCCCTGATGACACCAATCCCTAGAGGATATTGAAATGGCCGTTCCGAGAAGAAAAACCTCGCCGTCGCGCCGTGGCATGCGCCGCTCGGCAGACGCCATCAAGAAGCCGACCTATGTGGAAGACAAGGACTCCGGCGAGCTCCGTCGTCCGCACCATCTCGACCTCAAGACCGGCATGTACAAGGGCCGTCAGGTCCTGAAGAAGAAAGAGTCCTGAGTTTTTAGGACCTTTCTTCGGGCAGGATGATTTCGCCTGCCTGATTTCGGCCAACCCATGAGATAATGACAGTGACGGCGGCGGAGCCAATGCTTCGCCGCCGCATTGTCCTGTCCGGATATCTTGATCGAGAAGGCATTTCGCCGATGGTCGGTTTCCCGCTGCTCCTGATTCCGCTCGCGGTCTACAACATCATCGCCTTCCTGATGCCGAGCGTGTCCTTTACGGACGTGCTGTTCAAGGTGCCGATGATCACGGGCGAGACCTGGCCGGTCACGCTCGCCGACGTGATGGTCGCGCTCGGGATCGTGCTGCTGCTGCTCGAGGTGGTCAAAGGCGCGCGGCCCGGCTCGAAATTCCTGATGGATCACCTGCTGTCGCTGATCGTGTTCGGCGCAGCCGCGGCCGAATTCGTGATGTGGCCCAAATTCGGCAACTCCACCTATTTCCTGCTGGTGCTGCTCGCGATGGCCGATTTCTTCGGCGGTATCGCCCAGCGCACGCGCCGCCGCGTCACTTATGTTGCCGAGACCACAGTGCCGGCGCCGCGCAAGGCCAAGCGTCAGGCCGAAGCGCCGGTCGATGAAGCCGTGGCCGAGCCCAGGTTCGAGCCGGTGACCGCGCCGCAAGCCGCGCCGGTGGTGCCGCCCGCGCCCTCCGCGCAGTCGGTCGCAGAATCCGTGCTGAAGGATCACCCCGCGCCGAAGCCGGTGACCCCGCCCTCGCCGGAAATTCCCTCGCCGGATCTGCAGCCGGGCAACGGCACGCCGTCCTCGCCCG
Organism: Bradyrhizobium sp. CCGB20; assembly: GCF_024199855.1. Classification (NCBI taxonomy): domain Bacteria; kingdom Pseudomonadati; phylum Pseudomonadota; class Alphaproteobacteria; order Hyphomicrobiales; family Nitrobacteraceae; genus Bradyrhizobium; species Bradyrhizobium sp. CCGB20. The sequence continues at coordinate 9,115,488 of NZ_JANADN010000001.1, read as the reverse complement.
ACACGCCGCCGCGCTGATCTACTTCAAGCCACTTGTCGCGTGCGCGCGGTGACGCTCGGAAGCGGTTGCTTGCTGCCATAGGCAATCTGCGCGTCTTCGGATGAGGCGCGGCGGAGCCGGCTGGCCTGGGGCAGGTGCTCGGCATTGGCGATGAGCTGGGTGACGAAGCTCGGATCGGGGCGGGGCAGCGGCGCCTTGTGGACCCATTGCAGAATCGGCAGCTCCGGCACCAGGGCCGTGCCCGTGCCGTTTGTCCGGTCCGATTGATCAGTACTCAACATCGCTATCACCGTTGATCCGGCGGGCCTGTCGCGTTTCGGGACGCTGGCGCCGGTGCGTGTCATGTACTCGCAAGGCCTATGCCGGCCGGGCCGGTTTGGTTCCGTGGGCGTGCGAAACGTGGTTTCCAAATTGTTTATGAACTTTGCCTAGGGTTGGGGGCGAATCTGGCCGTATTCTGTGCCGGCCCAGGACTCCCCGCTGTCCCGAAACGAGGCGATTTTGACCCCTGCATTGCCGCAAGCCTCCGACATCCTGGCCGCGCTCGGCCAGGCCGTTTTCGCCTGGGACATCGCCAGCGACGCCATCGTCTGGGGGGAGCAGCTCAGTGCCGTCTTCCCCGGCATCCCGGCCGAGCGGCTCGCGACCGGCGCCGAATTCGCCAAGCTGATCGAGCCCGCGCAGACGCTGCGGACCGCCGCGCTGGCGCAGACCTTCCCGGTGCACGGCGCCGACGGCACGCCCTACCGGGTCGAATACGGCGTGCGCATGAGCGCCGCCGATCCCGTGGTCTGGATCGAGGAGACCGGCCGCTGGTTCGCCGGCCCCGATGGCCGCCCGACGCGCGCGATCGGCTCGGTCCGCATCAACAACGAACGCCACGCCCGCGATGAGGAGCTGGCGAAGCTCGCCCGGCTCGATCCGCTGACCGGCGAGCTCAACCGCTCGCACCTGATCGCGGCGCTGGCCGAGGCGATCGAGGAGACGACCCGCTTCCGTTCGACCGCGGCGTTCATGCTGGTCGGCATTGATCATCTCGCGCGCGTCAACGACGCCTTCGGCTTCGATGTCGCCGACGCCGTGATCCTCGACGTCGCCAAGCGCATCCGCGCGCGGCTGCGCGGTGGCGACGTGCTCGGCCGTTTCTCGGGCAACAAATTCGGCCTGATCCTGAAGAACTGTACCGTCGATGACATGAACGTCGCCGCCGAGCGTTTCCTCGCCGGCATCCGCGACGACGTGGTGCCGACCAAATCCGGCCCGGTCTCGGTCACGGCTTCGATCGGCGCGGTCAGCCTGCCGCGCTATGCCCGCAACACCGATGAGGCCGTCAACCGCGCCCATGAGACGCTGGACGCCGCAAAACAACGTCGCGTCGGCTCGTTCGCGGCGTGGCGTCCGGATGCCGCGCGCGACGCGCAGCGCCGCGTCAACATCCGCGTCACCGACGAGATCGTCACCGCGCTGAACGAACGCCGCATCAAGCTCGCCTATGAGCCCGTGGTCTCGGCGGTCTCGCGCGAGCGCGCGTTCCACGAATGCCTGGTGCGGATGGACCAGGGCGACGGCCAGGTGCTGCTGGCACCCGACATCGTGCCGGTCGCCGAACGACTCGGCCTGATCCGCCTCGTCGATCACCGCGTGCTCGAGCTCGTGGTCGCCGAGCTCGCGGCCGCGCCCGACATCTGCCTCAGCCTCAACATCTCGCCGGATACGACGATGGATCCGGACTGGTGGGCCGGCATCGAATCGCTGATGCAGGCGCATCCGGGCGTCGCCGGGCGGCTGATCGTCGAGATCACCGAGACGGTCGCGATCCAGGACCTCGACGACGTCCGTGCCTTCGTCGGCCGCCTCAAGCATTTGGGCAGCCGCATCGCCATCGACGATTTCGGCGCCGGCTACACCTCGTTCCGCAATCTGCGCAAGCTCGGCGTCGACATCGTCAAGATCGACGGCGCCTTCGTGCAGAACATCACCCATTCCGCGGATGACCGCGCCTTCGTGCAGACCCTGATCGACCTCGCCCGCCGCCTCGACATCAAGACGGTGGCCGAATGGGTGCAGGACGAAGAGGCCGCAAACATGCTGCGCGACTGGGGCTGCGACTACATCCAGGGCCGTTTGATCGGGCTCGCCTCGGCCGACCGCCCGTGGGGCGCGCCGCCGGACAGCGCACTGCCTGCGGCAAGCTGAGGCAACTCGTAGGGTGGGCAAAGCGGAGCGTGTCCACCACGTTTCAAGAGACGCCGCACGAATTAGGCGAGCGCGTCGAGTGACCATTCCTCCGATCAGTTTCGTGGATCGCGACAGCGATGGAGTGATCGAAGCCTTTCGGACGGCGCGCCGTTTAGTGCGAGCCAACAACCCGCGCTAGCTCGGTGGGCACGGCGCAAGTGCGCCTTTGCCCACCCTACGAGAGTGTTCGTGGGCTCGGCTCTCTCCTCCGTCATTACGTTTGCAGCTACGCCACGCAAATACCTGCGACCGCGACCTTCTGGAACAGATGCGGGCTTGCGACGGCGGAGGCGGGGTAGGCTGCGATCTTCGCGCGGAAGTCCGGGTGAGTGAACGCCGCGCGGAAATGGGCATTGGATTCCCAGACCGCGTAGTTGAGATAGGTCGGATTGTCGCCGAGGGCGCGGTGGAGCTGGGTCGAGATGAACCCCGGTTGCCGTTTCATGAAGGCGGCGTCGTTCTGCCAGCCGTTCAGGAAGCTCTGTTCATCCGCGGCATCGAGCGTGAACAGGTTGACCAGCACCACGGGGCCGGCGTCGAGCGCGATCTGGCGGTCAATCAGGAAGGTTGGGTCGAGCGGACGCATCTGGGGCATGGCATCACTCCATCTCGCTTGGTATCATCATGTCAATTCGACAAGATGTGACATAGATATTTGACATGATGATGTCAATATAGGGCAATCATTACAAATGACCAAGACCAGACGAACCCCGGCCGGCGAGGCGTTGACCGGCTTTATCCTCGACCTGTTCCGGGCCAACGGCCTGCTCCTGACCGCCGGTGACCGGCTGGTCGCCTCGCTCGGCCTCACCAGCGCGCGCTGGCAGATCCTGGGGGCGATCGTCGATGCGGAGCGCCCGGAGCCGGTTGCCTGGCTGGCGCGCAATCTCGGCGCCAATCGCCAGAACGTGCAGCGGATCGTCAACGACCTCGAGCGGGATGGCCTCGTCGTGTTCGAGACCAATCCGCATCACCGTCGGGCGCAGCTCGTGGTTCTCACCGACAAGGGCAGGCAGGCCTACGACGCCGCCGGACGGTTGCAGATCCCCTGGGTCAACGGGCTTGCGGATGGATTGTCGGTCAGGGATATCGACGTGGCCCGTCGCGTCGTGACCGCACTGCGAGCCGGTCTGAAAGACGCCGGTGAAGCGAACGAATGAGCAAGTGAGGCACCGGGGGACACGAGGCGTACATCGTGCGAGCCCATTTCGGACTCAAATCCGCCGCCGACTCAATCGATGTATCCAAATGCGGCTGGAGGCATGTCCTGAGTTGGGGAATTTGCCATGCGTGATGAAGATTTAGCTCGTCATAAGAGACAGAAGCTGATTTCCACTGCCGAAGATATCGTGCGTGATGAGTCTTTCGAACTCTTGTCGCGGCAGTTCCGCGAAGGCGCTAGCTTTTCGGACGATGAATCCCCGTCGAACGACGTTTTTTTGCTTCTTGAGGAGAATGCGCGGCTTCGTGCGCTTGCCATCAGTCTTTCCAGCCTGGTCGGAGACCTCTCCGAACAGGAGTGGGGCAACGCGCTCGCATCGGCAGATCGTGCCACGCTCAATCGCTTGAGGTCGTGTCGGGCGTGACGATAGAGAGAGCGGCGAGGTGAAGCGGAGCGTCACGCCACGCGCCTGACCGCGTTCAGTCGCTCGATCGCGTGGCCGACATCTGCCGCCGGGCACGGCCTGCCGAAATAATAGCCCTGTACCGCGGTGCCGCCGCATTCGCGCACGAGGTCGAGCTGCTCGATCGTCTCCACGCCCTCCGCGGTGGTCTCGACGCCGAGTCCGAGGGTGGGCGAAGCGTGCCCGCCGTTCGCGTCACGCGGTTGGAGAGATGGTGGGCACGGCAAAAGCGCGCCTTTGCCCACCTACGAAACCTCTCACGCCCCCTCATCCAGTGCCACCAGCTCGCGCTTCTTGCGCAGCGCGGGCAATAGCGGCGCGATCAGCAGCGCGAGTGCGAGAAGAAGGCACGCCGCCGAGATCGGCCGCTGCACAAAGGTCCAGAGATCGCCCTGCGACAGGATCAGCGATTTGCGCAGATTGTTTTCCAGCATCGGTCCCAGCACGAACGCCAGCACCAGCGGCGCCGGCTCGTAGCCGAGCTTGCGCATGAAATAGCCGATGATGCCGAACGCGATCATCACATAGACGTCGAACACGTTGTTGCTCGAACAGTAGACGCCCAGGATCGTGAACAGGATGATCAGGGGAAACAGGATGTTGTAGGGCAGCTTCAAGAGCTGCACCCACATGCCGATCATCGGCAGATTGAGGATCAGCAGCATGACGTTGCCGATATACATGCTGGCGACGATGCCCCAGAACAGGCCGGGATTTTGCGTGATCATCAGCGGACCCGGCTGCAGGCCGTGGATGACGAATGCGCCCAGCAGCAGCGCCATCACCACGTTCGGCGGGATGCCCAGCGTCATCAGCGGAATGAACGCGCCGCCGGCCGCCGCATTGTTGGCGGACTCGGGGCCCGCGACGCCCTCGATCGCGCCATGGCCGAATCGCTCCGGCGTCTTCGACAGCCGCTTCTCCAGCGCATAGGAGGCGAACGAGGCCACCACCGCGCCGCCGCCCGGCAGGATGCCGAGCAGGAATCCGAGCAGCGTGCCGCGCGCCACCGGGCCCGCGCTCGCCTGCCAATCGGCCTTGTTGGGCAGGAGCTGCGTGATCTTCGCGTTGATGATGTCGCGCTTGATCGCCTGCTCGGTGTTGAGCAGCACCTCGGCGACACCGAACAGGCCCATCACGACGGGCACGAGGCCGATGCCGTCGATCAATTCCATGCGACCGAAGGTGAGGCGCGGCTGCGCCGTGATGCTGTCGAGCCCGATCAGTCCGAGCACGACGCCGATGCACGCCATCAAAAGCGCCTTCGGCATCGAGCCCTGGGTGAGGAAGGTGAGCACCACGAGACCGAGCACCATCAGGCTGAAATACTCGGCCGGGCCGAACGCGATGGCGATGCTGGCAAGTCTCGGCGCCACCAGCATCAAGGCGACCAGCGCAAACGTGCCGGCGATGAAGGAGCCGAAGGCGGAGATGCCGAGCGCGGGGCCCGCGCGGCCCTGCTTGGCCATCTGGTGGCCGTCGATGCAGGTGACCACGGACGCCGCCTCGCCGGGGATGTTGACCAGGATCGAGGTGGTCGAGCCGCCATACATCGAGCCGTAATAGATGCCGGCCATCATGATGATGCCGGATTCCGGCGTGCCCGACAGCGTCACAGGCAGCAGCAGCGACATCGCCGAGATCGGCCCGATACCCGGCAGCACGCCGACCAGCGTGCCGATGAAGACGCCGATGAAACAATAGAGCAGGTTGATCCCGGTCAGCGCGACGCCGAACCCGTGCGCGACATTGGCAAGCGTATCCATGGGGTCAGCCGATTCCGAGCAGGCCTGAGGGCAGTTGAATCAAGAGCAGCCGCTTGAGCACCCACCACATGCCGGTCGGTACCAGCACGGCGACCGGGATCGCCAGCGTCCAGCGCACGGGATCGATCAAACGCAACAGCAGCAGCATCAACGGGATCGACGACAGCAGGAATCCCAGCGGCTCCAGCGCGAACGAGAACGCGGTGAGGCAGACGATGACGAGAAGCGGCTTGCTCCAGCGCACATTCTCCCAGCGCGAGGCCAGCGTCGGGCCGCCCTCGGTGATCGCCGAGATGATGATGGAGCCTGCAAACACGCACATCAGGATGCCCGTGTAGAAAAGCACGTAGCCCGAGCCGGGATCGTTGATGGTGCCGAGCTTGAGCTTCAGTCCCTGCCAGATCACGAAGCCGCCGAGCGCGAGCCCGATCAGCCCGCCCCAGAGTTCGGAGTTGCTGAGGCGGAGTTTGACGTTGGTTTGGTCGTTCATCGACGTCCTCTCAGCCGTTTCCCGGACGCCGCGAAGCGTCCGCGACACGGAAGTGGCTCGGCACTACTTCTTCGCAAGCCCAAGCGTGTCGATCACCTTGCGCTCGGACTCCGTGACCTCGACGACGAACTTCTTGTAGTCTTCGGTGTTCTTGTAGTTCGGCACCATGTCGTATTTGGCGAGCGTCGCGATCACCGCGGGATCCTCGACCGCTTTCTTGAAGGCGTCGTGCAGCTTGGCGACGATCTTTGGATCCATCCCCTTCGGGCCGGCGATGCCGAACGGGGAATCGTAGACCATGGGATAGCCGAGCTCCTTCAAGGTCGGCACATCAGGATAGTTCGGCGACCGCGCGCCGGTCCACACCATCAAGAGCCGCAGCTTGCCGGCATCGACCAGCGGTCGCCATCCCGTGGAATCAGCCTGCAACATGGTATGCTGGCCGAGCACCGCGGCATTGGTCTCGGCGCCGCCCTTGAACGGCACCTGCGTGAGCTTGATGCCGGACATCGCCGCGATCTGCTCCATGCCGATATGCAGCGAGGTGCCGGTGCCCGGCGTGGCGTAGGTGATCTTGCCCGGATTGGCCTTGGCAAAGTCGACCACGTCCTTCCAGGACTTGAATTGCGACTCCGCGTTCGTGGTCACGCCGAACGTGTAGCCGGTGAGGTGGATGATGTAGGAAAAATCCTTCGCCGGATCCCACGACACTTCCTGCATCAGGGGCAGCCGGAAGACCGTAATGGGGAGCTGTGAGATGGTGTAGCCGTCCGGCTTCGCGGCCGCCGCCATGGTCGCAGGCCCGACCGTGCCGCCGCCGCCGGCCTTGTTGTCGATCACGATCGGCTGCCCCAGCACCTTCGAGGCACTGTCGGCTATCGCGCGCATCGAGATGTCGGTCGAACCGCCAGCCGGCCATGGCACGATCAGTGTGATTGGCTTGGTGGGATAATCCTGCGCATGGGCGGCGGTCGAGAGCAACGCGCCCACGACTGCATGCATGGCGACAAATGCGATCGTCTTCAGCCCGCATCGCGGCATCGATAATTCCTCCCTCGCAGCGGCCTCGTTGGGCTGCCGTTTCTCGTTGTTATGACGGGATTGTCCCCGAAATCACGAGAGAAGAAAAGCGCATTGCGCGAGCCGTACGCAGCGGCGCGACGTCAATTCGGCCGGAAACGGTACGTGCGACAATTCGTCGTTTGGAAGCGTGCCGAGACACGGAATTTGGCGCGGCCGGCGTCTCTACGCCACGCGGCGGACTGCGTTCAGCGTCTCGATGATGCGGTGGATCTCAGACGCTGGGCACGGCTTGCCGAAATAATAGCCCTGCACGGCGGTGCAGCCGCATTCGCGGACGAAGTCGAGCTGCTCGATGGTCTCGACGCCCTCCGCCGTGGTCTCGACGCCGAGCACCGAGCCGAGGCTGGCGATGGTGCGGACGATGGCGACGCTCTCCGGGCTTTCGCCGAGCGTGCCGACGAAGGAGCGGTCGATCTTGATGCGGTCGAACGGAAACTTGCGCAAATAGCTCAGCGAGGAATAGCCGACGCCGAAATCGTCGAGACTGACGCGCACGCCAAGCGCGCGCAGCTGGTGCAGGATCTCGATCGTCGCCTCGCTGTCGTCGAGCAGCGCCGTCTCGGTGACCTCCAGCTCGAGCCGCTGCGGCGGCAGGCCGGCTTCCGCAAGCGCGCTGGTGACCATCGCCACCAGTCCGCGCGAGCGGAACTGCACCGGCGACAAATTGACCGCGACGGTGACATCGGGCCAGGACGCAGCGGTCGCACAGGCCGTGCGCAGCACCCATTCGCCGATCGGAACGATCAGCCCGTTCTCCTCCGCGATTGGAATGAATTCGGCCGGCGAGACCAGGCCGCGCGAGGGATGTTTCCAGCGCAGCAGCGCCTCGAAGCCGGTGAGCTCGGACGAATCGAGCCGCACCTGCGGCTGAAACACCAGGTGGAATTCGCGTGCTTCCAGCGCGCTGCGCAGATCGTGCTCCAGCGCGTGCCGGCTCCGGGCCTCTTCCTCCATCTCGGGCTCGAACAGCTGATAGGCGCCGCGTCCCTTGGCCTTGGCCTGGTACAGCGCGAGGTCGGCGCATTTCATCAGCTCGTCGGCATCGAGCCCGTGATCGGGTGCGATCGCGATGCCGACGGAAACTCCGACATGGATTGACTGGCTTTCCAGCGGCGGCGGATGGCCGATGATCTCGACCAGGCGGCGGGCGAGCCGTTCCGCCGATTGCGGCTGCGGCCCGCGCTGGAGAACGGCGAACTCGTCGCCGCCGAGGCGCGCGACGGTGTCATGCTCGCCGACATTTTCCTTCAGGCGCGCCGCGACCCAGCGCAGCAGCCGGTCGCCGGCGGCGTGGCCGAGGCGGTCGTTGACGGTCTTGAAATTATCGAGGTCGAAGCACAGCACGGCCATCGCACCGCCGGCGATCGCGACCTGGTTCAGTCCCTCGCCCATCTTCTCGCGGAACAGCGTGCGGTTGGGCAGGTCGGTGAGCGAATCGTGCTGGGCCATATGCGCCACGCGAGCCTGGGCCTTGTGGCGCTCGGTGACGTCTTCATAGGTGACGACCCAGCCGCCATGCTCCATCCGCTTATGATTGAGCTTGATGATGCGGCCGTCGTTCAGGTGGCGGTGCAGCGTGTGCTCGCCTTCACGCAGCCGCTCGACGTAGTCGGCATAGAGGCTCGCGGCGGTCGTGTTCGGATGGATGCCGAGCTCGCAGCTGTGCTCCATGATCTCGCGCATCGAGGCGCCGGGCTTCACGACATCGGGCGACAGCCCGTACATCTCGATGTAGCGGCGGTTGCAGACGATCACGCGCAGGCTCGAATCGAGCATGCACAGGCCCTGGCTCATGTTGTTCAACGCGGCGTCGAAGCGACGATACTGCTCGCTCAGCTCCTCGACCGCACGCTCGCGCTCGGTGATGTCCTCATAGGTGGCGACGAAGCCGCCTTCGGGCAGTGCGCAGTAGCGCACCGAGATCACGGTGTCGTTGGACATGCTCCGCCGCATCGGCGAGCAATCGCGGCTCGCGATCCGCGCGCGGGCGGCTTCGAGGATTTGCTGCGGGCTGTATTCCGAAGCGAACGCGCCATTTTCGATCGAGCGCTCGATCAATTCGGAGAGATGCGTACCCGGCCTGGTCTCCTCCGGCGACAGTTGATAGATCTTGCGATAGGTGGTGTTGCAGACCCGCAGACGCATGTCGCTGTCGTAGAAGGCGAGCCCGTGCGCCATGTTCTCCAGCGCCGCATCGAGGATGAAGTTCTGCTGCCGCAGCGTCTCCTCGTATTGCAGGCGCTCGGTGACGTCTTCATGCACCGTCACCCAGCCGCCGACGGGCAGGAAGCGGGAGACCGCCTGTACCATCCGTCCGTCATAGCGCATCACCAGCAGGGTCTTCGCCTTCTTGCTGCGCACGTCCTTCAGCCTGGTGTCATGGAATTCGTCGGCCGACATGCCCGGCAGGTTGCCGCGCGACATCCAGTGCTCGATCACCGCGCAATGCGCGACCCCCGGCCTCACGATGTCGGAATCGAGGTTGTAGAGGTTCAGGAATCGCTCGTTGCAGAGGACGACACGGCTGTCGGCATCGTACATGATGAGGCCGTGCGACATGTTCGCGAGCGCGTGCTGGCTGCGCTCCGTCTGCACACGCAATTCCGCCTCGAGCCGGGCGAGGCGGCTGACGTCGTCGCAGATCGTCATCCAGCCGCCGCCGGGGAGCGGCTTCAGCTCGAGCGCCATGACGAGGCCGCTCGCCAGATGCTGCTCGGTCCGGAACGGCTGGCCGTCCGCGATCTGCTTCATGCGCCTTGCATAGAGCGCGTCGAGCTCGCTCACCGGGAAGTTGCCGCGCGCTGCGCTGTGAGCGAGCACGTCGCGATAGCTCGTGCCGACCCGCACGATGTCGGCCGACATGTCGAACAGCGACAAATAGCGCTGGTTGACCAGCACGATCCTGTTGTGGGCATCGTAGACGCAGACACCCTGCTCCATGTGGTCGAGCGCGAGCTGGCTCAGCGAGACCAGGGCCTGTGGGCCCTGTTCGCGGCGTGCACCAAATTCGTTGTCGCAGGTCGACGTCATGGGATCGACAGGGTCTCGGCGGGCGATAGACTTAACGCAACGTAATCCGTGTGCCGAGGGTAGCGAAGAGGCGGGAAAATTCCCTTAAGCGCAGTAGTTTACGGAGGGTGACTGGCGATGCAGAGAAGCCTGTGCTCGCGCGTCAGCGCGGAACCGCCTGCAAGCCAGAGTTGGTCAGGAGCCGCCAAAAAATTCCGCTGTCGTCCCTGCGAACACAGGGACCCATAACCACAGGGAGAAGTTTGGCGAGGACTGAAAGTGAGTGGGGCTTCCCGCGGTATTAACACCCGTGCTTACCGACAGATCTCGCGGTATGGGTCCCTGCGTTCGCAGGGACGACAGCCGAGCGGACCCTACGGCCCGTACAGCACGAGCTCCGTGTCGGTAAGGTCGCCGAGCTGCGGCCGGTGCGGGCCCTTGAAATATTTACGGCCGCGCCGCTCGGTGTAGATGCCGGCGAGGCCGGGAATCGGGCCATTGGAATCGATCGCCACCGAGATCTTGCCGAGCCGCAGCAGCAGCCGGCCGATGCGGCCAGCGCAGGCGGCGTATTCGGCGGCGCTACGGCAATAGATCAGCTTCATCGCGGGCGGCGCGATGAAGCCGCGGCGGATGCGCACCGGTTGCAGGATGAAGGGGAACGTTCCCTTCGGCGTGCGGCAGACCAGGCTGAGGCAATTGTAGCGCGCATGCCGGGTCAGTAGCGCGGTCTCGTCGTCGGAGAGCCCATCGATCGACTTGGCGTGCTGCGAGATGACCTCGATCTTGCTCCAGCGCGGGGTGCGCGCGAGTGCAGGCACGGAGAAGAAGATGCCGTGACAGTAAGCGCGAAAGCCCTGCGTCTCGATGATGGGCCAGGTCCACGGCGCCGGGCTGATGTTGAGATAGGTGACGTCCTTGTGCCGCTGCGCGATCTTGGTCAGCAGCGGGGCGTAGTTGCGGTACGCCGGATCGACATACCAACTCGACAGATTGCACTGGATCGCGGTCTCCTCGCCGTGCTTCCGCGCCGTGTAGATCAGCAGCAGCACGCCGACGGGCTCGCCGTCATTGTCCAGCATGTAGCCGAAGCGCGGATAGCCCTCCGGCACGGGCCGGAAGGCCTGCCGGCGCAGACCCTGCATCCAGTAGTCGCGTGAGCGGCCGACGAAGCCGCGCGTCAGGAGGTCAGCGACCTTCTCGACGTCGGCTTCGGTGATCTCGCGGCATCGGACCTTGGTGTGGATCACGCTCGTCTTGCCCGTGGAAATGGGAGGCCTCGTTCGCTTAGCGCCAGCCTTCGCCATGGGCATCGGCCGCGACTTGCGGCTGCATGCCCATGAGCTCCCTCACCTTGGCGGGCCAGGCGGAAAGATCCGTGCCGTGGGTGTGGAACATGGCGACGGCCAGGCGGTCCATGCCGAAGGCGACGCAGCCGGTGTGGGCCGGTTCGCCATTAGCGTCCTGGATGCCCCAGGTCGTGCCGAAATGCTCGCGGTGATAGTTGAAGCTCATGCAGGCCGTCGGCTGCTCTTCCGAGCGGAGCGGGATCAGGAGCTCGAACTTGAGCTGCTGCTGCTTCTGGCTCACCGCCTTCATCTGGCCGACGCGGCCGAAGAAGGGGTCGCTGGCATAGTCGACGCGGAAGGTGAGGCCGAGGTCGCGAGCGATCGCCTGCGCGCGCACCATCCAGCGCTCGCGGAAATCGGCGACGTCGTCGGGCGTGCCGATGCAGACATATTCGCGCATCCGGAACGATTGCAGCCGGTCGAGATGTTTTGACGGCTCACGGCGGAAGCAGTCGGCGGCGACGTCGAAGCGCAGGCCGCCCTTCGGCAAAGGTCCGCGGCTCGCCGCGATCGGGTAGACCGGATAGCAGGCGGCCGGCGACAGCACGAGGTCGGCCGGGGAGAGCGAGGTGGTCCAGTCGCCACCGGCATCGAAGCGGCTTACCGCGGCGTTGATCTCGCGTTCGGTGCCGTGCAGGCCGCAGACGCAGCCGAGCAGGTTCGGAAAGCTCTTGAGATAGCCGGATTTTTCCAGCTGGGCCCGGCTCATCACCGGCGGGAAGCGCATCACCTCCGTGCCGGCTTCGCGATGCCCGGTGATCAGTGCGGCGAGCTTCTCGACGACGCCCTCATAGAGGGCGGTGCGGGCGTAGACGCCGTCCGAGCCCATGGGGTGGAACAGCTTGTCGGCGAGATGATCGAGCGGATCGATGATTTGCGGGGCGGTCTCGGGCGATTCGGGGAGGACGGCAATGTTCATGGTCCGGTGTCCTGCTATTTCAAAATTGTTCTTGTTGGTCTGGTCGCCAAGGCACGTCAGTCACAAAGGCACGTCAGTCACGAAGGCTGGTCGGGACGCCGCTCATCAAGGTCGATGTCGCGGCATTGGCCAGGATGCGGTCGTTGTTGATCATGATCGGCGACGACAGCACGTCGCGCAGGTGACGGCCCATGGTGAATTCGCCGTCGTTGCGGTAGCCGGAAAGGCCGGCGGTGCGCATCGCATGCATCACGGTCTCGACCGCAAGCTCGGAGGCCTGCACCTTCAACAGCGTGATCGAGGACTGGAAGTCGAGCGAGCTCAGTGCGCGCTCGTCATGCTCGGCGCGAGCAAAGGCGTCGATATTCGCTGCGATCAGCGCGCGCAGTTTTGCGAGCGACATCTTCGCGGCGGTGAAATGCGCCGCGGCCGGCGGCATCTGGCCGCCGGAGGCGCGCGCAGCCTTGCGGACGAAGGCCTGCGCACGCGTGACAGACGCCGCGGCGATGCCGGCCCAGGCCGACGACCAGCACAGATGCGCGAACGGCGTCATGGTCTGGGCATGGATCTTGTCATAGGCTTCCGGGAAGACGCGGTCGGCGGGGCAGTCGACCTTCAGCTCGAAACCGGTCGAGCAGGTGCCGCGCATGCCGAGCGTTTCCCAGCCCTGCGTCTGCTTCAGCGAGTAATCGTCCTTGGCGAGCGCCAGCAGCACCTGGTCGGAGGCGGCGGCCTCGGTGGCGCGGCGGGCGATGGTGACGAGACCGTCGGCCTCCGCGCCGTAGGAGATCACGGTGGCGTCGCGCACCAGCGAGACTGTGTCGCCGGCGTGGTCGACCGCCGCGGCGCTGGCGCGGATGTTGCCGCCGTTCTGGCCTTCGGTGGTGGAGGAGGCGAGCAGCCATTGGTCGCGGGCGACCCGGCGCATCATGGTTTCCATCCAGGGAATGCCGTGGCCGTGCCTGACGACGCAGGCGACCTTCGTCGTGTGCATCGCATAGATCATCGCGGTCGAGGCGCAGGCGCGCCCGAGCGTATAGCAGATGTCGGTGACGTCGTAGATCGAGGCGCCGAAGCCGCCGAACTCGACGGGGATCATGGCGCCGAGCAGCTTTTGCTCGCGTGCGGTATCGAAAGCCTTGTGGGGGAAGCGGGCGTCGCGATCGACGCCGTCTGCGTCGGCCGCAGCTGCCGCGGCGGTCCGGGCGGCGCGCTCGACGAGGGAGGGGCCCTGTTCGAGATAGCTCGTTTGCGTTTCGTCGACAGTGAGGACTGCTTCACGCACGTTCATACTCGTCCGCCTCCGGTTTGTCGTTCAGGATCGCCGGCATCATTCGCGATGCCGCATAAGCGATCCTCCGACCATCTTTGCTTGTGAGACGAGGCTACGGATTTAATTCAAATTCGTCGATGAAATAGAGGGTAAACAAAGCCCAATTCCGAACGAACAGTTAAGGTCCGGTTGTTTGCATCACCCGAATTTCCGCGATGGCGTTAGGAATCCGGAAGAAGCTGGAATTCCAGACAATCTGAGTCATCGTTTACTAAGAAAGGCGAAGTAATGGTGGCGCCCATTGTGGGATCGGCCCGTCGCGCCCATCGTAACCCGCGACAGCTCCGACCTTTCATGGACAGATGGGAATTTTCCGATGCAGGCCTTCGATACCGAATTGCGTAATCGCATCATCAAGCTGGTGAAGGGCATCCTTGAGCAGAATTCGCTCACCGCCGAGATTACGCCTTCGACGAAGCTCGTCGACGCCGGCCTGACCTCGATGGACATGGTCAACCTGATGCTCGGCGTCGAAGCCGAATTCGATTTCACCATCCCGCAGTCCGAGATCACGCCGGAGAATTTCCAGTCGGTCGCGACGCTGGAGCGCATGGTCGCGACCCAACTGCAGCTGGCGACCGCAGCTTAAGTCACGCGCCACTACCTTCCCGGTGTCGTCCCTGCGAACGCAGGGACCAATACCGCGGAATCCATCGATCGTTGAAGGTCGCAGTACCGAACTTCGAGTCTTTGCCAAACCGCCGCCTGTGGCTATGGGTCCCCGCGTTCGCGGGGACGACACCGAGTATGAGGCGCAGTCTCGCGCCCCTCACACCACCGGCATCACCCCACCACCCCCGTTCCAAAACCGCCGCAAAACTGGCATAGCTTAACCATGTCGCGGGTAGCTGACAGGGTGGAGCGGGCATGACGCAGGCGGTATTGGGCATCATCGGCGGCTCCGGCATCTACGACCTGCCGGGCCTCGAAGGCGCGCGCGAAGAGGTGATCAAGAGCCCCTGGGGCGAGCCGTCGGCCCCTCTGCGGCGCGGCTCCATCGCCGGCCTGCCGATCGTGTTCCTGCCGCGGCACGACAAGGGCCACCGGCTGTCGCCCTCCGACATCAATTATCGCGCCAATATCGACGTCTTGAAGCGGGCCGGGGTCACCGACCTGATCTCGCTGTCGGCCTGCGGCTCCTTCAAGGAGGAACTGCCGCCCGGCACCTTCGTTCTCGTCGACCAGTTCGTCGATCGCACCCACAAGCGCGAGAGCTCGTTCTTCGGCCGGGGCTGCGTCGCGCATGTGTCGATGGCGCACCCGGTCTCGCCGCGGCTGCGCATCCATCTTGCGGCTGCAGCTGAAGCCGAGGGCATCGCGTTTGCGCGCGGCGGCACCTATGTCTGCATGGAGGGACCGCAATTCTCCACCTATGCGGAGAGCATGACCTACAAGACGCTGGGCTATTCCGTGATCGGCATGACCAACATGCCCGAGGCGAAGCTCGCACGTGAAGCCGAGATCTGCTACGCCACCGTCGCGATGGTGACCGATTTCGACTGCTGGCATCCCGATCACGACGCCGTCACCGTGCAGGACATCATCCGCGTGCTGACCTCGAACGCCGACAAGGCGAAGGCGCTGGTGGCACGGCTGGCGAAGGACTTTCCGCGCGAGCACGAGCCGTGCCCGATCGGTTCGGACCGCGCGCTCGACACCGCGCTGATCACGGCGCCCGAGGCGCGCGATCCCGAGCTTCTGAAGAAGCTCGATGCGGTGGCCGGGCGCATCCTGCGCGGTTGAGACGCAAGGCGAAGGACGAGAAGGCAGAATGCCATGAAGGTCGACGGCAAGCATTTCCGCAGCATCTGGCGTGAGCGTGATGGCTGGTCGGTCGGAGCGATCGACCAGCGCAGGCTGCCGCATGAGTTCGTCGTCGCGCGTCTGACGTCATGCGAAGACGCGGCGGTCGCGATCCGCGACATGCTGGTGCGCGGCGCCCCGCTGATCGGTGCAACCGCGGCCTATGGCATGGCGCTCGCCATGCGCGAGGATTCCTCGGATACCGGCCTGAAGCGTGCCTATGAGACGCTGATCGTGGCGCGGCCGACGGCGATCAATCTGAAATGGGCCCTGGACGAGATGCGCACGGCGCTCACACCGGTCGATCCGCTCGAACGAGCTGAAGCGGCCTATGCGCGCGCCGACGAGATTGTCGAGCAGGACGTCGAGATCAACCGCGGCATTGCCGGCAACGGTTTGAGGCTGATCGAGGCGATTGCGGCGAAGAAGCCGGGCGAGACGGTCAACGTGCTGACCCATTGCAATGCCGGCTGGCTTGCCACCGTCGACTGGGGCACGGCGACGGCGCCGATCTATCTCGCGCATGAGCGCGGGATCAAGATCCATGTCTGGGTCGACGAGACCCGTCCGCGCAACCAGGGCGCCTCGCTGACCGCCTGGGAGCTCGGCCATCACGGGGTGCCGCACACCGTGATTCCCGACAACACTGGCGGGCATTTGATGCAGCACGGCATGGTCGATCTCGCCATCGTCGGCACCGACCGCGTCGCGGCCAATGGCGACGTCTGCAACAAGATCGGCACCTATCTGAAGGCGCTTGCCGCGCATGACAACGGCGTGCCGTTCTACGTCGCGCTGCCGTCGCCGACGATCGATTTCGCCGTCAATGACGGCATCTGCGACATTCCGATCGAGCAGCGCAGCGGCACGGAAGTGACCGACATGACCGGCCGCACCGCGGATGGACGACTGGAGACGGTACGGATCGTGCCGGAGGGCTCGCCGGTTGCGAATTACGCGTTCGATGTGACGCCGGCGCGTCTCGTCACCGGCCTCATCACCGAGCGCGGCGTGCTGAAGCCGGACCGTGCTTCGCTGGCAGCGGCATTTCCGGAGCGGATCGCTGCCGCCGCGAAGTAGGCTCTCGTAGGGTGGGCAAAGGCGCAGAAGCGCTGTGCCCACCATATGCTTGTGGTGGGCACGCTTCGCTTTGCCCACCCTACAGCACTGGTGAACTATGTCAGCTTCAACCCCGTCGCCGCCTCGAGCTCCCTGATCGCCTGGGCGCCGCTGGCGACCTTGATCGTCGTCATGCCCATCTCGCGCGCGGGTTTTAGATTGACGCCGAGATCGTCGAGGTAAACGCAGTTCCTGGGATCGACCTTCAGCGTCTCCACCATCATCTTGTAGATGCGCGGGTCGGGCTTGCGCAGGCCGATCTTGGCGGACTCGATGACGTGGTCGAACAGCACCATGACCTCGGCGATGTAGAGCGAGCGCCCGGTCATGCTGCCGATCGCATTGGCCGGCAGATTGTTGGTGATGCAGCCGGTCTTGAATTGCGCCTTGATGCGCTTCAGGGCCTCGACCATCTCGGGGCGCAAATCGCCCTGAAGCAGCGGCAGCACCTCGCGGCCGCGCACCTCGGCGCCGAGCGCGCGCGATTCCTCCGCGAACAGCTTGTCGAAGGTTTCGATATCGACCTCGGCGCGCTCGAACTTGGCCCAGGCGTTTTCGAGGTGATTGGCGGCGTTGGTGCGCCGGATGATGTCGATCGGCAGGCCGCGCTCGGTCTCGAACCGCGCGAACGCCTCGAACGGCGAACTCGTCAGCACGCCGCCAAAATCAAAGATCACAGCCTCGATCGCCACTATCCTGCCCTCGTCAATTCCTTTCCAAGAGCGCTAGCATGCGCTATCGGCAAGGGCCAGTCCGAAGCAATCCCCGCCGTCACCGATGCTGCCGCCAAAGCGTGTTCCCATGAAAAAGCTTGCAACCTTCGTCACAACTGCGCTGCTGCTCGCCACGCCCGCGCACGCCATCGTCGGCGGCGGCACGCCGCAGGCGGATGGTGTCGCGCGCGCCGTCGTCACCATCGTGGGATCGCGCGGCAATTTCTGCACCGGCACCCTGATCGCGCCGAAACTCGTGCTCACCGTTGCCCACTGCGTGCCATCAGGGGCCGACTACAAGATCGTCGATCGCGGCGCCGACGGTCAGCCGCAATTGCTGAATGTCCGCACCGTCGCGATCCATCCCAACTTCAACATGCAGGCAATGCAAGCGCACCGCGCCACCGCGGACGTGGCATTGCTGCAACTGGAAATTCCACTCAAGGGAAAATCGACGGTGTCGGTCGGCGCGCCGAATATTCCGATCCAGGTCGGCAGCCGCTTCGTCATTGCCGGTATCGGCGTCACCGTGCGCGGCGACGGCAAGAGCGGCGGCGCGACGCGCGTTGCCGGCCTCATCGCCACGGGCCAGCCCGGCACGCTCCAGATCCGCTTGGTGGATCCCGTAACTAACGGTGTTCGCGATGGAATCGGCGCCTGCACGGGTGATTCTGGCGGCCCCGTGTTCGAGGACAAGCCGAACGGTGCCGTACTCGTCGGCCTCATCAGCTGGTCGACCGGGCCGAACAACGCCGCCGGCTGTGGCGGATTGACCGGCGTCACGCCACTCACGCTCTATCGCGACTGGATCTTGCAGACTGCGCGAAGCTGGGGCGCGGCGCTTTGATCGCGAATTGATCTATGTCATTTTAACAGGGAAGCGCGATGGGCGACCATGCCCGTCGCGGAGGAAACGCGTCGCCCAATCAAGGGCGGCCACAAAAGCAAGCAAGGCAAGAAGCAACAATGAATGTCGCTGTTCGCAGTCACGCCACGGCCAAGCAGGCCTCTGAACATTTCGACGTGCTGATCGTCGGTGCCGGCATCTCCGGCATAGGCAGTGCCTACCACATGACAAAGCAGCTTCCGGGCGCGAGCTTTGTCATTCTCGAAACGCAGGCGACGTTCGGCGGAACCTGGACCACGCATCGCTATCCCGGAATTCGTTCGGACAGCGACCTCCACACTTTCGGCTATAGCTTCAAGCCCTGGGTCGGACCGCCGATCGCGACCGCCGAAGAAATCCTCACCTACATGAACGAGGTGATCGACGACAACGATCTCGCGAAGCACATTCGCTACAAGCACAAGATCAATTCGGCGAGCTGGTCGAGCGAGCAGAATCTCTGGACCATCGAAGCGATGACGACGGACACCGGAGAGCCCAAGACCTTCACTGCAAACTTCCTCTGGATGTGCCAGGGCTATTACCGTCATTCGGAAGGCTACACGCCGGAATGGAAGGGCACGGACCGCTTCAAGGGCCGCATCGTCCACCCGCAGACTTGGCCTGACGATATCGACCTTGCGAACAAGAAGGTCGTCGTGATCGGCTCCGGTGCGACGGCGGCGACGCTGGTGCCGAACATCGCCGACGAATGCGCGCATGTCACCATGCTGCAGCGCTCGCCGACCTATTTCCGCCTCGGCCGCAACGCTATCGAGATCGCGGAGGAACTGCGCCGGCTCCAGGTCGACGAGCAATGGATCCACGAGATCGTCCGCCGCAAGATTCTGTTCGAGCAGGACGCGTTCACCAAGCTCTGCCTATCCAAGCCGGAGCAGGTGAAGAAGGAGCTGATCGGCCAGATCAGCGCGGTGCTCGGCCCGGACTACGACGTCGAGACGCATTTCACGCCGACATACCGGCCATGGCGGCAGCGCATCGCCTTCGTGCCGGATGCCGATCTGTTCAAAGGCATCGCCAGCGGCAAGGCCTCCGTCGTCACCGACGAGATCGAGTGTTTCGTCGAGAACGGCATCCAGCTCAAATCCGGCAAGCTGCTTGAAGCTGATATCATCGTCACCGCGACCGGCTTCAATCTCGCGGCGCTCGGCGACATCGCCTTCGAGATCGATGGCAAGCCGCTCGCCTTCGGCGACACCGTGACCTATCGCGGCATGATGTTCACGGGCGTGCCGAACATGGTGTGGGTGTTCGGCTATTTCCGCGCCAGCTGGACGCTGCGCGTCGATCTTGTCGCCGACTTCGTCTGCCGGCTGCTCGGACACATGAAGGCCAAGGGCACAAGGAAGGTCGAGGTCAAGCTGCGCGCCGAAGACCACAACATGCCGATCCTGCCCTGGATCGATCCGGAAAACTTCAACCCCGGTTACATGATGCGCAACATGGACCTGCTCCCCAAGCGCGGCGACAAGCCGGAATGGCAGCACAGCCAGGACTACTGGACCGAGAAGGACGAGATCCCGAAGACGGATCTGGATGACGGGGCGTTTGTTTACGGGTAATGGGTTGCCGGAGTGAGGGGCGGCAGTGGTTGCCCCAAACTCCGCTGTCGTCCCTGCGAACGCAGGGACTCATACCGCGTGATCTATCGATTGCGTGCGGTGGACATCCCACCACGACTAGTCTTCGCCAAACGTCTCCCTGTGGTTATGGGTCCCGGATCTGCGCTTCGCTTGTCCGGGACGACACCGCTTGTGGGGCGTACGGCGTCCCAACTCACTAACGTAACGACTACGAATTCCTTCTCGTCGCATTCGTCGCGATCGCTGCCGCCGCGGTCCGGTTCTCAACGCCGAGCTTGGCGTAGATCTGCTCCAGATGCTTGTCGACCGTGCGCGGGCTCAAGCCCAGAATCTGCGCGATGTCGCGGTTTGTCTTGCCCTTGCTGAGCCAGGCCAGTACCTCGCCTTCGCGGGTGGTGAGGCCGAGCTCGCTGGTGAATTCGGCCGGCAGCGATGTGCCGGATTCCCTGGACAGCCGCAGCAGAAACTCGTTCGGCGCGGTTTCGCCCATGTAATAGAGCCGCAGTTGCGGATTGTCGGGCAGGGAAGCCGCTTGCGACTTCGCGCTGCCCTTGCCCTTCGCCTGCTCCAGCCATTGCAGGAGTGATGGCGGCAGGACGAAGTCTTCGGTCTGCGCGCCGTAATGATCGGACAGCAGCTTCTGCGCCTGCGGGGTCGCCCAAAGAATGTTGCCCTGGCGGTTGACCGCGAACAGGAAGCGGCCGGAGACGTCGAGCGCGGCGCGCGCGCTCTGGGTCAGGCGGGCATTGCCGAGATGGACACGGATGCGCGCCAGCATCTCCTCGATCACGATCGGTTTTGTCACGTAGTCGACGCCGCCGGCCTCCAGTCCGCGCACGATGTGCTCGGTTTCGGCAAGGCCCGTCATGAAGATCACGGGCACGTTGGCAACGCCCGCATCGCGCTTGAGCCGGCGGCAGGTCTCGAATCCGTCCATGCCGGGCATCACAGCGTCAAGCAGCACAATGTCGGGCGTGATCTGGTCGACGATGCGCATCGCGGCCGCGCCGTCGAGGGCCACCATCACCGTCATCCCGGCGCCGTCGAGCGCATCGGTGAGCAGCCGTAGCGTCTCCGGGGAGTCATCGACAACGAGCGCGACATCGCGCTTCCTCGATTCAATGCTCATGCGCATGCAACGTCTTCAATGTGGCCATGTACCGGTCGAGATCGAAGCGGTCGACCAGCGACCGCATTTCCGCGACGAAATCGGCATGCTCGGGGTGCTCGCTGCCGATCTCGTCCAGCTTCAACTGGATGCCCTTAACGTAGCCGATCTGGCCGAGCCCGATCAGCGCCTCGATGTGTCGCACCGGTGGCCTTGATCCGCTCTCCGGCCGCCAGAACGGCACCGCGATCTCGTCCGAGCCGTATTGCCATTCGATCCTGAGGAGCTGGCGTATCGTCTCCAGCAGCCGTGGGATGTCGATCGGCTTCATCAGATAGCCGTCGTGGAAGGGCTGTGCCAGCGGCGTGCCGTGGGCCTCCAGCGCGCTCGCCGACACCATCAGGATCCGCGCCTGGTGATGGCCGCTCGTGCGCAAGGCCTCCGCCACCGCCCAGCCGGCCATGCCCGGCATGGAGATGTCGAGCAGGAATAGATCGGGCCGGCAATGCTGCGCCAGCGCCAGGCATCCCGGGCCGTCGGTGGCGCTGAGCAGGATGAAGCCGAGCGGGGTCAGCACCTCGCGCAGGAGGTCGCGATGGACGGGGTCGTCGTCGGTGATGAGGATGGTCTTGCGTGCGCCGTGATAGCCGGAGATCGGCGCCTCCACCGGCGCGATGCGCTGCGGATTGGTGACTTCCGACAGCAGGATCTTGACCTTGAAGGTGCTCCCGGCGCCGACCGTGCTCAAGACCTTGATGTCGCCGCCCATGACGCCGGCGAGCAGCCGGCTGATGGTCAGGCCCAGCCCGGTGCCGGTCTGCGGCTGCGAGACGCCGAGCGCGCCGCGCTCGAAGGGCGCAAAGATGCGTTCGAGGTCGTCGCCCTGGATGCCGGGGCCGGTGTCGATCACTTCGAACTCGGCGACGGGGCTGCGATAGTGCACGACGAACTGCACGCTGCCGGTCTGGGTGAACTTGATCGCGTTGGAGAGCAAATTGATCAGCACCTGCCGCAGCCGCTTCTCGTCGGCAAAGACCACGACCGGCAAATGCGCCGGCCGCCTGAACACGAAGTCGATGCCTTTGGCTGCGGCCTGGAGACGGAACATGCCGACGAGCTGGTCGAGGAATTCGCTCAAGCGCACCTCGTCGCGCGAGAGATACAGCCGCCCCGCCTCGATCTTGGAGATATCCAGGATGCCGTCGATCAGGCCGGAGAGGTGATCGGCGCTGCGGCGAACCACGCGGACCTGGTCGCGCGGCTTGGTGCTGAGCGTCGCGTCCTGCTCCAGCAGCTGCGCATAGCCGCTGATGGCGTTCAGCGGCGAGCGCAGCTCGTGGCTCAGGCCCACCACGTAGCGGCTCTTGGCGAGGTTGGCGGATTCGGCGACTTCCTTGGCGCGCTGGAGCTCGGCGTCGGTGCGCTTGTGCGCGTCGATCTCCTGGATCAGAAGCGCGGTCTGCCGCCGCGTCTCGGCCTCGGCGGCGCGGCGGCTCTGCTGCGCCAGCACGAACAGCCAGGCCACCACGCCGATGATGATGCTGAGCGAGAAGAACACCTTCCAGAGCACGTTCGAGACGAGCGAATTCTCGCCGGGCACGCTCGCCGAGGTCTGCAGATAAATCAGTCCCAGCACCAGCGCGACGAGGCCGGCGGAGACCACGAACACGCCGATATAGTGGCCGAACTGCGAGTTGATCCGCTGATAGATCGGCTGCGGCAAGATTCTGCCGAGCGCTTCGGCGAACTGCACCTGCGCCCGCGCATGCGGCTTGCAGAGGTCGTGGCAGCGTGCATCGAGCGAGCAGCACAGCGAGCAGATCGGGCCGGCATAGGCGGGGCAGGAGGTGGTGTCCTCCGGCTCGAAGCTGTGCTCGCAGATACAGCACTGGATCGCCTCGATATTGGCCCAGCTCCTCTTCGGCTTGCGCGCAATGTAGTATTTTCCGTCGGTCAGCCAGGCGATGACTGGCGCGGTGACGAAGGCGACCGTCAGCGCGACGAAGGCCGCGAGCGCTTTCATGGTTGGGCCGAACAGGCCGTAGAACGCCGCGATCGAGACGATGGTCGCGATCGTCATGGCGCCGACGCCGACCGGGTTGATGTCGTAGAGATGCGCGCGCTTGAACTCCATCTGCGGTGGACGTAGCCCAAGCGGCTTGTTGACGACGAGATCGGACACGAGTGCCCCGACCCAGGCGATCGCGACATTGGAGTAGAGCGCCAGCGTCTGCTCCAGCGCCTTGTAGACGCCAATCTCCATCAAGAGCAGAGCCACCATCACGTTGAACACCAGCCAGACGACCCGGCCGGGATGGCTATGCGTCAGGCGCGAGAAGAAGTTCGACCAGGCGATCGAGCCGGCATAGGCGTTGGTGACGTTGATCTTGAGCTGCGACAGGATGACGAACATGCCGGTGAGCGCCAGCGCCAGGTCCGGCTGCGACAGCACGTAGCGAAACGCCTCGAGATACATGTGCGCGGGCTCGGCTGCCAGTTCGCCCGAGAGGCCGTGGCTCAGCGCAAAGAAGGCGAGAAAGGAGCCCAGCAACAATTTCAGCGCGCCGAAGATGATCCAGCCGGGGCCCGCGATCAGCAGGGCGATCCACCACGACGTCCGCGACGTGCGGCGGTCGCGCGGCAGAAACCTGAGGAAGTCGACCTGCTCGCCGATCTGCGCCACCAGCGAGAACACCACGGATGATGCGACGCCGAACAACAGCAGGTCGAACTGGCCGCTCGCGTCGCCATGCTCGCCGGCGAACTTGCGCCACTCCGTGAACGAGTAGGGGTTGGCCCAGGCGATCGCGGCAAAGGGCAGGATGTGCAGGATGATCCAGATCGGCTGCGTCCAGAGCTGGAAGCGGCTGATCAGCGTGATGCCATAGGTGACGAGCGGGATGATCGCCACCGCGCTGATGAGGTAGCCGATCGGGCGTGGGATGCCGAAGCACATCTCCAGCGCGGTGGCCAGGATCACCGCCTCGATGGCGAAGAAGATGAAGGTGAAGGAGGCATAGATCAGTGACGTGACGGTCGAGCCGATATAGCCGAAGCCGGCGCCGCGGGTGAGCAGATCAATATCGATGCCGCATTTGGCTGCGTAATAGGCAATCGGCACGCCGCAGAAGAAGATGATGGCGGAGACGACCAGGATCGCGGCGCTGGCGTTGGTGACGCCGTAGTTCAGCGTGATGGTGCCGCCGATCGCTTCCAGTGCCAGAAAGGAGATGGCGCCGAGGGCGGTGTTGGCGACGCGGGCGGCAGACCAGCGGCGCGCGCTCTTGGCGGTGAAGCGCAGCGCGTAGTCTTCCAGCGTCTGGTTGGCGACCCATTGATTGTACTGGCGCCTGACGCGGTCTATTCGCTGCCGCCCTGCCACTAACCCCACTCCCGATACAGACCCGGCGCTCCTCGCAAATCCCGTACCAAAAGCCTACGTCGGTATTTTGCGGTGCAGTATACGCAATCTTGCGTATGCTTGCGCTGCACAAATTCGAGCCATCCTCACGGCACCAATCGCGTGTCCTCGAACAAGAAGTGGGGTGCTCATGTCAGACGAAGCCAACAAAGGCCTGTTGTCGCCGCTCCGGCGCAAACTATTGATGGGAATGGCCGCCGTGCCCGCTATCACGATGCTGCCGCGGGCGTCTTTTGCGCAGGCCCCGGCAACCTCGGCGGTCAACACCACGGGTCTGGCGGTCACCGACACCGAGGTGACGGTCGGCATCCTGCACTCGGCGACCGGCACCATGGCGATCTCCGAAACCGGCTCGATCGAAGCCGAAAAGCTCGCCATCGAGCAGATCAACGCCATGGGCGGCGTGCTCGGGCGCAAGATCAAGTTCATCCAGGAAGACGGCGCCAGCGACTGGCCGACCTTCGCCGAAAAAGCCAAGAAGCTGCTCGTCAACGACAAGGTCGCGGCGATCATGGGCTGCTGGACCTCGGCATCGCGCAAGGCGGTGCTGCCGGTCATGGAGCAGTACAACGGCATGCTCTATTACCCGACCTTCTATGAGGGCCTCGAGCAGTCCAAGAACGTGATCTACACCGGCCAGGAAGCGACCCAGCAGATCCTCGCCGGCCTGAACTGGATCGCGAAGGAGAAGGGTGCAAAATCCTTCTTCTTCATCGGCTCCGACTACATCTGGCCCCGCACCTCGAACAAGATCGCGCGCAAGCACGTCGAGAACGTGCTGAAAGGCAAGGTCGTCGGCGAGGAGTATTATCCGCTCGGCAACACCCAGTTCAACTCGGTCATCAACAAGATCAAGCTGACCAAACCCGACGTGATCTTCACCGACGTCGTCGGCGGCTCGAACGTCGCGTTCTACAAGCAGCTCAAGGCCGCCGGCATCGATCTCTCCAAGCAGGCGCTGCTGACGATCTCGGTGACCGAAGACGAGATCGACGGCATCGGCGGCGAGAACATCGCGGGCGCCTATGCCTGCATGAAGTACTTCCAGTCGCTCGACAATCCGAACAACAAGGCGTTCGTGCCCGCGTTCAAGAAGATGTGGGGCGAAAAGACCGTGATCGGAGACGTCACCCAGGCTGCCTATCTCGGCCCGTGGCTGTGGAAGTTGACGGTCGAGAAGGCCGGTTCCTTCGACATCGACAAGATCGCGGCGGCTTCGCCGGGCGTCGAGTTCAAGGGCGCGCCGGAAGGCTACGTCCGCATCCACGAGAACCATCATCTCTGGTCCAAGACCCGGGTGGGACGCGCCAAGCTCGATGGTCAGTTCGAGCTGATCTACGAGACCGCCGATCTCGTCGAGCCGGATCCGTTCCCGAAGGGTTACCAGTAAGAGACGCGGCGTTCGGCGCCGTTTCCCAAAAGGCAAAACCGCTCCCTGGCGTGGACCGCAAATCCACGCCCAAGACCCCCGCGTCGCGAACCTGCTCGCGACGCGGGGACCCTTTCCCCGACGGAGGACATCGATGTTCGGCGACTACTCGCTTGGTGATCTTGGCTCCATCTTCGTCATGCAGGGTTTTGCGGGACTGATCCTGTTCTCGGTCTACGTCCTGATGGCGCTCGGGCTTGCGATCATCTTCGGCCAGATGGGCGTCATCAACATGGCCCATGGCGAGTTCATGATCCTCGGGGCTTACGTCACCTCGATGACCTCGAACTTCTTCCAGTCCTATTTGCCGAGCTTGTTCAGCGGCTACTTCTTCCTCGCGATGATCCTGGCCTTCGTCGCATCCGGCGCGCTGGGAATGCTGGTGGAGTGGGTGCTGATACGGCATCTCTACAAACGCCCGCTCGACACGCTGCTGGCGACCTGGGGCCTCAGCCTGATGCTGCAGCAGGCCTATCGTTCCGTGTTCGGCGCGCGCGAGGTCGGCGTCGAGCTGCCGCAATGGATGCTCGGCTCGCTGCACGTCACCGACAGCATCGAGGTGCCGATCAACGGCGTCTTCGTGATGTGCCTCACCGTGCTGATCACCATCGGCGTCGCCTATGTCATGTACAAGTCTCGCTGGGGCCGCCAGGTTCGCGCCGTCGTGCAGAACCGCATCATGGCCGGCGCGGTCGGCATCAACACCGAAAAGGTCGATCGCTACACCTTCGGTCTCGGTTGCGGCATCGCCGGCGTCGCCGGCAGCGCGTTCACGATGATCGGCTCCACCGGGCCAACCTCCGGACAGCTCTACATCGTCGATACGTTCCTGGTGGTCGTGTTCGGCGGCGCCGCGAGCCTGATCGGCACCATCGCCTCGGCCTTCTCGATTTCGCAGACGCAATCCACCCTCGAGTTCTTCATGTCGGGCTCGATGGCGAAAGTGCTGACGCTGCTCGCCGTTGTCGGAATCCTGATGCTGCGGCCGCAAGGGCTGTTCGCCCTCAAGGTCCGCAAGTGAGAAACTGGGGCTGATGCAATGACCGACAATCGGTTCTTCAATCGATCGGAGCTCATCGGAATTCTGCTGCTCGCGGTCTTCCTGGTGGTGATCCTTCCACTCACGCTGGATGTCTTCAGGCTCAATCTGGTCGCCAAGTATCTGACCTATGCCTTCGTCGCACTCGGCCTGGTGATCTGCTGGGGCTACGGCGGCATTCTCAGTCTCGGCCAAGGCGTGTTCTTCGGGCTCGGCGGCTACTGCATGGCGATGTTCCTCAAGCTCGAGGCCTCGAGCGTGGAGAATACCAAGATCCAGTCGACACCCGGCATTCCCGATTTCATGGACTGGAATCAGATCACCGCGCTGCCGCTGTTCTGGAAGCCGTTCAGCAGCCTCACCTTCACGATCGCCGCCATCATCCTCGTGCCCGGCATCTTCGCTCTCATCATCGGCACCGCGATGTTCAAGCGCCGGGTCGGCGGCACCTACTTCGCCATCATCACCCAGGCGGTCGCAGCCATCCTGACCATCCTGATCGTGGGACAGCAGGGCTACACCGGCGGTATCAACGGCATGACCGACCTGCGGACGTTGAAGGGCTGGGACATCCGGCCCGACCACGCCAAGATCGTGCTGTACTTCTTCGAGGTCGGATGCCTGTTCGCCTGCATCATGATCGCGCAGTTCGTCCGGCACTCCAAGCTCGGGCGCATCCTGGTCGCGATGCGGGAGAAGGAGGACCGCGTTCGCTTCTCCGGCTACAGCGTTGCGAATTTCAAGATCTTCGCCTTCTGCATCGCCGCCGTGTTCGCTGCGATCGGCGGCGCCATGTTCGCGCTCAACGTCGGCTTCATGTCACCGTCCTTCGTCGGCATCGTGCCGTCGATCGAAATGGTGATCTACACCGCGGTCGGCGGCCGGTTGTCGATCCTCGGCGCAGTCTACGGCACGCTGCTGGTCAATTTCGCCAAGACCAGCCTGTCGGAAACCTTCCCAGAATTGTGGCTATTTGGCCTCGGCGGCTTGTTCATCGCCGTGGTCCTTGCCTTCCCGAACGGTCTTGCCGGGATCTGGGGCGATTACGTGCAGCCGCGCATCGATCGCCTGATCTCATCGCGCAAATCGAAACCTGACGGCTGGACCGACAGCTCGGTCGCCGACGGCGCCCCGGCGGAGTGAGGAGATCATCATGCTCGTAGGTCACCACGATGCCGATGCCACGCTGGCAGTGAGGAGATAGATCATGCTCGTCGGTCATCAGCCCAAGGAATTTCTGCTCGCCGTCGAGGCGCTGACCGTGTCGTTCGACGGGTTCAAGGCGGTCAACGATCTCTCCTTCTATGTCGACGAGAACGAGATCCGCGTCATCATCGGCCCCAACGGCGCCGGCAAGACCACCGTTCTCGACCTGATCTGCGGCAAGACCAAAGCGACGTCGGGCTCGATCCAGTTCCGCGGCAAGGAGCTGACGCGGATGCGGGAGAACGAGATCGTCAAGACCGGGGTCGGCCGCAAGTTCCAAAACCCGTCGATCTACGACGATCTCACGGTGTTCGAGAATCTGGAGATCTCCTATCCGCGCGGACGCTCGGTGTTCGGTGCGCTGACCTTCACCCGCGACGCCGCCGTGCGCGACCGGGTGCACGAAGTCGCCGAGATGATCTTCCTGAAAGACCGGCTCAACGTGAACGCCGACCTGCTCAGTCACGGCCAGAAGCAGTGGCTCGAGATCGGCATGCTGCTGATCCAGGATCCCGATTTGCTGATGCTGGACGAGCCCGTCGCCGGCATGAGCGTGTCGGAGCGCGCCAAGACCGCCGAGCTCCTCAACCGGATCATCAAGAATCGTTCGGTGCTGGTGATCGAGCACGACATGAAGTTCGTCGAGGATATCGCGCACAAGGTCACCGTGCTTCACCAGGGCCAGATCCTCTCGGAGGGCACCATGGAGAAGGTGAAGAACGACCCCAAGGTCGTCGAAGTTTATTTGGGCCACTGAGGAGATTCTCGATGCTCGCAATCTCAGATCTTCACGTCGCCTACGGCCAGAGCGAGGTGCTGCACGGGCTCAACGTCAAGGTCGCGCCCAACGAGATCGTGGCGATCATGGGCCGCAACGGCATGGGCAAGACCACGCTGATGAAGTCGCTGATGGGCATCCTGCCGGCAAAAAGCGGCTCGGTGACGATGGACGGAGCCGAACTCGGCGGGCTGCCAAGTTATGAGCGCGTCGCCAAGGGCCTCGCCTATGTGCCGCAGGGCCGCATGATCTTCTCCACCATGACGGTGAAGGAGAACATCGAAACGGGGCTCGTCGTCTCCGGCGGCTCCGAGGTGCCCGGCGATATCTATGAGCTCTTTCCGGTGCTGCTGGAGATGAAGGGCCGCCGCGGCGGCAATCTCTCCGGCGGCCAGCAGCAGCAGCTCGCGATCGCTCGCGCGCTCGCGACCAAGCCGAAGGTTCTGCTGCTGGACGAGCCGACCGAAGGCATCCAGCCGTCGATCATCAAGGACATGGCGCGCACCCTGAAGCGCATCCGCGACGAAAAGGGGCTGTCAATCGTCGTGTCCGAACAGGTTCTCAGTTTCGCACTCGATATCGCCGACCGCGTGCTGGTGATCGAGAACGGCGAGATCGTCCGCGACGATCCGCGCGATGCCGTCGATGCCGCGCAGGTCTCGAAATATCTGTCCGTCTAACCAACCGTGTAAAAGGGGAGCATCTCGATGCCAGAGACACTGATCAAGGTCGATCTCACCAAGTCGGCTTACGAAAATGACATGGTGCACAACCGCTGGCACCCCGACATCCCGATCGTTGCCTGGGTCAATCCCGGCGACGACTTCATCATCGAGACCTATGACTGGACCGGCGGCTTCATCAAGAACAACGACTCCGCCGACGACGTGCGCGACATCGACCTGTCGATCGTGCACTTCTTGTCCGGTCCGATCGGCGTCAAGGGCGCCGAGCCGGGCGATCTGCTGGTCGTCGACCTGCTCGACGTCGGCCCGCTCAAGGAAAGCCTGTGGGGCTTCAACGGCTTCTTCTCCAAGCAGAACGGCGGCGGCTTTCTCACCGACCATTTCCCGCTGGCGCAGAAGTCGATCTGGGACATCAAGGGTCTCTACACCTCGTCGCGTCACGTCCCCGGCGTGAATTTTGCCGGCCTGATCCATCCCGGCCTGATCGGCTGTCTGCCCGATCCGAAGATGCTGGAGACCTGGAACAAGCGCGAGGCCGAGCTGATCTCGACCAACCCGACCCGCGTGCCTGGTTTGGCCAACCCGCCGTTCGCGCCGACCGCTCATGGCGGCCGCGCCAAGGGCGACGTCAAGGCCAAGATCGGCGCGGAAGGTGCGCGCACGGTGCCGCCGCGCGAACATGGTGGCAATTGCGACATCAAGGACCTGTCGCGCGGCTCGAAGATCTACTTCCCGGTCTATGTGCCGGGCGCGGGTCTGTCGATGGGCGACCTGCACTTCAGTCAGGGCGACGGTGAGATCACCTTCTGCGGCGCCATCGAGATGGCCGGCTGGCTGCATCTGAAGGTCGAGGTGATCAAGGACGGCATGGCGAAGTACGGCATCAAGAACCCGATCTTCAAGCCGTCGCCGATCACGCCGAACTACAAGGACTATCTGATCTTCGAAGGCATCTCGGTCGACGAGGCCGGCAAACAGCACTATCTCGACGTCCACATCGCCTATCGTCAGGCCTGCCTCAACGCGATCGAGTATCTGAAGAAGTTCGGCTACTCCGGTGCCCAGGCCTATTCGATCCTCGGCACCGCGCCGTGCCAGGGCCACATCTCCGGCGTGGTCGACGTGCCCAATGCCTGCGCCACGCTGTGGCTGCCGACGGAGATCTTCGACTTCGACGTGATGCCGTCGGCGGCGGGGCCGATCAAGCACATCACCGGCGATATCCAGATGCCGATCTCGCCGGACAAATGACGCTGCTCTCCCTCTCCCCGTTCTTACGGGGAGAGGGTCGGGGTGAGGGGCCTCTCTCCACACGCGAGGTGGTCGCGGCTCCTGTACCCCCTCACCCGGATCGCAAGAGCGATCCGACCTCTCCCCGCAAGCGGGGAGAGGTGAAGCGGACATCAGCGCGAAGGGATACAAGATGCCGGTCTATGAATATCTCTGTGACGATTGCGGTCCGTTCAAGGACCTCAGGCCGATGGCCGAATGCGACGATCCGCAAAGCTGCCCGCATTGCGAGACGATGGCGCCGCGCGTCATCCTGACCGCGCCGAACTTCTTCTGCATGCCGGCCGAAAAACGCAAGGCCCATGCCGTCAACGAGCGCAGCACGCACGCGCCGCAGACACTCGCGCAATACAAGGCCTCGCACGGCCCCGGCTGCGGCTGCTGCTCGTCGGGCAAGACCGTGAAGGACAAGAGCACGTCAGACCGCAAGAAGCCGGCGCGGCTGGTGACCAAGACCAGGAGCGGCGCCAAGGGCTTTCCGACCGCACGCCCCTGGATGATCAGCCACTAACGCATGATCCGGAAAAGTGTGCAGCGGTTTTCCGGCAAGATCATGCGCGAATAACGCACGCGATGACCTCAAACGAATAAAAGACAGGAGCGCTCAACATGCTTCACGGTGACATTTCCAGCAGCAACGACACCGTCGGCGTCGCAGTGGTCAATTACAAGATGCCCCGCCTGCACACCAAGGCCGAGGTGCTCGATAACGCCCGCAAGATCGCCGACATGCTGGTGGGCATGAAGGCCGGCCTGCCCGGCATGGACCTCGTGATCTTCCCGGAATACTCCACGCAAGGCATCATGTACGACTCCAAGGAGATGTACGAGACCGCCTCGGCGGTGCCCGGTGAGGAGACCGCGATCTTCGCCGAGGCCTGCCGCAAGGCCAAAGTGTGGGGCGTGTTCTCGCTGACCGGCGAGCGCCACGAGGAGCATCCGCACAAGGCGCCCTACAACACCCTGATCCTGATGAACGACAAGGGCGAGATCGTGCAGAAGTACCGCAAGATCATGCCATGGGTGCCGATCGAGGGCTGGTATCCCGGCAATTGCACCTATGTCTCCGACGGCCCGAAGGGGATGAAGGTCAGCCTGATCATCTGCGACGACGGCAACTTTCCGGAGATCTGGCGCGACTGCGCCATGAAGGGGGCCGAGCTGATCGTACGCTGCCAGGGCTACATGTATCCGGCCAAGGAGCAGCAGGTCATGATCTCCAAGGCGATGGCATGGGCCAACAACGTCTATGTCGCGGTTGCCAACGCCGCCGGCTTCGACGGCGTCTATTCCTATTTCGGTCACTCCGCGATCATCGGCTTCGATGGCCGTACGCTCGGCGAGTGCGGCGAGGAGGAGTACGGCATCCAATATGCGCAGCTGTCGAAGAATCTGATCCGCGATGCGCGCCGCAACGGCCAGTCGCAGAACCATCTCTACAAGCTGGTCCACCGCGGCTACACCGGCATGATCAATTCCGGCGAGAGCCCGCGCGGCGTCGCGGCGTGCCCCTATGACTTCTACAAGAACTGGATCGCCGATCCGGAAGGGACGCGCGACATGGTCGAGGCGATGACCCGCTCGACGCCGGGAACCGCGGAATGTCCGATCGACGGCATCCCGAACGAGGCGGCGCCCAGCAATTACTGAGCAATTGCGGTCGCCGGAGCGAGCCGCTTCATGCGCGAAATGGGAATTCGGCCCCTTAAACCGTGGCGCGGTTGCAACATCACGGCCGGATTCTGCCCCGGTTGTGGGGCAAACGGACGCATTCCGGTGCCGTCGTAGTTCTACGGAGCCCCCTCATGGCCTAAGTTCCCCGCGGAACTGGCGGGAACGGGGAGCGTGACGTTGAGGGGCGAGGGGCCATCGAGGCGGCAGGGTCGACTGCGCCGGTGCGCTGTCGCGTTGCTCGTCGGCGCATCTGCGCTCTGTCTGGGATTGAGCCTCAGCGCGACGCCGGCCAGCGCGGCCTGCGCGCCAGATCCGGCCACGAGCGGCCAGACTGTCACCTGTAGCGGCACCGACGCCGACGGTTTTCAGGCCGGGGTTGGCGTGGACAGCCTCAATGTCAACGTGCTGTCCGGCGCGACCGTGAACGACAACGGCGCGGTCGCGATCGGCGTCAACGATTCCAATACCGTTACCAACAACGGGACCGTGTCGGCGGGCTCGGGCCTCACCGGCATTGCCGTTGGAAATTCCAACTCCGTGACCAACAACAGCACCATCACGGTGCTCGACAACGGCCTCGGCATCCAGGCGATCGACCACAACGTCATCACCAATGCCGGAACCATCACGACGGGCGACAGCGGTGCCGCGATCTCGGTCGGCAACAGCAACACCGTCACCAACAGCGGCGCATTGTCGATCGGCGCGTCGGGCGTAGGCATCTTCGCAGCCCAGAACAACACGATCACCAACGCCGCGACGGGTACGATCACCGGGGTCGACAATTCGTCCGGGATCTTCGTGTTCGGCGGCGCGACCGTCACCAATGCCGGCGCGATCACGGTTGGCGATTCCACCGGCTTCTCCGGCGGCATTATGGCGATCACCGCCAACAACACGGTCGCCAACACCGCCACCGGCACGATCACGGTCGGGCAGAACGCCGCCGGCATCTTCATGCAGGGCGACTTCCAGACCGCCAGCAATTTTGGCACGATCACGGCTGGCGATCTTGCCGTCGGCATTGCCGTGCAGGGCGATGATTCGAAAGTCACCAACGCCGGCACGATCAACGTGGGCGGTAGTGGATCGGCCGGCATTTCGATGCAGGGCGACAGGGCCACGCTCAGCCAAAGTGGCACGATTAATGTCGGCTTGGCCGGTGCGGGCGTTGCCTATAACGGCTCGTCCTCCACGATCACCAATAGCGGACGGATCACGGGCGCGGATGCTGTCGAAGGCATCATCGTGTTCGGTGATTCCAACATTGTCACCAACAGCGGCACGATCACCGTCGGCGCATCAGGCGTCGGTATGGACGTAAGCGCGTTCTCGACAACGAACCAGATCGTCAATACCGGCACCATCACCGTCGGCGCAGGCGGCACAGGCATCCTGGTGAGTGGAGGCAGCGTCTTCAACTCGGGCACCATCGACGCCAGTGCGTCCGGTGCCATTGCGATCGACCTCTGCGGCTGCGGCTCCAACACGCTCACGCTTGGCCCCGGCAGCGTCATCAAGGGCCAGGTGTTTGCATCGGGAACCGACACGTTCCAGCTTGGCGGCACCGGCAAGGATACGTTCAATCTCGACCAGATCGGGACCGGCCTTCAGTACGACGGCTTCTCGACCTTCAACAAGGTCGACAGCTCGACCTGGACCGTGACCGGCAACGGCAATCAGGATTGGAACGTGCTCGGCGGCACGCTCATGCTCGCCGGCACCATCAACGGCACCGTGACCGTTGCCACGGGCGGCACCTTTGGCGGCGTCGGCACGGTCGGCACGACCACCGTCAATGGCGGCACGCTGGCGCCGGGAAATCCGACCGGGACGCTCACCGTGTCCGGCGACCTCTCGTTCACCAGCGCGTCGAGCTACATGGTGCAGATCTCGGGCGCCAGCAACGGCCTCACGGTGGTGACAGGCACGGCGACGCTCGGCGGCGCGACCGTCGTCGTCGTTCCGACCGGCTCCATCGCGAAGCACTACACGATCTTGAATGCGGGGACGTTGCCCGATACGTTCAATCCCGTCGTCGCAGGCCTGTCGTCCAATCTGAAGGCGACGCTGAGCTACGGTCTCAATGACGTTTACCTCGACCTTGCGCTGGGCTATGGCGGCGGCCTCAACGTCAATCAGCAGAACGTCGCCAACGTGCTGACGAACGTGTTCAACAGCACCGGCAGCCTTCCCGTGGCGCTCGCCAATCTCTCGCCGGCCGGCCTGACGCAGGCCTCGGGCGAATCGGCAACGGGATCGCAGCAGACGACGTTCGACGCGATGAACCTGTTCCTTGGCCTGTTGACCGACGTGTTTGGCTCTGGGCGCAGCGGTGCGCCCGGTGCGACGCCCTATGCGGATGAGGCGAGCGCGAATGCCTATGCCGCGACCGGTAAAGGCGCGCGTGACAAGACCACGCGCGATGCCTTCGCTTCGATCTACCGCAAGGCGCCGGCTGCGTCGTTCGAGCAGCGCTGGAACGTCTGGGCGGCTGGCTATGGCGGCTCGCAGACCACTGACGGCAATGCCGCCCTTGGTTCGAACAACACCAGCAGCAGCGTCTATGGCACGGCCGTCGGTCTCGACTATCGCTTCTCGCCGTCGACGATCGCGGGCTTTGCGCTGGCCGGCGGCGGCACGGGCTTCAATGTCAACGGGCTCGGCTGGGGCCGCTCCGACCTGTTCCAGGCCGGCGCCTTCGTGCGTCACACGATGGGCCCGGCCTATATCACGGCGGCGCTGGCCTATGGCTGGCAGGACGTCACGACCAACCGCATCGTCACGGCCGCCGGCGTCGATCAGCTGCGTGCGCAGTTCAACGCCAACGCGTTCTCGGGCCGCATCGAGGGCGGTTATCGTTACGCCACGCAGTGGATTGGCCTGACACCGTATGCTGCGGCCCAGGCCACCATGTTCAGCCTGCCGAATTATTCGGAGTTCGCGGTGGTCGGCAACAACACCTTTGCACTCAACTACGCCGCCAAGGACGTGACCAGCACCCGGACCGAGCTCGGCCTGCGCGCGGACAAGTCATTCGCCGCGGCCGGCGGCCTGATGACCCTGCGTGGCCGCGTCGCCTGGGCGCATGATTACAATCCGGACCGCACTGTCGGTGCGGTGTTCCAGACGCTGCCGGGATCGGCCTTCGTCGTGAACGGTGCGGCGCTGGCGCGCGATTCCGCATTGACCACGGCGTCGGTGCAGATGAACTGGATGAACGGCTGGTCCGCGTCGGCGACCTTCGAGGGCGAGTTCTCGAACGTCACCCGCTCCTACGCTGGCAAGGGCGTCGTGCGCTACGCGTGGTAGGCGCCAGATCAGACGGAACTGTCACCCTCCCCTGGAGGGGGAGGGTCGATCGCGCGTAGCGCGAGCGGGGTGGGGTGATCTCTCCACTCGGGCACTGTATGCTGCGAAGCGCCTTCACCCCACCTCGGATCGCATTTCGCTTTGCTTCATGCGATCCGATCCTCCCCCTCCAGGGGAGGATAAGAAAAAACAGTTACTGCTTCTTCTGCGGCGGTTTGCGCGGCGGGCGCGGGGCGGCGGCGGGCGAGGGCGTTCCGCTCATCTTGTTGGCGGCCTCGCTGACGTCGAGCAGCGAGCGGCGGATGTCCTCGACGTAAGCAGCCGATTTCTTCTTCATGGTATCGGCGAGCTCGTGCAGTCCCTTGATCTTCTCGAACAGCTCGTCAGCTTTGCCGTCGGCGAAGCCGGGCACCACGCCTTCGATCTTCGTGACCGCCTTGTCGAAGCCTGCGAAGGCGGTGTCGACCTTGGCCATGACGGAGTCGATTTCGCCGCCCTTGCTTCTGAGATCGGCGGTGTAGTTCTCGAACGTGCGCAGGCCGTCCTTGATCGCGGGGGCGTTGCTCACGATCGTGCGGTCGACACTGTGCAGGGTGTCGACGATGGACTCGGCGTCGCTGAGATCGGCGGTCAGCACGGGGACGCCGTCCGTGTCCAGCGGCACCGGCGGCGCGGAGGGCGCGCCGCCGATCAGCGAGATCGCGGCGACGCCGGTGAGGCCCTGGAACTCGATGCCCGCGACCGTGTCCTTGCGGATCGGCGCGCTGTTGTCGAGCATCACCAGCGCGACGATCTTGCGCGGATTGTCCAGCTTGATCGACAGGATCTGGCCGGCGGGAACACCGTCGAAATTGACCGGCCCGCCGCGGCGCAGTCCGCTGGCGGAGCCGCCCTCGAACACCACGCGCAACTGGCTCCGGCTCTGGGCGGTGCGCCATTTCTGCACGCCGAGCACGCCGCCGAACGCCACGGCGATGACCGCCAGCGTCGCCGTTCCGATGACAAGGTTGCTCGCGCGTGCCATGTGGCTGAGTCTACGGCCAAAGCGGAAAAGTTGGAAGCAGGCCGCAGTGTTAAGTAGGGCGGGTTAGCGAAGCGTAACCCGCCACTGCTTTCTGGATGCAAGAGGGCGGATTACGCTGCGCTAATCCGCCCTACGCGACATCAATGTCCGGCCGCGCGTTTTGCCGCGGCATTGTTCAGCACGATCAGGGCGTCGACGGCGACGCCTGTTCTGGTGTTGATCAGGAACGGGTTGACGTCGATCGAGGCGATCCGGTCGCCGGCATCCGCGATCAAATTGGACAGGCCGACCAGCGCTTTCACCGCGGAGGCCTCGTGCAGGGACGGTTTGCCGCGATAGCCGCGCATCTTGATGCCGGCCTTGGTGCGGCCGATCAGGAGCCGCGCCTCGGCCTCGTCCAGCGGCGCGCCGGCGAGCGCGACGTCCTTCATCAGCTCGATGTCGATGCCGCCGGTGCCGAACAGCACGACCGGTCCCATCTCGGCATCGAGCGAGGCGCCGACCACGAGCTCGAGATCGGCCTTGACCTGCTGCGCGATCAGGATGCCGTCGAGCTTCGGCTTCCCCTTCAGCTTGCTCACCCGCGCGGTGATGTCGGTGAATGCCTTCTTCACCTCCGCCGCGCTGGCGAGGTTCAGCACCACGCCGCCGATGTCGGATTTGTGCAGGATCTCGGCGCTGACGACCTTGGCCACGACCGGAAAGCCGATCTGCTTGGCGATCTTCACGGCCTCGGCGGCCGTCTGCGCGATTGCCTCCTTGGAGATCGGGATGCCGTAGGCCTTCAGCAGCTTCTTCGAGGCGACCTCGTCGAGCGCGGCGCCGCTTGCCGATTTCAGCGCCTTCTCCAGCACCGCGCGCGCGGCAGGCTTTGAGCTCGAGACGATGTCGGGCACTTCCTTGCGCAGCTTCGCATAGTCGAGCAGCGACTTGATCGCGGTCACCGCGCGGTCCATGCCCTGCATGACCGCGAGATGCGGCAGCGATTTGCGCAAGCCCTTGGTGAATTCGGTGAAGCCGATCGACATTGCGCTGATGTAGATCACGGGCTTCGAGGCCTGGCTCGCCATCTCGTTGACGATGCGCAGATTGCGCTCGCGCAATTCGTGCGGTGTCTTGGGCAGCTCGGCATCGACGATGACGATGTCGATATCGGGGTCGTCGATCATCAGCTTGATCGACTTCATGTAGACGGAGGGGTCGACCACGGCGGCAAAGCCGGCGTCGAGCGGATTGCCGACGATCGAGCCCGGCCCGAGCATCTTTGCGAGCTCCGAGCCGACATGCGGGCTCAGCGGTGCAAAGTTCAGGCCTTCGGCATAGAGAGCATCGAGCAGCATGCCGCGCTTGCCGCCGGACAGCGTGACCGCGGCGAGCCGGTCGCCCTTGGGCACGGCAGAGTGAACGAAGCATTCGGTGGTCTCGATCAGCTCGTCGAGCCCGCCGACCCGGATCACGCCT
Organism: Bradyrhizobium sp. CCGB20; assembly: GCF_024199855.1. Classification (NCBI taxonomy): domain Bacteria; kingdom Pseudomonadati; phylum Pseudomonadota; class Alphaproteobacteria; order Hyphomicrobiales; family Nitrobacteraceae; genus Bradyrhizobium; species Bradyrhizobium sp. CCGB20. Next base: position 9,077,120 of record NZ_JANADN010000001.1, on the reverse strand, counting down.
TCGCGCGTCGCAATGGCGTCGAACGTCTCGATCGAGCCTGCGAGTGCACCGGTATGCGCCATCGCCGCCGCGCGGCCGCCTTCGGATGCGCCGAGCTTGAGTGCGATCACCGGCTTGCTCGCGGCGCGTGCCGCCTTGCACGCATCGCGAAAGGCCTTGGTGTTGCGCACGCCTTCGAGATAGACCACGATCACTTTGATGCTCGGATCCTCGGCGAAATAGCGCATCAGGTCCGGCGTCTCGAGCCCGGCTTCGTTGCCGGTCGTCACCATGTAACCGACCCCGACACCGCGATCCTCCAGCGCCTGGCGGATCGCCATGACGATGGCGCCGGATTGCCCGGCGATCGCCACCGCACCCTGTTCCATGGTGACGATGCGGTCGTCGATATTGGTGAAGAGCTTTTCGCCGGCGCTTAAGTTGCCGAGGCAGTTGGGGCCGGTGACGGCAAGGCCCGTCTCGCGTATCGCGGCTTGTAATTCGGCGGCGAGCTTCTGGCTCTCATCATCCTGCAACTCGCTGAAGCCGGAGGTGACGATGGTGGCCGAGCGCGCGCCGGCGGCAGCGGCGTCGCGGATCACCTGGACGGCGAAGCGCGCGGGCACCAGCACCAGCACATGATCAGGCTTTTCCGGAAGGCTGGCAAAATCCTTGAAGCAGGGGACGCCCCAGATGGTCTCGCGCTTGGCGTTGACCGGATAGAGCCCGCCCTCGTAGCCGTACTTGACCAGATTGTTCCAGATGCGTTCGGCATAGTTGCCGGGCTTGTCAGTCGCGCCCACCAGCACGATGTTGTGCGGGTGCAGCATGGCGTGAATGCCTTTGACGATGTCGCTGGCGTCGGGGGCTGGAGACCATGGGCGCGGAGAAACGGACGCAGCAGACACCTGGGCTTCCATGGCGCTTCCTCACTTATTGTTTTTGTTGCAGCGCGCTGTCATGCGCCGGCTTCTGGCGGGACTGATCGTGACTGGCTCCATGCCGCGTGGCGGAATGAAGTGGCCTTGCGACAAGGCTAGCATCACCAGACTTTTGGCGAAAGTGCGAACGGCGATGTGAAGTGCTACGACGTCGTGACGTTCATTCTCGCAATGGACGACGCGCGCTCTAAGTACTTCGCTGATCTCCGCTTGTTCAGTAGCGCAGCAGGCTCAGCTTGTAGGCGTAGTGATAGGCCAATTGCTTTGCGAGATAGGGAGCGATGGCGCGCCTGATCTGCATCTGCGTCGGGTCGAAGCCGAGACAGCGGCGCCGCAGGATGCCCATCTCCCTGACGCCGACTGCGTAGGTCGAAGCCGTCTTCTGTGCATCGTGGATTCGGAAGCAGGCGAGAAATCGCGGCAGCCGCACGAGCTTGAATTCCGCAGCCTGCGCCCGCAGGATGAAGTCCCAGTCCATCGCGTAGTGGAAGTTCTCGTCGATCGGCCCGATCCGGTCCCACACGCGCTTGCGCCAGAACATCGTCTCCTGCGGAATGTAATCGGCATATTGCAGCGCCTTGCCGTCATGGGGTGGCAGCACGGCGCGGCCGACCTCGAGCCCCTCGCGATCGACAAAGACGCGATGGCCGTAAACGACGTCGACATCGGGGTGCGACATGAAGTAGTTGGCGACATAGGCGAGCGTTCCGGGCAGCAGCATGTCATCGCTGTTGAGATAAGCCATGATCTCGCAATCGGCACCGGCGAAGCCGAGATTGATCGCGTTCGACTGCCCCTTGTCCGGCTCGCTCTTCCAGCTGATGCCGTCGCCAAGGGTCTTCAGGAGATCGATCGTGCCGTCGATCGAGGCGCCGTCCTGCACATGATAATACAGGCTCGGATAGTTCTGGCTCACGATGCTCTCGATCGCGGCGCCGAGATATTGCGCATGGTTGTAGCTTGGCGTGACCATCGCGATCCGCGGCGCACGCGCCGGGATCGCAGGCGCAGGCGGGAAAGCGGTCAGGTTGAGCAGGCGCGGCGGATATTGCTCGAAGGTCCACATCGGCGGGCGTCGCCAGAGGCTCCGAAGCGAGGACCGTCTTTGCCCGGCGGCAATGAGATCCTGGTTCCTTTCCAGGAGTGCGATGCGGTTCTCGAGCTGTTCGAGACGCTGCCTGAACTCGTCGGCCATTACCGTTTGTCCTGAAAATTGCAGCGTCAAATCAATCGGCCTTTCTTACAGGGCGACGGGCGAGGACGCCAGTTCAGTGGCCCCATCAAACGCGATTGCCGGGCGTGGCAGGTGCCATCTGCGAGGCTTCAACCGGTCCCGAACGGGCCGATTGCGAACCGCTATTCATCGGTTTTGATCAAGGTGGCATGCAGGGTGTAGCGTTCGGGGCCCGAGGTAACGGCGTCGAACGGCCAGCAGGTCGCGAGCACGAGCTCGAAGTCCTGCGTTGCGGGATCGATGCCCGATGCATCGAACCGAACGACCGCGGAAGAATCCGCGCGATAGCGGAAGTGTTTGCCGTCACTGCGTGTGACATCGATTACGTCACCAATGGCAACATTCCGCAAGAAGCGGAAATGTGTGTCGCGATGTGCAGCATATACCGCAATGCCGCGCTCGCCGGCATCAACCGTTTGGTGGATATGGCCGGGTCCGAAGGCAAGTGCCTGACCGCTGGTGCCTTCCAGCACGATGGCGCTGGCGCCGATCCGCTTCACCTCGATTCGTGCGACCGGCCAGGTGTCCGCCCATGACCATGGCTTGATGACCGCGCCGGTCGCAACGCTCCTGTCGAACGCGCGCTCCAGCAGCACCTGTGCGAGCCATGCCTTGGCGTGGATGTACGCGCCGTCGCCGAACAGGATGGTGCCGATCAGCGCGAGCGCCAGGGGAGAGATGAAGCGGGGCATTGTATCCACAATCGTCATTGGCGAGCGAAGCGAGGCAATCCAGAGTCTTTCCCCGGAGGCAGTCTGGATTGCTTCGCTGCGCTCGCAATGACGGAAGAAGAAAAAGGCGCGCGCGGCCGTTGGTGTGGGACGGGCGACCGCGCGCGCTAACAGAGGAGTTCGGGGGGCTCCTCTCTCAAGCAGCGTCAGTGAGCAAGGGCTGACGCCGGTTGAACACGAACAGGATCAGGGCGAGCACGATCAGGACGAAGCCAGCGATCATCTTCAGCTCGGCCGAGGTTGCAGTCTTGGGCAGGCGAACGGCATCGGGGGCGGCAGGTGTCGGCCGTCGCACTGCCGGCTGGTTGCGCGCGTCGGCATGACGTTCGCGGAGTTGCGCCGGCACCTGCGGCCGTTCGCCAAAGACTTTCGCGAAATCCCAGCCGGCCGGCAGGTTGAGCGGCAGCTCGCTGAGCTTGAGCGGCTCGCCCTCGGGGCGGCTCGGCGTCTTGTCGACCGCGACGAGGCTGGTCAGCCGCGTGACGATCTGATGGTCGAGCGCCAGTGCCAGGATCGCTTTGTCGGATGCCTCGGGCGTCATCTCGCGCAGGGTGCGGGCGACTTCGGCATCGCCGATCTTGCGCTGGGCCCAGAGTTTTGACAGGCCCTTGCCTTCGGCGGCGTTTTGCAGCGGCAGCGTCACCGACCACGGGCGGTCGCCGACGCGTCCCTTGATCTCGAGCGAACCCGCGGGCTTGTAGAGCTTTGCCGCCAGTACCAGCGGCTCGTCGCGATAGACGTCGGGAATGACCGCGGGCGTGACGTCGGCCTTCGCGTCAGAGAATTTCGCACTGAGACCCGTCACTGCCGGGTTCTCCAGCTTGGCGAACAGGCCGCGCATGCGCTCCTCGACCTGCTCGACGGAGCCGATATGGGTGAAGGCACCGCGGCCAAGCTCGGCGGCGCGTGTCATCAGATAGGTGTTGGGCGCGGATCCGATGCCGACCATGAAGATGCGCGAGCGCCCCCGCATCGCCGTGATCGTTTCGAACAATTGCTGCTCGTTGCCGATCGCACCGTCGGTCAGGAATACCACCTGGCGGACCATGCCGGTGTCGCCGAGCTTGTCGGTCAGCGCCGCCCGCATCGCCGGCACCATCTCGGTGCCACCGCGCGCCTGCAACGCGTCGACGAACGAGGTTGCGTCCCTGACATGCGCTGCATCAGCCTGTACGGCGGTCGGGAACAACACATCCATGGTGTCGTCGAACCGGATCACGTTGAAGCGGTCGTTCGGCTGAAGGCGGCCGAGGGCGTAAAGCAGGCTGGCTTTGGCCTGCACGATCGACGTGCCGCCCATCGAGCCGGAATTGTCGATCACGAACACGACCTCGCGCGGCAGCGGCTTTTGCGTCGCCTGCTCGGCGCTGGGCGGGGTGACGAAGGCAAGCAGATAATCGGCATCGCCGACACGCTCACGGAACAGGCCGACCGACGGCGCCTTCTCCGCGGCGGGCTTCCAGGTCAGTTCAAAATCGCGGTCGGCAGGTACAGTGCCTTCAGCGAGCGTGACGATCCGCGTCGCATTGTCAGGGCTCTCGACCTTGACGTTGTGGTGATGGCTCTTGACCTCGCCGAGCGCGAAGCCGGCTTTCAAACGTACCGTGATGCTGGTCGGATTGACCGGCGCGTTCTTCGCGGGGTCCAGCACCGGTGGCGAGATGCGGTCCCGGTCAGGCACCGGCTCCGAATTCGTCGCGCCCCAGCCCGAGCCGTCGTTGCGGAAGTCGACGCTCTGCACGATCGGCGCCGGATTGTAGCGCGGTCCGACCACGAGCGGCAGGCGCAGCGAATATTCATTGCCGGATTGATGCACCGGCTCCTGGTATTCGATCTGCACCAGCACGGTTTCGCCTGGGCCGATATTGGCGACCGAGTTGGTGAAGATGTTCGGCCGCTCCTGTTCGGTGAGCGCGGCCTTCTGTCCGGCACGGCGCGCCTGCTCGTAGATCACGCGGGCTTGCTGCCGCTCCTTGATGTCGCCGACGATGACGCGGTCGCCGACCACCATCTTCAGCGTATCGACGGCGCCGCCGGTGGGAAGCGGATAGACGTAGGTCGCCTCGACCCAGTCCTTGGTCGGGTTGCGGAAGATCTGGGTGACGCGGGCGCGCAGCGTCGGGCCGGATACCGTGATGTCGACATCGATGCCGAGGCGGATCGCTTCGGCATAAGCGCCGTCCTCCTTCAGCAGAAGGGTGCCGGATCTGGCATCGCCGGGCTGGAGCAGGCTGGCCTGCTCCGCCGTCGCCGACCATCCCGGCTCAAAACTCACCAGCAGGGCCACGAAGGCGACCAGCATCACCGCGATGCCCTGCACCAGAAGAAACAATCCGATCGTGATCAGCCGCCCCAGCATGGGGTGTTCGTCACTGTCGGCCGTGTCGTAGGTATCCATTTCGCCTGCTCCCGAAGGATGGTTGCTGGCTCGGAGCATCCGTCGGGAGGGCCTGAATTCGCGAGCAGAATGATCGGCAATGTTCCGCCGCAGCCGGCCCCGGCAGCCGCGGCCGGAACGGCCAAGTGCGGTTTTGTGCTGGTTTGTCCGCCCTGCTAGACTGGCCCTCGCAAGGCAGGGTTGAGATGCAGATGCAGGATAAAATCACCGATAGACAGCTTTCGGACGAGCAGAGCCGCGAGATCGCGGAGACCATCCGCGAGGAGCTCGCCAGGCGACGGATTTCCCGGCAGGCGCTGGCCGAGCAGGCCAAGCTCAGCCTGTCCACGCTGGAGAAGGTGCTCGGCGGCCGGCGGCCGTTCACGCTGGCAACGACCGTGCGGCTGGAGCAGGCCCTCGGCGTATCCTTGCGCAAAAGCGCCATCGTGGTGGCGCCCCCGGCCGCAAACGATGTCGCGCCCGACAGCCTCGGCTCCTATGCGCATCGCGCGGTGACCTGGCTCGAGGACGTCTACATCACGCTGCGGCCATCCTTCGGCGACAAGGATGCGATCTTCGCCTATCGCACCGAGATCGTCTGGGAGCCGAAGGTGTCTTCACTGGTGTTCCGTGAAGGCGAGCGGACCGATGCCGCCTATGAGCACACCGGCGAGGTGGCGGTGCCGCATCAGTCCGGCTTCATCTACCTCGTCATCATCAAGCACGGCCAGCATCGCGTGATCACGGTGTCGCGGCCGACGGTTGCCGGCGAGATGTACGGCATCATCTCGACGCTCCGCGCCGGCCCCGGCTCGCAACTGACGCCGATCGCGGCGCCGATCGCCTATGTGCCGCTCCGCAATGTCCCGAAGCCGTCGCTGGGACGGGTCGGTCCCGACGATCCCAACCACGCGTTGTATGCAAAGCATCTGCGCCGCACGGTGGAAGAATCGTTCGCATTGTTTCTGTCGGTATAGTCTGTGAGAAAAGTCCGAAAATGGCGTCGCATGCGTCTATAAGGAGGCATGCAGGACGTGCCCGCGTCATACGGTGGTGAATCCCCGCTTTTCTCCGTCATCATCCCGCTCGAGTTTCATCGCGGGCAGTGGGAGCTGTCGTGGCTCGGCTGGACATCGCAGACAGCGGACGCATCTCTTTACGAACTCATCCTGGTTGTGCCGCCCGACTTCACGGCGCACGACAAGCTGAGCGCCCTCGCCGGCGACAGTGCGCGTCTCGAATTCACTAACTCGGATCACGACATCGGGCTCTGCGCCTTCGGCGCGGCCAAGGCCCGCGGCAAATACCTCTTCTTCACGGAGTCGCATTGCTGGCCCGAGCCCGACGTGATCGATGCCTGCATCCGCGCGATCGACGCTCATCCCGACTGGGCTGGGTTCTCCTGCCGGTCGGTGCCGATCTGCCATAACCGGCTGTCGGTGGCGGAGGCCGCAATGTACCAGGCCGATATCGAGTTCGGCATGAAGCAGCATCCCTGGCGCAAGGTGCTGGACCAGTGCTTCGTGACGCGGCGCGACGTCTATCGGGAATGCGGCGGCCTGCGCGAGGAGTTCGGTCATTTCGCCGAATGGGTGCTCGCCGCCGCGTATCACGCGAGGGGCCATACGATCGGCTATCTCGAGGAGGCGCGCTTCCATCACTACTATATCGGCGAAATCGGCGAGCTGAAGAAATTCACGCTCGATTTCGTGCAAGGTGAGATCCGCTATCTCCGCGAAGCGCGCGACGATCCCGGCAGCGAGCTGCTCGACATTCCGATCGAATGGAGCAGCCGCGGCGATTTCAACGTGGCGCTCGCGCGCAGCGCCCTGGTCGCACGGATGCGATCCGCGCACGTGAATCGCGAGAGCCTGGAGGGTCTCTGGCGCTGGGGGCCGATCGCGCTGACGGGCGGCCGCTCTGCATGCACTTCAGCTCGCATCTCTGGAGCCTATGCGCGTTGTGTGTTGACCATGCTCACGATGGTCGGCTCCCGCGACGGCATTGCGCGTTGGCTGAAGCGCTACATCGCCTCGCTGATCCGCTTTCAGCGCCTCGATTGCATTCACGGCAGCGGCGAGGCCGCCGGCGCGAAACTGCCGCGCCTCGGAGATCGGGTGGTGGCGCAGGCGGGCTTCCACGCGCCCGAAGTCTGGCAGCACCGCAGCTTTCGCTGGAGTGAGCCGGAAGCCGCGTTGCGGATCAGGGTGCCGAACGGGCGCAACGTGATCCGCATTGCATCGCCGGAGATTCGCGGGCCCCTGGATCGAATCGGGGTGCGGTTCTATCTCGACGGCGTACGCCTCTCCGATGCAGCGATCGCCATCGACGCCGACGCCTTCGTCCTGCAATTCGATCAGCCGTCATCCGGCACGGCGATACTGGCATGGACATGCTCGCGCTTTGCGGCGCAAGGTGACGAGCGTCGGCTTGGTCTGCCGGTGGCAGGGATCAGCATCGGGGCGGACGAGGGCGCGAACGACGCGCCATCGCCCGCCGCCATGATGCAGGGCTAGCCGCCCGTTTCGGCGCTGATGATGTCGCCGAACAGCTCCCACTGGCCCTTCTTGAACCGCCACATCTTGAGCTGCTCGATCGGTGCGAAGTCGGTGGAAGAGGTGTTGATCTTGATCCCCGGGATCAGCGTGTCGGGGACGAAGTCCTTCAGGCTGGCGGCCTGCTTCATCACGTTCTCGCGGGTCAGGTTGTCACCCGACTGCTTCAGCACCTGCACCATCGTCTGCGCCGCGGCATAGGCGTACACCAGATTGGCGTCCGAAATGTTGGCGCCGGGCATGTATTTGTCGATGAAGGTCATGAACTTCTTCATGCCTTCGTCGTCCTTCCACTGCGGGTCCGACGCATCCTTCAGATAGCCCGCCGACAGCACGCCTTCGGAGGCCTCGAGGCCGGCCGGCTTCATCACCGCGCCGATGGACACCGACACGTCGGTCATCAGGTGCATCGGCTTCCACTCCAGCTCCGCGATCTTCTTGATGGCCTGCGCGGCGAACTTCGGGGTCGCGATGTTCACGAAGACATCGGCGCCGGTGCCCTTGAGCTTGACGATATGGGCATCGATCGACGGCTCCGACGTCTCGTAGCTCTCTTCGGCCACGATCAGCTTCGCTGCCTTGTCACCGAACACGTCCTTGATGCCGGCGAGGTAGTCCTTGCCGAAGTCGTCGTTGGCATAGAAGATCGCAACCTTCGCGTCCGGCTTCTCCTTCAGAATATACTTCGCGAAGATCTGTGCCTCGACCCGGTAGCTGGGCTGGAAGCCCATGGTCCAGGGAAAGTTCTTCGGGTCGTTCCACTTGCTGGCGCCGGTGGCGAGGAAGAGCTGCGGCACCTTCTTGGCGTTGTGATATTTCTGCACGGCGGTCTGGGTCGGTGTGCCCAGCGCGTTGAACACCAGGAAGACCTCGTCGCTCTCGATCAGCTTGCGGACCTGCTCCACCGTCTTCGGCGGCGAGTAGCCGTCGTCATACGAAATCCAGTTGATCTTGCGGCCGTTGATGCCGCCCTGGTCGTTGATCATCTTGAAATAGGCTTCCTCGGTCTTGCCGATGATGCCGTAGGCGGAAGCGGGACCCGAATAGGCCTCGACATTGCCGATCTTGATCTCGGTGTCGGTGACGCCGGTGTCGTACGCCTTCTGCGCATACGCGGATGGGGTCGCAAGCAGTGTCAGCGCCGTTGCTGCGGCAAGCAGGGAGAGCTTCTTGTTCATGAAAATTCCTTGGGGTTCTCTTGGTTTTGGGCAGGCACGTCGAAAAACAAAAGCGCCCGCGAGAGGGGCGCTTTGATCAGGCGTTGGCGACTTTCTTGTCGACTTCAGAGGCCACCGAGAATTCCTTGCGCAAGGTCGGCTTGTGGATCTTGCCGGTGGCGTTGCGCGGCAAGGCATCGACAAAGCGGATCTGGCGAGGGCATTTGAAGCGCGCCAGGTTCGCCGCGCAGTGCGCAAAGACATCCGCCTCGGTCAGTCGCTGTCCGGGCTTGGCCGCGACGATGGCGAGCCCCACTTCGCCCCATTGCGGATCGGGAATGCCGATCACGGCGGCTTCCGCGATGGCGTTGAGCTGGTGCAGGACGTTCTCGACCTCGGCCGGATAGACGTTCTCGCCGCCCGAGATGTACATGTCCTTCCAGCGGTCGACGATGTAGTAGAAGCCCTCCTCGTCGACGCGGGTCGCATCGCCGGTGTGTAGCCAGCCGTCGGTGAAGGAATTCTTGTTTGCCTCCGGCCTGTTCCAGTAGCCCGGCGTGATGTTCGGCCCCTTGACCCAGAGCTCGCCGAGTTCGCCGATATCGGCGTCGCTGCCATCGGGGCGCACGATGCGGACTTCCGTGTGCAGCACCGGCTTGCCGGCCGAGCCCGCCTTGCGCGCCGCATCCTCGCGGTCGAGCACCAGCACGGCCGGCGAGGTCTCGGTCATGCCGTAGCCCTGCTGCAGCGCGACGCCGCGCGCCTCCCACACTTTCAGCAGCGGCACCGGCATCGGTGCGCCGCCGACACCGCCGACGATCAGCCGCCCGAGATCGGTCGTCGCGAAGGCCGGGTGCTGGGCCATGAACTGGTAGATCGCGGGCACGCCGAAGAACACGTTGATGCCCTGCGCGGGATCGTTGATCAGGCCGAGCGCCGTGCCGGGATCGAAGGCGCGCATGATCATCACGGTGCCGCCGGCATGCAGCACCGGATTGGTGTAGCAATTGAGACCGCCGGTGTGGAACAGCGGCAGCACGGTGAGCAGCACCGAGGACGGTCCGATGCAGGCGGGGCCGCCGAGATTGACGCAATTCCAGAAGGTCATGCCATGGGTGATGGTGGCGCCCTTCGGATGACCCGTGGTGCCCGACGTGTACATGATGGTCGAGACGTCATCGAGCGTGACCTCTTCGGCGCGGTCGAGCGGCTTGGCTGCCGCAATGCCGGCCTCATAGGCGCCGCCGGGCCCGAGCAGCAGGCTGGTCGCGATGTTGCAGAGCTTTGCGACGCTCAGCGCGGTCTCGGCGAGATCGGTGTCGTGGATCATCACCTTCGGCGCGCAGTCGCTGGTGATGAACTGGAGCTCGGGAACGGTGAGGCGGGTGTTCAGCGGCACGAAGATGGCGCCCAGCCGCCCGCAAGCGAATTGCACCTCCAGCGTATCGGTGGTGTTCAGCGCCAGCACCGCGACGCGGTCGCCGCGCGAGACTTTCAGCGTGTCGCGGAGGAATCCGGCGAGGCGCGCGACGCGGGCATCGAGGTGCCCATAGGTGAAGCGGCGCTCGCTCGCGAGGTCGATCACCGCGACCTTATCAGGCGTGCGGCGGCCGTGATGGACGATCCAGTCGTAATAACGAACGGCCAAAAATTCCTCCCTCGGCGGTCTTGTGTCGCCTCTCGTCCCTATCGGGTGCACCATGCCCGGCGTGGCCCTGGGGCCAGCCGGAGTTTGTGCGCCACGTCTTTTTTTGCTCCGGAGTTGGCCTGCGAGGGGTGAAAATCGTCTTGCGTTGAGTTGCTAGGTCATGGCCTGCCGTGGACCGGATCCCCCGTCAGCCACTCTGCGCAAGTGAACCGCAGATGTTCCGGCCATGGTGGAGAGGACGAATCCGCCAACAAGGCGAGAGTGCGATGAAGAGCCCATTCTATACCGCCGAGCATGACGCCTTCCGCGAGGTGATGCGCCGCTTCGTCGACAAGGAGATCGCGCCTTTTGCCCATGAATGGGACGAGGCTGGCGAATTTCCCCGTCTGCTCTATCGCAAGGCGGCCGAGATTGGCTTGTTGGGGCTCGGTTTCCCCGAGGAATATGGCGGGATCGCCGCCGACCAGTTCATGAAGATCGTCGCGAGCCAGGAGTTGGCGCGGGCCGGCGCCGGCGGTGTCAGCGCCAGCCTGATGAGCCACACCATCGGCTCGCCGCCGATCGCGCGGGCGGCGCGCCCGGAGGTCAGGGCGCGGGTGCTGCCGCAGGTGCTGGCGGGCGAGAAGATCTCCGCGCTGGCGATCACCGAGCCGGGTGGCGGCTCGGATGTCGCGAACCTCCGCACCAAGGCGCGGCGCGATGGCGATCACTACGTCGTGAGCGGCGAGAAGACCTTCATCACCTCCGGCGTGCGCGCCGATTATCTGACCGTTGCGGTGCGCACGGGCGGCGAGGGCGCTGGCGGCGTCAGCCTGCTCCTGATCGAGGGCGATACGCCCGGCCTGTCGCGGACGAAGCTGAAGAAGATGGGTTGGTGGGCGTCCGACACCGCGACGCTGCATTTCGACGAGTGTCGGGTGCCGGCCGAAAACCTGATCGGCGAGGAAGGCCAGGGCTTCAAGATCATCATGCGGAACTTCAACAGCGAGCGCATGGGCATGGCGGCGGGCTGCACCGCGTTCGCGCGGGTCTGCCTCGACGAGGCGATCGCCTACGCCAGGGAGCGCAAGACCTTCGGCAAGCCGCTCGCCCAGCACCAGGTGATCCGCCACAAGATCGTCGACATGGCCCAGAAGGTCGCGGCCTCGCAGGCGATGCTGGAGATGCTGGCCTGGCGGCTGGAGCAGGGTGAGAGCCCGGTCGCCGAAATCTGCATGATGAAGAACCAGGCGACGCAGACTATGGCCTTCTGCGCCTCGGAGGCCGTGCAGATCTTCGGCGGCGCCGGCTTCATGCGCGGCATCAAGGCCGAGCGCATTTATCGCGAGGTCAAGGTCAACGCCATCGGCGGCGGCACCGAGGAGATCATGAAGGATCTGGCCAGCCGGCAGATGGGATTGTGACTTTCACCGTCATTCCGGGGCGACGCGAAGCGTCGAACCCGGAATCTCGATCTTGTAGGACTCATCTCTGGATTCCGGGTTCGCGCTTTGCGCGCCCCGGAATGACGAAGGGGAAATAATGCTCTTCACCGCCGACCACGACGACATCCGCCGATCCCTGCAAAAATTCATCGCGGGCGAGATCAATCCCCATGTCGACGAATGGGAAAAGGCCGACATCTTCCCGGCGCATGAGCTGTTCAAGAAGATGGGCAGCCTCGGCTTTCTCGGGCTCAACAAGCCGGTCGAGTTCGGCGGCTCGGGCCTCGACTACTCCTACGCGCTGATGATGGCGGAGGAGCTGGGCGCGATCACCTGCGGCGGCGTGCCGATGGCGATCGGGGTCCAGACCGACATGGCGACGCCGGCGCTGGCCCGGTTCGGCTCTGACGAGGTGCGGCGTGAGTTTCTGGCGCCCTCGATTTCGGGCGATTACGTCGCCTGCATCGGCGTCTCCGAGCCCGGTGCGGGCTCCGATGTCGCCTCGATCAAGACCAACGCGCGCTCGGACGGCGACGACTACGTCATCAATGGCGGCAAGATGTGGATCACCAACGGCACCCAGGCCGACTGGATCTGCCTGCTCGCCAACACCGGCGATGGGCCGGTTCACCGCAACAAGTCGCTGATCTGCGTGCCCATGAAGAGCAACGGCGTCACGGTGGCGCGAAAACTCGACAAGATGGGGATGCGCTCGTCGGACACCGCACAGATATTCTTCGACAATGTCCGCGTGCCCAAGCGCAACCGGATCGGCGAGGAGGGCAAGGGCTTTACCTACCAGATGATCCAGTTCCAGGAGGAGCGGCTCTGGGGTGCGGCCGCCTGCCTCAAGGCGCACGAATACATCATCGATCAAACCATCGAATACACCCGCAACCGTAAGGCCTTCGGAAAGTCGATCCTCGACAATCAGGTGGTGCACTTCAAGCTTGCGGAGATGCAGACCGAGGTCGAGCTGTTGCGCGCGCTGATCTATCGCGCCGCCGAGCAGCTGGTCGCCGGCGAGGACGTGACGCGGCTTGCAACCATGGCCAAGCTGAAGGCCGGCCGGCTCGGTCGTGAGCTGACCGACGCCTGCTTGCAATATTGGGGCGGAATGGGCTTTACCAACGAGACGCCGGTCAGCCGTGCCTATCGCGACAGCCGCCTGACCTCGATCGGTGGCGGCGCCGACGAGGTCATGCTGACGGTCCTGTGCAAGATGATGGGCACGCTGCCCGGCAGCAAGGGAAATGCCTGATGATTACGCTTTATCACTGCGACGGCGCACGTTCGTTTCGACCGCTCTGGATGCTGGAGGAGATGGGGCTCCCCTACGAGTTGAAGATGCTGCCGTTCCCGCCGCGGGTCTTCGCCAAGGACTATCTCGGCATCAATCCGCTGGGCACGATTCCCTTCATGGTCGACGGCGAGACGAAGATGACCGAGTCCTCGGGCATCTGCCACTATCTCGGCATCAAGCACGGGCCGACGCCGCTGATGGTCGGGCCGGAAGATCCCGCCTATGGCGCGTTCCTGAACTGGATGTATTTCAGCGACGCCACGTTAACCTTTCCGCAAACGCTGGTGCTCCGCTACACCCAGCTCGAGCCGGAGGAGCGCCGCAATCCGCAGGTCGCCACCGATTATGCAAAATGGTTCTTGGGGCGACTGCGCGCCGTCGAGGCAGCGACGGCCAATGCCGAAACATTGTGCGCGGGCCGCTTCACCGCCGCTGACATTGTCATTGGTTACGCGCTCCGCCTTGCCGACAGCATCGGGCTCGCGAAGGACTTTGGGCCAAATGTCGCAGCCTATTGGGCGCGCTTGCAGCAGCGCGACGGTTTCAGGCGCGCGGTCGCTGCGGAGCAGAAGGCTGGCGTCGAGCAGAATGTTGCACCGCGTGTGAGGGCGTAAGCTTTCACTGATTGGGACTACAGTCTCACGACGGTTCCGGGCGAGCCACCTTCGTCCTGGGATGCCAACGTTTTGCGCCTCGTGACAGCGCTATCGCGCCGTGACAGCGCCCAAATTTCCGCTAAGGTGACCTCCGTCCGCAGCGGCCAAAGAGCCGCGCGAGGAGGACCGCCAATGGAAGATAAGGGTCGCGAATCCGACCATCTGATGCTGATCACGCCGGAACGGGTATTCTATGCCGGTTTGCTCGGACGGCCCCGCAAGCGAACCCCGGGCTGCTGCCACGTCTATGTGGCGGTGAAGGGCAGCCTGCATCTGACGATCGACGACGTATTCGCCACCGGCGAGCTGTTCGTGACACTGCCGAACCAGCGGCATTCCATCGCCAGCGACTACCGCACTGCAATCAGCGTCACGCTTGAACCTGAGAGCATGTCGGACGGCGTGATCGAGGCGTTGGCCGAGCGGCTGATGGGACCGGACCGCGCAGTCTATGCCCGCAAAATCCTCGCTGCCTACGCTCTGCTGCGCCAGCGCCGCTATGGCGACATCACCACCGCCGAATTCGACGAGATGTGTTTTGGCGAGGCGCTGCCGCGCCGCGTCCTCGACCCGCGCGTGACGCGCGCGGTCGCCCGCATCGAGCGCTTCTCCGGCGAGCCGGTGACGGCGGATACATGCGCGGCGGAGGCGGGTCTCTCGGCCTCGCGCTTCCTGCATCTGTTCAAGGAAGAGACCGGCATTTCCTTCCGCTCCTTCCGCGCCTGGAAGCGTGCGCGGCATTTGCTGCACTTCGCCAACCAGGACCTCAACCTCGCCCATCTCGCGCAGGACATCGGCTATCCCGACTCCACGCATTTCAGCCACTCGATCCGCCGCTTCTACGGATTGAAGCCGCGGGCGATCTTCGTCGGCTCGCGCGACCTTGCGATCTATCGCAGTAGCGAGACTGTGCGGCTCGCGGAGGCGAGCTAGCGTCGCTCTCGTAGGGTGGGCAAAGCGAAGCGTGCCCACCATCTTCCTTAAGCGGCGAGACGTGGTGGGCACGGCGCAAGGCGCCTTTGCCCACCCTACGATTCCTCGTTTTTCCCAGCTTCTCCGCGCAAGAAGCCGCATGTCGCGCGTCACATGATCGCAAACGTTGAATGATCAACCTGCGAGACATGAGTGGCATGAGCGACAAGGCCGTCATCACCTGCGCGCTGAACGGCGTGCTCACCGACCCGAAGCAGCACAACGTGCCCGTCACGCCCGAGCAGATGGCGCGCGAGGCCAAGGCTGCGTTCGATGCCGGCGCGTCCATCATGCACATCCATCTGCGCCAGCAGGCGCCGGACAAGGGGCACCTGCCGTCCTGGGACGTCAGCGTCAGCAAGGAAATCCAGCAGGCGATTCGCGAAGCCTGCCCCGGCGTCATCATCAATCACACGTCGGGCGTGTCAGGGCCGAACTACAGCGGTGCGCTCGACTGCATCCGCGAGACCAGGCCCGAGATCGCCGCCTGCAATGCCGGCTCGCTGAATTACCTGAAAGTGAAGGCCGACAATACCTGGGCCTGGCCGCCGATGATGTTCGACAACGCGGTCGAGAAGGTGAAGGACTATCTCGACGTCATGAACGCGGTCGGCACCATCCCCGAGTTCGAATGTTTCGACGTCGGCATCGTCCGCTGCGTCGGCATGTATCATCAGGTGGGCATGTACAAGGGCCCGCTCGAATATAACTTCGTGATGGGCGTGGCCTCCGGCATGCCGTCCGATCCCGAGCTGCTGCCGATCCTGATCAAGCTGAAACGCCCCGAGGCGCAGTTTCAGGTCACGGCGATCGGCCGCGAGGAAATCTGGCCGCTGCATCAGCGTTGCGCCGAGCTCGGCGGTCATCTCCGCACCGGTCTCGAGGACGCCTTCTATCTCGCCGACGGCAAGAAGGTGACGTCGAACGGCCAGCTGATCGAGGCCATCGCCGCCTGCGCCCGCCGCGCCGGCCGCGAGATCGCAAGCCCGGCCGAGGCGCGGAAGATCTTTGGGACGAATCGCTGAACGTCGTTCCGGGGCGCGCGAAGCGCGAACTATGGTGCGCAATTGCGCACCTGGGAACCTCGAGATTCCGGGTTCGATGCTGCGCATCGCCCCGGAATGACGGAGTAAACTGTGTCCATTCTCGAAAACACCATTTCCCCCGGCAGCGCTGCCTACCACGCCAACCGCGACGGCATGCTCGGTCTGATCGACCGCATGCGCGCGTTGGAAGAGCGCACGCGGGCCGCATCGGCCGCGGCAAAGGATCGCTTCCACAAGCGAGGTCAGCTGCTGCCGCGCGAGCGCGTCGCGCTGGTGCTCGATCCCGGAGCGCCCTTCATCGAGCTGTCGACGCTCGCCGGCTACATGTTCGACGTGCCGGATGCGGGCAAGAGCGTGCCCGGCGGCGGCGTCATCGCCGGCATTGGCTTTGTCTCCGGCATCCGCTGCATGGTCAGCGCCAACGACGCCGGCATCGATGCCGGTGCGCTGCAGCCCTACGGCCTCGACAAGACGCTGCGGGTGCAGGAGCTCGCGCTGGAGAACAAGCTGCCTTACGTGCAGCTGGTCGAAAGCGCCGGCGCCAATCTGCTGCGCTACCGCGTCGAGGACTTTGTCCGCGGCGGCAACATCTTCCGCAATCTCGCGCGGCTTTCGGCGGCGGGGCTGCCCGTCGTCACGGTGACGCACGGCTCGTCCACCGCGGGCGGCGCCTACCAGACCGGTCTCTCCGACTACATCGTCATGGTGCGCGGCCGCACTCGCGCCTTCCTCGCGGGACCGCCGCTGCTGAAGGCCGCGACCGGCGAGGTTGCGACCGAGGAGGAGCTCGGGGGCGCCGAGATGCACACACAGGTCTCCGGTCTCGGCGACTATCTCGCCGAGGACGATCGCGACGCCCTGCGCATTGCGCGCGAGATCATGGCGGCGCTGGAATGGGAGCGGCCGGGCCGGGCGGCTCCGGAGTTCAAGCCGCCGCGCTACGCCCAGGACGAGCTGCTCGGCATCATGCCGATGGACCACAAGCGCCCGGTGGACATGAAGCAGGTGATCGCGCGCATCGTCGACGACTCCGACTTCACCGAGATGGCGCCGAATTACGGCCCGGCCACCGTCTGCGGCCATGCCCGCATCGAGGGCCAGGCGATCGGCATCATCACCAACAACGGCCCGCTCGATCCCGCCGGCGCCAACAAGGCGACGCATTTCATCCAGGCCTGCTGCCAGACCCGCACGCCGATCCTCTATCTCAACAACACCACCGGCTACATGGTCGGCAAGGCCTATGAAGAAGCCGGCATGATCAAGCACGGCTCGAAGATGATCCAGGCTGTGACCTCGGCGACGGTGCCGCAGATCACCATCTATTGCGGCGCCTCGTTCGGCGCCGGCAATTACGGCATGTGCGGCCGTGGCTTCCATCCGCGCTTCTGCTTCTCCTGGCCCAACGCCAAGACCGCGGTGATGGGCGGCGAGCAGGCCGCCGAGACCATGGCGATCGTGACCGAGGCAGCCGCCGCGCGCCGCGGCAAGCCGGTCGAGAAAGAGAAGCTCGATGCGATGAAGGCGCAGATCATCGGCGTGTTCGACGGCCAGATGGACGTGTTCTCGACCAGCGCGCGCGTGCTCGACGACGGCGTGATCGATCCGCGCGACACCCGCGCGGTGCTGTCGGAGGTGCTCGCGATCTGCCGCGAGGGCGATACGCGCACGCCGCAGCGCATGCAGTTTTCGGTGGCCCGCCCATGAGGAACGGATCAGTGCAGCACCGGCCGTTCTTCAAGATTCTGGTTGCCAATCGCGGCGAGATCGCTCTGCGCGTGATGCGTAGCGCGCGGCAGCTTGGCCTCGGCGTCGTCGCGGTCTATTCGGATGCGGATCGCGATGCGCTCCACGTCAAGCAGGCCGACCAGGCCGTGCGCATCGGCGAAGCCTTGCCGGCGCAGTCCTATCTCAACATCCCAGCGATCATCGCAGCCGCCAGGACGAGTGGCGCGGATGCCGTGCACCCCGGCTATGGCTTCCTCGCCGAGAACGAGGACTTCGCCCAGGCCTGCAAGGATGCCGGGCTCGTCTTCATCGGCCCGTCCCCGCAGGCGATCGAGGCGATGGGCAACAAGGCCGGCGCCAAAGAGATCATGAAGAAGGCCGGCGTTCCCTGCGTGCCCGGCTATCAGGGTGCGGACCAGGGTGACGAAGTCATGCTCGCGGAAGCCAAAAAGATCGGCTTCCCCGTGATGATCAAGGCGGTTGCCGGCGGCGGCGGGCGCGGCATGCGGCTCGTCACCGATGTAGCGTCCTTCGGCGATGCGCTGCGTAGCGCGCGGTCGGAAGCAAAGGCCGCGTTCGGCGATCCCACGGTCATCCTCGAACGCGCCATCCAGAATCCCCGGCATATCGAGATCCAGGTGTTCGGCGACAGCCACGGCAACGCCATCCATCTCGGCGAGCGCGATTGCTCGGTGCAGCGACGGCACCAGAAGCTGATCGAGGAGGCGCCGTCGCCGGCCGTGACGCCGGAGCTGCGTGCAAGAATGGGCGAGGTCGCCGTCGCTGCAGTGAAGGCGCTGCGCTACGAGGGCGCCGGCACGCTGGAATTCCTGCTCGATGCGAGCGGCGAGTTCTACTTCATGGAGATGAACACCCGCCTCCAGGTCGAGCATCCCGTGACCGAGGCGATCACCGGGCTCGATCTCGTCGAGCTGCAGCTACGCGTCGCGCGCGGCGAGCCATTGCCGGTGAAGCAGCAGGACATCAAATTCTCCGGTCATGCCATCGAGGTGCGGCTCTGCTCGGAAGATGCCGCGCAAGACTTCATGCCGCAGTCGGGCCGCATGGCGCGCTGGCAGGTGCCGGATGGCATCCGCGTCGAGCACGCGCTGCAATCGGGCTCGGAGATCCCGCCCTACTACGATTCCATGATCGCCAAGGTCATCAGCCATGGCGCGAGTCGCGAGGAGGCGAGGGGACGCCTGATCGTCGGCCTGGAGCAGCTCACGGCGTTTGGCGTGACGACCAACCAGGCGTTCCTGATGTCCTGCCTGCGTCACCCCGGATTTGCCGGAGGCGAGGCGACGACGGCGTTCATCGGAGCGCATCGCGACGCGCTGCTGGCGCCCCGGGCGGACGCCGCATTCGACACAGCGCTGGCGGGTGTGCTGCTCTACGTCACAAATCCCAGCGCGCCGTCATGGCAGCGTGGCCGTAGCCTGTCGGCCACGTTTCCCCTGCCTGCGAAAATTGATATCGCCGGCCACGCGCACGAGCTCGAAGTCACGCGCGAGCGCGATGGCAGCTACACCGTGGCCTCCGACGGCCGTCAGGACAAGTTCGAGATCGATCAGCTCGATCCCGGCGCCATCCGGTTCCACCACGACGGCGTGATGGACAGCGCAAAATTCCTGCGCGACGGCGACCGGCTCTACCTCCAGCATCGCGGCATCCCGCTCGCAGTCATCGATCTCACCCTCGCCGCGCCGAAGGCTGCCGCGGCCAATGGCGGCGACGGAAAAGTCCGCGCCGCGATGAACGGCCGCGTTGTTGCTGTTCTCGTCAAGCCGGGCGATCGCGTCACCGCCGGTCAGCCGGTGATGACGCTGGAAGCGATGAAGATGGAGCACATCCACAAGGCCGGCATCGATGGCGTGGTCGCCGCGATCGACGTCGCCGAGGGCGAGCAGGTCACGACGGGCCGGATCGTGGCCGAGATCGGGGCCTAGTCGGCGCCGCGAACGTGGTATCGTAGGGTCGGCAAAGGCGCGAAGCGCCGTGCCCACCATCGTGCGGCGATTGCGTTTGGTTTGGTGGGCACGCTTCGCTTTGCCCACCCTACGGCACTGCGCGCGTCGCGTACGGAATTCAAAAATAATTTCAAAGGGATACTGGTCTGATCGTGCTTGCGCGTAGAATCCATTGAACATTGTTCATTTTTATGCTACTAATCTTAAACGTCGCTCGATACATGCGGAGGCTTGTATGTTGCGCGCAAATAATCCTGCCCGGGAGACCGGTGCTACACTCCCCTCAGTTTCTCGCCGGCTTTCGTTCTCCGGCCTGCAAGCCCGCGAAAGCTACCTGCTCGCCGCGCTCTTCGTCCTGATGCTGGTCGCGCTGTTCGCGCCCGCGATGCCCGCCTCCGCCTGGCATATCCCGCAATTTGTCGACACTCGCACTTGGCTGGGCGTGCCCAACGCCGGTGACGTGCTGAGCAATCTCGCCTTCCTCGCGATGGGCATCTGGGGCTTGGTGAAGCTGCGCGCCAGCCGTGATGCGCCCGCGGGTGCAGGTTGCCTCTTCGTGGGCCTGATCCTCACTTGCATCGGATCGTGCTTCTATCATCTCGCCCCCGACGCGCCGCAGCGGCTCGTGGCCGATCGTCTCGGCATGGCGGTCGCGTTCGCGGGCTTTTTGGGCATCGCGGCCGACGAGCGCATCAGCGCCCGCGCCGGTCGGGCGGTGGTGGTGCTGGTCACGGTGGCCGGCCTGCTTGCGGCCTGGGTGGCGTACGAGAACCTCACGCCATGGGTGGTCGTGCAGTTCGGCGGCATGGCGCTCGCTGTCGGACTGGCGCTGACACGGCCCCGGCCCGGTGCACTCGGCGTGCCGCTCGGCGGCGTGATGTTCTTTTACGTGCTGGCCAAGCTTTTCGAGCTCGGCGACGAGACCATCTTTGAGGCGACAGGGCACATCGTCTCGGGACATACGCTCAAGCATCTGGCCGCCGCGCTGGCGGCTTGGCCGGTGATCCGGACGTTACGCAAATCGTAGGGTGGGTTAGCCCTGCGACTGCACGAAGCGCAGTTCGCTGGCGTAACCCAACCTACGGGATCGCGTTGCTCCGTCCCGTGCCGTCATTGAGCAGGCACGCCACCTGATGCCCGTCACCGGCATCCACCAGCGCCGGCCGCTCCGTCTTGCACCGCTCCATCGCGAACCGGCAGCGGGTGTGAAACGCGCAGCCCGGGGGCGGATTGACCGGGCTCGGCACGTCGCCGTCGACCAGCGGCGCGAGCTTCTTTGCAAACGGGTTCGCAACCGGCACTGAAGCGAGCAGGGCCTGCGTGTAGGGATGCCTGGGGTTTCGGAACAGATCGTCCTTGTCGGCGATCTCGACGATCCGGCCGAGATACATCACGGCGACGCGGTGGCTGATATGGGCGACCACGGCGAGGTCATGCGCGATGAAGAGATAGGAGAAGCCGTGCTGGCGTTGCAGGTCGATCAGCAGGTTGATCACCTGCGCCTGGATCGAGACGTCGAGCGCCGACACCGGCTCGTCGCAGACGATCAGGCGGGGCTCCAGCGCCAGCGCCCTTGCGATGCAGATGCGCTGGCGCTGGCCGCCCGAAAATTGATGCGGGAAATTGCGCATCTGGTCGGGCCGCAAGCCTACCTGTTCGAACAGTTTTGCGACGCGCGTCTCCAGCGCCTTGCCGGTCGCGAGGCCATGCACGGCCAGCGGCTCGCCGACGATGTCGCCTGCGGTCATGCGCGGATTGAGCGAAGCAAACGGGTCCTGGAACACGATCTGCATCGAACGGCGGTGCGGGCGCAGCGCCGTCTTGGAGAGATGGGTGATATCCTCGCCCTCGAGGCGGATCTGGCCCGAGGTGGGTTCGACCAGCCGCAGCACGCTGCGCGCCACCGTCGACTTGCCGCAGCCGGACTCGCCGACGAGGCCGAGCGTCTCGCCGATGCCGAGCGCAAACGAGACGCCGTCGACCGCGTGCACGGTGCCGACTTGCCGCCGCAACACGCCAGCGCGCACCGGATAATGCTTCTTGAGGTCGGTGACTTCGAGCAGGGCTTCGGTCATGCCACCTCCGCCACTTCGGCCGCGCGCCAGCATGCGGCGAGATGGCCGCCGCCCCAATCCGTGAGCGGCGGATATTCGGCTTCGCAGCGCTTGATCGCGAGCTTGCAGCGCGGCGCGAAGGCGCAGCCTTTCGGTAGCCGCACCAGCGAGGGCACGGTGCCGGGGATCTCGTTCAGCCGCTCCTGCGCGGCGACGCCGGACGCCGGCACGGCCGGGATCGAGGCCATCAGCCCGCGCGTATAGGGATGCTTTGGCGAAGCGAACAGCGCCTCGACGCTGGCCTCCTCGACCTTCCGTCCCGCGTACATCACGATCACGCGCTGCGCGGTCTGCGCCACGACGCCGAGATCATGCGTGATCAGCACGAGGCCGGTGCCGAGCTCCTTCTGGAGGTCGAGGATCAGCGCCAGGATCTGCGCCTGGATGGTGACGTCGAGCGCGGTGGTCGGCTCGTCAGCGATCAAGAGCGCCGGCCGGCACGCCAGCGCCATCGCGATCATCGCGCGCTGGCGCATGCCGCCGGAGAGCTGATGCGGATATTCCCTTGCACGCCGGGCCGGCTCGGGGATGCGCACCAGCCGCAGCATCTCGACCGCGATGTCATGTGCCTCCCTGGCCGAGATGTGCCGGTGCAGCCGGACGGCTTCGACGATCTGGTCGCCGATCCGCATCACCGGATTGAGCGAGGTCATCGGCTCCTGGAAGATCATCGAGATGCGGTTGCCCCTGACTGCGCGCATCTGCGCTTCATTCAGCGCCAGCAAATCGGTGCCTTCAAGCGAGACCGAGCCGCCGACGATGCGGCCGGGCGGATCGGGCACCAGCCGCATCAGCGACAGGGCGGTGACGCTCTTGCCGCAGCCGGATTCGCCGACGATCGCCAGCGTCTCGCCGCGCTTTACGGTGAAGGAGATATCGTCGACGGCCTTGAACAGGCCGGAGTTCGTGAAGAACACCGTCTTCAGGTTCTTCACATCGAGCACGAGATCGGATTGTTTTGCCATCAGCCGCGCTGCCGGGGATCGAGGATGTCGCGCAGGGCGTCGCCGAACAGATTGGCGCCGAACACGGCGAGACTGATGGCGATGCCCGGAAAGATCACCAGCCACGGCGCCGTGCGGACATATTCGGCGGCGGACTCCGACAGCATGCGACCCCAGGACGGATAAGGCTCGGGAATGCCGAGGCCGAGGAAGGAGAGCGAGGCCTCGGTGAGGATGGTCGAGCCGAGCTGGGCTGTCGCGAGCACGATCAGCGGCGCCAGCGTGTTCGGCAGCACGTGGCGGAGCGCGATGCGCACCTCGCTCATGCCGATCGACTTGGCGGCCTCGACGAAGGGTTGCTCGCGCAGCGCCAGCGTGTTGGCGCGGATGACGCGCGACACGGTCGGGATCAGCGGGATCGCGATGGCGATGATGACGTTCGGCAGCGACGGGCCGAGCGCGGCCGTCATGATCAGGGCCAGAACCAGCAGCGGCAAGGCCTGGAGAACGTCGGAGACGCGCTGGAACACGAGGTCGACCCAGCCGGAGAGATAGCCGGAGGTCAGGCCGACGATCACGCCGATCGCGCCGCCGAGCGCGGTCGAGCCGATGCCGACCGCGAGCGAGATCCGCGCGCCGTGGATGATCCGGCTGAACACGTCGCGACCGAAGGAATCGGTGCCCATCCAGTGCGCCCAGCTCGGGCGGGCCAGGGCACGTGCGGCATCGACCGTGAGGGGATCATAGCGCGCGATGAAGTCGGCGAAGATGGCCGTGAGCACGAACACCGTCATGATGACGAGCCCGGCCGCACCCAGCACGTGCCGTTGCGCCAGGAACAGCACGCGCCGCCAGCCGCCGGTCGCATGGGCCCCGGCGCGCCTCAGTTCAACGTCGAAGTCGATCGCAGCCAAGCTGATCTCCTAATCCGTGTACCTGATACGTGGATCGAACACGGCGTAGAGCATGTCGACGATGAAATTCGCGCTCACCACCACGACCGCAATCAGCATCACGAGGTTCTGCACGATCGGATAGTCGCGCCAGCGGATCGCCTCGACCAGGAAGCGGGCGACGCCGGGGATGTTGAACACGGTCTCGGTGACGATCAGGCCGCCGATCAGGAACGCCGCCTCGATGCCGATCACGGTGATGACGGGCAGGATCGCGTTCTTCAGCGCGTGATGATAGTTCACCGCCGCATCCGATGCGCCCTTGGCGCGGGCGGTGCGGATATAGTCCTGCCGGAGCACCTCCAGCATCGAAGAGCGGGTGATGCGCATGGTCAGCGCCGCGCTGCGGAAGCCGACCGCGGCGGCGGGAACGGCGTAGGTCGCGAACGCCTCCAGCCAGGTCTGTGGATTGGGATTGAAGATCGGCATCTGGCCGAACATCGCCACCGAGGCGGTGAGGATCAGCAGGCCGAGCCAGAACGAGGGCAGCGACAGGCCGCTCAGGCTGACGACACGGAGCGCGTAGTCGAGCCGCGTGCCCTGCTTCACCGCACTGATGACGCCCAAGGGAATGCCGATCGAGGCCGAGAACAACAGCGCCAGGCCGGCGAGCCGCGCGGTGATCGGAATCCGCGGCAGGATCTCTTGAAGCGCGGGCTTCTCGGAGACGTAGGAGTAGCCGAAATCGCCGCGCAGGAAGCCGCTGATCCAGTGCCAATATTGCACGATCAGCGGCTGGTCGATGCCGAGCTCCTTCTCCAGATTGGCCTTGTCGGCAGGATCGACATAGCCGGCAGCGGCGAACAGGATATCGACGATGTTGCCGGGCACGATGCGCAGCAGGAAGAAGATGACGACCGAGATCCCGAACAGGGTCACGAGCATCAGGAACAGGCGCCGCACCAGATAGGCAAACATGCATCGCCTCCTGTCGAAACTGTCAGCCGCTAGCGCTACTTGTCCATCCAGACGTCCTCGTACCGGTACCCATTATAGGAGCTGTTCGACATCACGGTCACGCCCTTGACGTAAGGCTGCCAGCAGGAGCCGGTGCGCGCGTGGAAGATGATCGGGCGGGCGACGTCCTCCTGCAACTTCTTGTCGATGTCCCACACCAGCTTCTTGCGCTTGTTGACGTCGGTTTCCTGCGACTGCACGTCGAACAGCTTCTCGATCTCCTTGTTGCAGTAATTGGTGTAATTGCGCTCGGAACCGCAGGAATAGTTCTCGTAGAACGACTGGTCGGGGTCGTCGACCGCATTGCCGGTCAGATTGAGCCCGAGCATGTAGTCCTTGCGTGCGACCTTCGGGAACCAGTTCGCGGTTTCGACGACATCGAGCTCGCCGTCGATATAGATGCTCTTGAGCTGGTCGATCAGGATCACCGCGGGATCGCGGTAGACAGGGATGTTGCGGGTCGAGACCTTGACGGCGAGGTGCTTGTCCGGCCCGTAACCGGCCTTTTGCATCAGTTTTTTGGCTGCCTCGCGGTTGGCGTTCACATCGGGGCCATAGCCCGGAATGGTCTCGAGCATCTCCTTCGGCATGCCCCACAACCCGTTCGGCTGCGGCAGCAAGGTGCCGCCGATGTCGCCCTGGCCCTCGAACATGATCGAGATGAACGCCTTGCGGTCCAGCGACAGCGCCATGGCGCGGCGGATGTCGATATTGTCGAACGGCGGTGCCGACGAATTGACGATGATGTTGGTCGCGACGTTGTTGGGCTCGACCACGCAGACCGCATTCGGCGCCTGCGATTTGACGTCTTTGAGCAGCGGAATGCTCACTTCGGTCGGGAAGGCCATGTCGAACTTGCCGGCGACGAAGGCGAGGATCGCTGTCGAGCGGTTCGGAATGATGGTGAACTCGATGCCGTCGAGATAGGGCCGGCCCTTGCGCCAATAGTCGGGATTGCGGGTCAGCTTGATCGATTCATTGGCCTTGAATTCGACGAACTTGAACGGACCGGTGCCGATCGGATGCGTGCGCATGTCGCCGGGCGAGACGTGGCAGGGATAGACCGGCGTGTAGCCGGAGGCGAGCAGCGCCAGCAGCGACGGCTGCGGCCGCTTCAGGTTGAAGGAAACCTCGAGGTCGCCGTTGGTGGAGACGTCGTTGACCTGTTCGTACCAGGTCTTGCGCGGGTTCTGACGGAACTTCTGCTGCGACTTGCCCATCAGCATGTCGAAGGTGCATTTGACGTCCGCCGAGGTAAACGGCTTGCCGTCATGCCATTTCACGCCCTGGCGCAGCTTGAAGGTCAGCGTCTTGTTGTCGTTCACCCAGGCCCAGCTCTCGGCGAGCTCGGGCACGATGTTGTCCATCCTGTTCTGGGCTTCGTCCTGCTTGTAGATGACGAGGTTGTTGAAAACAGGCATGAAGGGAACATTGAGCGAGTAGGTCGCGCCTTCATGGATCGAGGCATTGCCGGGGCTGTCGCGGTGGTACATCCGCAGGATCCCCCCCTGCTTGGGCTCGCCGGCGAGCGTGGTGGTTGAGGCCGTCAGCACAGATAGCGCCGCCATCACGGCAAGCGCCCACACGCTCCGCATGCTCATCCTCCCTGGACAACGGCCTTTTCGGCCTGTTTGTCAGACGATAGCGACGCGCGTGCAGCGAGGCAACCCGCAAGGCCAATAGCCGTCTCGACAATTCGGATGACGGAAAGCCGCAGGGGTTTCACATTCTCATCATGTGAGAGTGCAGGTGCGAACGTGCTGAGCGGCGCCCCCTCACACGATCCGCGACGACTTGTTCCCCCAATACCGATCCCGCAGCAGCCGCTTGTACAGCTTGCCCGTCGGCAGCCGCGGCAGCTCCTTCTCGAAATCGACCGAGCGCGGCACCTTCTGCCGCGACAGCGACTGGCCGCAGAAGGTGATCAGTTCGTCGGCCAGCGCAGGCCCCGGCACCACGCCGGGCATCGGCTGCACCACCGCCTTCACCTCTTCGCCGAGATCGGGATTGGGCACGCCGAACACGGCGGCATCGGCGACCTTCGGATGGGTGATCAGCAGGTTTTCGCATTCCTGCGGGTAGATGTTCACCCCGCCGGAGATGATCATGAAGGTGGCGCGGTCGGTGAGATAGAGGAAGCGATCCTCGTCGACATAGCCGACGTCGCCCACCGTGCTCATGCTGCCGTCGGCCGAGCGCGCCTCTTTGGTTTTCTCGGGGTCGTTGAAATATTCGAACGGCGATCCCGTCTTGAACCACACCTGGCCCGGCGTGCCGGTCGGGCACGCCTTCATGTTCTCGTCGAGAATGTGGAGGTCGCCAAGCAGCACCTTGCCGACGGTGCCGCGATGGGCGAGCCATTCCGCGCTGTTGCACGCCGTGAAGCCGAGCCCCTCGGTCGCGCCGTAATATTCGTGGATGATCGGCCCCCACCATTTGATCATGTCGTCCTTGACCAGCGCCGGGCAGGGCGCGGCGGCGTGGATCGCGATCTCGAGCGACGACAGGTCGTAGCGGCTGCGCACCTCCTCCGGCAACTTGAGCAGGCGCGAGAACATCGTCGGCACCAGCTGGGTGTGGGTGATACCCCATTGCTCGACGAGCTGGAGATAGCGCTCGGGATCGAAAGTCTCCATGATGATCACGGTGCCGCCCATGCGGATCGTGAGGTTCACGGCCGCCTGCGGCGCGGAGTGATAGAGCGGCGCCGGCGACAGATAGACCATGCCCTCGCGGTAGTGCCAAAGCTTTGTCAGGAAATCGAACAGCGGCAGATTATGCTTTGGCGGTTCCTCCGGCAGCGGCCGCAGGATGCCTTTCGGCCGTCCGGTCGTGCCGGATGAGTAGAGCATGGCGGTGCCCAGCCACTCATCCGCGATCGGTGTTGTCGGCAGGTCCGCGGTCACCTCGGCAAGGCCGACGATGCGGTCGCTCTCTCCAGGGCCGTCGGCGACGATGCAGAGCTTGATATCAGGACAGGCCTTGATCGCCTCGCGCGCGATATCGAGCTTTGCAACGGACGTGATCAGGATTTTCGACTGGCTGTTGACCAGGAGATAGGCGAGCTCGCCCGGCGTCAGGAACGAGTTGATGCAGGTGTAGTACATCCCCGAGCGCTCGCCCGCACCGCAGGCTTCGAGATAGTGCGAATTGTTCTCCATGAAGATCGAGTAGTGGTCGAGCCGCTTCAAGCCGTGCTTGCGGAACAGATGCGCGAGGCGGTTGCTGCGCGCATCGAGCTCGCGATAGGTGACGGCCTCGCCGGTCGCAGCCATGATGAAGGCCGGCTGGAGCGGGCGTAGACGGGCATGCTGACCTGGATACATCAGTCCTCCGGCTTTGAACTATGCGGCAAGAAACAGGATTTCGCGCAACTGCGCGGGGCCGTCGATCTTGCGCGGATTGCGTGGGATCCAGTTCGTGCGCATCGCAGCATCCGCGATGGCGTCGAAACTATCCGGCGAGACGCCCACCTCAGCGAGGCTGCGCGGCATGCCGAGCGAGCGGATGAAGGCATCGAGCACGTCGGCGGCGTTGTGCCCGGGAAAGCCCATCGCGGCGGCGACGATCATCTGGCGCTCGGCATTGGCGCTCGCATTCCAGCGCATCACCGCCGGCAGCATGATGCAGGAGGTGTGGCCGTGCGGCACGTCGAAGGCCGCGCCCAGCACATAGCCAATGCCGTGGCTTGCACCCATCGGCACGCCGGCGGCGAGCGCGCCCATCGACAGCCAGGTGCCGATCTGCGCATCCATGCGGGCGTCGAGGTCGGCAGGGTCGGCCTTCACCCGCGGCAGCGCGTCGGCGAGCATGGCGAGGCCCTTGACCGATTGCGCGTCGGCATAAGGATGCGTCTCGCGCGAGCAGATCGCCTCGACGCAATGGTCGACGGCGCGGATGCCGGTGGAGAGGAACAACCATTCCGGCGTGTGCACGGTGATGGCGGGATCGAGGATGGTCGCGCGCGGCACCGTGAGCGGATGTCGCAGCATCTGCTTCACATGCGTGCCGCGGTCGGTGACGCCCGCGATCGCGCTGAACTCGCCGCCGGCGATCGTGGTCGGAACGCTGACCTGTCGCACGCTTGGCGCGGTCATCTCGGGTGCGACGCCCTTGTGGACGCGGATGCGCTCGATGCCGTCGATATCGTCGATGCCGTTGGCGAGGCAGAGCTGCACCGCCTTGGCGCCGTCGGTGATCGAGCCGCCGCCCACGGTGACGATCAGGTCCGCGCCGGCCTCGCGCGCCGCGTTAGTCGCTGCGATCACCGCCTCGCGCGGCGTATGCGCCGGCATGGCATCGAACAGGCCGGCGCAGCGGGCGCCGAGTGCTTCCTTGATCTTGGTGATTTCGTCGGTCTGCCGGTTGAGCGTGCCGGAGACCATCAGGAAGGCACGGCGCGTCCCCAGCCGGTCCATCTGCGCAACGACGGCCTCGGCCGCGGGATGGCCGAACACGACCTCCTCGGTCGCGCCGTAAACGACACGTCCCTGGTGCACGCCTGTCCTCCCCGGACAATCCGTCTTTGTTCTTGTGGCGCCAATCTAGCCGAGCCCGCCGTGCCCGTCATGTGCGAAGACGCTGGCCGTTTCTTCTCCCTCTCCCCGCTTGCGGGGAGAGGGTTGGGGTGAGGGGGCTTTCTGCGAGGAAGGTGAGAGTGGGACTCGCGGAGACTCCCCCTCACCCGGATCGCATCTTGCGATGCGCTCCGGCCTCTCCCCGCAGGCGGGGAGAGGCGAAGAAGGCAGCCCCCTCCATTCATGAGCACGGCGAATAAGTCTATTCGCGTCCCGCGCACCAACCGCCGCGTGCGTGCCTATCTCTCTCCGTTGTCAACCCGCCATCCGGCCAGGGCATCCGTTCGGGCAATGCGCGTGTATTGGTCTTGAAGATTTCATTATCGCCGCCCATCCTGTGGCGCCCGCGGGGCGACGCGTACCCTGCTTTTTCCGCGGCTTTGATGCGAGGACCTGGGATGACTGGACTGGACGGAAGCGAGCCACTTGTCAAAAAGCACGATTTCGTTCGATCGCGACCTTTCGCAATTGCCGGTCTCCTCGCCGCGGCAATAGCTCTTACCGGTTGCGACAGGCCCGCCTCGCAGGCGGGCGCTCCGCCGCCTGCGCCGGTTACCGTCGCCCAGCCGGTCAAGCGCACCGTCACCGATTGGGACGAGTTCACCGGCCGCTTCGAGGCGGTCGAGGAGGTGCAGGTGCGCCCCCGTGTCGGCGGCTTCGTCAACTCCGTCGAATTCCAGGACGGCGCGATCGTGCGTCAGGGCGACCTGCTCTACGTCATCGACCCGCGCCCGTTCGAGGCAGTCGCCGAGCAGGCCGACGGCCAGTTGTCCGACGCGCGTGCCAAGGTGGAGCTTGCCAAGCGCGAGCTCGACCGTGGCCTGAACCTGGTCCAGACCAGCGCGGTCTCCGAGCAGGCCGTCGACCAGCGCCGCCAGGCCTTGCAGGCTGCGCACGCCGCGGAGACGCAGGCCTCAGGTGCGCTGAAGGCCGCCCGGCTCAACATCGAGTTCACGCATGTGACCGCACCGATCACCGGCCGGGTCAGCCGCCATCTCGTCAGCCCCGGCAATCTCGTGCAGGGCAGCGACAACGGCGCTTCGACGCTACTGACCTCGATCGTGACGCTCGACCCGATCTACGTCTATTTCGACATGGATGAGGCGACCTTCATCAAATACAGCAAGCTGTGGTTCGAAGGCCGCCGCCCGAGCTCGCGCGACACCGCGAATCCGGTGCAGGTGACGCTCGCCGGCGAGACCAAGCCGTCGCATGAGGGCACCATCAACTTCCTCGACAACCGCCTCGATGTCTCCACCGGCACGCTGCGCAGCCGCGCCGTGATCAAGAACACCGATCTCTCGATCCTGCCGGGCCAGTTCGGCCGCGTCCGCCTGATCGGCAGCGCGCCCTACGAGGCGCTGCTGATTCCCGACGTCGCGGTCGCGACCGACCAGTCCCGTAAGATCGTGTTCGTCGTGAAGCCGGACGACACCGTCGAGGCGCGCCCCGTGGTGCTGGGTCCGCTCGACGACGGCCTGCGCGTGATTCGCGAGGGGCTGAAGGCGGAGGACCGCGTCATCGTCAACGGCATCCAGCGCGCCCGCGTCGGCGCCAAGGTCGCCCCGTCTCCCGCACCCGCGCCGGCCGGTGGCAAGCCCGGTGACAAGTCATGAACCTTGGCCGTCTCTCCATCAACCAGCCCATCCTGGCGATGGTGCTGTCGATCGTGCTGCTGATCGTCGGCGCGCTCGCCTATACGACGCTGCCCGTCTCCGAATATCCGCAAGTGGTGCCGCCGACCGTCGTGGTCACCACGCAATATCCCGGCGCCTCCGCGCAAACCGTGTCCGACACGGTCGCAGCTCCCATCGAGCAGGAGATCAACGGCGTCGAGGACATGCTGTATCTCTACAGCCAGGCGACCTCGAACGGCCAGCTCACCATCACCGTCACCTTCAAGCTCGGCACCGATCTCGACAAGGCCCAGGTGCTGGTGCAGAACCGCGTCGCGATCGCGCAGCCGCGTCTGCCTGAAGAGGTTCAGCGCAACGGCGTCACCACACGCAAGAACTCGCCCGACATCCTGATGGTCGTGTTCATGCTGTCGCCCGACGACACCTTCGACCAGCTCTACATCTCCAACTACGCGTTGCTCCAGGTCCGCGACCAGCTGCTCCGGATCGACGGCGTCGGCGACATCCAGATCTTCGGCGCGCGCGACTATTCGATGCGGCTCTGGCTCGACCCGGATCGAATCGCCAATCTCGGCCTGACCTCGACCGAAGTCCTGGCCGCGATCCGTGCGCAGAACGTGCAGATCGCGGGCGGCCAGATCGCCGAACCGCCGATCGCCGACCGCGCCTTCCAGCCGAACCTCACCTTTACCGGCCGGTTGAAGGACCAGAAGCAGTTCGAGGACATCCTGATCAAGGCCGGCTCCGACGGCCGCACCGTGCGCCTGCGCGACGTCGCCCGCATCGAGCTCGGGGCGCTCGCCTACAGCACCAACAGCTTCCTGTTGCGCAAATCGGCGGTGGCCATGCTGGTGACCCAGCGGCCGGGATCGAACGCGCTCGCGACGGCAAAGAACATCTCCGACACGATGGTGAAGCTCAAGGAGGTCTTTCCCAAGGGCCTCGACTACAACATCGGCTACAACCCGACCGAGTTCATCGCGCAGTCCGTCCACGAGCTGATCAAGACCATCTATGAGGCCATGCTGCTCGTGGTCATCGTGGTGTTGGTGTTCCTCCAGGGCTGGCGACCCGCGATCATTCCGATCATCGCGATCCCGGTTTCGCTGGTCGGCACCTTCGCGGTGATGGCGGCGCTCGGCTTCTCCATCAACAATCTCACGCTGTTCGGCCTCGTGCTCGCGGTCGGCATCGTGGTCGACGACGCCATCGTGGTGGTCGAGAATGTCGAGCGGCATCTCGAGCACGGCATGAGTCGGCGCGACGCGGCGCTGAAAACCATGGAGGAGGTCGGCGGCGCCCTGGTCTCGATCGCGCTGGTGCTGTGCGCGGTGTTCGTCCCCACCGCATTCCTCGGCGGCATCTCCGGGCAGTTCTTCCAGCAATTTGCCGTCACCATTGCGGTGGCGACCGCGATCTCCTGCTTCTGCTCGCTGACGCTGTCGCCGGCGCTGGCCTCGCTGATCCTCACACCGCACGAGGAGAAACGACCGCCGGCTGCCTGGAACGTCATTGCGCGCGGTTGGAACGCTTTCACTGGCGTGTTCAATCGCGTGTTCGACCGGCTCGCGCATGGCTATGCCGGCCTCGCCAATTTCGTGATCCGGCATTCGGTGGTGATGATCCTGATCTATATTGTGCTGATCGGCAGTGCCGGCTGGCTGATCGGGACCACGTCGCAAGGCTTTATTCCGGCGCAGGACCGCGGCTACGTCATCATCTCCGTGCAATTGCCGGGCGCGGCGTCGCTGGCGCGGACCACGGAGATCGTCCGCGAGATCGAGCGGATCTCGCTGGATACGCCGGGCATCGTCCGTGTTGCCGCTTTCGCGGGCTTCTCCGGCGCGACGCGGACGCAGGCCGGCAACGCGGCCGCACTGTTTCCGGTGTTCGATGAACCCGAGGTGCGCCTGAAGAAGGGGCTGACGGCGAACGCCATCACGGCCGAGCTGCGCAAGCGGCTCTCCGTGCTCCAGGGCGCGTTCATCATCGTCATTCCGCCGCCAGCCGTGCCCGGCATCGGCACCGGCGGCGGCTTCACCATCCGCATCCAGGACCGCCAGGGCCGCGGGCCGGAGCTGCTCGCCGCAGCCACCGACGAGCTTGTCGCAGCGGCGCGCAAATCGCCTTCGCTGCTCGGTCCCACGGTGTTCTCGCCGTTCTCGGCCAACACGCCGCAGCTCTTCGTCGACATCGATCGCACCAAGGCGCAAAAACTCGGCGTACCCATCGCCAGCATCAACGACACGATCCAGACCTATTTCGGATCGACCTATGTCAACGACTTCAACCTGTTCGGCCGCACCTATCACGTCACCGCGCAAGCGGACTTCCCGTTCCGCAAGGAGCCAAGCGACCTCTCACGCCTGCGCACGCGCAACGCCTCCGGCGACATGGTGATGCTGGGCAGCGTGGTCGAGTTCAAGGATGTCTCTGGCCCCGACCGCGTCGCGCGCTACAATCTCTATGCGGCGTCCGAATTGCAGGGCGAGCCGGCGCCGGGCACCAGCTCGACCACCGCGCTCAACACGATCAAGAAGCTCGCGGACGACACTCTGCCGAGCGGCTTCACCTTCGAATGGACCGACCTGTCCTATCAGCAGGTCACCGGCGGCAATGCCGGTCTCTACGTGTTCCCGATCTGCGTGCTGTTCGTCTATCTCGTGCTCGCTGCGCAGTATGGCAGCTGGACCCTGCCGTTCGCGGTGATCCTGATCGTGCCGATGTGCCTGCTCGCTGCCACCATCGGCGTGCGCATCATGGGCCAGGACGTCAACATCCTCACCCAAATCGGCTTCGTCGTGCTGGTGGGGCTGGCGGCAAAGAACGCGATCCTGATCGTCGAATTCGCGCGCGACATCGAGAACGAGGGCAAGCCGCGGCTGGAGGCGGTGATCGACGCCTGCCGCCTGCGACTGCGGCCGATCCTGATGACCTCCTTCGCCTTCATCCTCGGCGTGCTGCCGCTGGTGATCTCGAGCGGCTCCGGCTCGGAGATGCGGCAGGCGGTCGGTGTTGCCGTGTTCTTCGGCATGATCGGCGTCACCCTGTTCGGGCTGCTGTTCACCCCGATCTTCTATGTGGTGGTGCGGAACCTGGCGGAAGGGCGGCGCGACAAGAAGCCGGAGGCGGTGGCCTGACGGTCAGGCGGCCACCGGTGCGTCCTCAATCACAGTGTTGTCCCCGCGAAAGCGGGGACCCATAACCCCAGGGGGGTGTGTGGGGCAAAGGGGCAACCACGAGTCTTCGCCAAACCTCTCCCTGTGGTTATGGGTCCCGGATCTGCACTCCGCTTCGCTTCGTTTGTCCGGGACGACACCGGTTGTTGGGTGCAAAGCTTCCCATGCCTCCCGCCCATACTAACGGCCTACGCCGAAATGGATGGGCATCGCCGGTGTTCTTCACTAGTATCCGCGCGATTTCAAAACAGAATACTGCTGGGAGCTAACACATGAAATCAGCACTTTTGGCCGCTGTCGCAACGTCTGCCCTGTTGCTGGCTGCGCCGGCCTTCGCGCAGGGCGTCAAGATCGGCATCCTCAACGACCAGTCCGGCGTCTATGCCGATTACGGCGGAAAATACTCGGTCGAAGCCGCCAAGATGGCGATCGAGGATTTCGGCGGCGAAGTGCTGGGCCAGAAGATCGAGATGGTCACGGCCGATCACCAGAACAAGCCGGATCTCGCCGCCTCGATCGCGCGGCGCTGGTACGACGTCGAGAATGTCGACATGATCACCGAGCTGACGACCTCCTCGGTCGCGCTCGCGATCCACGAGCTCTCCAAGGAAAAGAAGAAGATCGACATCGTCGTCGGCGCCGCGACCTCGCGCCTCACCGGCGATGCCTGCCAGCCCTACGGCTTCCACTGGGCTTACGACACCCGCGCGCTCGGCGTCGGCACCGGCGGTGCGTTGACCAAGGCCGGCGGCGATACCTGGTTCTTCCTCACTGCCGATTACGCCTTCGGCTACGCGCTGGAAAAGGACACCAGCGAGATCGTCACCGCCAATGGCGGCAAGGTGGTCGGCTCGGTGCGCGTGCCGCTCAACTCCTCTGACTTCTCCTCCTTCCTGCTCCAGGCGCAGAGCTCGAAGGCGAAGATCGTCGGCCTCGCCAATGCCGGCCTCGACACCACCAATTCGATCAAGCAGGCGGCCGAGTTCGGCATCGTCTCGGGCGGCCAGAAGCTCGCCGGCCTCCTGATGACGCTCGCGGAGGTGAACGGCCTCGGCCTTCAGGCCGCGCAAGGCCTGGTGCTGACCGAGGGCTATTACTGGGATCTCAACGACCGCACCCGCCATTTCGGCGAACGCTTCTTCAAGCGCACCAACCGGATGCCGAACATGATCCAGGCCGGCACCTATTCGGCGACGATCAGCTATCTCAAGGCGGTCAAGGCCGCCGGCACCAAGGATCCGGACGCAGTCGCCAAGAAGCTGAAGGAGCTTCCGGTCGACGACGATTTTGCGCAGGGCGGCAAGGTGCTGGAGAACGGCCGCATGGTCCACGACATGTATCTGTTCGAGGTCAAGAAGCCGTCGGAATCGAAGAAGCCGTGGGACTATTACAAGCTGCTCGCCACCGTCCCCGGCGAGAAGGCGTTCTTCGCCGCCAAGGACAGCGGCTGCCCGCTGACGAAGTGACGCGTAGCGTCATTCCGGGGCGATGCGAAGCATCGAACTATGGTGCGCAATTGCGCACCTGAGAATCTCGAGATTCCGGGTTCGGCGCTGGCGCGCCGCCCCGGAATGACGGCTTACAATTCTTCCCTTTACACCATCCGCAGCACCACAGCCCCCAGCGCGCCGACCCACAGCGCGAACGCGGCGAGGACCTGGATCGCGAAGCCGGGGCCGCGCTTGGCCGCCGCTTTCGAATAGCCGATGAAATAGACGATGCGGCCGATGATCCAGACCGCGCCGATCCCGGCCGCGATGGCGTCGCCGATATAGACTGCGAACAGCCAGAGCGACGGCAGGAAGATCGGCATCCATTCCAGCGTGTTCATCTGGATGCGAAAGGCACGCTCGAAATCCGGATGGCCCGACGTTGCCGGAACCTTGATGCCGGTGCTCGTCCGCGCCCGCGAGACGTTGATGCTGGTGAAGAAATAAAATGCGATCGCCAGCAGCGTGACGAGGGCGGTGAGATGATACATTGCTGATTTCCCTCAAGCGTTTTCGAGCGAAGTGGACGCCGGTTCGCGCAAGCAAAACGCGTCAAAACCAGAATCTACGCAGGTCGGGCTTCAATAGCCGGTCAGCTCGAGATAGCCAACGCCGTCATGCGTGCCGGCAAAGCTGATCGGCCCTTCCCAATAGGAGAAGCCGGTCCCCATCCAGGCCTTTGGATTGAGCGGCTTGCAGGCAATCGAGAACGATCGTGAGGGGATCGCGATCTGCCATTCCAACGGCAGCTTGCGTCCCGCGATCTCGGCGGTCGCCTTCGGAACCATCTGGATATCGCCACCCGCGATCATCTGCGTGTCGCCCGCGGCGCTGATCCAGTTGCCGAACGGATACTCCTTGCCGTCCTTCTGCCGCAGCCGGTACAGCATCAGCTTGTCGCCGGATGAAAGATGCAGCGACAGCCAATCCCAGCCGGTCTGGTCGGCATCGAGCGGCTGGCTGCTCCACTCGCGGTCCATCCAGGCCTGGCCGGAGACATCGACGGATTTGCCGTCGATCGTGAGGTTGCCGCGCGCGCGATAGAATGGCTGGCTGTAATAGTAGGACGCTTGTCCGCGCTCGGACTTGCGGCTGTAGCCGCCATCGCCCTGTAACACCACCGGACGGTCGGCCTCCAGCGTCAGCGCGTAGCTGAAGTCTGTCCCGGAGGCCTTCAGCGTCAGTGGCGCCAGGGAGCGATCGTCGGTGTGTTCAAAACCCTTCATCTCCCAATCGTCGATCCAGGCCGCGAACGGCTTTGCCGTGACGCCGGCCTGCCCGATCCCGCCGCGCGAAAACACCTCGTTGAAGCGGTGTGTATCGGTGCGCGTCACCGCCGCATGCGCCATCCAGATCTGCTGATTGGCCCAGCCTTCGCCTTGCGGGCCCGGCCGCGCCGCCTGGCGGAACAGTGTCCATTGCAGCCCGCAAGCCGCGCCGCTGCTGTCGGTGAGATTCGCCGTGAGATACCACCATTCGATGCGAAACTCCGGATGCTGCCCGTGATCGGCGGGGAAGCTGAACGTCTTCCCCGGTGTGACCTTCGCAAAACCGTCGGCGGTCTCGCCGAGCCCGGCATAGCCTTGTGCGCCGGCGCGGCGTGCAAGCGCTAGTGCGGCGATGCCGCCGGCGAACACGCGCCGCGATATCGTCTCAGCGCTCATTGGCAAACACCTTGACGAGGCTCGCCGGCTGCATCCGCGCCAGCCGCGCCATCGGCAGCAATGCGGCAAGCAGCGACGCGATCAGCGCCACCGCAACCAGCTCCACCAGTTGCAGCGGAAAGACGTGGAACGGCAGCCGCCAGCCGAACGCCTTCACGTTGACGATGGCGATCAGGCACCACGCTACCAACAGGCCAAGCGGCACGGCCAGCAGGGACGTGAACAGCGCAACGGAGAGCGTCTTGGTCAATTCGATCGCGGCAAGGCGCGGGCGCGTGAGGCCGATCGCCCACAGCGGCGCAAGCTGCGGCAGGCGGGAATTCGCCAGCGTCAGGAGACTGGTCAGAAGCGCGATGCCGGCGACGCCGAGCGTGAACGCATTCAGCGCCGATGTCACCGCGAAGGTGCGGTTGAAGATGCGGATCGATTCCGCCTTCACCGTCGCCTGGTCGGCAACGCTGCGATCATCGAGCGCAAACTGCTTCTGCAAGGCCGCGATCAAGCCTGGGATATCCTGCTTCGCGACGATCAGCCCGATCCGTGTCTGCGGCGTCTGCGGAAAGTGCCGGATCAGCGCCGCGACGTTCACCGCGAGCTGCCCCTTGGGATTGCCGTAATCGGCATAGATGCCGACGATATCGAGCTCCCAGGTCCCGCCGGGCGCCGGCACCTCGATGACATCGCCGACGCGGACATTGAGGCGGCGGCTCAACTGCTCGCTGATGAAGGCGGCATTGCCCGGCACGAGCCGGGTCCACGCCCGCGGCGCGGTCTCCAGCAGCGGCCAACGCTCGCGATAGAGCACGTGATCGGGCAGGCCGAGCAATTCCACCGGCTGGCCCTGGACCTGCGCCTCGGCGCGCGCGCCCGACAGGATCGCCTGCACGTCGCTGCGCTCCTTCAGCCAGTTGCGGATCGCAACGCCTTGCGAATTGTCGGAGGCGCTGATGTAGACGTCGGCTGCAAGCCGCCCGTTGAGCCAGCCGAGGAAGGTGCGGCTGAAGGTTTCCACCATGGTGGAGACCCCGACATTGACGGCGAGCGCGAGCAGCAGCGCCATCAGCGCGAGCGACAGTCCCGAGAGCTGTTGCCGGCTGTCCGCCCAGAACCACAGCGCGAGCGGTCCGCGCGACCAACGCTGGCCGATGAGCAGGATGATCTCGAGGAAGGCGGGGAGGATCAGTGCCGCACCGAGCATCAGCGCCGCGAGCACACCGAAGCCGGCGATCAGCGATTGTCCGTAGTGAAGCAACAGCAGCGCGACCGCGAACACGGCGCAGGCAGCAAGGCTTTGCAGGATCAGCCAGCGCCGCTGCCGCTGCTGCCAGGCGCGCGGTTGCGCGGTCGCCAGCACCGGCATCCTGATGGCCTTGATCAGGCTGGTCGCCGCCGCCACCAGCGCGCCCGCGATGCTGATGCCGATGCCGGCGAGCCACCACTCCGAGCGCAGCGTGAGCTGCCCGGGGATCTGCGCGCCATAGAGCCCGCGCAGCGAGGCCGCGACGTCGGGTAGCAGCGCGGCCGCGATGAAATAGCCGCAGACGAGCCCGATCAATCCTGCGGCCAGCGCCAGCGCCACCAGCTCGATCACCAGCACCGTGTTGACCAGCCGCGCCGAGGCACCGCAGGCCCGCAAGGTCCGCAGCATCGGCAGCCGCTGCTCGAAGGCGAGGCCGACGGCCGAGTTGACGATGAAGAGGCCGACGAAGAACGACAGCAGGCCGAAGGCCGTGAGGTTGAGATGGAAGCTATCGGTGAGGCGCTCCAGCTCCGTCTCCGCATTCGGCTCGACCCGCTGCAACTGCCCGCCGACGATGCTGGCCAGCGGCGCCGGCCTGCCCTTCGCTTTGCCGATCAGCAGCCGCGACACCTGATCCGGCTTGTTGAGCAGCCGCTGCGCCACGCCGATGTCCACGACCAGAACGTCGGGCACGAGCTGCGGCAGCACGCGCAGCGGCGGCAGTTTCGCGCCGCTGCTGATCGGCGGTGCCGCGCCCTCCTGTTCCTGCATGTCAGCGAGCGTTTCGCGCGCCACCAGCGTCTGGCCCGGAGGCGCAACAAAACTGCTCAGGTCCGAGGCACCGAGGCGCGGGGCGTTGCCGACGTCCGCCGGCATCGTCACCGGCTCGATGCCGAGCAGCCGCACCGAACGCCCGTTGACCTGGACGCGGCCCTCCAGCACCGGCGAGACCGGCCAGCCCGCGCGGCGAAGCTTGACGAACAGGCCTTGCGAAAAGGTCGCCGCGTCGGGCGCGACCAGCGTCGCCGTCCGCACGCCGCCAAATGTCGCCGCGGCGCGGTCATAGGCATTGCGGGCCTGCTGGTTGATGGCCTGCACGCCGCTCCACAATGCGGTTGCCGCGATCAGGCCGATCAGCAGCGTCGCGAACTGCATCTTGTGCCGCCGCCAGTGGCTCAGGAGCACCGCGAGGATCCACAGCGCGCGCCTCATGCGATCCGCCCCGCATGCAAGGTGAGGTGGCGGTCGAGCGTGCCGGCCAGATGCAGGCTGTGCGTCACCATCAGGAAGCCGCAGCCGGTGCGCCTGACGAGATCGCGCGTCAGCGCCAGCACGCCGTCGGCGGTCGCTTCATCCAGATTGCCGGTCGGCTCGTCGGCGAGCAGCAGCGACGGCTTTGTCGCCAGCGCCCGGCCGATCGCGACCCGCTGCTGCTGGCCGCCTGATAATTGCTCTGGATAACGCTTGAGCAGGCCGTCGAGCCCGAGCCGCTCGACCAGCTCTTTTGTCCAGGCCGCATCATGCCGGCCGGCGATCCGCGCCTGGAAGACGAGATTGTCCGCCACCGACAGGCTCGGGATCAGGTTGAACTGCTGGAATACGAGGCCGATCCGGTCGCGCCGCAGCCCCGCGCGCCCCGCATCGGAGAGCTTGGTGACCTCGGTGTCCTCCAGCCGGATCGAGCCGTCGTCGGCGGCATCGAGCCCCGCGATCAGGTGCAGCAGCGTGCTCTTGCCGCTGCCGGATTCGCCTGTCAGCGCGACGCGTTCGCCGGCCTTGAGGTCAAGGTCGACGCCGCGCAGCACATGGACCGGCTCGCCGGCCGAGGAGAAGGTCTTTGAGAGGTTTCGGATGCTCAGCAAGGTCAATGCGCCGGACGGAATTAACTCAATGCTGCGTAGCACACTTGCCGTGGAAATGCCGGGGTTGCGTTGGCCCTGAAGCCGTTGTTAGCTCCCAAAACGGCCAAATCAAAAAGTGCCGACAATAAAGACATACGGGGAGAATGATGAGCGCTCAGGGAACGCCGTCCGCGGCGGGTAAGACGGCAGGGGATTCCAAGGCAACGCCGAAGGGCGCCTGGACCGTCACTTTTCTCCTCTTTCTCTTCATGGTCGTGAATTTCGCGGACAAGATCGTCGTCGGACTCGCCGGCGTGCCGATCATGACCGACATGAAGCTCAGCGCCGAGCAGTTCGGCCTGCTAGGCTCCTCGTTCTTCTTCCTGTTCTCGATCTCGGCCATCGTGGTCGGCTTCATCGTCAACAAGGTGCCGACGCGCTGGGTGCTGCTGACGCTGGCGGTGATCTGGGCGCTGGCGCAGTTTCCGATGGTCGGCACCGTCTCGTTCACCACGCTCCTGATCTGCCGCATCGTGCTGGGCGCCGGCGAAGGCCCGGCCTTCTCGGTCGCGGCGCACGCGATCTACAAATGGTTCCCGGATGAGAAGCGCACGCTGCCGACCGCGATCCTGTCGCAGGGCTCGGCCTTCGGTGTCATTCTCGCGGTGCCGGCGCTGAACTGGGTCATCGTCAATCATTCCTGGCATTATGCCTTCGGCGCGCTCGGTGTCGTCGGTCTGATGTGGGTCTGCGCCTGGCTCACCTTCGGCAAGGAAGGCCCGCTGGAGGACACGCAGGTCCTCGCCGTGACCGAAGCGAAAATTCCCTATTTGCACCTTCTGACCTCGCGCACCTTCGTCGGCTGCGTGATCGCGACCTTCGGCGCCTATTGGGCGCTGTCGCTCGGCCTCACCTGGTTCACGCCGTTCATTGTGAAGGGCCTTGGCTTCTCGCAAAGTCAGGCCGGCTTCATCTCGATCCTGCCCTGGGTGTTCGGGGCAACCGTCGTCATCCTCACCGGCTGGATCTCGCAGGTCATGAACGCGCGCGGCTACACCACGCGCATCTCGCGCGGCGTGCTCGGCTCGGTGCCGCTGATCATCGGCGGCCTGATCCTGGCGATGATGCCGCATGTCACCGGCGCTGGTCTCCAGATCGCGCTGCTCGTCGTCGGCTCCGGCCTGTGCGGCGCCATCTATGTCGTCTGCCCGCCGATGCTCGGTGAGTTCACGCCGGCGTCGCAGCGCGGCGCGGTCCTCGCGATCTACGGTGCGCTCTATACGCTCTCGGGCATCATCGCGCCGATGGTGATGGGCACCGTGATCCAGCGCGCCGGCGCCATGCTCGACGGCTACCTGACCGGCTTCACCATCAACGCGGTGGTCATGGTCGGCTCCGGTGTCATCGGCCTGCTGCTGCTCTGGCCGAACACGGAAAAGGCCAGGCTGACGCGCGGTGCCGCTCCGCAGGCCGCTCCTCTGAAGGGCGCGGTGTCGCCGACGTAAGAGGCGAACTGCTAACCCCACCAACACTGTCGTCCCGGACAAGCGGAGCGCCGATCCGGGACCGCCGTGCGAGCGCCTGCGCTCGTCACGATAGCCACAGGCCGTGGTTGGACGAAGACTCGGAGTTGGTGGGTTCGCGCCACACCTCTCCCTGTGGGTATGGGTCCCCGCGTTCGCAGGGACGACAGCGAGACTGAGGCGCGGGCTTCGCGCCTCAGGCGCAGTGTCTGCTAGCTCGCCATCCCCTGCGCGCCCCGAATCAGCTTGCCCGGCCGGCGTCCCGTCGCTTCACCCTGCCGCCGCGTCACGACACCCGACACGATCGTCGCCTCATAGCCGTCGACGTCCTGCAACAGCCTGCGACCACCGACCGGCAGATCGTAATGCACCTTCGGCGGATGCAGATGCAGGCGGTCGTAGTCGATCACGTTCACATCCGCCTTGTAGCCCGGCGCGATCAGCCCGCGATCGGTGAGGCCGACCGACAGCGCGGTCTTGCGCGACTGTGCGGCGACCACGAAGGGGATCGTCAGCTTCTCGCCGCGCTTGCGGTCGCGCGTCCAGTGCGTCAGCAGATAGGTCGGGAAGCTGGCATCGCAGATGATGCCGCAATGGGCGCCGCCGTCGGACAGGCCCGGCACCGATTGCGGATCGATCAGCATCTCGCGCGTCGCGTCGAGATTGCCGTCGGCATAGTTGAGGAACGGTACGTAGAGCATGCCGCGGCCCTCGTCCGACAGCATCGCGTCGTAGGCGAGCTCCTCCGGCTGGCGGCCCTGTTTGCGCGCCTGCGGGCCCAGCGCGTTCTCCGGCGGCTGCTCGTAATCCGGGGGATCGCCGAGCAAAAACATCTTGTCGTAGTTGGGCCGGAAGAACAGCGGGTCGTCGGTCGCGGTCGCCGTCTCGCTCAAGATGGCTTTGCGCACCTCCGGCTGATGCAGCGCCGCCAGCCGCTCCTTCAGCGGCAGGTGCGCGATCGCCTTGTAGCTCGGATGGGTCTGGAACGGGTTTCGCGACAGCTCGAGACCAAGCAAGAGCCCGACCGGGCGTGCCGCAATCTGCGCGGTGATGGAGAGGCCGCGCTTCGCGGCTGCATTGATCTCGTCCAGCGTCTGGCGCCAGCGGTTTGGCGCCTTGTCGTTCTGCGTGATCGAGAACGAGATCGGGCATTTTGTGGCATCCGCCACCCGCAGCATCATCGGCAGATCTTCGTGGAGGGTCGACAAGTCCAGCACGAATTGCAGCACGCTGCGGCCCTGGCTGTGCATCGCGCCGGCAATGGCGGTGAGTTCGTCCTCACCCGCCTTCAGCGTCGGCGTGAAATCGCCTGTCGAGGTGCGATGGTTGAGCGTGCGCGAGGTCGAGAAGCCGAGCGCGCCGGAACGTACGGCTTCGCCCGCGAGCTTCGCCATCGCCGCGTTGTCTTCGGCTGTGGAGGGATCGCGGCGCGCGCCGCGCTCGCCCATGACATAGACGCGTAGCGCCGCGTGCGGCAGCTGCGCGCCGACGTCGATGTCGAAATCGCGCCGGGACAGCCAGTTCATGTAATCCGGAAAGCTCTCCCAGGCCCAGGGGATGCCGGCGCTCAGGACAGGCTCGGGAATGTCCTCGACGCCTTCCATGAGCTGGATCAGGCGGGTGTGGTCGGCGGGCTTGCACGGCGCGAAGCCGACGCCGCAATTGCCCATGATCGCGGTGGTGACGCCGTTCTGCGACGACGGCGTGATGTCCTGGCTCCAGGTGACCTGGCCGTCGTAATGCGTGTGCACGTCGACGAAGCCCGGCGTCACGAGTTTCCCGCGTGCGTCGATCTCCTCGTTGCCTTTGGCAGAGACCTTGCCGACCTCGCTGATCTTGCCGCCGGTGATGGCGACGTCCGCCTCGAACAGCTCGCCGCCGCGACCGTCCGCGACAGTGCCGCCGCGGATCACGAGATCAGGGGTGCTCATGGTGTTTCTTCCCGTTTTGTTTTGTTGTGTTTTGGCTTTAACGGCTCGTCGTCCCGGACGAGCGAAGCGAAGATCCGGGACCCATAACCACAGGGAGCTATTTGGCGAAGACTCTTGGTGACCAGTCTCGCGCCGCAATTTCTCCCTGGGGTTATGGGTCCCTGCTTTCGCAGGGACGACAGTTGAATTTGTAGCTCAAGCCTTGCCTTGCGGCTTCCGCTCCGTGAACGGCGACAGCACCACCGTGGCCAGCATGAAGATCACCGACGCCCCGAACACCCAGTGCGGCGCGCTCTGGTCCATGATCCAGCCGAACAGCAGCGGTGAGACGATGCCGCCGAGATTGAAGCCGGTGGAGACGATCCCGAAGGCGCGCCCCGCTGCGCCGGGAGGCGCGGCGTTGCGCACCAGCATGTCCCGCGACGGCGCGATCACGCCGGAGAGGAAGCCCGCGGTCGCCATCGTGACGGTCAAAGCCCAGCCCGGCAGCGTCACCAGCGCGATCAGCAGCACGATCGCCGCATTCGCCGCAAAGCAGGCGGCTGCGACATAGCCATGGCGCTCGGTGTAATCGGCGAGGAAGCCGCCCGCGAGCACGCCCACGGCGCTGGCGCCGAGGAACGCCGTCAGCGCGACGTTGGCGATGGAATAGGTCGCGCCATAGCCGCTCATCAGTGCGACCACGCCGAAATTGTTGATGCCGGCGACCGAGAGGCTGAGCAGCATGAACAGCATGGTGAGCGTGATCAGCGCCGGCGTGATCACCGCCTGCTTCGGCGCGTTCTCGCTGCCCGGCTTTTTCTTGTGGGCGCCGGCATCGGGAATGTTCATGACGACCAGCAGCAGCGCCACCAGCACGCCGATTGCGCCCGAAGCGATGATGGCGCCTGTCCCGCCAGAGATGGCGATGAGGGCCGCAACGATCGCCGGTGCCAGCGCGCCGCCGAGATAGCCGGCAAAGGTATGGATCGAGAAGGCGCGGCCCATCCGCGCCTCGTCCATATGCTCGGCCAGGATGGCGTAGTCAGCGGGATGGTAGACGCTGTTGGCAAGGCCCAGCAGCACCGCGCAGGCAATCAGCGAGGCGT
The DNA here is from genome assembly GCF_024199855.1 of Bradyrhizobium sp. CCGB20. Classification (NCBI taxonomy): domain Bacteria; kingdom Pseudomonadati; phylum Pseudomonadota; class Alphaproteobacteria; order Hyphomicrobiales; family Nitrobacteraceae; genus Bradyrhizobium; species Bradyrhizobium sp. CCGB20. The sequence continues at coordinate 9,032,261 of NZ_JANADN010000001.1, read as the reverse complement.
AGCTGAGGTGCAGGCCGAGCAGGATCAGCGCGAAGCCGCCGAGCGTCAGTCCGGCCAGCAGGATTCTGCGCGCACCAAAATGGTCGACGAGATAGCCGGTCGGCGCCTGCGTCAGGCCCGATACGACCGCTGACACGGTGAGCGCGAAGCCGAGCTCGATATAGCCGACGCCGAGCTGGCTCTTCAGGAACGGAAACAGCATCGGCAGGACCAGCAGATGGAAATGGCTGACCCAATGCGCGATCGAAATCCCGGTCAGCGTGCGTAGCGCGCTGTCCGCCTTGCCTTGTTGCGGTGCGGCGAGAACGTCGACCATCATAGTTCCGTTTCACGTCCTTGAGAGACGCGCAAACTATCGGGGAGAGCGGTTATTTGTCCATGAACGCGGGCGCATGGCAGGTAGCAGGGGTGGGGCGAGAACCCCATCCCAGCTGTCGTCCCTGCGAACGCAGGGACCCATAACCCCTGGGAGTAGTTTGGCAGAGGATCGCGGTTCGGTATTGCGACCTGTCACACTCCAGACATCACGCGGTATGGGTCCCTGCTTTCGCAGGGACGACAGCGACCCCCCTCACAACGGCTCATCATCATTCCCATAGCGATCGCGCTTCGGCGAAACGAAATCGCCGTCTTCGTAATCGTCGTCGATCTCGCGTGGAGGCGGAGGCTTTTTCGCCTTGTCGTCCGCTTGCTTGTTGTCCGCAATTTTGGGCGGCTTGCTCGGCTTGCCGATCTTGGCCATGGCTGGTCCCGGATGGTGATGCTGCACCCGTCTTACCAGGAGGATATGTGCAGTTCCTGACCTATCGCAAGCCTGCGCCGTCAGTGCACCACCGGCCCGCCCGCCTTCTTCCAGGCGTCGATGCCGCCGGCGATGTGCGCGGTGTTGGTGAGCCCGGCTGCCTTGGCGGCGGTGACAGCCATCGCCGAGCGTTCGCCGAAAGCGCAGAAGAACACGACGCGGCGGCCGGTTGAGGCCGCGACCTCGCGCAGCATGCCGCCGGGCTTCAGGCTGTCTTCAACGGACGGATAGGGCGTATGCAGCGCGCCCTCGAGCATGCCGTGCTTCATCCGCTCATTGGTCTCCCGCAGGTCGACCAGCAGGATGTCGGGCCGGCCGAGCGAGCTGATCGCCTCGACCGCGCTGAGCGCGCGGCCCTCTTTCTCCAGCTCCTCCTGATGCAGGCCGACATGCATGTTGGCGGGCACCGCGACGTCCATCATCTTCGGATTGGGCAGCTTCAGGTTCGCCATCAGCTCGATATATTCGTCGACCGAGCGCACCTGGAGCCGCGGATTGTAGCGTTTCTCCTCGCCGATGGTGGAGACGGTGTCGCCCTTGTAGTCGTGTGCCGGGAACACCATCGTCTCGTCCGGCAGCTTCAGCAGGCGGTTGAAGATCGATTCGTATTGCGCGCGCGACGACCCGTTCTGGAAGTCGGTGCGGCCGGTGCCGCGGATCAGCAGCGTATCGCCGGTGAAGACGCGGTCGCCCATCAAATAGGAATAGGAATCGTCGGTGTGGCCGGGCGTGTACATCACGTCGAGCGACAGGCCCTCGATCGTCACCTTGTCGCCGTCGGCGACCCGCATCGCTACCACGTCGGCCTTGGTCTGGTCGCCCATCACGGTCATGCAATGGGTGCGGTCGCGCAGCTCGCCGAGCCCGGTGACGTGGTCGGCATGCAGATGGGTGTCGACCGCCTTGACCAGCTTGAGGTCGAGCTCGCGCAAGAGCTGGCAGTAGCGATCGACCTTCTCCAGCACGGGATCGAGGATCAGTGCCTCGCCGCCGGGACGGCTGGCGAGGACGTAGCTGTAGGTGCCCGAAACGCTGTCGAAGAGCTGGCGGAAGATCATGGCAGGACCCGGCGTGAGTTGGCTTCGAGGATTCTACTACATTTGGGACTATAAAGAGAAGTAATCCACTGCATGGACAAGAAAATTTAGAAAATTTTTATTGTGCGTGATGAGGCTGCTGCCCGCCGCATGCTCGCTGTCATCGCCCGCCTTGTGCGCGATTGCGCACTGGAGCGGGCGATCCAGGATTCCAGAGGGGGCGAGGGGTACGGAGAAGTCGCGGCGTACTGGATTCCCCGCTTTCGCGGGGAATGACAGCGGTGAATGAGGCGCGGCAGAAGCCCTTACGGCCTCACCACGGTGTACCCGTTCTCCGCCAGGAACAGGATCTGCCCGACGCCTACCTGCACCGGTGTCGCCGCCGGAATGAACTCCGGCCGTTTTCCGGTCTCGCGCTCGATCGTGTCGACCGTGTTGAGGCAGATATCGAAGCGCACGCCCTGCGCGATCAGGCTTTCGACCTGCTTGCGGCGCTCGCTGCCTGACAACAGCAGGTCGATGCCGGGGCCGAACGCGACCACCTCGATCGCGACCTTGTCGGGGTCGTAGGCCTTGAGGAGATTGTTGGCGACGCTCAGCACCAGCGCCTGCTTCTTGCCATCGCCGTCGGAGAGCTGAAGCACGATCTTGTGCTCGGCGAACGGCTTGTCCTGGAGCGGCGCATGCTGCGCGAAAGCCGGCGGCAGCGCCATCCATGCGAGCAACGCCAGCAGCATCGCGGAAAAGATCTGCGGCCGCATCATCCCTGTCCTGCAATGCCTGGATTGCCGTCGACGCCTTTCAGCGTGACGCCGGAGCCGAGCCGCTCCTGCAACATCCGGCCCGAGCGCAGATATTTGCCGACGACATCCCACACCGGTGCGCCCTGCTGGCCGTTGACCGAGGCCCAGCCCGCGACCTTGTAGCGGTGGCTCGCGCTGAGCGCCTTGCCGCCCCGGAGTTTCAGCTCGGTGATGCGGCTGCCGATCGCCGCGGTCGGCGTGCAGGTGTAACTGAGCCCGCCGGCCCGCACCATGTCGCCGCCCTGCTGGTAATAGGGGTCAGGGTTGAAGAGGTTGTCGCAGATGTCTTCCAGCACGTCCTTGATCTCTGCGCCGGTCATCTCCTGCACGTAGGTCTCGGGATAGGTGATCGCGGTTTCCGCGAGCACATCCTCCATGGTCAGCGGCTGGCCGGACAGCGCGGTAACGCCCCAGCGGAAGCCCGGCGACAGCGCGATCTCGGTATCGAGCTCGGTGCGCAGCGCGGCGCAGATCAGCTCGTCCATGGGGCCGGCAAAATTGTCGCGCCGATACAGCAGGCGGTCTGGCGTTGCGATCTTCTCCGACCAGTCGGTGACATGCGGCGCGCGCAGCCGGCCGATCAGTTCGGCCATCGCAGGGTCGGGCTTCAGCAGCTCGGAATAGACCGGCAGCAAATGATAGTGGATGTCATTGACCTTGCCCTTGTCGAGCGCGAGGTCGAGCACCGCGAGAAATTTTCCGTTGGAGCCGGCATTGGTGACGAGCGTCGTGCCGCCAGCGTTCTTCACGGCGATCGGCTGCGGCACGGCGTCATGGGTGTGGCCGCCGAGGATGACGTCGATGCCGGTGACGCGGCTTGCGAGCTTGAGGTCGACATCCATGCCGTTGTGCGACAGCAGGATGACCGCATCGACCTTGTCGGCATTGCGCAAGGCATCGACATGCTTCTGGAGTTCTTCCTCGCGGATGCCAAAAGTCCAGTCCGGCGTGAAGCGTTTGGGATGTGCGATTGGAACGTAAGGGAAGGCCTGGCCGACGATCGCGACGCGATGGCCGCCAAGCTCCTTGATCACGGAGGGCTTGAACACGCGTCCCGTAGCCTTGTCGAAGGCGCGGGCGTCGTTGAATGCGGCTTCCTCGGTCAGGAAGACGTTCTGCGCCAGAAACTCGCCTTTGAAGCGCTCGAGATTCTCACGCAGCACCTGCTCGCCATAGGTGAATTCCCAATGCCCGGTCATCGCCTCGATGCCGAGCAGGTTGGCGACCTCGACCATGTCGCGGCCCTGCGTGACGTTGGCGAGCCCCGTCCCCTGCCAGAGATCGCCGCCGTCGACCAGCACGGCGTGCTTATCGCCGGCATCGTTGCGCAGACGATCCACCAGCGTCTTCAGATGGGCGAAGCCCCCGAGCTTGCCGAACCGGCCTGCCGACTTCTCGAACTCGAAGCAGCTGAAGGCATAAGCATCGGCGCTGTCGGGCCGGATGCCGAAACGTTCGAGAAACGCGCGGCCGACCAGGTGCGGCGGCTGTCCCGTCATCTCGCCGATGCCGATATTGACGCTGGGCTCGCGGAAATACACCGGATTGAGCTGCGCATGCGTGTCGGTGATGTGTAGGATCCGCGCATTGCCGAACCGTTCGAGGTCGTAAATGCTCGCATTGTCGGCCCCGCGCGCGAGCCGCGGCAGGCCAATCGATGCGGCAGCAGCGGCTGTGCCCTTCAGGAAGTCGCGGCGGCGGATGGCCATCCAAAAAATCTCCGCGCCTGTTCTCGGCAGCTCGACGGTTCCACGAGATCTTATTCTAGCGGATTTCCATCGCCTTCCAGGCTTCTTTTTCGGACGTGGCCTGGACAACCGACGCCTTCGCCAGCGCTTCGGCTTCCTTGGCTGCGGTCACCGCGCGGTCGAAATCGCCGCCGTCGGCCGCCTTCCTGGCTGCCGCCAGCGCAGATACGGTCACGGTCCACTGGTTGCGCATGCCTGCAGCCTCCTTGGAGGCGGCCTCCGCAGCGGCATAGGCCGCCTTGTAGTCCGCCTCATTTGCCGCGCGCGCCGCTGGCGCGAGGCCTAGGGCAAGCAGCATGGCGAGAGCAAGTGACAGCTTCATGGCCGCGCTCCCGGGCCTGATATCGGCAGGCCGTTGGCGACGTAGGAGAGGAAATATTCGACGTCGCGATATTCATCCGCCTGCGGCTCCAGCGGAACCGCGCGGGTCTGACTGTTGCAGGTGACGAAGCGGCGGCTGGTCGTGCCCATGCCGCTCCACTCGGAGCGGTAGATCGGCATCGCGTTCAGGATGCCGAGCGCGGGCGCCAAAATCTCGGCGCGAATGCGCTCGCCCGGGCTCTGCACATGGCAGCTCGCACAGGAGAAATTCATCTGGCCGCGGCGGGTGTAGAAATAGCGCTTGCCGTTCTCGAACGCCGCGAGCGCGCGGGGGTCGTCGGGGATCTTGATGTCCATCGGCTTGCCGCGCGAGGTGAACGCCATGTAGGCGGTCAGCGAGGCCATCTCGTCCTTGACGTAGGAATAGGGCGCTTCGCCATTGGCCTCGCGGCAGCGGTTGAGCGCGAGCTCCAGCGTGACGACCTTGCCTTCGCCAGTGTCGAAGTAGGGATAGTTCTGGCGGATGCCGATGCCGCCGTTCGGGAAGCAGTCGGCATAGGTCTTGCCGTTCTTGAACGGCGTCGAAAACATCTCCTTGCCGGCATCGAGCGCGAACTCGTAGGGCGGGAATTCTTCCTTCTCCTGCCACTGCCGCTTCATGTCCTCGTTCATCGAATAAGGACCGTTGACGAAATCGTCGTGCTTCACCGTCGGAAACTTCTGGAAGAAGAAATTCTGGAACGCTTTCGCATCGGCAACGGGATCGACCTTGTCGGCCGCGATCACGCGCGGAGAGGTGAGCGCGAAGGCGACGAGCGCGGCACTCAGCGAGCCAAGCAGGAGGGCAAAACGGGACTTCATCACGCGATCTTCGCGGTGGTCGTATCCGACCCGCCCTTGTTGTCGGTCCAGGAGATCTTGAGGTCGTCGCCCTTCTTGGCGCCCTTGAAGCTGAACTTGACGTAGGGGTCCTTGGAGACCGCGGTGCCCCAATTGGCGACGAAGACGTCCTTGCCGTTACATTCGAACTTCAGCACCTGGATGTAGTGCGCCGGGATCAGCTCGCCCTTGGAATCCTTGACCAGGCCGGTATCCATGGGGTGCTGGATCAGCGCCTGCACCTCGGTGATGTCGCCGTTGGCGGTGGCGCGTACGCGAATGCTTGATGCCATCGGATCGATCCTCCTAGCCGCCGCAGCCGCCGACGGTGACCTTCACTTCCTTGGTCGCGCTGTAGAGCTTGCCGTCGGCTTCCACGATCGCGACCACGTTGCTGGTCTTGGCCATCTTCAGCCGGTTGGCGACACTGGGCATCGTGCCGTCGGGAATCTTGTAGGACGCCGCGAGCGCGTTCGGATTCTCGGCCACGAAGAGCGAGATCGAGGTCACCTTGTCGAGCGTCGTCGTCACTGCGATCGGCACCACGCCGCCGTTCTCGGCGATCTCGGGTGCATCGAGCTTGACCTTGTCGGAGGGCTCGGCGGTCTTGCCATAGAGCGCCTTGATCGCGTCGGCCTCGCTCTTCTGCTTGAAGGCCTCTTCGGGGTATTTGTCGTTGGCTGCGGCAAGCGCGGACGTCGCGCAGAACGGCAGGTTGCCGAGGCCGAGCAGCGCGACCGAGGCTGTGCCCTGAAGGATCAGGCGCCGCGTCGGATGAAGGCCGGTGCGTGTCGTCATCAGAGGTCTCCTGGACAGTCTCTTGGCGTGCCTGAAGTCACAGGGTCTGGAGGAAATCAACGATCGCGCTGATCTCCTGTTCGTTCAGAATCCGGTTCCGGCCGAACGGCGGCATCATGGTCTGCGGATTGCGCTTGGTCTCGTCGAAGATGATCGCGACCAGCTCGTTGCGATCAGGGTATTTTGACTTGATGTCCTTCAGCTCCGGGCCGATCGTTCCGGGCAGGTCGCCGCCCTTGATGACATGGCAGGTCAGGCAATTGCCCTTGCCGCGATCGAAGGCGAGCTTCTGGCCGTCGGCCACGGCGGATTGCGCCTGCACGGGGCTTGCGCCAAGGCCGGCGGCGATGGCCAGCAGGAGGGTAAGGACAGGCGTCCGTGGAAGGGCGGTCAAGGCGTCGTTCCGAGGCGTTATGTCGATGATCTCGTTCACGGAAATATAGTGTTCCAAAGCACAAAGGGCATCGCCTGACAATCAAGACTATGCACGCGGCAAAATGGAGCTAATATCTTCCGCATTGCAACTAAAGAGATTATTTGTTCGGCGGATTCGGGCCCAGGACTAAAGGCAATGGGCGCTGGCTGGCTGTTTTCGGGGCGTTTGGGCGCTCATCCCGTTTTTTACGCGTTCTCGTTTTTCAAGGGGACCTCAATTGGCTGAATATGTCGTCGAATTTGGCAGGGACGGCGGACGGGTCGAGTCCGATGGGCGGCTCGATGCCCCGGCATTTCATCGCAATCACGAGCCGCTCTGGGCGGCGCTGGAAAAGCATCTCGCAGGCCTGACCGGCAACGTGGTCGAGCTCGGCAGCGGAACCGGCCAGCATGTGGTCCATTTCGCCCGGCATACGCCCGGTCTGACCTGGTGGCCCAGCGACCTCAACCAGCGGCATCTCAAGAGCATCGAAGCCTGGCGCATTCATTCGGGCCTGCAAAACATCCGCAGCCCGCTGCGGATCGATCTCACCGATCCCGACTGGTGTCCGGAGATGCGAAGCGGGCAGGGCCCGACAAGCCTTGCCGCGTTGTTCTGCGCCAACGTCATCCACATCGCGCCATGGAGCGTGGCCGAGGGCCTGTTCGCCGGCGCCGGCCGCTATCTGCGGGCCGACGGCAAGCTGTTCCTGTACGGGCCGTTCAAGCGCGACGGCAAGCACACCGCGCTCAGCAATGCCGTGTTCGACACCTCCTTGCGCGAAGGCAATCCCGAATGGGGCGTGCGCGATATCAGCGATGTCGAGACGCTCGCACGAGGTGCGGGCCTGCGTCTCGTCGATACGATCGACATGCCGGCGAATAATCTAACGCTGGTATTTGCGCGAGGGTGAGGCGCGAGGCGCTTTGGTAGCATCTCGGCCTTATGGTTCGAGACGCGCCGCAAGGCGGCGCTCCTCACCATGAGGGTCTGAAGTGTTATTGCCGCGAGGCAAGTCCTCATCCTGAGGAGCCCGCCATCGGCGGGCGTCTCGAAGGATGGCCGCGAGCTTGGTTTTCCGAAGCGCGTCAGGCCTCGCCATCCCTCCACCCGATCTTCTCCTTCAAGAACCGGAAGCCGAGCACCTCGAAGCCGGCGCGCTCCTTGTTGTCCTTGCCGTAGCCGTGACCGCCCGCTGCCGGCTCGTAGAACCAGGCCTCGTAGCCCATCGCCTGGAGCTTCGCGGTCATCTTGCGCGCATGGCCGGGGTGAACGCGGTCGTCGCGCCGCGTCGTGGCGATCAGGATCGGCGGGTAAGTCTGGCCGTCCCTGACGTTGTGATAGGCGGAGTAGGTCTTCAGCCACTCCCACTCTTCGGGCTTGTCGGGGTCGCCATATTCCGCGATCCAGCTCGCGCCCGCGAGCAGCTTGGTGTAGCGGCGCATGTCGATCAGCGGGATGGTGCAGAACAGCGCGCCGAAGCGCTCGGGATAACGCACCAGCATGTTGGTGATGAGGATGCCGCCATTCGATCCGCCCTGCGCGGCGATGCGCTTTGCTTTGGTCACGCCGCGGCGGACGAGATCGGCGGCAACGGCCGCGAAATCGTCGTGCGAGAGTTTCTTGCCGGCGAGCCGGCCGGCGTCGTGCCAGCGCGTGCCGAACTCGCCGCCGCCGCGCAAATTCGCCTGCACAACGGTGCCGCCGCGCTCCAGCCACAGCTTGCCGAGCGAGGGGTTGTAGTATGGCTTCACCGCATGGGCGAAACCGCCATAGGCGCTCATATAGACCGGCGCGTCGCCGGTCTCGCCGGCCGGTCCGGTCTGCACATAGGGAATGCGCTCGCCGTCGACAGAGATTGCCTCGTGCTGCGTCACCACGAGGCCGTCAGGGGTGAACGTCTTCGGCGCCTGCTTCAGCACGGTCGGGCTTGCGACGCCGCGCGCGAGCAACAGCAGCGACGGTGGCGTCAGCGGGTCCTGCACATTGGCGAGCAGGTCGCCATTGCTTTCGGACGGATGGCGATCGAGCGGCCAGATGTCGACGACGCCGATCTGCGGCAGGCCGGGAAGTGTCTCGCGGCTCCAGCTCGTGGTGGACGGCGTGCAGATCTCGAAGCGCGGCCTGAGCTCGTCGAGGATCGAGAGGACGAGCTTGCCCGCGGCCAGAACAGGCCCTGCAGGGCGCGTCGCGGAGCCGGCTCGAACAGAACCGCAAAATCGCGGCTGCCGGCGAGGAACGCCGAGAGCGATATGCCGAGCACCGTGTCGGTGGCGTAGGTTCGTTCTTGAGTCTGCTCTTGGACCGTCCAGTCCTTGCGCAGCTTCATCGCGAACCAGTCGCCATGCGCCTGCATCCAGATGCCGGTCGGCAGATCGAGCTTTGTCGTCGCACCAGTCGCATCGCGCAGCCAGATCGCGTGATTGAAAAAATCGATCTGGTCGACGATCCAGACCCGCGGCGCCGCCCCGGTGTCGTCGACACCACCATAGATCACCATGTGATCGGCGGTAGTCTCGGCGATCATTTCGGCCTGATCGACAGGCTGGCCACGCCGCCAAAGCCGCACGGTTCGTGCATAGCCGGAGCTCGTTGCCATGCCCTCGCCATGCGCGCTCGATAGCAGCAGCGTGTCGGCATCGAGCCAGTCCGCGCCGCCTTTCGCTTCCGGCAGCGTAAAGCCGTCCGGCACAAAACTCTTCGTGGCGAGGTCGAACTCGCGCAAGGTGACGGCGTCGCTGCCGCCGCGCGACAGGCTCAGAATCGCCCGCGAGCTTCCCGGCCTCGTCGCGATCCCGCTGAGCAGCCAGTCCTCGCCTTCGCTTACCGCAAGCTGGTCGACATCCAGCATGATCTCCCACGCCGGATCGGCCTTGCGAAATTCCGCCAGATTGGTCCGCCGCCACAGGCCGCGCGGGTTGGTGGCGTCCTTCCAGAGATTGTGCAGATCATCTCCGCGCCGGCTGACATAGGGAATGTTGTCGGGACGATCGTAGATCGTGGCGAGGATGTCGCGGTCGCGCTCATAAGCCTTCCCGCCGAACGCGGTGAGCGTCAGTTGATTCTGCCGTTCGACGAAGTCGAGCGCCTGCTTGCCTTCGATCTCCTCCAGCCAGAGCCAGGGATCGTCGTCGGGAGCGCTGAGCGTGGGCCTGTCGTCGACGGTCATGATCGAAACTCCGGAAGTAGCGGCGGATAGGATTTGATCGAGCGCAAGCCGTCAAGAGCGCGGCCCGCTATCATCCCGCCGATTGCGTCAGAGGCATGGCCTGCGCCCGTTTGCGCCGGTTGCCCGCCCTCCCGCGCCCCTCCATAGTGCCGGGAATCAACCAAGCTCCTGAAGATCCCCCTGGGCGGAAATGCCGATGCTAGACGTGACGACAGCCAGCGAGATCGCCGACGATGTCCGCGTGCGTGCCAATGTGGTGCGCCTCGCCGCGGCGCAGGCGCTGACCGGCGCCAACTCGGCGGTGATCTTCGCGACCGGCTCGATCGTCGGCGCGACGCTCGCGCCCGACATGTCGTTCGCGACCGTGCCGATCTCGATGTACGTGCTGGGGTTAGCGGCCGGCACGCTGCCGACCGGCGCGATCTCGCGCCGCTTCGGCCGCCGCGCGGCCTTCATCGTCGGCACGGGTCTGGGTACGCTCACCGGTCTGTGCGGCTGCTTTGCGATCCTGCATGCTTCGTTCGCGCTGTTCTGCCTCGCGACCTTTCTCGGCGGCCTCTACGGCGCGGTGGCGCAATCCTACCGCTTCGCCGCCGCCGACGGCGCGAGCGCCGCCTACCGGCCGAAAGCGGTGTCCTGGGTGATGGCCGGGGGCGTGTTCGCCGGCGTGCTTGGTCCGCAGCTCGTGCAATGGACCATGGACGTCTGGTCGCCCTATCTGTTCGCCTTCAGCTTCCTGGTGCAGGCCGCGGTCGCACTGGTCGCGATGGGCATCGTCGCCGGCGTCGACATGCCCAAGCCTGCGCCCGCCGATCTGCACGGCGGCCGGCCGCTGCTCACCATCGTGACCCGGCCGCGCTTCATCGCGGCGGCGCTGTGCGGCGTCATCTCCTATCCCATGATGAATCTCGTCATGACCTCGGCACCGCTCGCCATGAAGATGTGCGGCCTGTCCGTGTCCGATTCCAATTTCGGTATTCAATGGCACATCGTCGCCATGTACGGGCCGAGCTTCTTCACGGGCGCACTGATCGCGCGCTTCGGTGCGCCCAGGATCGTCGCCGCCGGCCTGTTGCTGGAGGCCGTTGCTGCCGGCATCGGTCTCTCCGGCCTCACTGCGATGCATTTCTGGGCCACGCTGATCGTGCTCGGTGTCGGCTGGAATTTCTCCTTCATCGGCGCCTCCGCGCTGGTGCTGGAGACGCACCGGCCGCAGGAGCGCAACAAGGTGCAGGCCTTCAACGATTTCCTCGTGTTCGGCATGATGGCGATCGGCTCGTTCTCCTCCGGCCAGCTGCTTGCGAATTACGGCTGGTCCGCGGTGAACATGGTGGTGTTCCCGCCGGTGCTGCTCGGCCTCGCCGTGCTCTCGCTGGCGTCCTGGGCCCGCCGCCGCAAGGCGCGGCTCGAGGCTGCGATGGGCGAGTTCCCGGATGCGATCTGACGTATGATCCGGAAAAGTGTGGAGCGGTTTTCCGATAAGATCATACTCAACAAGGTTGGCAGGAGGCTGTCAGCAACGTTGATACTTCGATCCAGGTCGAAGTGATTTTCGGGAGCCCGGTTGTTACATGATGCTCGTCATCGACAGGCGGGCGTGAAGCACGGCGCTCGCGGGGGAAACGAAGGACCAGCGCAAATGCTCGACAATCCCCGGCCCACTGCGCCCATCGACGAATCCTCGCTTCGTTACGAAGGCTGGCGCATCGTCGCGGTCTGCTTCCTGCTTGCGACCTTCGGCTGGGGGCTCGGCTTCTACGGGCAGAGCGTCTATGTTGCCGAGCTCCAGCGCGCGCGGGGCTGGCCGGCTTCGCTGGTCTCCTCGGGCACGACGTTCTTCTACCTGTTCGGCGCGCTGCTCGTCGTCTTCGTCGGCGAGGCCGTGAGGAAATACGGCCCGAGGCTCTGTCTCATCGCCGGCACGCTGGCGATGGCGGCGGCCGCGGTCGCGATCGGTGCGGTGCGCGAGCCCTGGCAGCTCTATCTTGCGGACGCCGTGCTCGCCTTCGGCTGGGCCGGCACCAGTCTTGCCATGATCACCAACACGATCAGCCTGTGGTTTGACCAGAAGCGCGGCATGGCGATCAGCCTGGCGCTGAACGGCGCCAGCTTCGGCGGCATCGTCGGCGTGCCGCTGCTGGTGACGTTGATCGGCCATGTCGGCTTTGCCAGTGCGATGTACGCCACCGCCGGGGCCATGCTGGTGCTGCTGCTGCCGGTGATCCTCATTCTCGTCGGACGGCCGCCCGATCTTCACGGCTGGCATGCGGCGGCGAAAGCGAAGCCGCAATCGTCGACGCAAATCCGCGCATGGGCGTTGCGCGATGTCGGCTTCCTCACGGTGACGATTGCGTTTGCGCTGGTGCTGTTCGCGCAGGTCGGCTTCATCGTGCACCTGATCTCGTTCCTCGATCCCGTGATCGGCCGCGAACGCGCCGCTGTTGCCGTTGCGCTGCTGACCGCGATGGCGGTGGTCGGCCGGGTGCTGTTCTCGATGGTGATCGACCGGCTCAACCAGCGGCTGGCCTCCGCGCTGTCGTTCCTGAGCCAGGCCGCAGCGCTGTGCGTCGTCATCAATTTGCACAACGACTACGTGCTGATCGCGGCGTGCGCGGTGTTCGGCTTCTCGGTCGGCAACCTCATCACGCTGCCGTCGCTGATCGTGCAGCGGGAGTTCGACAGCGCCTCGTTCGGCGTGCTGATCAGCTTGAATACCGCGATCAACCAGGTGACGTATGCCTTCGGCCCCGGTGTCGTCGGTTTCCTGCGCGATTGGTCCGGTGGCTACGCGCTGCCGTTCTATCTCTGCATCGCGCTGGAGGTGACAGCTGCGGCGCTGATCATGGTGCGGGGGAAGCCCCATACGAAGACTGCGTAGGGTGGATTAGCCGAAGGCGTAATCCACCAACTTCGTCCTGCATTCGCCGAGGCATGGTGGGTTACGCCTTCGGCTAACCCACCCTACGGCATCACCCCTCGCGCACTCGCAACAACGCTTCCACATCCAGCCGCTTCGTGACCATGGCAAGCTTGCCATCCGGCCCGAACGGCCATTGCTCCCGCGGCTTGTCCCAATACAGCTCTACGCCGTTCTGGTCCGGGTCGCGCAGATACAGCGCCTCGCTGACGCCGTGGTCGCTGGCGCCATCCAGCGCAATGCCGGCCGTCAGCACCCGATGCAACGCATCCGCCAGCGCCGGCTGCGTCGGATAAAGGATCGCGGTGTGGAAGAGCCCCGTGCTGCCCGGCGGCGGCGGCGAGCCACCCTTGCTTTCCCAGGTGTTGAGCCCGATGTGGTGATGATAGCCGCCGGCCGAGATGAAGGCCGCACCCGAGCCCATGCGCTGCATCAGCTCGAAGCCGAGCACGCCGCAATAGAAGCCGAGCGCGCGATCGAGATCGGCGACCTTGAGATGGACGTGGCCGATCCGGGTCCCGGCGGCGACGGCTTGGTTCTGCGGCATGTGGCTGCTCCGTTGTTGAACTCCACATAAACAGGGCTTCGGGACAGCGCTACGGCCCCATCCCGAAACCCTGCGTTTCCGGATACGAAACTATGACAGCTCCGGCACCTCGCCCTCGGGCAGCTCGAACTCGAACGTGTTCAGTGTCATCGACACCATGGTGTAGTAGCCGCACAGCCCGATCACCTCGACGACGCCGCGCTCGCTGAGCACTTTCACCGCCTCAACATACAGCCCCTTCTCGACGCCGTGACCCTCGTGCAGCGACTTCGCGACGTCGTAGATCATCCTGCCCTTGGGATCGTCGAACTCAGGCGTGCGACGGTCGCGGATCGCGTCGATGATTTTCGGGTCCATGCCGCCCGCAAGCGCGAGGCGCTTATGCGCATACCATTCGTAATGCGCAGTCCAGTGCCGCGCCGTCACCAGGATCGCGATCTCCGAGAGCTTGGCGGGGAAGATCGTGTCGTAGCGCAGCACCTCGCCGAGCCGCGTGGCGTGACGGGCCATGTCGGGGCTGTTGAGCCATGCCATCATCGGCGCCGGCGGCTTGCCGCGCTTGCCGGCAATCGACTCGTCATAGGTCTGCCGCTGGCTCTCGTTCATTTCGCCAGGCGAAAGGAGTTTCAGGCGCATTCTCGTTTCCTCTTTGTTTTCAAGCACCGTCGTGGCGGCGACTATAGCCGAACGCGCGCCACGGAAGTGGTTGAATTCCACGGTGCGATGGCCCAGAGTCGCGCCCAACAAGTCGATTTTTGATTGATGGAAACGACCATGAGCGACACTGAGACAGCCGATCTCGAAGAATTCCGCAAGCAAACGCGCGCCTGGCTGGAAGCCAATTGTCCGCCGGAGATGCGTAAACCCGTGACCTCCGACGGCGACGTGTTCTGGGGCGGACGCAATACGAAATTCGCGTCCGAGCCGCAGCGCATCTGGTTCGAGCGCATGCGCGACAAGGGCTGGACCGTGCCGGATTGGCCGAAGGAGTATGGCGGCGGAGGCCTCAGCGCTGCCGAGCACAAGGTGCTGCGCGCCGAGATGGCGAAGATGGGCGCGCGTCCGCCGCTGTCGAGTTTCGGCATCTGGATGCTCGGACCGGCTTTGCTCAAGTATGGCAATGAGGCCCAGAAGAAGGAGCATCTGCCGAAGATCGCGGCGGGCCTGATCCGCTGGTGCCAGGGCTATTCCGAGCCGAACGCCGGCTCCGATCTCGCCTCGCTCCAGACCCGCGCCGAGAGCGATGGCGACGATTTCGTCATCACGGGTTCGAAGATCTGGACGTCCTACGCCAATTACGCCGACTGGATCTTCTGCCTCGTCCGCACCGATCCCGCCGCGAAGAAGCATGACGGCATCAGCTTCATCCTGTTCGACATGACCTCGAAGGGTGTGACGACCAAGCCGATCCTGCTCATCTCCGGTTATTCGCCGTTCTGCGAGACTTTCTTCGACGGCGTCCGCGTGCCGAAGTCGCATGTGGTCGGCACCGTCAACCGCGGCTGGGACGTCGCGAAATATCTGCTCCAGCACGAGCGTGCGATGATCTCGGGCATGGGCGAGCGTGGCGTCGGTCGTCCGCTCGGCCAGATCGCGGCCGATTCCGTCGGCTCCGATGCGCTGGGGCGGCTCGACGATTCCATGCTGCGCGGCAAGATCGCGACGTTCGACGTCGATGAAGCTGCGCTTGCGGCTTGCGCCGAGCGCGCGGTCGATCTCGCCAAGGCGGGGCAGGCGCATCCGGCGTTCTCGTCGGCGATGAAATATTACGGCACCGAGCTCAACAAGCGCCGCTACGAGATCCTGATGTCCGCCGGCGGCGTCGACGCGCTGGAATGGGAGAGCGAGCGCTCGAAGCAGGGCGCCCGTCCGCGCGCCTGGCTGCGCACCAAGGCCAACTCGATCGAGGGCGGCACGACGGAGGTGATGCTCGGCATCGTCGCCAAGCGCATCCTGGATTTGCCGGGGGCGTGAGGTTCTCCGTCGTTCCGGGGCGCGCGACAGCGCGAACTATGGTGCGCAGTTGCGCACCTGAGAACCTCGAGATTCCGGGTTCGATGCTGCGCATCGCCCCGGAATGACACCAACAGATTTGCAAGACCTTAGAGATTGAACATCATGGCCCTCGTCCTCACCGAAGAACAATCGATGCTCCGCGACTCCGCGCGCGGGCTGATCAGCGACAAGGCGCCGGTGTCGCACCTGCGGCATTTGCGCGACGCCAAGGATCCGACCGGATTCTCCAAGGAGCTGTGGCACTCCTTCGCCGAGATGGGCTTTGCCGGCCTGCTCGTGCCGGAAGAGTACGGCGGCAGCGGTCTCGGCTTCATGGAGGCCGGGATCGTGATGGAGGAGATCGGCCGCACCTTGATGCCGTCGCCGTTCCTCGCCACCAGCGTGGTGGCAGCCTCGGCGCTGAACCGCGGCGGCAATGCCGCGCAGAAGTCGGAATATCTGCCGAAGGTTTCCAACGGCTCGCTGCTCGCAACGCTCGCGATCGACGAAGGCGCAAAGCATCGCCCGCTCCAGACCAGCCTCCAGGCGGTGCGCGCCGGCAACGGCTTCAAGCTCTCCGGCGCCAAGGCGTTGGTCGTCGACGGCCATGTCGCCGATCTCTTCATCGTCGCCGCGCGGACCGCTGGAGCGGCCGGCGAGCGCGATGGCCTGACGCTGTTCCTGGTCAACCCCAAGGCCAAGGGCGTATCGATCGAGCGCACCATCATGGTCGATGCGCATAATGCGGCGCGGATCGAGCTTGCCAATGTCGAGGTCAACGCCGACAGCGTGCTCGGCGAGGTCGACCAGGGCGCCACGCTGCTCGAGGGCGTGCTCGACATCGGCCGCGGTGCGGTCGCCGCTGAAATGGTCGGCCTCAGCGACGAGGTGTTCAACCGCACCGTCGAGTACCTCAAGAACAGAAAGCAGTTCGGCAAGCTGATCGGCGAATTCCAGGCGCTCCAGCACCGCGCCGCCGAACTCTATGTCGACATCGAGATCACCCGTGCCGCCACGATGAAGGCGCTCCAGGCGCTGGACGCCGACGTCACCAAGGCCGCATCAAGCGTCGCCGTGGCCAAGGCCCGCGCCGGCACCACCGCCACCCGCGCGGTGCAGGAAGGCGTGCAGATGCACGGCGGCATGGGCATGACCGACCAGTTCGACATCGGCTTCTTCATGAAGCGCGCAAGGGTGTGCGAGGAATTGTTCGGCGATGCGAACTACCACACCGAGCAACTGGCGCGCACGCGGGGGTATTGAGGCGCTACTCGTGCAACACGGCACCCTGCGCTCCCTCCCCCCTTGCGGGGGAGGGCAGGGGAGAGGGGTAGCCCAGGAAAGGGTCTGTCCGTCGCGAGAGGACAGCTCGCCTCACGTGGAGCGCGAGCGATAGAGTGTGCCGTGTGGTACCCCTCTCCCTAGCCCTCCCCCGCAAGGGGGGAGGGAACGCAGCGCGCGCTTCATCAACACCGTCACCGCAATGACGACGGTTAGACCTCTCTACCTCATCGGCGGTGCATACTGCACACCACCTGCATTCCACAGCTGGTTCATGCCGCGCGGGATTTTCAGCTTCGACTTCTCGCCGATGTTGCGCTCGTACATCTCGCCGTAATTGCCGACGTGGCGGATGATGCGGACGACCCAGTCCTTGGTGAGGCCGAGCTGCTCGCCGTAATTGCCCTCGGTGCCGACCAGGCGCATCACTTCCGGCTTCTTCGACTTCAGGGCCTCGTCGATGTTCTCCGAGGTCACGCCGAGCTCTTCGGCGTTGATCATCGCGTAGAGCGTCCACTTCACGATCATCATCCAGTCGTCGTCGCGCTGGCGCACGACGGGAGCGAGCGGCTCCTTGGAGATCATGTCCGGCAGGATCATGTTGTCGCCGGGCTTTGAGAGGTTGAGCCTGAGCGCGTAGAGCTGGGAGACGTCGGCCGACAGCGTGTCGCACTTGCCGGTGTCGTAGGCCTTCACCACATCGTCGAGCTTGTCGAACTTCACCTCTTCATACTTCATGTTGTTGGCTTTGAAGTAATCGGCGACGTTGAGCAGCGTCGTGGTGCCGGCCTGCACGCAGACCTTGCTGCCGGTCAGGTCCAGCGAGGTCTCCTTGTTGCGCGAGCGCGGCAGCATGAAGCCTGCGCCGTCGTAATAGGCGACCGCGGGGAAATAGAGGTCGTAGTCGAGCTCGCGCGCCATGCTCCAGGTCGAGTTGCGCGAGAGGATGTCCACTTTCCGGCTCTGCAATTCCTTGAAGCGCTCGCCGGCGTCGAGCGGGACGAACTTCGCCTTGCCCGGATCGTTGAAGATCGCGGAGGCCACCGCGCGGCAGAAATCGACGTCGAAGCCGGTCCAGTTGCCCTTGTCGTCCGGGATCGAGAAGCCCGGCAGGCCCTTGTTGACGCCGCACAGCACCTCGCCGCGGCGCACGGTGCGCTTCAGCGTGCGGGTATCGTAGAATTCATAGATGATGGCCAGAACGGCGACCAGCACGGCGACCGCGAGCCCGATCAGCAGGCCGCCTCGGAATGTGCGCATCATGTTGCTCTCTCGAAAAATCGGGAAAAAGGAATTGGGGGAGGGCGCAGAGCATGATCCCTGGGGATCATGCTCCAGCGATAAGCTTAGAGTTCGGGCTTCTGCCGGATGACCACTTTGGTGCCGACAGGGACGCGATCGTAGAGATCGGCGACGTCATGGTTGACGAGACGGAAGCAGCCCGAGGACACCTTGGTGCCGATCGTGTCGGGGCGGTTGGTGCCGTGGATGCGATAGACCGTGGTGCCCAAATACATGGCGCGGGCGCCGAGCGGATTGCCGGGGCCGCCGGCCATGAAGCGCGGCAGATAGGGCTGGCGCTGGATCATTTCCGGCGGCGGCGTCCAGTCCGGCCATTCCTTCTTGTTGGTGATGTTCACCAGCCCCTGCCACTGGAAGCCGTCGCGGCCGACGCCGATGCCGTAGCGGATCGCGCGCCCGCCGGGCTGCACCAAATAGAGATGCCGCTCGGCGGTCGAGATGATGATGGTGCCCGGCGTTTCGGTGGTGCGGAAGTACACGACCTGCTTCTGCCATTCCGGCTCGAGCTGGTAGGCGTCGTCGGCGACCAGACCCGGCTCGTCGCCGCGGTCAGGCTGCTGGGCGATGGCTTGCGGTGCGGACAGGATCAAGCCGATCGCGGCCACGACCATCCCGGTCAGTCGACGATAATCCGTCATTTCAAGCTCTCCCCGCTGCCACAGCGCAAATCATTCGGAACCATCAAATCTCAGGGGCATGTTCATGGCAAGTTAATGGCACACCCGGCTGGTATGTCACGAGAATGCTTTGGTTTTTTGACGGGCTCTCGCAATGCCACAAACAGGGGATGGCGCGAAAAGCCTAGCGCTGGGCTGGATGCGCTCCCTCCCTCGCGTGCGGGGGGCGGGGGGAGAGGGTGTCTCCGCGATGGGGCACTCCCGATGCGGAAAGAACCCTCACCCGCGCCTTCGCGACCTCTCCCGCAAGCGGGAGAGGCTCAGACCGAGTTCGAGGCTAAATCGTCCAACCCAACAGGCACTGCGCTAGATCTTGTTGCTTTCCGGCGAAATCCCGAGCCGGCGGACGATTTCGGTCCCCACGGCGCGGGCCTCTGGCCGCGACCCGATGCGGGGGCTGCGAAACCGTTGCCCCGAGCGCAATCGGATCGTGACGATACAGTGCTCGTCCTCGGAGCGGCCGCGGCGCTCGACGGTGATCGTCTTCACCTCGTGCCCCTCGATATGGTCCGCGCGCGGCGTGCCGTCGCCCCACAGGCGTTCGACGCGGATGTCGCTCTCGCGGATGATCCAGAACGCGCCGGTCACGAGGTTGGCGTAACGGTGCACGGCGAACGCCGCAATCACGCCAAGCGGCAGCAACAGGATGTCGACATGCGTGGGCGGCCATCCGCGCCAGAGCTTGTACGCGTAGGGCACGGCGGACAACGCGACCGCGATCAGCGACACGATGCGGATGTCCCGCGCGGAAAATGCCTCGAGCGGTTCGCCGAGATGCATCTCGGGATTGCTGGCATCGAGCGGATTGACCGGCTCCTCGACATTGGGAACTTCGAACTGCGCAGCGATCCGGGCCACGGTGTCGCGAACATGGGTGACGTCGGCGATCGGTGGGGACGTCAGGCGTTCCCCCGAAGCGAGCGTGAAGACGAGTTGAAAGCGGGCTTTCACCCGCTTGCCGCCGGGAACCTGCAATCCGCTGATGTCGTCTTTTGCGACGACCCGCGTGCGGAGCTTTCCGAACGGACTTTGTCGCCCGATCAGGATCTCGTTCGGCGTGATGATCCACACCACCGCCGGCGCCAGCATGATGCCGCCGACGAACCCGGCTCCCACGAGGAGCGCAACCACCGATATGATGATTTCCAGGGGATCGCGCGTGAACAGGCCCGGCGTGAAGCACAGCGCGACGGCCGCCGCGAAGGCGGACATGACAAGCCGCTGCGCGATCGAGGAGCCCTCACGAAGGCGAATGTCGGTGCTGATGGTCGCGGCGTCCATTGCGGGCGGCTGATTCCGATGCCGCGAAACTCCACGGACGGGTCCGTGGAGTCAAGCAACAACGTCGCGCCTGCGGCTTCAACTATTGGCGTTCAGCAGCCCGGCCACCGTGCGGTCGATCTGGTCGTAGGCGCCTTCGCCCTCGTGCTGGAACACGATCTTGCCGTTCTGGTCGATGATGTATTGCGCCGGCCAGTACCGGTTGCTGTAGGCGTTCCAGGTCTTGGAGTCATTGTCCTGCGCCACCGGATAGGTGATGCCGTGGCGCTTCAGTGCGGCCTGCACGTTGGAGGCCGAGCGCTCGAACGGGAATTCCGGCGTGTGCACGCCGACCACGACGAGGCCCTTGTCCTTGTATTTGGCGTAGAGGTCGGTGACGTGCGGCAGCGTGTTGACGCAGTTGACGCAGCCATAGGTCCAGAAGTCGACCAGCACGACCTTGCCGCGCAGGTCGGCGATGTTGAGCGGCTTCGAGTTGAACCAGTTGTTGATGCCGGCGAAGTCGGGCGCGGTCTGCCGGCTTGCGGCCGCGGTCACCATTGGCGCTGCGCGCGCGGCCTCGTCGCAGATGCCGGGGATGACGGCGCCCGTTACGGCCATGCCGATCAGTGCAGCGGAGACGGCGAGCAGTTTGAAGGTCATGGAAAAAGTCCTCCGGTTGAGATGCGTGATGATCACAGGCCGATCTGGCCGGTGGGATAGAAGCCGGTGAGCCACGCCACGATCAGCGTGTCGTATTGGAAATAGGCGGCGACGGCGAAGGCGATCACGACGACGCCAAAACCCTGCTGCAGCCGCGGCGAGATCCGCGCGAGGCTGCGCACCCGCGTGGTCGCGGCCTGTCCGCCATAGGCGATCGCAAGCATCGGGATCGCTGCGCCGATGGCATAGGCAATCAGCAGCACGCCGGCCCAGCCGGCGTTCTTCGAGGTCGCGACCAGCGTCAGGATCGAGCCGAGCACGGGACCGGCGCAAGGCGTCCAGACCAGGCCCAGCGTGGTGCCGAGCACGAGGCCGCCGAGCGCGCCCTCGCGCTGCACGGCGCCGGCATTGCCGAGATCGAGCCAGCCGTTGAGCCGGATCGACAGCCATTCAAACGGCGCCGGCCACAGCATCAGCAAGCCGAAGCCGAGCAGCAGGATCGAGGCGGCCTCGCGCAGCACGTTCGGATCGAAATCGAACAGCCGCGTGATGGCACCTAACAGCAGCGCGGCCGCCGAGAACGAGACGACAAAGCCAAGCGCGATCATCGCCGGCCGCAAATGTCCCGCGCGCCCGATCGAGGCGCCGAGCAGGATCGGCAGCATCGGCAGGGTGCAGGGCGCGGCGATGGTGAGGATTCCGGCAAGCACGGCAAAGAGAAGTTCGAGCATCGAGCCACTCGTGAAGGGGGTCACGAGGGGAGTTCGTGCTGGATGCAGCGGTCGTTACGCGGCGTCACACGTTCGTGACGGGCGATTGTTTTGGGAGGCAATTGTGCCGGCTAATGCGGCAGCGCGCTCCCTCCCCCCTTGCGGGGGAGGGTGGGGGAGAGGGGTAGCCCCGGGATCGGTCTGAGTTCGTGGCTACCCCTCTCCCTGCCCCTCCCCCGCAAGGGGGGAGGAAATGAGAGAGCGGTGCCCGCCTCACTCAGATGCGGCCAAGAACATCGGGGCTGCGGCATCGCAAAACCCAAATACAAAACGACCCGGACGGGGGCATCGTCCGGGTCGCTGGAGGTCTTGGGAGGTTTAACGAAACCGTATGTAAGCTTTATAGGAGGGGAGTTTTTCCGCCTGATGTTGTGCTTTGTTTCAATTGTTTCGTCGGCGGTAACACTTCCGTGTCCGGGGACAGGGCCGCAGCGCGGTCCTATCCCATTGAAATCCTTGGCCTTAGGCGGCGAAACGGTCGACGCCGGCGCCCTTAAGCAAATCGGCCAGTTGCTTGCGGGCATAGAACATCCGCGTCTTCACCGTGCTCTGCGGGATGCCGATGATCTGACCGACCTCCTCCACCGACTTCTCGTGGTAGTAGACGAGGTTGATGATCTCGCGATGCGCGGGCGACAGTTTCTGCACGCAGGCGCGCAGGATGGCGCTGGTGTCGTTGCGGTCGAGCGAGCTCTCCGGCGTCTCGGCATCGTCAGGGATCTGGCGCACGTCGTCCTGGTCGATGTCCTCGAAGCGGCGCTGGCGCATGGCGGTCAGCGCCTTGAAGCGGGCGATCGAGAGCAGCCAGGTCGAGACCTGCGAGCGGCCCTGGAATTGGCCTGCGGTGCGCCACACGTCGAGGAACACCTGGCTGACCAGATCTTCCGCCGTGGTCGCGTCACGCACGATGCGCAGGATGAAGCGATAGACCCGCACATTGTGCCGGCAATAGAGGATGTGCATCGCTGTCCGGTTGCCGTCGGCAATGCTCTCCAGAAGCATATCGTCCGAGGTCGCCTGAGCGGCAATGATGCTCTGGCTGGCTTGGGCGTTGATGGCGATGACGTTCGGCATTGACTTAGCTCCCCGTAGCGCCGCAACCGAGCGGCGTTTCCTTGGACCAAAGTGTTAATCAGCCAACGTTTCGGGACGTCTGCACCAAAAGCGGAAAATGGTTTCGTGCGCCGCCAAATTGTTTCGTCGGACAGGGCGCGACGAAACATTCGGGACAAAAAACCGTGGAATTTCAATATACGGAAAATACGGGGGTCGGGTCTGGAGGGGCGCCGGAGGGCGGCTGGAACGAAGCACGAGGATTTGCGTTCGGTCGCGCCAAGAAATCAGCTTTCCGCCCCGGCTCGACGCGCGCTTGTCTGGGGCGACAGCGGTAGGTCTGGCGCGCCCTACGCCTTCTCGCCCGAGGGCGAGAACAGATAGCCGCCGCCGCGGATGGTACGGATCACGGCCGGCTTGGTCGGGTCGGGCTCGATCTTGCGGCGGATGCGCATGATGCGCAGGTCGACGGCGCGATCGAAGGCTTCGGCGTCGCGCGCATTGGCGAGCTCCAGCAGGCGCTCGCGCGACAGCACGCGCTTCGGGTTGGCCGCAAACACCTTGAGCAGCCCGAACTCGGACGCGGTGAGCGGATGCTCGTTGCCCTCGTCGTCGCGCAAGGCCTGCGCTTCGAGGTCGAGCCATTTGGTGCCGAAGCGCACCAGTTGGTCCTTGTCCGATTTCGCAGGCGCCTCGGCAGCGGCAGCCTTCACCGGCGTGCTCCGCCGCAGCACCGAGCGGATGCGCGCCATCAGCTCGCGCAGCTCGCAGGGCTTTGCCACGTAATCGTCGGCGCCGAGCTCGAGACCGACGACGCGGTCGATCGGGCTCGCGGTCGCCGTCAGCATGATGACAGGCACGTTGATCCGGCTCTTGAGGTCGCGGATGATCGAGAGGCCGTCTTCCTCGGGCATGTTGAGGTCGAGCACGACGAGATCGGGCATGCCGCCGTCGATCGCGGCGCGCAAGCTCTTGCCGCCGTCGCACAGCGTCACGGTGAAGCCGTGCATCTTGAGGTAATCGCCGACCATCTCCCGGGCCGGGGCCTCGTCGTCGACGATCATGATGTGCTGGCTTTGGGTCATGTCATCAGATCTCGGTACTCAAATCACGGCAACTCGGTCGCGGGCAGGGTGATGGTGAAGGTCGATCCCTGGCCGGGACCGTCGCTCTCGGCCGTCACCTCGCCGCCATGCATGTCGATAATACGCTTGACGATGGAAAGCCCAAGCCCCGTCGAGCTCTCGCCCGCGGTCGGTTTGGCCGATAGCCGCTGGAACCGGCCGAACAGGCGGCCCAGATCCTCCGGCGACAGGCCGGCGCCCTGGTCGCTGACGCGGACGATGGTATCGCTTCCCTCATGGGTGACCGCGACGATGATCTTGCCGCCGATTGGGCTGTATTTGATGGCGTTGCTGATGAGATTGTCGATCGCCTCGCGGATGCGGTCGGTGTCGCACATGGTGACGATGTTGGGTGGCGCGGTGACGCTGATCGCCTGCTGCTTGTTGACCGCGAGCGGATGGTTGGCCTCGGCCACCTCTTTCACCAGCGCCGCGACGTCGACCGGCTCGCGGCGGATGGTGATGTCGAAGGCATCGGCCATCGCGTCCGAGATCAGGTGATCGACCATCGTGGTCAGGCGCTTCGTCGCATCGCGGATGTGATCGACCTGGGCGACGACGCCGTCGGCCGACGCGCCGGTCGAGATCAGCTCCTTCAGCATCTCGGTGCGGCCGAGGATGACGCCGAGCGGGTTCTTCAGATCATGCGCGACGGTGCCGAGGATCTCGTTCTTGAAGCCGTTGGCGCGCTGCAGCCGCAGCCATTGCGCCGAGAGGCGGCGGTTGGCCTGCATCAGCGCGCGGGTGCGCTGGGCCACGCGATCCTCGAGCTGCGTGTTGGCGTCCTGGAGCTGCTGATAGAGGATGACGTTGTCGAAGGCGATCGAGAGCCGGCTGGAGAAGATCTCGACCAGCGAGCGATCGGTCTCGGACAGCTCGCGCTCGGCCTGGAGCAGCACCACCACCTCGCGGCCGCTTCCGGTCCGCAGATAGATCACGCTGCGGTGGTCGGCGAATTCGTTCTTGCGGCCCTGGAAGGCGGCTTCCACCATCGTACGCAGGTCGGGGTCGAGCGCCTTCGACGAGGTCGTGCCGATGAAGCGGCTGTAGCAGCCGCTGCCGGCGAGCACGGAGAGTTCGGGGTCCACGCCGCCATTGTCGCGCAAGACCAGTATACCGGCGCAGTCGACATTGAGCAGCGAGGCGAGCTGGGTCAGCACGCCCTCGGCGAGCCGCTGCATCGACTTGAAGTCGTACAGCGTCGAGGCGGCGTCGATGATGATCTCGAGCCCGCGCCGCGTCTGCACCATGCGCTCGAGCTGCTGATAGGAGCGCAGCGCCGCGGTCAGCGAGGTGAACAGCTTGTCGGCGGTGAGCTCGGTCTTGGCCTTGTAGTCGTTGATGTCGTACTGCACGATCACGCGCCGTTCGGGCGCCTGGCCGGGCTGTCCGGTGCGCAGGATGATACGCACGGTCTCGTTCTTGAGCTCGTTGCGGATGAACTCGACCAGCTCGAGGCCGGCGACGTCGGTCTCCATGATGACGTCGAGCAGCACGGCGGCGATATCGCCGTGTTCGGCCATCAGCTTGCGACCTTCCGCCGCGGAATGGGCGGAGAGGATCTCCAGGCCCTGGCCATTGAGGCTGTAATCGGACAGCGCGAAGCGGGTGCCGTCATGCACGGCCGGATCGTCGTCGATGACGGCGATCTTCCACTTCCTTGCGTTCTGGTCCTCCGGTGCGGCACCGGTATCGTCGATCAGGTGGAGGACATCGTCCTGTTCGGCCATTGAGAAGTCCCGTCAGTCTCTGTGCTTTGCGTGCCGCCCTTGGCGATCCGCGGCATGATAATCCGAAAAGTAGTGCCTTGTCCCAGCTTGGATTCCAGCATCATGCGTCCGCCGAGCTGCTGGGTGACGAGGTTATAGACGATATGAAGCCCGAGTCCCGTACCACCTTCATTGCGCCGGGTGGTAAAGAATGGGTCAAAGGCCTGGCGCTGCACGTCCGGGGTCATGCCGGCCCCGTCATCGGCGAAGATGATCTCGATGTCGTCGGACCCGCGCGGCCGCGCCGAGATCGTGATCGTGCCGGCGCGGCCGTCGGCAAAGGCGTGGTTGGCGGCGTTGAGGAAGAGGTTGGTCAGGATCTGGCCGTAGGAGCCGGGATAGCCGTCCAGCAGCAGCCCCTCGGGCACGTCGACCTGGAGCGTGATCGGCGAGCGCTTCAGGACCGGACGCAGGCTGGCGATGATCTGGTCGGTGGCTTCGCTGAGTGAGAACTGCCGCCGTTCGGCATGCGACCGGTCGA
The DNA here is from genome assembly GCF_024199855.1 of Bradyrhizobium sp. CCGB20. Lineage (NCBI taxonomy): Bacteria > Pseudomonadati > Pseudomonadota > Alphaproteobacteria > Hyphomicrobiales > Nitrobacteraceae > Bradyrhizobium > Bradyrhizobium sp. CCGB20. The sequence continues at coordinate 9,006,450 of NZ_JANADN010000001.1, read as the reverse complement.
CCGCGACCTGCTTGAACGACTGGATCAGCTCGCCGGCGCGGGTGAGGTTGGCGACGAGCTGCTGCGAGGCGTCGCGCGAGGATTGCACGAACTCCTCCAGCTGCGAGCGGCGCAGGCCGCCGTCGCCCTTGAGCTGGGCCTCGAAGATCTCGGTGCGCCGGGCGAAGCTCGAGGCAACGGTCAGGCTGATGCCGATGGGGTTGTTGACCTCGTGCGCGACGCCGGCGACGAGGCCGCCGAGGGCCGCCAGTCGTTCGGCGTCGATCAGGTTCTGCTGCGCGGTGTTGAGCTCGAGCAGCGCGCTCTCGGCCTTCTCCTTGGACGCGCGCAGCTCGTCCTCGGTCTCGCGCTTCGCGATCGCGTTCTCGCGGAACACCTCCACCGCGCGCGCCATGGCGCCGACCTCGTCGCGTGCCTTGGTGCCTTGCACCTCGCGGTCGAGGTCCCCGAGCGTGATCGCGCGCATCGCGGTCATGATCTGCTGCAGCGGCAGTCGGATCGACAGCGCGATCAGCACGCCGGCGGCGAGGATGACGCCGAGGAAGATCATCGCAATGGTGAGGACGCGGCGAGAAATGGCCGCCAGCGTGCGGTCGAAGGTCTCCTGCGCCTTCTGCTCGCGCTGGCGCATCTTGGTGGAGAGATCGTCGATGGCGCCGATCGCCTCGGCCTGGCTGGCGTCGATGGTGTTGCGCAGCAATTCGGTGCGGTTCATCAGCTGCTCGGAGAGTTTGGCAAAACCCTCGCGCAGCGCCATGGTGCGGGCGCCGAGCCGTTGCAGCGCCATGCGCTGCAGATCGTTGTCGGCGAGATCGATCATGACCGGAATGGTCTTCTCGATCGTCTCGGTGTTGCGGCGCGCGTCGTCGGCAGCACCGGGCGACAGCGACAGATAATAGGAATTCGCCGCGACCAGCATCGCCGTGAAGGCCTCGCGGGACTTGCCGAGCGAGGGCCAGATCAGCGCGTCGCGATGGCCGGTGGCCCCCTCGATGATGGAATAGAGGCCGGCCATGTCCCTGGCCGGGCCCTGCACCTGCTCCTCATAGGTCTTGGCGATGGTCGCCTGCACGACGCGCAGCTCGCCGAAGCCGTTGAGGAAGCGGTCGGTGGTGCGCTCCAGCTCCTCGACCGAGCCCGACAGCATCGGGTCCTTGGCGGCACGGTCGGTCAGCGTGCCCAGCACCGCCTCGCGCAGCAGCAGGATCTCGGCGAACAGGTCCGGACTCGGCTGGTTGATGTAGCGGTGGATCAGATTGTGCAGGCGCCCGGTCTCGCTTTCGAGCAGCGCCAGAATGCGGTCGGACTCGCGTACCTGGCGGACGTCGTCCCAGGCTGACCCCAGCACCTGCGAGCCGTTCCAGATCAGGCCCACCAGCACCACCACCACGGCGGAGTTCAGCGCCGCGATCGACAGGATGCGCCAGCGGATCGGCACTGCCCGGAGCATGCCGACCAGGCGGGCGCGCAGCCGCCCGAGCGGGCCGGGCGGCCTGTCTCCGTGCTCGCTGTGTCCAAGTGCAGCCAAGCGGCTCACTCCACCTTGCGAATGCGTTCGATCAGCGCGGCCGCGGCGGGATCACGCCCCGCCTTGGCATAGATCGCAGCCATCGCGTCCTCGAACGGCTTGCGGTCGATGTCCTTGACGACCGTGATGCCGGCGGCCTCCGCCTTGCGCTGCGACTGCTCCTCGAGGTCGCGCCACTTCTCGCGCATGAACCGGCTGGAGCGCGCCGCGGCCTCGCGGAAAATCTGCTGGTCTTCCGCCGACAGGCTTGTCCAGGCCTTCAGCGAGATCACCAGCACTTCCGGGCTCATCGTGTGCTCGGTGAGCGCAAGGTGGCCGGCATGCTTGTAATGGTCCGTCGTCACGAACGACGGCCAGTTGTTTTCGGCGCCGTCGATCAGATGGTTGGCAAGCCCGGTGAGCACCTGCCCATAGGGCATCTCGACCGGCTCGGCGCCGAGCGAACGGATCATCTGGCTCATCAACTCCGACTGCTGCACCCGGATCCTCAATCCCCTGAGGTCCGCGACGCTCCGGACAGGGCGGACCCCGTTGTAGATCGACCGCGCACCGGAATCGTAGAAGGCGAGCCCGACGAAGCCGTAGGGCTCGAAGCTGCCGAGGATCTCGCTGCCGATTGGCCCGTCCAGGACCTTCTGCATGTGCTCGATGGACCGGAACAGGAACGGCATGGCCAGCACGTTCATCGCCGGGACGAAATTGCCGATCAGCGCCACATTGGTCCGGTTGAGGTCGATCGCGCCGACCCGGGTCTGCTCGATGGTCTCCTTCTCCTCGCCGAGCTGGCGGGAGTGGAACACCTTCACCTCGTGCCGGCCGCCGGTGCGCTCGGCGATCAGGGCGCCCATGTAGCGCAGCGCCTGGACGGTCGGGTAGTCCTGGGTCTGGGTGTCGGCGGCGCGGAATTCGCGCGCAGCAGCGCTCGTCGCGCAGACCGCGAGCAGAATCGCAACGAAGATCAACCCGGCCCGCGAGAGTTCGGCACGGTTCAGCACTGGCACACTCAACCCCTCAGTGGTGGAGTCTATGGCGAAGCAAAAAGGTTCAACGCAATCTAGCAGATGGTTAAGGGAAGGCCATCCTGCCGCACCCCGCGGGGCGATTGTGCGTTGCAGCCGCCGTTCATTCCCGGTTGAAACAGGAAATGCCGGGCCTTAAGCAGGTATAGTCGCCCTTTGCCGCGCGACACGGGAAGAGCCATCGTGATTTCAGCATCGCGTCTTTTGCGGCTCGTCGCCGCCTTCATCATCCTCACCTGGCCGCTCCAGGCGCGTGCCGCCACGGAGATCGCATGGTGGCACGCCATGTCCGGCGAGCTCGGCCGGCAGCTGGAAAAGCTCGCCTCCGATTTCAACGCCTCGCAGTCCGACTACCGCATCGTGCCGAGCTACAAGGGCAATTACACCGAGACGGTGACCGCTGCGATCTTCGCCTTCCGCTCGCGCAGCCAGCCCGCGATCGTCCAGGTCAACGAGGTCGCCACCGCCACCATGACTGCGGCCAAGGGTGCGATCTATCCCGTGTTCAGCATGATGAAGGACATGAACGAGCCGTTCTCGCTCAACGATTACCTTCCCGCGGTCTCCGGCTATTACACCGATGCGGCCGGCAATCTGTTGTCGTTCCCGTTCAATTCCTCGACGCCGATCCTCTATTACAACAAGACCATGTTCCGCGATGCGGGCCTCGATCCGGAGGCGCCGCCGAAGACATGGCCCGAGCTGGGGCTTGCTGCAAAACGCCTGCGCGAGCGCGGCGCGGTGTGCGGCTTCACCACGTCCTGGCCGTCCTGGATCCATATCGAGAATTTCGCCGCCTTCCACAATCTGCCGCTCGCGACGCGGACCAATGGCTTTGCGGGGCTGGATGCCGAGCTGACCATCAACAACCCGGTCGTCGTGCAGCACATCGCCCGGCTTGCCGAGTGGCAGAAGGACAAGGTGTTCGACTATAGCGGCCGCGGGCAGTCGGCCGAGCCGCGCTTCCAGAAGGGCGAATGCGGCATCTTCATCGGCTCCTCGGCGACGCGGGCCGACATCAAGGCGAATTCGAAGTTCGATATCGGCTACGGCATGATGCCGTACTGGCCCGACGTGAAGAACGCGCCGCAGAACTCGATCATCGGCGGTGCCACGCTGTGGGTGCTGCGCGATCGCCCGCGCGAGGAATACAAGGGCGTCGCGCGGTTCTTCGCCTATCTGTCGCAGCCCGGCGTGCAGGCGGCCTGGCACCAGAACACCGGCTATCTGCCGATCACCCGCGCCGCCTACGAGCTGACGCGCGCGCAGGGCTTTTACGAGCGCAATCCGGGCTCGGCGATCTCATTCGAGGAGATCACGCTGCATCCGCCGACGGAGAACTCGAAGGGCATCCGGCTCGGCTCCTTCGTGCTGATCCGCGGCGCCATCGAGGACGAGCTGGAGCAGGCCTTTACCGGCCAGAAGGGCGCGCAAGCCGCGCTCGATGCCGCGGTCGAGCGCGGCAACAAGCTGCTCCGCCAGTTCGAGCGCGCCAGCCCGGATAGGTAGCGGGCGGCCTGAGCGCGCGCCTCGTCCTTCGAGACGCCCGCCTCTGGCGGGCTCCTCAGGATGAGGCTAAGCGACATCGGGGCTCGTCGACATCGTTGCCGCACATTCCGCCCTCATCCCGAGGAGCCCGCGCAAGCGGGCGTCGCGAAGGATGGCCGCAGGGAATTTGGTCTGATTGAGTTTGCAATGTTGATGACACTGCCCCGCTTCACCGACGCGGAAAGCTTCCGCGCCTGGCGCTCCGATTCCTCGCAATGGCTGCCGATCGCGCTCGACATCGCGCGCGATCATGGTCTCGACGCCAGCGCACCGCATGTATTTGCAACCGGCACCAACCTCGTCGTCGGGCTCGGCGAAAAATTGATCCTGAAGATCTTCCCGCCGCTACTCCGCGCACAATTTGTCTCCGAGCGCGGCTCGCTGACGCAGCTCAAGGGCCGCCTGCATCTGCCGATCCCCGAGATCGTCGCGGAGGGGATGCGCGACGGCTGGCCCTATCTGATCATCACGCGGCTATCAGGCACGCTGGGCTCGGAGGCGTGGCCGCAACTGGCGGAAGATCAGAAGGAGCGCCTGCTGCGCCAGATCGGCGAGACCATCGCTAGCGTCCAGCGCGCCCCGCTCGGACCGCTTGCGCAAATCGAGCCGCGCTGGGACGCGTTCATGCGTGCCCAGATACAGGGCTGCAAGGCGCGGCACACGCGCCTCGGCCTTGCGCCGAAATTCCTCGCCGGCCTCGACGATCTCCTGCGCGACGCAGAAAAGCTCATCCCGATGGACGCGCCCCCGGTAATCCTGATCGGCGAATACATTCCGGAGAACTTTTTGCTCGCCTGCCATGACGATCAATGGTCGCTCGCCGGCCTGTTCGACTTCGGCGACGTGCTGGCGGGATGGCGCGAGTACGATCTGCTTGGCCCCGGCGCCTTCATGGCCGCGGGCCGGCCGGGCAGGGTGCGCAGCCTGCTCGAAGGTTTTGGCCATGCGAAGCTCGACTACGCGCTCAAGCGGCGGCTGATGGCCCTGATGCTGCTGCACCGGGCCAGCGACCTCAACAGCCATATCTGCATCGAAGGCTGGCAGGAGCGGGCGAACGATCTGGTCGAGCTTCAGGACCTGATCTGGGCGGGCTGACCTGCCGCAAGGACTCCGTGACACCCATGCTCAAACCGGAAGCGCTCAATTTTTCAGCTTAATTTCTCGGCAAATTTGCATCTTTGTATGCAATCAGGAGGGCTGCTCAAAACACGATCAGGCCGGCGACGGTACCTAAACTGATTCAAAATCAGTGGCTTATGCGCGGAGTAACGTCTCGTTAAGCCTTGGCACGAACCTTGCGAATCCCTGTTCCAACCAGAAACTTTTGCGTTGGAGCATTTTCGATGAAGCGCCGCGATTTCCTCAAGTCCGTGTCCGGATTGGCCGCAGGCGCGGCGCTTCCGGCGATGCCACAGGTGATTTCGTCCGCCTATGCCGACGCGCGCTCGGAGACGCTGCTGATCGTCTCGGAAGGCGGCCCCAACAATCTCGACATCCACGGCGTCGGCACCAACGTGCCCGGCTATGAAGTCTCCTGGAATTGCTACGACCGCCTGATCAGCCACGAGATGAAGGCCGGCCCCGGCGGCGTGCCCTATTACGACCGCGACAAGTTCAAGGGCGAGCTCGCCGAGGACTTCAAGATCGACGACATGTCGGTCACCTTCAAGCTGCGCAAGAACGCCAAATTCCACGACGGCACGCCTGTCACCGCCAAGGACGTGAAGTGGTCGCTCGACCGCGCCGTCAGCGTCGGCGGCTTTCCCACCTTCCAGATGAGCGCGGGCTCGCTCACCAAGCCGGAGCAGTTCGTCGTGATCGACGACTACACCGTGCGCGTCGACTTCCTGAAAAAGGACAAGCTGACGATTCCCGATCTCGCCGTCATCGTGCCCTGCATCGTCAACTCCGAGCTGGTGAAGAAGAACGCCAGCGAGAAGGACCCCTGGGGTCTCGAATTCACCAAGCAGCAGACCGCGGGCTCCGGCGCCTACAAGGTGACGAAGTGGACCGCCGGCACCGAAGTCATCATGGAGCGCAACGAGGATTGGGTCTGCGGTCCGCTGCCGAAGATCAAGCGTGTGATCTGGCGCATGGTGCCGCAGGCCGGCAACCGCCGTGCGCTCTTGGAGCGCGGCGATGCCGACATCTCCTACGAGCTGCCGAACAAGGACTTCCAGGAGATGAAGGCCAACGGCAAGCTCAACGTGGTGTCGCTGCCGTTCTCCAACGGCATCCAGTATATCGGCATGAACGTCACCAAGCCGCCGTTCGACAACCCGAAGGTCCGTCAGGCGGTCGCCTACGCGTTGCCGTACCAGAAGATCATGGACGCGGTGATGTTCGGCCTCGCCAACCCGATGTTCGGCGCGCCCAAGGACAAGCCGACCGAAGTTGCCTGGCCGCAGCCGCACAAGTTCAATACCGACATGGACAAGGCGAAAGCGCTGCTGGCTGAGGCCGGCTACGCCAACGGTTTCGAGACCACGATCTCGTTCGACCTCAATTTCGCCGGCGTCAACGAGCCGCTCTGCGTGCTGGTGCAGGAGAGCTTGGCGCAGATCGGCATCAAGACCACCATCAACAAGGTGCCCGGCGCCAACTGGCGTACCGAATTGAACAAGAAGGAGATGCCGCTCTTCACCAACGTGTTCTCGGGCTGGCTCGATTATCCCGAGTACTTCTTCTACTGGTGCTATCACGGCAACAATTCCGTCTTCAACACCATGAGCTACAAGTCGGCGGAGATGGACAAGCTCATCGACGGCGCGCGCACGGCTGCCGCCACCGGTGACACCGCGACTTACGACAAGGACGTGAAGGGGTTTGTCGATCTCGCCTTCACCGACATCCCGCGCATCCCGCTGTACCAGCCCTTCGTCAACGTCGCGATGCAGAAGAACATCAGCGGCTACCAATACTGGTTCCACCGGAGGCTGGATTATCGCGTGCTGGCGAAGGGGTGAGCAATGCCGATCGCGCGCGACGAGGCCGCGACGTCGGAGGTCTTGAGTGAGGTGAGCACCGACCTCGCATTCCCTCTCCCCTTGTGGGAGAGGGTGGCTCGCCGCGTAGCGGCGAGACGGGTGAGGGGTAGCCACGAGCTCCGACCTCGCTTGGGGCTACCCCTCACCCCAACCCTCTCCCACAAGGGGAGAGGGGGCGCAGCGGAGTACGCGGCGCCATCTCATTTCCACATCAGGAGTGCCACTTCATGCTGACCATGATCGGCAAGCGCCTGATGTTCGCGATTCCCTCGCTGATCGGCGTCGTCATCGTCACCTTCCTGCTGACGCGCGCGCTGCCGGGCGATCCCGCCGCGTATTTCGCCGGTCCGGCGGCGACCAAGGAAGCTGTCGAGCAGATCCGCAAAAAACTCGGTCTCGACAAGCCGCTGATCGAGCAGTTCTTCCGCTACACCAACGATCTCGCGCACGGCGATTTCGGCAATTCGCTGACCACGGGGCAGCCGGTCGCGGCCGAGATCCGCAATCGTCTGCCGGCCTCCGCCGAGCTGACGCTGCTCGGCCTCATCGTCTCCGTCGTCATCGCCATTCCGCTCGGCGTGCTGGCGGCGACGCGACCAGGATCATGGGTTGATCATCTCTGCCGTGTCACGACGACAGCCGGCGTCTCGCTGCCGGTGTTCTTCACCGGCCTCGTGCTGGTCTATGTCTTCTACTTCCGGCTTGGCTGGTCGCCCGCGCCGCTCGGCCGTCTCGACGTGTTCTACAGCGCGCCGCCGACAGTGACCGGCTTTTATCTGATCGACACGCTGATCGCGCGCGATGTCGAGGCATTTCGTTCGGCGCTGAGCCAGCTCATCCTGCCGGCAACGACGCTCGCGATCTTCTCGCTGGCGCCGATCGCGCGCATGACGCGCGCCTCGATGCTGGCGGTGCTGGCTTCCGAGTTTGTCCGCACCGCGCGCGCCAGCGGGCTGTCGCCGTCGACCGTCATCGTCACCTACGCCTTCCGCAATGCGATGCTGCCCGTGATCACCACGCTCAGCATGGTGTTCTCGTTCCTTCTGGGCGCCAACGTGCTGGTGGAGAAAGTGTTCGCCTGGCCCGGCATCGGCTCCTATGCGGTGGAAGCGCTGATCTCGTCGGACTTCGCACCGGTGCAAGGTTTTGTGCTGACCATGGCGGTGATGTACGTGCTGCTCAATCTCGTGATCGACATTTTGTACGGCGTGATCGATCCGCGCGTGCGGTTGGAAGGGTAGGGGTGAGACATGAGCTCAGTTGCGCCTGCTGTTGAACCTGTCGGCCCCGCTCGCACCTCGGGCCTGGTCGCGATTCTCGAACAGACCCGCTACGTCCTCGGCGAGAACAAGGTCACGGGCTTTGCCTTTGCGCTGCTGATCGTGATCCTCCTCGCTGCGATCTTCGGCCCCTATGTGGTGCCGTATGATCCGCTCGCGTCCGACACGGCCGCGGCGCTGAAGCCGCCGTCGGCTGCGCACTGGTTCGGCACCGACCAATTGGGCCGCGACATCTTCAGCCGCGTCATCGTGGCAACAAGGCTCGATACCTTCATCGCGGTCGCCTCCGTCGTGCTGGTGTTCTTGATGGGCGGCCTCGCCGGCATCGCGGCGGGCTATTTCGGCGGCTGGACCGATCGCATCGTCGGCCGCGTCGCCGACACGATCATGGCGTTCCCGCTGTTCGTGCTGGCGATGGGTATCGTCGCCGCTCTCGGCAACACCGTGCAGAACATCATCCTGGCCACCGCGATCGTGAACTTCCCGCTCTATGCCCGCGTCGCGCGCGCCGAAGCCAATGTCCGCCGCAATGCCGGCTTCGTGCAGGCCGCGCGCCTGTCCGGCAACGGCGAATTCCGCATCCTGCTGGTGCACATCCTGCCGAACATCATGCCGATCATGATCGTGCAGATGTCGCTGACCATGGGCTACGCCATCCTCAATGCCGCAGGCCTGTCCTTCATCGGCCTCGGCGTCCGCCCACCGACCGCCGAATGGGGCATCATGGTCGCCGAGGGCGCGGGCTTCATGGTCTCGGGCGAATGGTGGATCGCGCTGTTTCCGGGCCTCGCGCTGATGATCGCCGTGTTCTGCTTCAACCTCCTCGGCGACGGCCTGCGCGACATCGTCGACCCCCAGCGGAGGACGTGATGGTGATCTCCAAGCACTCCACTGCGCTCCCTCCCCCCTTGCGGGGGAGGGAATGAGAGAGTCGTGTCTCCCTCACCGCTAAACTTCTTCCATAAATTATCTAATAATTTCAAATACATCTCTACTGTGCATGGGGTTGTTTTCGCCAGTTTGAGTGACGGGAGCCCCTCATGACCGCCCAGCCCCTGCTCGACGTCCAGGACCTCACCGTCGAATTCACCACCCGCCGCGGCATCGTGAAAGCCGTGCAGCACGTCAACATCTCCGTCGCCAAGGGCGAGACGCTCGCGATCGTCGGCGAGTCCGGCTCCGGCAAGTCGGTGACGTCCTACGCGGTGATGCGCATTCTCGATCGCGCCGGTCGGATCGCCGAGGGTTCGGTGATGTTCTCCGGCATCGACGTCAAGGCCGCGACCGAAGACCAGATGCGCGACCTGCGTGGCCGCGAAGTCTCGATGATCTTCCAGAACCCGCGCGCGGCGCTGAACCCGATCCGCAAGGTCGGCGACCAGATCGAGGACGTGCTGCGCACCCATGTGCAGCAGGCGATGGTCTCGGACCACGGCGAAAAGGCGATCGAGGCGCTGGAGCAGGTCAAGATCGCCCGCCCGCGCGAGCGCTACCACGCCTATCCGTTCGAGCTGTCCGGCGGGATGTGCCAGCGCGTCGTCATCGCGCTCGCGCTTGCCTGCAATCCACAATTGCTGATCGCGGACGAGCCGACCACGGGTCTCGACGTCACCACGCAGAAGGCGGTGATGGATCTAATCGTCGAACTGACCAGGCGACGCGCGATGTCGACCATCCTGATCACGCATGATCTCGGTTTGGCCGCCGCCTATTGCGACCGCGTCGTGGTGATGGAGAAGGGCCGCGTCGTCGAGACCGCCAAGGCCGCGGACATCTTCGCCAACCCGCAGCACCCATATACGAAGAAGCTGATGCGCGCGACGCCGCGCCTTGGCGTGTCGTTGCGGGATTTGTTGCCGGAGGAGGAGGGCGCTTCGCAATCCTCATCCGTCATGGCCGGGCCTGACCCGGCCATCCATCAGCCCTCGCAAGACGAGGTGAAGAAAAGCGAGAAGCCCCTCCTCCTCATCGAAAAGCTCGTCAAGGAATACCCGCGCCAGGGCGCCACCGCCACGCTCGGAAAGCTGTTCGGCCGCAAGCCCCCCGTGGAGCCCGACGTGTTCCGCGCCGTCGACGGCATCAGCTTCTCGATCGGCCACGGCGAGAGCGTCGGCCTCGTCGGCGAATCCGGCTGCGGCAAGTCGACCACGTCGATGATGGTGATGCGGCTGCTCGACCAGACCTCCGGCCTGATCCGGTTCGACGGCGAGGACATCGGCGGCATCACACCGGCCTCTTTTGCCCGGCTGCCGCAGCGCAGCCGCATCCAGATGGTGTTCCAGGACCCGACCGACAGCCTCAACCCGCGCTTCACCGCCGCGCGCGCCATCGCCGACCCGCTTCTGCAGCTCGGCGACATCAGGGGACGCGACGCGCTACGCGCCCGCTGCGAGGAGCTGGCGACCATGGTCGGGCTGCCGCACAACCTGCTGGATCGTTTCCCGCACCAGCTCTCCGGCGGCCAGAAGGCCCGCGTCGGCATCGCCCGCGCCATCGCGCTGCACCCGAAACTCGTCATCCTGGACGAGCCGACCGCGGCGCTCGACGTCTCGGTGCAGGCGGTCGTGCTGAACCTGCTCCAGGACCTCAAGGCGCGGCTAGGTATGAGCTACCTGTTCGTCTCGCATGATTTGAATGTAGTGCGCTTGTTGTGCGATCGTGTCATTGTGATGCGGACGGGGCGGATCGTCGAGGAAGGCACTTCCGAGAAGGTCCTGAGCGATCCGCAGGACGACTACACCAAGGAGCTGCTGACGGCGATCCCGCATCCGCCGTTACCGGTGCACTGAGACATTGTTGGGAGCGTCATGGCCGAGCCGCTGGACGACTATATCGACGCCGTATCGAAAGCGCTGGCGCTGCCGGTCGAGGAGGTCTGGAGGCCTGCGGTGCGTGCCAATCTCGAAGTCTCGCTGCGGCTTGCCCGCTTGGTCGACGAATTCGCGCTGCCGGACGAGACCGAGCCCGCGCCGATCTTCACGGCTTGATGCTGCCATGACCACCAAGCCAGAGATGACGGCCGCCGAAATCGCGAGCGCGGTTGCGGGCGGCAAGATGTCCGCCCTCGATGCCACCGAATCCGCCCTCGCGCGCATCAAGCAGCACGACACCATCCTCAATTCCTTCACCGACGTCACCGCCGATCGCGCCCGCTCGAAGGCTCGTGCGATCGATGCCGACATCGCCGCCGGCAAGGAAGTCGGCCCGCTCGCCGGCGTACCCTTCGCGGTGAAGAACCTCTTCGACGTTGCGGGGCTTCCGACGCGGGCGGGCTCGAAGATCAACCGCGACCTCGCGCCCGCCAAGCGTGACGCGACACTGATCGAGCGCATGGAAGCCGCCGGCGCCGTGCTGGTCGGCGCGCTCAACATGGGTGAATACGCCTACGATTTTACGGGCGAGAACGTCCATGACGGCCCCTCGCGCAATCCGCACGACACCACGCGGATGACCGGCGGCTCGTCCGGCGGTTCGGGCAGCGCCGTCGGGGGCGCCCTGGTGCCGATCGCGCTGGGCTCCGACACCAATGGTTCGATCCGCGTGCCGTCCTCCTTCTGCGGCATCTTCGGCTTGAAGCCGACCTATGGCCGGCTGTCGCGGGCGCGCTCGTTCCCGTTCGTGGCGAGCCTCGATCATCTCGGGCCGTTCGCGCGCTCGGTCACCGATCTCGCGCTCGCCTATGACGCGATGCAGGGGCCGGATGCCGACGATGGCGCCTGCACGACGCGTGGGCTGGAGCCGACGCTGCCGCTGCTCGCCAATCCGGTTTCGGACCTGCGCATCGCGATCGCCGGCGGGTACTTCCAGAAGAACGTGTTCCCCGAAGCCGTCGAAGCGGTCAGCCGCGTCGCCAAGGCGCTGGGCACGACGAAGGTGATCGATGTGCCCGAAGCCGCGCGTGCCCGCGCGGCGGCCTATGTCATCACCACCACCGAGGGCGCCTCGCTGCATCTCGATCGCCTGCGCAAGCGCCCGAACGATTTCGATCCGGCCGTGCGCGACCGGCTGATCGCCGGCGCCATGGTGCCGGCGCCGCTGGTCGACCGCGCGCAGAAATTCCGCCGCTGGTATCGCGCCCAGCTCGCCGAGATCTTCAAATCCACCGACGTGCTGATTGCGCCGGCCACGCCCTGCACGGCGCCGAAGCTCGGTCAGGTGAATTTCACGCTCGACGGCGTCGAGCTGCCGGTGCGTGCCAATATCGGCATCCACACCCAGCCGATCTCCTTCATCGGATTGCCCGTGGTCGCGGTTCCCGTTCCGCTGGAGCCGCTGCCGATCGGCGTGCAGATCATTTGCGCGCTCTGGCGCGAGGACATCGCGCTGCGCGTCGCCTACGCATTGGAACAGATGGGCGTGGTATCAGCGCCCAGCCCAAGAGGAATCTAAAATGGAGATCGATCTCCCCGACGTGATCGCGGAAGTGAAGGCCGCGTTCGAGCGCTATGAGCAGGCCCTCGTCACCAACGACGTCGCCGTGCTCGGCGAGCTGTTCCGCAACGATCCGCGCACGCTGCGCTATGGCATCGGCGAGAACCTCTATGGCTATGAGGCGATCTCCGGCTTTCGCGCCGGCCGCTCGCCGGTCGGCCTGAACCGCCGCACCGCCAAAACCGTCATCTCCAGCTACGGCCGCGACACGGCCGTGGCCTCGACTTTGTTCTATCGCGATACGGCTCCCGGCAAGGTCGGCCGGCAGATGCAGACCTGGATTCGCTTCCCGGAGGGCTGGCGCGTCGTTGCCGCCCATGTCAGCATCATCGGTGAGTCGCAAGAGACCTGATCGTATGACGCTTGACGATCTTCCGCAGGGAGTATTGCCGGCCGAGCCGGTGGTGCCGCGCGTCGACCGGGCACAGCCCAGCGTGCACAAGATCACGCGCGCCGAGGAATTGCGGCTTCAGCTCGCCGACGAGATCGTGCGCGGAACCCTGGCGCCCGGTGCGCCGCTGGACGAGACCGACATCGCGCGGCGCTTCAGCGTCTCGCGGACCCCGGTCCGCGAAGCGCTGCGCCAGCTCGTGGCAAGCGGTCTCGTCGAATCGCGCGCCCATCGTGGCGCGGTGGTGGCGCAGCCCTCGGTCGAGCGTCTCACAAGCATGTTCGAGGCGATGGCCGAGCTGGAAGCGCTGTGCGCCGGCCTTGCCGCCGAGCGCATGTCCGCTGCCGAGCGCCATGGCCTCGAGGCCATCCACGAAGAGCTGCGCGTTCTCAGCTACGCCGGCAATCCCGATCGCTTCCACGAGGTCAACGAGCGCTTCCACAACGCGATCTATGCGGGCTCGCAGAACGGCTACATCGCCGAGATCACGCTGGCGACGCGTGTCCGCGTGCAGCCGTTCCGCCGCGCCCAGTTCCGCAATCTCGGCCGGTTGGCGAAGTCGCAGGCCGAGCACGATCGCGTCGTCGTCGCCATCATGCGCGGCGACAAGCAGGGCGCCGCCGCCGCGATGCGCGCGCATATCGAACTGGTGCGCGGGGAGTACGAGATTTACGCGGTGTCGGTGTAGCGCCGCACGCGCGGTGCCGTAGGGTGGGCAAAGGCGCGACGCGCCGTGCCCACGATCTTTTCCAATTGATGGGGATGGTGGGCACGCTTTGCTTTGCCCACCCTACGAGACCTACGTCGTGGCGACTTCCTTGATGTACGCGCGCCAGCCGCCGTACGCGGTGATGTCGCGCGCCTCGCCCAGCACCTCCGGCTCGACGAGAAACCCCTTCACGCTGCGGCCATCGGCCAGCCGGATCGTGCCGATCGCCATCGGCGCGGGGATCGCATTGACGAACTTGCCGAAGGCGGATGACGACAGCGACCAGATCTCCAGCGCGATCGCAGCGCCCGTTCCCGCCTCGACGCGCAGCATGCCCGGCTTCGGCGGCGTGGTCTTGAGCGCGTAGAGCTTGTAGTCCGGCGCGGTCCTGGTCGCCTCGATCAATCGCCCGTCCAGCGCCGTCAATTCGCCGTTCAGCGCCATGCCGGAGAGATGAGCGCCGACCACCGCGATCGGAATCTCATCACTTGTGACTGAAGGCAGCGGTGCAAGCGGTGCTTGCGCCACGCCCTTCGCGCCGACGGTCAGTTTCGTATCGGCATGAAACACGCGGCCGATGCTGGCAAGCAGCGCATCACGTCCCGCGGGCGCAAGCAGCGTGATGCCGAACGGAATGCCGTCGGCGCGCATCGATGCTGGCACGGCGAGGCCGCAGAGATCGAGCAGATTGACGAAATTGGTGTAGGTGCCGAGCCGGCTGTTGAGCTCGATCGGATTGGCCAGCACCTGCGCGGTCGTATAGGCGGTCGGCGCGGTCGGCAGCACCAGCGCGTCGATATTGGCAAATGTCCGCTCGGCGATCTTGCGCAGGCCCTGCAAACGGTAGAGTGCAGAGAACGTCTCCGCCGCGGTGAGCCGCGCACCGGCCGCCGTGATCTCGCGCGTCACCGGGTGGATGGTGTCAGGCGCGGACGCCAGCAGGTTCTTGATCACGAGATAGCGCTCGGCGACCCACGGTCCCTCATAAAGCAGCCGTGCCGTCTCGTAGAACGGCTCGAGGTCGAACTCCACCAGTGTCGCGCCGAGCGCGGTCCAGCGCTTCAGCGCCTCGGCGTAAGCGACTTCCGCCTTCTTGTCGCCGAAGAAGATCAGCTGTCCGTTGCGCGGCACGCCGAGTCGCAAGTTTGCCGGAAACGGCGTGAGCGCGCCGAGCGGCCGGTCGCGCGAGAACGGATCGGCCTGGTCCGGTCCAGCCATCACCGACAGCGCGAGCGCGGTGTCGTCGACCGTCAACGCGAATACCGAGATGCAGTCGAGCGTGCGGCAGGCCGGCACGAGGCCCGCATTCGAGATCATGCCAAGGCTCGGCTTCAGGCCGACGATGTTGTTGAGCATCGCCGGCACGCGCCCGCTGCCGGCGGTGTCGGTGCCCAGTGACAGCGGCACGAGCCCGGCGCCGACGGCGACCGCCGATCCCGAGCTCGAGCCTCCGGGAACGAGATCCTCGCGAATCGAATTCTTGGGAATGCCGTAAGGCGAGCGCACGCCGACGAGGCCGGTTGCGAACTGGTCGAGATTGGTCTTGCCGACGATGATGGCACCGGCCGCGCGCAGGCGCTCCACCGCGGTCGAGTCATGCGCCGGCGTATACGAGAACGCCGGGCAGGCCGCGGTGGTCGGAAACCCCAGCGCGTCGATATTGTCCTTCACCGCGACCGGCACGCCGTAGAGCGGCAGGCTCGCGGCATCCTTGCGCGCGCCAAGCTTCTCGGCTTCCGCGATCGCGTCCGTCTCGTCACGCAGGCTGATGAAGATCGCGGGATCGTTGTGATCGCGGATGCGCTGATAGGTGCGCGCAATCGTCTGCGCAGGCGTGCTCGTGCCCGCGCGATGCGCGGCCACAATCGCGGTGATCGTTTCAGGCTGCTCAGCCCCCATGGCAACAAAACTCCGGCAACAGGTCTCACCCGGATTGAAGCAAGCGGTGTGCCATTGTGTACAATATCCGGGCAGGCGCTATGCCTCAGATATTATCGTAGGATCAGTGGCTTGAAAGATATTTCGACGATTGATTGAGCCGTCCTGCCAGCGCCCCGATACGGGCATCTGCGTAAATATTGGGCAGCCTTGATCAGGTGAAGCCGGCGAGGATCTGGAGCAGCCGCTCCCTGTTCTCCTTGCCGATCTTTTCCTCGACATGCCGCTCGTGCTCGGCGGCGAGGAGCTTGAATTTGGCAAGGGCCCTCTCGCCGGGTGCGGTGAGGTGCAGTGCGTGGGAGCGGCGGTCCGCCTTCGACTTGATCCGCTTCACCAGCCTGCGCTGTTCGAGGCTGTCGAGCAGATGCACCAGCCGGGCGCGCTCGATGCCGAGCCGCTTGGCCACCGCCATCTGCGACAGGCCGGGATTGGTGCCAATCACCGTCAGCACCGAATATTGCGTCGGCCGGATGTCGACCTCGCCGAGCGTCTTGATGAAGTCCTGGAAGATCCAGATCTGGAAGCGCCGCACCGCATAGCCGGCGTGGCCGACCAGCGCATCGAGGCCGATCTCGTCCGTATCGTCCGGCCGCGCGGCGCCGTTGCCGGCGCGTTTGCGCGGGGAGGGGCGGGTGTCGGCTCGGGCTGCGCTGGCTGTCACATCGTGTCTCCTGCCGCGCAACCTTAGCGCCTCGACGGCCCAACCGGAAGATTGTTGTTGACGACAACAATTGTCGTGCCCAACATTATGGCCAAAGCAGCCCGGAACGAGGCCGCGGCCGGTCCGGATGTCCGGCGAGGAGGAAACCATGACAACCGCCCCAAGCGGTGACGCTTCGAGCCTGTTTGCAACGCCGAAGACCATTGCCGAGCATCGCGCCGACGGCAGCATCGTGCTGCGGTCGCCCGAGCCCTTGCGCGACAGCGCGCGTTGCATCGGCGACTGGCTGGAGCAATGGGCGCGGCAAACGCCGGATACGATCTTCCTCGCCGAGCGTGACAGCGCCGATATGCCCTGGGCCACCGTGACCTACGCGGGAGCCCTGCGGCGGGTGCGCGCGGCGGCGTCCTGGATCTTGACGCAAAGCCTCAGCGCGGAGCGCCCCGTTGTCATTCTCTCCGACAACAGCATCGATCACGCGCTGCTCGCGCTGGCTGCCCAGCATGTCGGTGTGCCCTCGGCGGCGATCTCGCCGGCCTATTCGCTGATGTCAAAGGACTTCGACAAGCTCAAGAGCATGATCGCGCTGCTTGAGCCTGGCGCGATCTACGTCTCCTCGACAAAGCAGTTTGCAGCCGCGCTGGCTGCGATCAAGCCGCTGCACAGCGCGCAGATCATCAGCGGTAATGCTGGCGATGCCGATGCGCTTGCTTTCCGTACCGTCGCGGCAACGCCTGAGACGCCTGACGTCGCCGAAGCCGTCGCCGCGGTGACGCCTGATACGATCGCAAAGTTCCTGTTTACCTCGGGCTCGACCGGCACGCCAAAAGCCGTCATCAACACCCAGCGCATGCTGACCTCGAGTCAGCAGGCCAAGGCGCAGACCTGGACGTTTCTCGAACAGGGCGGCGGCGAGCTCGTGATCCTCGATTGGCTGCCCTGGAGCCATACCTTCGGCGCCAACCACAATTTCAATCTCGTGCTGCGCAACGGCGGCTCGCTCTATATCGACGGTGGCAAGCCGGCGCCCGGTCTCTTCGCGACGTCACTCGCCAATCTGAAAAGCGTGATGCCGACAATCTATTTCAACGTGCCGCGCGGTTTCGACATGCTGATCGCAGCGTTGCGCGGCGACGCGGAACTGCGCCGCCGTTTCTTCAGCGAGGTGAAATTCGCCTTCTATGCCGGCGCCGCGCTGCCGCAGAATCTCTGGGACGCGCTCGAACAGCTGTCGATGGAGACGGTTGGCCGCGCGCTGCCGATGGTCTCGGCCTGGGGCTCGACCGAGACCTCGCCGCTGGCGGCCGACTGCCACTTCCTCGCGGAGCGCTCCGGCAATATCGGCGTGCCCATTCCCGGCACCGAGCTGAAGCTCGTCACCACCGGCGACAAGCTGGAGGTGCGCGTTCGCGGCCCCAACGTCACGCCGGGCTATTGGAAGGCGCCGGAGCTGACCAGCCAGGCCTTTGACGAGGAGGGCTTCTATCTGATCGGCGATGCCGTGAAGCTTGCCGATAGCGCGCGGCCGGAGCGCGGCCTGTTCTTCGACGGCCGCGTTGCGGAAGACTTCAAGCTCAATTCCGGCACCTGGGTCAGCGTCGGCACGCTGCGCGTTGCCGGCATCGCCGCGCTGGCGCCGCTGGCGCAGGACATCGTCGTCGCCGGCCATGGCGGCGACGAGGTGCGCTTTCTGGTGTTTCCGAACATCGCAGCATGCCGCGCGCAATCAGGTCTGCCCGAGACGGCAGGCGTGAACGAGGTGCTGGCGCATGACAAGGTCCGGACCGCGATCTCGCAGGGCCTGGCAAAACTGAAGCAGCAGGGCGCCAACTCCTCCGGCCATGCGACGCGCGCGCTGCTACTCGCCGAGCCGCCATCAGTGGACGGCGGCGAGATCACCGACAAGGGTTACATCAACCAGCGCGCCGTGCTGACGCGCCGCGCCGTTGCGGTGGCGCGGTTGAATGACGAGGCGTCGGCGGAGTGGGTGGGTCTGTAACGGGCGAGGTAGCGAAGCCACACTCCGCTGTCATTCCGGGGCGCGCCCCTTGGCGCGAACCCGGAATCCATTTCATCGCAGAGGGTGTTGCACGATGGATTCCGCGCGCGCCCCGGAATGGCGAGCGGGATACGCCAGCTAACCTGTCGCATTATCCTGCACGATTCTTTTGTTGCCTAAGCAACTAATTTGTGCGAACCGTTCCAGACAGCGACGACGGCGGGGGAACCGCCGCGTCGGACTTTGGAGGAAACAATGCTCGGCAGAGAGGGGGCCGCGGGCAAGCGCCTGCGTATGCCTGGAATTGACGGGAGACCGCGCCCGCCGCGCGATCTGTCAGGCCTCGGTGCTGCCGGTCACCGCGCCGAGATTTTCGTGCAGGCGGCGCAGCAGCTCGATCAGCACCTCGCGCTCATCCGTGCTCAGGCAGGACAACAGCCGCCGCTCGCGCTCGAACGCCGCGACAATCACCTTGTCATGGGTGGCGCGGCCCTTCGCCGTCAGCGAGATCGAATGGGTGCGGCCGTCGTTCGGGTCGGTACGAATGGAAACCAGCCCGCGCTTCTCCAGGCCGGCCAGCGTCCGGCTCACCGGGCCCTTGTCGAAGCCGATGACGTGGCAGATGCGCGAGGCGGGAATGCCGGGCTCGATCGCCAGCAACGACATGATCCGCCATTCGGTGACGTTGACGCCGAACTGCCGCTGATAGAACGCGGTCGCGCTGTTCGAGAGCTTGTTGGCGATGAAAGTGATGAACGCCGGGACGTAGCGATCGAGATCGAGCGTCGGTCCCGTCTCGGCGGGCGCAGGCTTCTGTCGGGATCTTGTCGAAGGCGGCATATCGGGCTTCTGACTCGCGGCGGGCCCGCTGACCTAAGGGCATGCGCTGCCCTTTCACAAGATCAAAATGAGGGAGGACTTCAATGAGCGCTTCCAGCTCCCCGGAAATCAACGGTTCGGCGGCTGTCCCGCATCTCGACGTCGATCCCTTCGCGATGAATTTTTTTGCCGATCCCTATCCCACGCATGATCTGCTGCGGGAGGCGGGTCCGGTCGTCTATCTCGACAAATGGAACGTGTATGGCGTGGCGCGCTATGCCGAGGTCCACGCCGTGCTGAACGATCCCGCGACGTTCTGCTCCAGCCGCGGCGTCGGCCTGTCCGACTTCAAGAAGGAGACGCCGTGGCGGCCGCCGAGCCTGATCCTGGAGGCCGATCCGCCCGCGCACAGCCGCACCCGCGCCGTGCTGTCGAAAGTGCTGTCGCCGACCGTGATGAAGCAGGTGCGCGACCGCTTTGCCGCGGCGGCCGAGGAGCGGGTCGATGCGCTGCTGGACAAGCGCAGCTTCGACGCGATCACCGACCTCGCCGAGGCCTATCCGCTGTCGATCTTTCCGGATGCGCTCGGGCTGAAGCGGGAGGGGCGCGAGCATCTGATCCCCTATGCGAGCGTCGTGTTCAACGCGTTCGGCCCGCCCAACCAGTTGCGGCAGGACGCGATCGCGCGCTCGGCGCCGCACCAGGCCTATGTCGCCGAGCAATGTCAGCGCGAGAACCTGACGCCCGGCGGCTTCGGCGCCTGCATCCATGCCCGCGTCGACGACGGCGAGATCACGGCGACCGAGGCGCCGCTGCTGGTGCGCTCGCTGCTCTCGGCCGGCCTCGATACCACCGTCAACGGCATTGGCGCCGCGGTCTATTGCCTCGCGCGCTTCCCCGACCAATGGCAGCGGCTGCGCAACGATCTCACGCTCGCGCGCAACGCCTTCGAGGAGGCCGTGCGCTTCGAGAGCCCGGTGCAGACGTTCTTCCGCACCACCACGCGCGACGTCGAACTCTCAGGCGCGAGGATCGGCGAGGGCGAAAAGGTGTTGATGTTCCTCGCCGCCGCCAATCGCGATCCGCGGCGCTGGGACAAGCCCGACAGTTACGACATCACGCGCCGCACCTCCGGCCATGTCGGCTTCGGCTCCGGCATTCACATGTGCGTCGGCCAGCTCGTCGCGCGCCTCGAAGGCGAGGTGATGCTGACCGCGTTGGCGCGCCGGATCGCGACAATCGAGATCGCCGGCGATCCGAAGCGCCGCTTCAACAACACGCTGCGCGGGTTCGATAGCCTGCCTGTGACCATCACCCCGGCCTGACGAGGAGCTTCATGCCAGCGATCACCTTCATCCATCCTGACGGCAAGTCCGAGAGCGTCGAGACCAGCGACGGCGAGAGCGCCATGCAGGCCGCGACCCGCCACGGCCTCGACGGCATCCTGGCCGAATGCGGCGGCAACGCCATGTGCGCGACCTGCCACGTCTATGTCGACGAGAGCTGGCTCGCGCGTCTACCCGGCATGGCGGACGATGAGGACGCGCTGCTCGACGGCACCGCGGCTGAGCGGCTGCCGAACAGCCGGCTGTCCTGCCAGATCCACATCACGCCCGCGCTCGACGGCCTCGTCGTGAGGTTGCCCGAACGGCAGGTCTGAAGTCTCGACCGCACCGGCAACGACCGGCGCGGCATCACATCGAACAGGGGAGGGAATCATGAAGTACCTGAAGTGGACGCTGGCGCTGGCCGCGAGTCTCGTGAGCGGTGCGGCAAACGCCGAGATATCCGACAATGTGGTGCGCGTCGGCGTGCTCAACGACATCTCCGGCATCTTCCAGGACACCAACGGCATGGGTTCGGTCGAGGCCGCGCGCATGGCCGCCGAGGATTTCAACGGCGGCAGCAAAGGCATCAAGGTCGAGATCGTCTATGCCGACCACCAGAACAAGGCCGACGTCGGCAACGCCATCGCGCGCAAATGGCTCGATGTCGAGGGTGTCGACGCCATCGTCGACGTGCCGAACTCGGCCGTCGGCCTCTCCATCAACACGCTGCTGCGCGACAGCCGCATGACGTTCCTGGCGTCCTCGACCGCGAGCTCCGATCTGACCGGCAAGGCCTGCTCGCCCAACACCATCCAATGGGTCAACGACGCCTGGGCGACCGGCAACACCACGGCGGCCGCGATGATGTCGCGCGGCGGCAAGGACTGGTATTTCCTCACGGTCGACTATGCGCTCGGCAAGGGAATCGAGGCGGAGGCTCAAAAATATATCGAGAGCCACGGCGGCAAGGTGCTGGGCTCCAGCAAGCACCCGCTCGGCACCTCCGACTTCGCCTCCTTCCTGTTGCAGGCGCAGGGCTCGAAAGCGCAGGTGATCGGGCTCGCCAATGCCGGCGGCGACACCATCAACGCGGTGAAGCAGGCCGCCGAGTTCGGCGTGCAGCAGAGCGGACAGAAGCTCGTAGCGTTCCTGCTCTTCATCAACGACGTCCACGGCATGGGCATCAAGGTCGCGCAGGGCCTCCAGCTCATGGAAGCTTTCTACTGGGACATGAACGACGATACCCGCGCGTTCGCCAAGCGCTTCGCCGCGCGGCCCGGCATGAACGGCAAGATGCCGAGCGGCAACCAGGCCGGCGTCTATGCCTCGACGCTCGCCTATCTCAACGCGGTCGCGGCGACCGGCAGCGACAACGCCAAGGCCGTCGTGCCGGAGATGAAGAAGTTCAAGGGCAACGACAAGCTGTTCGGCGAGACGACGATCCGCCAGGACGGCCGCGTCGTGCACCCGATGTACTTGTTCGAGGTGAAGAAGCCGGAGGAGTCGAAATATCCCTACGACTATTACAAGCTGGTCTCGACGATCCCCGCGGACCAGGCGTTCCGCCCGCTGGCGGAGGGCGGGTGCGAGTTGGTGAAGTGACGATGTAGCAGCGAGCGCGGTCTTCCTTCACCCTCCCCTGGAGGGGGAGGGTCGATCGCGCGAAGCGCGAGCGGGGTGGGGTGATCTCTCCACTCGGGCACCGTCGGATGTGGAGAGACTGTCACCCCACCCCGCTACGCGTTTCGCTTTGCTGCACGCGTAGCGACCCTCCCCCTCCAGGGGAGGGTAAGAGAAGCGGCACCTACACCACCTTGCTGCTTCCCTGCGTGATCAGCCGTGCCGCGCGCTGGTCGCGGGCGTAGATCCAGAGCCAGCTCAAGGCGACGCTGAGGCGGTGGCGGAGGCCGATCAGGAAGTAGATGTGGGCGATGCCCCAGATCCACCACGCGATCGTGCCGCGCAGTTTGACCTTGCCGAAATCGATCACCGCGAGCCGCTTGCCGATCTGCGCGAGGCTACCGGAATGCTTGTAGCGGAACGGGCCCTTTGTCTCCCCGCGCAACCGCGCCTTGATGGTGTCGGCTACGTGGCGGCCCTGCTGCTTCGCCGCCGGCGCGATGCCCGGCACCGGCTTGCCCTCCCAGGCGTTGATCAAGACGGTGTCGCCGATCGCAAAGATTTCCGGGTGACCGGGAATGCTCAGATCGTCTTCGACCTGCACGCGCCCGGCACGGTCGGCGGGTGCGCCTAGCCATTCGGCGGCCGGCGAGGCGCGCACGCCGGCGGCCCAGATTCGCGTCTTGGCCTCGAGCAGCTTGCCGCCGAACACGACGCCCTCACGATTGATCTCGGTGACGGGCTGCCCCAGCACGACCTCGACGCCGATCTTCTCCAGCGAGGCCTGCGCATAGGCCGAGAGGTCGTCGGCAAAGCCGGCGAGCACGCGCGGCCCGGCCTCGATCAGCACCACGCGCGCCTTGGTCGTGTCGATGTTGCGGAAATCGCCGGGCAGGGTGTGGTGCGCCATCTCGGCGATGGTGCCGGCAAGCTCGACGCCGGTCGGCCCGGCGCCGACGATGACGAAGGTCAGCCGCGCCGCGCGCCTGGCCGGATCGGTCTCGCGTTCGGCGCGCTCGAACGCCACCAGGATGTGGCGGCGCAGCGTGGTCCCGTCCTCCAGCGTCTTTAGGCCCGGCGCGAACTGCTCCCATTCATCGTGGCCGAAATAGGCGTGACGCGCGCCGGTGGCGAGCACCAGCGTGTCGTACGGCACCTCGCTGCCGTCGTCGATCAGCACGCAGCGCCTGTCGGCATCGACGCCGCTCACGGTGGCGAACAGCGTCGTCACCTCGCGCCGGTCGCGCATCAGGTGCCGGACCGGCCAGGCGATCTCGCTGGTCGCGAGCGAGGCGGTCGCGACCTGGTAGAGCAGCGGCTGGAACAGGTGATGGTTGCGGCGGTCGATCAGCGTGATCTCGACTGGCGCGCCTGCCAGCCGGTAGGTCGTCTCGAGCCCGCCGAAGCCGGCTCCGACGATGACGACGCGATGCGGTTTGGTGGTCATGATGCACCCTCGAATCTCGCTGCTCACCCTCTTCATTTAAGTGCGGATCGGGTGCGGTGGTCCAATAGCCGTCATCAATTGACGGATAGGCGGCGTGTATCGACGAGCCGCGAAAAAGCGCCGCAGCCCAGGACGGGGCCTTGGTCGAAGTGAGTAGAATTATATTTCTTGCCATCCTCGATTGGGGCGAAATATGGTGCAGGGGCGGGCGCTGAGCCATTGGCGGCGCGACAGATTTTGCGTTCAATAGCGACAGACCCGGGGCGGCGATCACCCCGTTTCCGGGCTCGATAATAAGGAGGGGAGTGGTTATGAGGACGGCATTCTGGCTGGCGGGCGCAGCAGCGCTGGTGCTGGCAAATCCGGCATTCGCCGGCGACACCATCAAGATCGGCTTCGTTTCGACCTTCAGCGGCCCGACCGCCGTGATCGGCAACGACATGCGCAACTCCTTCGAGCTCGCGCTGGATCACATCGGCCGCAAGATGGACGGCAAGCCGGTCGAGGTGATCTACGAGGACGACGGGCAGAAGCCCGATGTCGGCAAGCAGAAGACCGAGAAGCTGGTGCAGTCCGACAAGGTCGACTTCATCGTCGGCTACATCTGGTCGAACGTGCTGCTGGCCTCGCTCAAGACCGCGGTGGACTCGCAGACCTTCCTGATCTCGGCCAATGCCGGCCCGTCGCAGCTCGCGGGCGAGCTGTGCAGCCCTTACGTGTTCTCGACCTCCTGGCAGAACGACCAGACGCCGGCCGCCATGGGCCTCTACATGAACCAGAAGGGCGTCAAGAGCGTGTTCCTGATCGGGCCGAACTACGCGGCCGGCAAGGATATGCTCGCGGGCGTGAAGAGCACGTTCAAGGGCGAGGTCAAGGGCGAGGAATACACGGTGTGGCCGAGCCAGCTCGACTTCTCCGCCGAGCTCTCCAAGGCGCGCGCCTCGGGCGCACAATCGATCTTCGTGTTCTATCCCGGTGCCGCCGGCGTGCAGTTCCTCAATCAATATGCGCAGGCCGGCCTGAAGAGCACGATGCCGCTCTACACGGCGTTCACCGTCGACGAGCTGTCGCTGCCGCTCCAGAAGGAGAACGCGCTCGGCGTGCCCGGCGCGCAGGAATGGGTCAACGATCTCCCCAACGAGCAGAACAAGCGCTTCGTCGCCGATTACCGCAAGAAGTATCCCGGCCTGCGTCCGACCTATTACGGCGCGCAAGCCTATGACGCGGCCCAGCTCATCAACAGCGCGGTGGTCGCGGTGAAGGGCGACACCAGCAAGAAGGACGCGATGAAGGCCGAGATGGAGAAGGCCAACTTCAAGTCGCTGCGCGGTCCCTTCAAATACGGCAAGAACCACATCCCGGTGCAGAGCTTCTATCTGCAGGACGTGGTGAAGGATGCCGAAGGTCAGCTCTCGCTGAAGACGGTCGCGACCATCGTGGAGAACGACCAGGATCGTTTCCACGACAAGTGCGCGATGAAGTGAGCTCTCTCCCTCTCCCCGCTTGCGGGGAGAGGGTTGGGGTGAGGGGGAGTCTCCGCGGGGACGGTAGAAGTTGGACTCGCAGCTGCCCACCACACCGTCATTGCGAGCGCAGCGAAGCAATCCAGAATCTTTCCGCGGAAGGATTCTGGATTGCTTCGTCGCTTCGCTCCTCGCAATGACGGCGTCGAGAGAGCTTACACCCTTGGCATGCTCGCGGGGCGCACTTCGCGGGCTTGCGCGGCCAGCCTGATGCCGGCATTGGCCGCGCCAAATCCCTGGTAATCCCTGCGCTCGACGATCTCGAAGAAGAACCGTTCGTCGAAGATGTGGGTGTAGACCTGGAAGAACTCGCCGTCGCCTTCGCGGTCGTAGAGGATGTGGTTGGCGCGCAGCTGCGCCATCAGGTCGGGCGCGAGGTCGTATTTGGCTTCGATGTCGTCGTAGTAATTGTCGGGAATATCCAGGAAATCTGCGCCGCGCTTGCGCATCTCGGCCACCGTCGCAAAAATGTCCCGGCACGAAAACGCGACATGCTGCACGCCGGAGCCGAAGAACTCCGAGATGAAGCGCGCGGGCAGGGTGCGGTTGGCGGAGGAGCCGTTGAGCACGAAGCGCAGGCTCTGGTCGGCGTTGACGATGGCCTGGCTCTGCACGAGGCCACGGGGGTCGGCGATTTCCATCTGCGGCAGCCGCTTGAGGTCGAGGATGCCGGTGTAGAACAGCAGCCAGGACAACATCTCGTCATAGGGCATCGACTGCGCGATGTGGTCGACGGCGAGTAGCGCGTCGGCGCTGGCGTTGCTCGCAACCGGTTCGAAATCCGTGTCCCAGTTCTTGCCGGCCTGATCGAGGAAATAGAGCAGACTGCCGCCGACGCCGTGGATCGCGGGAATCTCCAGCTCGCCCGGTCCGACCGGCTGGTAGAAGGTGCGCGCCTTCAGTGTCTCGGCGCGCTGCATCGCAAGACCGGCATTGTCGACGTCGAGCGCAATCGCGCAGACGCCGGGGCCGTGCGTGACATAATGCGAATGCGCAAAGCCGTCGGTCTCGCAATTGATCACGAGCTCGACCTTGCCCTGCGACCAGCGTTCCACGGCCTTGCTGCGATGCTTGCCGCTTCTGCGGAAGCCGAGCTGCGCGAACAGGCGGGCGAGGTCGGCCGCCTTGGTCTCGTTCACGGCAAACTCGATGAAGCCGGTGCCGTGGCTCTTGGCCTTCGGCGCCAGCGGCTCGCTGACGAGCTTTGGCCAATCCGGTGCGAGCTGGTCCTCCAGCAGGATCAGCGAACGCAGGCCGTCGACAGCGGTCTGCGCGGCCGAGCCGGCGCGGAACTGGTCGTTGAAGATTTCGAGCGACAGCGGCCCGGCATAGCCGGTCGCTGCGATCGCCGCCATGAATTCGCCGACCGGCAGGTCGCCCTGGCCGGGGAAGGAGCGGAAGTGCCGGCTCCACGAGAGGATGTCGAGCTCGAGCTTCGGCGCGTCGGCGAGTTGCACCAGGAAGATCTTGTCGCCGGGGATCGAGGCCATCGCGCGAACCGGAAAGCCCGGCGCCAGCGCATGGAAACTGTCGAGGATGACGCCGATCGCGGGGTGATCGGCGCGCCGCACGATCTCCCAGGCGTCGCGGTAGTCGTTGACGTGGCGTCCCCAGGCCAGCGCCTCGTAGCCGACGCGCAAGTTCCGCTTGGCGGCGCGCTCGCCGAGCTCGCGAAAATCATCCGCGGCGCGGTCGATGCCGCCGAGCGAGCTGGGGGAGACGTTGGAGCAGATCAGCAGCAGATCGGTGCCGAGCTCCTGCATCAGGTCGAACTTGCGCTCGGCGCGGGCAAAGTTGCGCGTGCGCTGCGGCTCCGGCATGCCCTCGAAATCGCGGAACGGCTGGAACGCGCAGATCTCGAGCTTGAGATCCTTACAGAGCTGCGCCACCTCGCGCGGGCTTGCGCCGAACGACAGCAGATCATTCTCGAAAATCTCCACCGCGTCGAACCCGGCTGACGCGATGGCGCGGAGCTTTTCGTCCAGGCTGCCGGAGAGGGAAACGGTCGCGATCGAGCGCTTGTTCATGCTGCCTGCTCCATGATCCGCCCCGGCGATGTTTTTTGGCCCGTGCGTGCGGCCTCGCTGACGGCTTCGACCACTGCGAGCGTGCCCATCGCGTCCTCGACCGAAATCAGCGGCTGCTCACGCCCCGCGATCACGGCGAGGAAATGCCGGAGCTGCTCGACGAGCGGATCGTATCCCGCGAGTTCGACGGGATTGCGGGATAGTGGCGCATGCCAGCCCGGGTTTTGCGGATAGGACCACAGCTCCATGGTCGGCACCGAGAGCGAGCCGTTCGTTCCGGCGAAGACGTAACAGGGCTGGTCCTGCCGGGGGTAGACCGCGTTCTCGCCCGCGGTGAGCTCCCAGCTCCACGGCGCGGGTGTCGCATCGGAGACGGTCACCGTTCCCAGCGCGCCATTGGCGAAGCGCAGCAGCAGTGCGGCGGTGTCCTCGACCGCGAAGCCGCGCACCTTGTTCGACGTCAAGGCCTGCACCTCGACGATCTCGCCGCAGACGAAACGAAGATTGTCGATGTCGTGGATGAGGTTGATCAGCAGCGGCCCGCCGCCCTGCTCGCGCCGCCAGGCGACCTCGAAATAGTCGTCGGGCTTCTTCAGCAGCCAGAGCCCGACCACGGCGGTGAGCTGGCCGAGCTTTCCGCTGGCCACGCTCTCGCGGGCCGATTTGATGATGGGGTTATGCCGCCGGTGGTGGCCGACCAGCATCGGCACGCCGCTGCGTCTCACCGCGGCGCAGAGGCGCTGCGCGGCGGCCACCGTCTCGGTCACCGGCTTCTCGATCAGTGCCGGCACACCGGCTTCGGTGCAGTCCAGCGCCATCGGCAGGTGCAGCGTGTTGGGCGAGGCGATGACGAGACCGTCGGGCTTCTCCTGCGCCAGCAGCGCGCGATGGTCGGGATAGCAGGGCACATTGTGCGCCTGCGCATAATCCTTTGCCGCGGGCGATGGATCGGCGATGCCGGCCAGCACGCAATCCCTGGAGGACTCGATCAATTCAATGTGGCGGCGGCCGATCAGGCCGGCGCCGGCAACGCCGATGCGCATTTGCGCGCTCATGCTGCGGTCTCCTCCATGGCGCCGCCGAGGAACAGCTGGCCGATCCGCGGGTCGTTCAGAATGCGCGGCGCGCCGTCGACCATGCGGGTCTGGCCGAGCTCGAGCACGATGCCGATGTCGGAAATCTCCAGCGCCGAGCGCGCGTTCTGCTCGATCATCAGGATGGTGACGCCGCGATCGCGCAGGCTCTTGAGGATGTCGAAGGTCTGCTGCACCATCAGTGGCGACAGGCCGATCGAGGGCTCGTCGATCAGCACGAGCTTTGGCTCGAGCAGCAGCGAGCGCGCGATCTCAAGCTGCTTCTGCTCGCCGCCCGAGAGCGTCGAAGCCTGCTGCGTTGACTTCCGTCGCAGCGCCGGGAACAGGTCGAGCGCGGCCTCGATCCGCCTGGGCAGGTCGATGCCCTTGCCCGCGGAAACGCCGCCGAGCTCGATATTGTGGCGCACGGACAGTTCCGGAAAGATGTTGCGGCCCTGCGGCACGTAACAGATGCCGGCATTGAGCAGCGCGCGCTGGCTTAGATTGGTGACGTCGCGGCCGGCGAAGCTGATCTTGCCTTCGCGCAGCTTGAGCAGGCCGAAGATCGCCTTGAACACCGTGGACTTGCCCGCACCGTTCGGGCCGATGATGGTGGTGATGGTTGCTTGCGGCACGGCGAAGGTGGTGCCGTTCAAAATCGTCATCTTGCCGTAGCCGCCGACGAGATTGTGAACCGAGAGGATCGGGTCGCTCATGGTCACCTCCTCAATGTCCCAGATAGGCTTCGATCACGGCAGGGTTTTTCCGCACTTCGTCCGGCCGTCCCATCGCCAGCACCTTGCCCTCCGCCATCACCATCACGCGCGAGCACAGCGACATCACGAACTCCATGTTGTGCTCGATCACGACGAAGGTCGCGTTCTTCTCGCGGTTGATCGCGACCAGGCGGTCCTTCAGGTCCGACAGCATCGACGGGTTGACGCCGCCGGCGGGCTCGTCGAGCAGCACCAGGCGCGGCCCGCCCATGAAGGCCATGGCGGCGTCGAGCAGCTTCTGCTGGCCATAGGAGAGACCGCCGGCCGGTTCGTCCGCGAGATGGTCGAGCTTGAAGAAGCCGATCATCTGGTTGGCGGCGTCCGTCAGCCCGGCATCGGAGCGGCCGACCAGGCGCGAGGCCATGTTGCCCTGGTGCTCCTGTCCCGCGAGGATCAAATTCTCGCGTACCGAAAGCTTTGGAAAGACCTGCAGGAGCTGGAAGGTACGGCTGACGCCGAGCTTGTTGAGCTCCGCAGGACGCAGGCCGGTGACCACCTTGCCGTCGAGCCTGACCTCGCCGCCTGACGGCGTGAGCTGGCCGAGGATGCAGTTGAACAAGGTCGACTTGCCGCAGCCGTTCGGACCGATCAGGCCGAGGATCTCGCCTTCGCGGACATCGAAGGAGACCCCGTCGACGGCGCTGATGCCGCCGAAATTCTTCTTGATGTCGGTGACTTCGAGGACCGCGCTCATTGCACCGTCTCCAGGCGCGACTTTGCGACGGCGCGCAGCGCGGAGGCGGCCTTGGTGCGGCGTTCGGCCAGATAACGGTCGAGGATTCCCAGAATGCCGGTCGGCGACCAGATCAGCAGCAGCATCACCGCGACCGCGTAGAGCATCAGATAGTAGCCTTCGGTGAAGCGCAGCCATTCCGGCAGCAGCACCGCGATCATCGCGCCGAGGAAGGGGCCGAAATAGAAACCGGCGCCGCCGACGATCACCATCATCAGGAGGTCGAGCGAGAGCGACAGGTTGAACGGCACGGGATCGATGTATTGCGTCAGCGGCGCATAGAGCGCGCCGGCGACGCCGCCGAGCGCCGAGCCGATCGCGAAGGCCATCAGAGTATAGCGCCGCGTGTCGACGCCGAGCGACTGCGCGCGTAGCGGATTTTCACGCAGCGCCATGAAGGCGCGGCCCCAGGGCGAGCGGATCAGCCACCACACCGCGAGCGACACGATCGCCAGCGAGCCGAGGCAGACATAGTAGAACGGCAGGGGCTTGTTGGTCGCAATGCCGAAAAAATGCGGGCGAGGAATGTTGGAGATGCCGTAGATGCCGCCGGTGAGCCAGCTCTCGTTGCGGAACACCAGGAAGGCGAGGGTGGAGAAGGCGAGCGTGACGAAGGCGAGATAGTGGTGCTGCACGCGCAGCGCGGGATAGCCGAGCACCCAGCCGACCGCGAAGCTCAGGACGATCGCGACCACGATCGCCGCCGGCAGCGGCCAGCCATGGGTGGTCATGATCGCTGCCGCATAAGCGCCGATGCCGACGAACGCGCCTTGCGCCAGCGAGACCTGGCCGGCATAGCCGAGCGTGAGGTTCAGCCCCATCGCGGCGATGCTCATCACCGCCCACTGGCTCAGGATGAACAGGCCGTAGCGGTTGAAGTTCATGGGGACGATGATCAGCGCGGCGATGACGGCAAGGCCGAGCGCGATCTTCAACGGTTTGGCGAAGCCGATCATACGGTGCGCTCCTCGGCGCGGCCGAGTAGTCCTTGCGGCCGGAACAGGATGACGGCGATCAGGAAGATCATCGGAACGGCGGCGCGGTACTGCGTCGAGACATAGGCGGCCGCGAGGTTGTCGAGCACGCCGATCAGGAGGCCGCCTGCGATCGCGCCGCGCACTTGGTTGAAGCCGCCGACGATCGCGGCGATGAAGGCGGCCTGGCCCAGCACCTCGCCGGAGGAGAATTTTGCCAGATAGATCGGCGTGATCAAAAGCGAGGCGAGCGCGACCAGGAAGGCGTTGATCAGGAAGGTCAGCAGGATCATGCGCTCGACCGGCACGCCGATGATGCGCGCCACCGTCGGATTCTGCGCCGCCGCCTGCATCTGGTGACCGAGCGAGGTGCGGTTCAAGAGCGTGGTCAGGCCGAACACGGCAAGAATGGCGACAACGAGGACGCCGATGCTTTGCAGCGACACCGCGTGGCCGAGGATGGAGATGTCGCCGGTCGGCACGATCGAGGGGAAGGGCGAAGCTTCGGCGCTGAAGAATTGTTTCACGGCCTCCTTGAGGCCGATCGCGAGCGCCATGGTGGCGATCGCCAGCGGCAGCACGCCGTGCCGCATCATCGGGTCGACCAGCAGCATCTTGAAGGCGAGTCCGAGCAGGAGCATCGAGAGCAGGATGCCGAGGATGATCGCCAGCCAGAACGGCGCGCCGGCATGCATCGCCGCCAGCATCAGGAACGCCGGCAGCATCACGAACTCGCCTTGCGCGAAATTGATGGTCTGCGAGGTCTGCCACAGCAGGGTGAAGCCGACCGCGACCAGCGCATAGATCGCACCGGTGGCAAGTCCCGCGACCAGAAGATCGAACAGATTGGACATTTTCCCCTCTCTCCTCTCCCTCTCCCCGCTCGTTCTTCTCCCTCGCCCCGCTTGCGGGGAGAGGGGCGGGGTGAGGGGGAGCCTCCGCAAGGACGGTGACAGTTGGATTCGCGGAGAGTGCCCCTCACCCGCCGCGCTCCGCGCGTCGGCCTCTCCCCGCGAGCGGGGAGAGGCGAAGCGGTCACTTCACCTTCGGCAGCACCTGCTTCACGACCTGCTTGCCTTCGACCACCTCGACCAGGAAGCTCTGGCGGTCGATGTCACCGGTCTCGCTGAAGGTGACGTCCATCAGAATGCCCGGCTCGTCCGCGGCCTTGATGGTCAGGCCGTGCAGCGTGTCGGCGAACGCCTTGCTGTCGACCTTGCCCATCTTCTCGGTGGTGGCCTTGACCATGTAGACGGCGAGGTAGCCCTTCAGGCCGTTATGGTCGGGCACGTAATTGTACTTCTTGGAGAACTTGTCGCGGAAGGCCTTGATCAGATCGACCGGCGCGTCCGTGGTGAGGCCGACATGGCCGCGCGCGCCGTTGGCGGCATCGCCGGCAAGCTCGATCACCTTCTGGCCGATCAGCGTGGTCTCGCCCATCAGGGGCGCGGTGACGCCCTGGCGCTTCAGCTCCTTCAGGATGCGCGCGCTCTCTTCCTCGTTGAGGTAGACGAACACGGCGTCGGGATTGGCGGCCTTGATCTTGCCGACGTCGGCGGCGAAGTCGGCCTGGCCTGCTTCGGTCGAGAGGTCGGCGACCACCTTGGAGCCGAGCCGGTCGAGCTCCTTGACCACGACGTCGCGGCCGCCGCGGCCGAAGTCGTTGTTGACCCAGACCACCGCGACCGTCTTCGCCTTCATCTCGTCGTGGATGTATTTTGCGACCTTCGGCATCGAGGACTGCTGGCCGAACGAGGTGCGGAACAGGAATTTGTTTCCGGCCTGCGTCAGCTCGGCGGCTTCGCCGCCCATGATCTGCGCGATGCCGGCTTCGGCCGCGAGCGGCGCGGTCACCTTGACCGAGCCGGAATAGCCGGGCCCGAGCAGCACATAGGGCTCGGCGTCGAGCGCCTTCTGCACCTGCGCGCGGGCCACGCCGGGGTTGGACTGCGAATCGGCATGGGTGACCTCGAGCTTGCGGCCGAGCACGCCGCCCTTGGCGTTGATCTCCTCGATCGCGAGGTCGATGCCGTTCTTCCAGTTGGTGCCGACGGTGGCGCCGCCGCCCGAGAGTTCGGCGACGTCGGCAAGCTTGATCGCCTGCGCGTGGACGCTGGTTGCAGTCGCGAAGGCAAGCAAGGCGCCTGCCAGTAGGGTCGATTTCATGGTCTCTCCTCCCATTTTCGTTGATGTTGTCCGCGGCCTTGTGTCCGGCCGCTTCGGTTACGCTGCGTGATAGGCCGAGCTTCGTGCCGCCATCACCTCGTCGAAAGCCTCTCCCATGGCTTCGGTCGATGGAGCAAGGCCCGTGAACAGTTCGAAGGCGTCGGCGGCCTGGTAGATCGCAAGCTCGCGCCCGGTCATGATCCGCGCGCCCTTGGCTCGCGCCGCAGCGAGCAAGGGCGTGATCAGCGGCGAATAGACGGCGTCGGCGACCCACAGGTTTTCGCGCAGCAGCGAGGCTGGGACCGGCGTGTCGCGGTTCGGCAGCATGCCGACCGGCGTGCCGTTGACGAGGCCGGTGGCGCCGTCGAGCGCGTCCTCGACGCTCGTAGCCACCCGCGCGCCACCATGCCTGGCCAGCAGTGCGGCGAGTTTTTCGGCCCGCGCCGGCTCGCTGTCGAAGATGCGGAGGTCTGCGACGTCCAGGCTCGCCAGCGCAAAGGCGATCGCCTTGCCGACGCCGCCGGTGCCGATCACGGCCACCGCGTTACCCGCGGGCGCCAGCAGCGGCGCGACGGCGCGTGCAAAGCCGGTCGTGTCGGTGTTGTGGCCGATCAGTCGGCCGTCCCTGACGACGACGGTGTTGACCGCCGCCATCGCCGCGGCGGCCGGGGCCAGCTCGTCGAGCAGCGGGACCACCGCTTCCTTGTAAGGGTAAGTCACGTTGACGCCGGCAAAGCCGAGCCGCCGCACGCCCTCGAGCATCATGCGGAGCCCGGCCGCATCGGCGCCGGCGACCTCGATGAGCTGATAGTGACCGCGCAGGCCAAGCGCCTCGGCGGCGCGCTCGTGCATGGCTGGGGAGGCGGAATGCGCGATCGGCGCGCCGATCAGGCCGGTGAGAAGCTTCTTGCTGGCGGCGTATCCGCGCTTCGACATGGTTCGCTATCGTCTCGTTGGGAGCGTTCGGTCCTGGCCATTAGCGTGGAAATCCGCGCAATTCCAAGGGGGCTTCCAGGTCCGACGATAGCCTTTCCCCCGCCTAACACAATTACCCATTTATCGGGCAAACCTAACATAATGTTATTTCTTGCGCCCGCGTGCCGCGGCGGCCCTGCCGTCGCTCCGGGACGGCTCCACCGCGCGCATTTCGGCGCGCAGGGACTCGATGAAATACTCGACATGGAGCGACAGCGGCGCGCCGCGCTTCACCGCGATATAGGTGTCGAACCGCGTCGGCTCCGTGATCTTGAGCAGCTCGATGCCGGGATAGCCGCCATGGGCCACCGTGAACTGGTCGATGATGGCGATGCCGAGTCCCGCCTTCACAAGCGCGCAGACCGTGGTGCCGAAGCGCGCGCGGATGGTGATGTTGTAGTCGAGCCGGTTGCGCGCGAAGATCTCGGCCATGATCCGGCCGTAGGGATCATTGGGATCGATGCCGATCAGCGGATAGCGGGTGATCTCGGCGGCCGAGACCTGCTTGCGGCCGGCAAGCTCGTGGCCGGGGGGGACGATGCAATAGAGTTCACCCGAGGCCAGCGGCATGAAGTCGAGCCCGGAATGCTCGAGCCGGTAGCTCATCGCCACACACTCGCCGCGGCCGAGCAGAAGATAGTCGATGGCCTCCTCGATCTTGAGGATGTTGATGTCGATGCCGAGATCGGGATAGCGGCGCCGGATGCGCTCGATCGCGCGCGGCACCATCACCTGCGAGATGCTCGGCACCGAGCCGATGCGCAATTCCGACAACCCGCCGCGGCCGATCTTGGAGATGAGCTCGGTGAGGTCGTCGACCTTCTTGTAGACGCCGTTGATCTGCTCGAAGATGTTCTCGGCTTCCGGCGTCGGAAAATAGCGTCCGTTCTGGCGCTGGAAGAAGCGGATGCCGAGCGTGCGCTCGGTGTATTTGACCAGCCGGCTGATCCCCGGCGCCGAGACGTTGAGCAGCTTCGCGGCGCCGCCGATGGTCCCCGTCACCATTACGGCACGGATCACTTCAACCTGGCGCAGCGTCATCATGTCGTGGGCATCCGATCGGGCATCCCAAAAGGGGATCGTGGCGGCGATCATCTCACGAGAGATGCGATGTCATCCAGCGGCAAGTATCATGATCCGCACGCACGGCGGAGTGGCGCACTCGCTTCCCTTCTCCCACAAGGAGAAGGAAGAGTAACTTCGCGGTCGGAATGTTGCGGCTAAAATCGGCACGTTCGAATGGAACGGCGGCGCTCGCGCAGAACGTACGCCTTACTGCAACTGCGTTCTAGCTCGCCGGGCTCTCGGGCGACCGGCTGCCGGGCCGCTCCGCGCGCTCGCGCTGCAACACCTCGCGCGCGAACTCGATGATCTTCTGCTTGTTTGCCGTTTCGTGGACGGCGAAAAACACGCGGTTGAGTTCCAGGCCGAGCACGCTGTTGAGGGCGATGTCCTCGTCTTCCATCGTGGTTTTCCCGCTTCAGACGCCTCAGGTGTAACTTGACGTCACTTCTTCCACAAGTAGATTAAATCTTCGGGGCCAAGGGGATACCGGGAAAATACGGAAGCGGTGAATTGAGGCAGTCTCCAAAGACGTGCTATACCGGACGGCGAGGGTCAGGAAACGCACCGATGTCCGCCGTAGACTATGGCCGGGAGGCGCTCGACTTCATTGAAGGCTTGGGGACCTATCGCAAGGTCCCAGACGCCATGAATGCGCTCGAGGTGGCGTTCGGTCGCTTCGGCTTCGAAACCATCATCGTGACGGGATTGCCGAATCCCGACCAGCGGTTCGCGCAGATGGTGCTCGCCAAGCGCTGGCCGGCAGGATGGTTCAGTCTCTACACCCAGAACAATTACGACCGCTTCGATCCCGTGGTGCGGCTGTGCCGGCAGTCGGTCAATCCGTTCGAGTGGTCGGAAGCGCCCTATGATGCCGAGCTCGAGCCGACCGCGGCCGAGGTGATGAACCGCGCTGGCGATTTTCGCATGTCGCGCGGTTTCATCGTGCCGATCCACGGGCTCACCGGCTACGAGGCCGCGGTGTCGCTCGGCGGCGTCCATCTCGACCTCAATCCCCGAAGCAAGCCGGCACTTCACCTGATGGCAATGTATGGCTTCGACCATATTCGCCGCCTGCTCGATCCGGCGCCGCATCTCTCGACGCGTCTCACCCCGCGTGAGCGCGAGGTGATCGCCTGGGCCTCGCAGGGGAAGTCGGCCTGGGAAATCGGCGAGATCCTGCACATCACGCAGCGCACCGCGGAAGAGCATCTTGCAACTGCCGCGCGCAAGCTCGGTGCCGTCAACCGGACGCATGCGGTTGCGCTCGCAATTCGCCACAAGATCATCAATCCCTAAGCGACATACTGGGAAATTTCCCAATATCGAACCCGCCCCTTTTCGCAGAGGCTGACCGCCTTTGAGAACGAATGGGGGCTTTCATGATTCACGCAATTTCTGCGGTAAATCGTCACCTTTATGAAGACGTGATCGAGCAGCATTTCCGGTTGCGTCACGACATTTTCGTCGATGAGCGGCACTGGGAGACGCTACGCAAGCCGGATTGCCGCGAGATCGATTCCTATGACAACGAGGACACGGTCTATCTGCTCGCGCTGGAGGGGCGCCGTGTCATTGGCGGTCACCGGCTCTACCCGACGACCAAGCCCTCGATGATGAGCGAGATCTTTCCGCATCTGGCCGCGGTTCGCGGCTGTCCTGCGGATCCGCTGGTCTGGGAATGGTCGCGCTATTTCGTCGTGCGCGATCGACGCGATGGCGCTCTCAACCTGCAACTGATGGCGGCGGTGCAGGAGTTCTGCCTCAATCAGGGGATCGCGCAGGTCAGCGCGATCATGGAGACCTGGTGGCTGCCGCGCTTCCATGAGGCCGGCTTCGTCGTGACCCCGCTTGGTCTGCCGGAGCTGGTCGAGAACGCCTGGACCATGGCGGCGACCATCGACATTCGCCGGGAGACGCTCGATGCGCTGCACGATCGCATCGGTGTGACCTCGGTCGTGCAACAGGACGGCCCGCGTCTGGACGCCGTCGCCCGTGCCAACCTCTGCGGCCTTGCCGCGCAACGAAAGAGCGCCTGAGATGTCGAACATGATGCGGGACAGCCAGATCATGGCGCAGACCAAGGACGAGAATCTCGGCTACATGTCCGACATGGCGCTCGAGCTGGCGCAGATGGCGGAAGACACCGGATTGGCGACGCTCGCCTACCTGTTCCGGATGGCGGCGCTGGAAGCCTCGACGGCCAACAGCGTGCTGGCAGAGCCGGACGATTTTCCCCGGCAGATGACCTCGCACTAGACCGCCTTCCCTACACTCCGTCGACATTCGCACCCTCTCCCCGGCATGCCGGGGGGAGGGTGATCGTTTGGGTGCGGCAGGTTGCCCCATCTGCGCCGCGGCAGCCTTCTTGCAAGGTCGCTTTCGACCGCATGCACCCGCATGCAACAAAGTGCATGTTTGGTGTCGAATCGCTCTTGCCTCGGAACGATACTGCCATTACCCATTTTTCCGCCTTGAAGAGGCAGGGGGAGCTCTTTCACTGATGGCGACCGTGTTCGAACATCGGCGCGACACCGCGTGCGCCTGAAAGAGTTTTGATGCTGCTCGTCGTCGAACAGTTCTTGAACGGATTGCAGTTCGGCCTGCTGTTGTTCCTGCTCGCCGCCGGCCTGACGCTGGTGTTCGGGATCATGGATCTCGTCAACCTCGCGCACGGCTCGCTCTACATGATGGGCGCCTATTTCGCCGCGACCTTCGCGGCCTGGACGGGCAGCTTCCTGCTCGGCGCGCTGATGGCGCTCGGTGCCACGCTTGTGCTCGGCATCGTGCTCGAAATGTCGGCGCTGAGGCATCTCTATGGCCGCGACCATCTCGACCATGTGCTCGGGACCTTCGGCCTGATCCTGTTCTTCAATGAAGCCGTGCGGCTGATCTGGGGTCCCGCGGGCCTCGCGCTGCCGCTGCCGGCCTGGCTCACCGTGCCGGTGCCGATCCTGCCCGGCATCCACTATCCCGCTTATCGTCTCGCCATCATCGTGGTGGCGCTGCTGGTCGCGCTCTTGCTCTATCTCGGCGTGATGCGCACCCGCATCGGCATGCTGATCCGCGCCGGCGCCTCCAACCGGGAGATGATCGGTGCGCTCGGCATCAACATCAAGCTGCTCTACACGCTGGTGTTCGGCCTTGGCGCCGCGCTCGCGGGCCTCGCCGGCCTGATGCAGGCGCCGATCCTCACCGTGCAGATCGGCATGGGCGAGAACATCCTGATCCTCGCCTTCGTCATCATCGTGATCGGCGGCATCGGCTCGATCCGCGGCGCGTTCCTCGCCGCGATCTTCGTCGGCATGATCGACACGCTCGGCCGCGCCTTCCTGCCGAACCTGTTGCGGCAGGTGCTGAGCGGCGCCGCTGCCTCCACCGCCGCGCCCGCGCTGTCGTCGATGCTGATCTACCTGTTGATGGCGATCGTGCTGGTGGTGCGGCCGGAGGGGCTGTTTCCGGCCAACCGTCGATGAAGACTTTCACGGTGAGCAAGGCCGTCACGGCCCTGATGCTGGCAGGCCTCGTGCTGCTGCCGCTCTATTCGTCGCTGTCGGGTAATATCTTCATCCTGACGCTGTTCACCCGTATCGTCATCCTGGCGCTGGCGGCCGCGAGCCTCAACCTCATCATGGGCTTTGGCGGCATGATGAGCTTCGGCCACGCCGCCTATCTCGGCATCGGCGGCTACGCGGTCGGCATGCTCGCGCAGGAAGGCGTCGGAAGCGGCTTCATCCAGTTCCCGGTCGCGCTCGCGGCCTCCGCGCTCTATGCGCTCGTGATCGGCGCGCTCTCGCTTCGCACGCGCGGCGTCTATTTCATCATGATCACGCTGGCCTTCGCGCAGATGGCCTATTACGTCGCCTCGGGCCTCGCGCGTTACGGCGGCGATGACGGTCTCACCGTCTACAAGCGCAGCGACTTCTCCGGGTTGATCAATCTCGGCAATCGCACGCAGTTCTATTATCTCTGCCTCGCCTGCCTGTTCGCCGTCATCTTCCTGATCTGGCGCATCGTCAATTCGCGTTTCGGTCTCGTGGTGCAAGGCCTGCGCTCCAACGAGCAGCGCATGCAGGCGATCGGCTTTCCGGCAAAACGCTACCAGCTGGTCTGCTTCGTCATATCAGGGACCATGTGCGGCCTTGCCGGCGCGCTGCTTGCCAACAACACCGATTTCGTCAGCCCGGCCGTGATGTACTGGACGCGCTCCGGCGATCTCATGGTGATGGTGATCTTGGGCGGCATGGGCACGCTGTTTGGTCCTGTCATGGGCGCGGTGGTGTTCCTGCTGCTGGAGGAATTCCTGTCGCAGATCACGGAATACTGGGCGCTGATCATGGGGCCGCTGCTGCTGCTGATCGTGCTGTTCGGGCGCGGCGGCATCATGGGCATGCTCGGGAGGGCTGGCCGTGGCTGAACCCTTGCTCCGCGTCGAAAAGCTGGTGCGCCGCTTCGGCGGCATCATCGCGACGGACAACGTCTCGCTCGACGTCGCGGCCGGCGAGCTGCACGCCATCATCGGCCCGAACGGCGCCGGCAAGACCACGCTGATCAGCCAATTGACCGGGCACCTCGAGCCGCATTCCGGCAGCGTCTCGCT
This sequence comes from Bradyrhizobium sp. CCGB20, assembly GCF_024199855.1. NCBI lineage: Bacteria > Pseudomonadati > Pseudomonadota > Alphaproteobacteria > Hyphomicrobiales > Nitrobacteraceae > Bradyrhizobium > Bradyrhizobium sp. CCGB20. Next base: position 8,966,836 of record NZ_JANADN010000001.1, on the reverse strand, counting down.
GGCGGGGCGCGACATCACCTATCTGCCGGCCTATCGCCGCTGCGCGCTGGGACTTGCGCGCTCGTTCCAGATCACCTCGCTGCTGCTCGACGTTACCGCTGCCGACAATGTCGCGCTGGCGGCGCAGGCGCATGCCGGCACCTCGTTCCGCTTCTTCGCCAATGCGCGCAAGGAAAAGGGCCTGCGCGATGCGGCGCATGCCGCGCTCGACCGCGTCGGCCTGCTGCATCGCGCCGACGTCGTCGTGAGCAGGCTCAGCCATGGCGAACGCCGCGAGCTCGAGCTTGCGGTCGCGCTCGCCAGCAAGCCAAAGATCCTGCTGCTCGACGAGCCGATGGCGGGGCTCGGCGTCACCGAATCCCAGCGCATGGTCAAGCTGCTTCAGGAGCTGCGCAAAGAGGTCTCGATCGTGCTGGTCGAGCACGACATGCCGGCGGTGTTCGCGCTCGCCGACCGCATCTCGGTGCTGGTCTATGGCCGCGTTATCGCCTCCGGCGATCCGGCCGCGATCCGGGCGAACGAGGACGTCAAGCGCGCCTATCTCGGCGATCAGCATGTGGTGACGCACCATGGCTGACACGCTGCTCGACGTCGACGGCATCGAGACCTGCTACGGCCTGTCCCAGGTGCTGTTCGGCCTGTCGCTGTCGATCAAGCCGGGCGAGATGGTCTCGCTGATGGGCCGCAACGGCATGGGCAAGACCACCACCATCCGCTCCATCATGGGCCTGACGCCGGCGCGCGCCGGAAGCATTCGCTTTGCGGGCGCGGAGGTGCGGACGCAGCCGTCCTACAAGATTGCAAAGCTCGGCGTCGGCCTCGTCCCCGAGGGACGGCAGATCTTCCCGAACCTCACCGTGCGCGAAAATCTCGTCGCGGCCGCTGCCGATCGCTTCGGCAGCAGCAATCCGTGGACGCTGGCCGCGATCTACGTGATGTTCCCGCGCCTTGCCGAGCGCGCGTCCAACATGGGCAATCAGCTCTCCGGCGGCGAGCAGCAGATGCTCGCGATCGGCCGCGCGCTGATGACCAACCCGAAGCTGCTGATCCTGGACGAGGCGACCGAAGGCCTCGCACCACTGATCCGTGAAGAGATCTGGAATTGCCTGTCGCTGCTGAAGAGCCGCGGACAGTCGATCCTGGTCGTCGACAAGAACGTCGACCATCTCGCCCGCATCTGCGACCGCCACTACATCATCGAGCGCGGCAAGACGGTGTGGAGCGGCACCTCGGGCCAGCTGATGGCGGAGCCGGATCTCCAGCACAAATATCTGGGAATCTGACGCGCTTGCGGCGCTGCCCGCCGCAGCGCCGGCGCAGGTCGCTCCGCGCGCAGAACCTGTTTCCGGAAGTCCAGTTTCGAAGCTCTCCAAACTGAGCGTAGAGGCCTTGAGTGCGCCGCCGCCAGCCGCCAAGGTCGCGGCGTAAGCGGATTCGATGCAGGACTTTTACAATCAGATTGCCGGACGGCCTGGAGACGAGATCGGTTCCGCACAGCAGGGCGCTTCAACAGCGGCGCAATGGCTGGATTTCCCGGGCTGCGTGTTTGTCAGAGGTGAGTTTCGAGCCGACCCCAGCGGGCCCGCGATCGTAGCGCCGGGCCTGTTCATCTCCGTTGCGTTTGGCGACGGCGCGAGCCGCGGCATTCTGACGCGCACGCCCGGCAGCGAAAGGCAGATGACGGCAATTGCTGTGCGTGAGGCCGTCGTTGCAAGACGCTCGGCCCGGTGTGACGAGCGTCCTGCGATAGGCCTGGCACTCCCCCAGACTTCCATCGATCGGCTTGGGCTTGGCGACGAGTTTCGGGCGCTGTTCAAGAACGATGAGGCCGGTGCGGCCGTCGTCTCTCTCTCTGCGTCTCCGCGCGTGCAGGCCGTCGCGGCGGAAATGTTCTCGCCGCCGGTCGCCGGAAACGCGGCGCAATTGTTGCTGTCGGCGCATGCCGCCGAACTCGTTGTCCACGCCCTGTTCAGCGAGAGCGGGCGGATTGAGGTCGATCCGGCAGCCGATCTTCAGCGGATGCGCTTGCAATCGGTCAAGGAGCAGATGGACGCCGATCTTGCTTACCCCTGGAGCGTCGACGAGCTGGCGCGGAACGCAGGGCTGAGCCGGCGGTCCTTCAATCAGAAATTCCAGATGGCGTATGGCGAGAGCGCGATCGACTATTTGCGGGCCCGGCGGCTCGATGCCGCACGTGACCTTCTGATTCATCAACGGTTGTCGGTCACCGAGGCGGCCTTTCGTGTCGGCTACGCCCATCCGGCCAATTTCGCGACGGCCTTCCGCAGGCACTTCGGCTATTCGCCCAGCCGCTGTCAGTAGCGGCGAGAGGATTGCGCGCCTGCCGAAATGTTTCGCGATGTGTCTGCGTCGTTCGCGATGAAGTCTCCGTCCGCAGTCTTGAAGGACTCCACGTGGAATCAAAGGCGATTTGCACAGTCGCAAAGGCGGTGCGCCTCTCGATCTGATTACTCCCGAGTTGCTTTTGAAGACGGAACTCGGGGATGACGATGAGGCGCGACGACGGACAGAAGTTCGGCTGGGAACGGGTGGTGAAGGCTGGACTTGGCATCGCTGGTCTTGGCGTGGCCGGGCTTGGCGTGGTGCTGCACGCGACGCCGTCGGCCGCACAGACCTCCACGACCAATTCGGGCTCGACGGCGGCGACATTGCCGCCCGTCACGGTCGAGGCACCGAGCCAGGCGCGTCCGCGTACCCAGTCTGCCCAGCGTACCTCACAATCGCAGCGCGGCCGCGTTGCGTCGCGCCGCAATTCCGAAGCCGCGCAAACCAGAAATACCGACACGCGCGAGGCCGGTGCCGGCCGCGGCAACGTGTCGAGCGAGAACAGCTATGTTGCAAGCAGCAGCTCGGCGGGCACGAAGACCAACACGCCCTTGCTCGAGACGCCGCAGTCGATCTCGGTCGTGACGCGCAAGGAGCTCAACGACCGCGCCGTCCAGTCGCTGACGGAGGCGGTTGGCTATGAGCCCGGTGTCCGCATCGATGCGTCCGGCTACGATCCGCGCTTCGACGCCATCGCGATCCGGGGCTTCGACATCACCTATAACGGCGTCTATCTCGACGGCTTGCGCCTCGTCGGCGCCGGTCTCAGCGTGTTCAAGACCGAGCCCTATGGGGTCGACAGCATCACCGTGGTCCGCGGGCCGAGCTCTGCACTCTACGGCCTCGGCTCCCCCGGCGGACTGATCGACCTGTCGAGCAAGCTGCCGACCAGCCAGCCGTTTCACGAGGTGCAGACGGTGTTCGGCGACCGCGAGCGCGTCCAGGGCAATTTTGATTTTTCAGGGCCGGTCGATCCCAACGGTCAGTTTTCGTATCGGCTGACCGGCGTGGTGCGCGACGCGGACGTGTTCGTGCCCGGCGGCAAGGATAACAGGACCTACATCGCTCCGGCCTTCACCTGGAGACCGGATCAATCGACGTCGCTCACGATTCTCGGTTCCTATCAGAAATCGAAGACGCCCGGATCCATGTTCACCTATTCCACGGGCACCGGCACCACCACGGACATTTTCACGGGCAGCCCGTCCTACAATTCGCTCGACCAGGAGCAGGGACGCGTCGGCTACCTGTTCGAGCACGCGTTCAACAACGACGTGACCGTCCGCCAGAAATTCCGTTACGTCGATGTCGATGCGGTCACCCGCTATGTCGGCTTTCTCGGCGCGCCCGTCGGCAATGTCGTCTCGCGCTATACCGGCCTTGTCCACGACACGCTGCAATCGGCCATCATGGACAACCAGGTCGAGGCCAAGCTCTCGACCGGGCCTGTGCAGCACACGCTCCTGGTCGGTACCGACTACACCGCGTCGAAGTTCAACGACAGGCAGGGCTTTGGCTTCGGCGTCTCCGATCTCAACCTGGCCGCGCCGGTCTACGCGCCGGAATCCATTCCCGATCCGGCAATCTCGTCCTCGACGGCCCAGCGGCAAACCCAGTCCGGCGTGTATATTCAGGATCAGGCCAAGCTTGATCACTGGATCCTGACACTGAGCGGCCGCAGCGACTGGGTCCGCACCACGGGCGAGGATCTGTTCGCGCTGACCCGGCAGACGCAGTCCGATCAGGCTTATAGCGGGCGGGCCGGGCTGACCTATGTGTTCGATTCCGGCGTTGCGCCCTACGTTGCCTATTCGACGTCGTTCTTTCCCAATCTCGGCGTCGATCCGTCGGGGGCCTTCTTCAAGCCGACCACCGGCAAGCAGACCGAGGTCGGCGTCAAGTATCAGCCGCAGGGGACGAGGAGCTTCATCACCGCGGCGGTCTTCGATTTGACCCAGGACGGCGGCCTCGTCACGACGGGCACGGGCGTGACGGTCCAGCGCGGAGAAATTCAAAGCCGCGGCTTCGAATTGCAAGGGCTCGCGAGCCTCGGCGGCGGTTTCGACATCACCTCGTCGTACACTTATCTCGACATGGTGACCAAGCAGGCTGCGGACAGCTCGACGATTGGCAAGTTTCCATCCGGCAATCCTCCGCACACCGCGACGCTGTGGGGCAATTATGCGCTGCCGCTGGCCGGCCCGTTCGCAGGCCTGAGCGTCGGCGGTGGCGTGCGTTACATGTCCTGGAGCTATGGCGACGACGCCAACACGTTCAGGAACAGCTCGGTGACCCTGGTCGACGCGGCCCTGAAATATGATTTTGGCCAGGCGGCGAAGGAGCTAAAGGGCCTTCAGTTTCAGGTCAATGCCAAGAACCTGTTCAATCTGCACTACACCACGTGCCAGGTCGGATATTGCTACCGCGGTGCGCCGCTGACCGTCATTGCGACGCTTGGCTATCGCTGGTGAGCGTTCCCACATGGAGACGCCCGTTATCTGGTCAAGCCGGCTTACCTAAATCGCATCCACCGGCCGCTAGCGGCCCAACCGGTAAGTGCCGATTTCGATCAAGGTGGTCCGGCAGGACAGGCGATAGATCAGGCTGAACAATTGACCCCACATGATCCAACTCCGCTGTTGATCACATGCTAGCAGCCTAGCGGCGGAGTGTTTCCGGCGAATTGTGAGGGGGGTGGGAAATTGCTTCTTGGGCGATCGGAGTGATGTCGTCGGAACAGACCGGACGAAGTCGCCTCACGCCGGCGTGAGGCGTAGCTCCATCAAAACACCTCGAAATATTCGCGGTGCTCCCAGTCGGTCACCTCGGAGAGGAAACGGTCGATCTCGGCGTTCTTGATGTGGGTGTAGTAGTCGACGAACTCTCCGCCGAGCTGCTCGCGGAAGAACAGATCGTCCTTCAGCGCGGCGACCGCATCGCGCAAGGATTTCGGCAGAAGCGGCGCATTGGTCTCGTAGGGCGTGTCGGCCGACGGGCCGGGATCGAGCTTGCGGTCGACGCCGTCGAGGCCTGAGAGAATCTGCGAGGCCATGTAGAGATAGGGATTGGCGGCGGGCTCGCCGATGCGGTTCTCAAGGCGTGTGGCGGCATCACCCGCGCCGCCGAGCACGCGGATCATCACGCCGCGATTGTCGCGGCCCCAGATCGCGCGGTCCGGCGCCAGCGAATAGGCGCGGTAGCGCTTGTAGCCGTTGATGGTCGGGGTGGTGAACACGGTCGAGGCGCGGGCGTGGTCGAGCAGGCCGGCCAGGTATGCCCGGCCGAGCGCGCTGAGCGGTTCGCTGCCGTCTTTCGTCATGAACAGGTTCTCGCCCGTCGCACGCGAGACGACCGACTGATGCAGGTGCCAGCCGCTCGCGAACAGGTTCGGCAGCTTCGGCCGGCACATGAAGGTGGCGTGATAGCCGTGCCGCCGCGCGATCTGCTTCACGGCAGAGCGGAACAGCACCATGTTGTCGGCAGGCTCCAGCCCCTTCCTTGGCGCGAAGGTGAATTCGCACTGGCTCGGCCCGAACTCGACCTCGACGGAGCGTAAGGGAAGTCCGAGCGCGACGATGTCGCGCCGCAGGATCTCCAGCACCGGCTCCATCTGATCGAAGCGCTGCTCGGTGAGATATTGATAGCCGTGGCTGAGCAGGCTCACCGAGGGCGGCGTGCCGGGCTGCCCGGCATCCTCGGGCCGCATATGCGCGTCGTCGAGCTTGAAGATGTGGAATTCCACTTCGAGGCCCGCGACGAAATCGTGGCCGCGCGCGCCGAGTTCATCGAGCACCTTGCGATAGAGCCCGCGCGTTGCGAACGGCACCGGGCGGCCGTCGTTGAAATGGAGGTCGCACAGCACCCAGCCCGTCGCGGGCGCCCATGGCAACACGCGGAACGTGGTTGGGTCGGCGACCATCAGCACGTCGGCCGCGCCCTCCATCTCCTTCATGCCGAACCCGCCGCCTGATGTGAACACCGGAAACACCGTGCGGTGCGAGGTGTCCTTGGCGAGCATGGTGGTGGTGATGGAGCAGCCGCTTTCCAGCGAGGCGATCGCCTCGGCCGAGATGATGGTCTTGCCGCGCAAGATGCCGTGCTGGTCCGGGAAGGCGAGGCGGATGACCTCGAGGTTCTTTTCCTCGACGATGCGACGCATGCGCTGGGCTGCGTCCTTCTGCTCATCCGACCACAGCGCATGACGCGCAACGAAAGTCACTTTGCTACTCCCTCAACTGCCGTAGGGTGGGCAAAGCGAAGCGTGCCCACGATCTGTATCCATTACGGAGAAATGGTGGGCACGGCGCGCTGCGCCTTTGCCCACCCTACGAGAGCTGACCAAGACTTTCACTCCGCCGCCGTCAGCCGGTGCACGTTGTCGGTGATCTCCTTCGGCACCGGCGCCGTCCACGGCGCGCCGCGGCGGCGCTTGACGTCGACTTCCATCCAGTAGGTCTCCCAGCCCCGCGTCGGCCCGATGCCGTCCATGGTCGCCGGGCCCTGGATGCTGCGTGCGTTGGCTTCGTCCAGGAACAGCATCGGCTTCTCGCCGCCGCCGACCTTCTCGATTTCGGCCCGCAGCAGGCGGCGGTACTGCACGATCGCCTTGTCGCTCGAGCCGAGATGCTCCTTGGTGCGATCCTGGATCGCGCCCATGGATTCCACCGCCCACTGGTCGTGAACGTTGATGTCGGTGCCCATGCCGGTATAGGTCGCGGTCTGCTGCTCGTGCGGATCGAAGCCGTAATCGTTGGTCTTGTTCTTGCGCGATTTGTAGTCGGGCAGCTCATAGAGCTCGAGCCGCTGGTCGCGCATCTTCTGCTTGTCGACCGGGTTGGTGTAGCTGGTGAAGATCGCGTACCAGTAGCAGTTTTCGTCGTCGATCGGGACGTGCCACTGTGTGATCGTCATCTCCGTGCTCATGGGAATGACGAAGCCATGCGGGAAGAGCTGGTTGGTGACGCGCACATGGGTGCGCTCCTCGTCGATCTCGCGCAGCGCGATCAGCCGCAGGCCGTACTCGGTGTGCTCGACGTTGATGATCGGGCGGTCGTACTCGCGCAGGATCTTCGTCATCGGCAGGTCGCTTCCGGCGGAGGCGCCGCGGAACTGCTTGCCGTAGGCGGTCGACGTGTCCTCATCCTCGAAGAAGCGGTGCAGATAGGAGGCGTGCGCGGGATCGATGCCGACCTCGAGCGCCTGGAGCCAGTTGCAGGCCATGTGGCCCTTGAACGCAAACGTGTGGGTGCCGGGCGCAACAAAACAGTCGAGCTCCGGAAAGGCCGGCGGCTCACCCGCGCCGAGATAAGCCCAGAGGATGCCGCTCTTCTCCACCACGGGGTAGGAGCGCTGGCGGATATTCTGGCAGAGTTTTGAGTCCTTCGGCTCGGCCGGCGTCTCGATGCACTGGCCGGTGGCGTCGAACAGCCAGCCGTGGAAGGCGCAGCGCAACCCGCCATGTTCGAGCCGCCCGAAGGCGAGGTCGGCGCCGCGATGCGCGCAATGGCGGTCGATGAGGCCGTAGCGTCCGGTCTCGTCGCGGAACAGCACCAGGTTCTCGCCGAGCAACCTGACCGGGCAGATCGGACGCTCGCCCTCGAGCTCGTCGACCAGCGCCGCCGGCTGCCAGTAGCTCCGCATCAGCTTTCCGCAGGGGTCTTTCGGACCGGTGCGGGTGATCAGGTCGTTCTGCTCCTGGCTCATCATGGCGGTCGCGTCCTTCTTGATGAGGATCGTTGTCGATCGGCGGAGCACATTTCTCTTCGCCTCTCCCCGCGTGCGGGGAGAGGCCGGAATTTGCGAGAGCAAATTCCGGGTGAGGGGGGCTCTCCGCGAGGGCAGCTATCACCGTCCCTGTGGAGACTCCCCCTCACCCCACCCTCTCCCCGCAAGCGGGGCGAGGGAGCGAAAGACCGAGCCTACCTAACCGAAACTATCCAAGGCGTTTGTTCGCCTATTGAACGAATGGGCGAATTATGACATGCCTTGGAGCGGCAGCAAGCACTATTTTGCAGGATTGTCCCGAGCCATGCCCAAGCTGAAGCGGAGCGAGACTGACGAGCGCGCGACGGATTTCGTCGAGAGCCTCGATCGCGGCCTGCGTCTGCTGCAGTGCTTCGGAATGACCGCAGGTCCGATGACGCTGAGCGATCTCGCCCGTGCCGCCGATCTGCCGCGCGCCACCGCGCGGCGCATGCTGTTCACGCTCCAGCGCGGCGGTTACGTCTCTGGTGATGGCAAGCTGTTTTCGCTGACGCCGCATGTGCTGACGCTCGCGGCGTCCTATTTGCGCTCGAGCCAGCTCGTCGCGGTGCTTCAGCCCGTGCTCGACCGTGTCGCCACCGCCGCGCAGGAAATCTCCTCGCTCGCGGTGCTCGATGGCGATGACGTTGTGTTCATTGCCCGCGGCGGTCCGGCACGGGTCTTTTCCGGCGGACTGGAGATCGGCTACCGCCTGCCGGCCTTCTGCACCTCGGTCGGGCGCGCCATGCTTGGCCAGCTCGATGATGCGGAACTCGCCGCGCGCCTGAAGCAGATGAAGCGCGAGGCTCTGACGCCGCAGACGGAGACGGATCCGAAGGCGCTGCTCGCGCGCATCGTCGCCGATCGCGCGCAGGGCTATTCGCTGGTCGACCGCGAGGCCGAACCGCATTTCCGCTCGATCTCGGTTCCGGTGCGTCGTTACGACAATGTGATCGTCGCTGCGATCAACATGGGTGCGCATGTCGATCGCGTGCCGGCGCGGGAATTGATCGAGCGCTTTCTGCCACTGCTGCGCGAGGGTGCAGAATCGGTGCGCTCGCAATTGCTGTGAGCTGCGACCCGCGCGCACAGGTCGCGGTGCACGGCTGCGCCCGCTGTGTCAAAAGGCAAAAATGCCGCATGACACACCTCTGATCGCCACCGTCGTCGTTGGACTTGGATTAGCTTTCGTACTGGGAACTATAGCACAGCGGTTCCGCGTGCCGCCGCTCGTCGGCTATCTGCTGGCCGGTGTCGCCGTGGGGCCGTTCACGCCGGGCTTCGTCGCCGATCAGGCGCTTGCCACTGAGCTCGCGGAGCTCGGTATTATCCTTCTGATGTTCGGCGTCGGCCTGCATTTCTCGCTCCAGGATCTGCTTTCAGTTCGCAAGATCGCCGTGCCCGGCGCCGTCGTGCAGATCGCCGCTGCGACATTGATGGGTCTTGGCCTCGCGTGGCTGATGGGCTGGAGTGTCGCTGCGGGACTCGTGTTCGGACTGGCGCTGTCCGTGGCGAGCACGGTCGTGCTGCTGCGCGCGCTCCAGGAGCGGCGCCTGATGGAGACGGATCGCGGCCGCATTGCCGTCGGTTGGCTGATCGTCGAGGACCTCGCGATGGTGCTCGTGCTGGTCTTGTTTCCAGCGATCGCGAGCCTTCAGGGCGGTGCCGGCAACCCGGTGGTCTTCGAGCCGTTGGCCGCGCAGGCGGGCTTCGGACTCGCCGGCATCGTGATGTTGACCCTCGTCAAGATTATCGTGTTCATCGGCCTGATGCTGGTGGTGGGACGCCGCGTGATCCCCTGGATCCTGCACTACATCGCGCATACGGGCTCGCGCGAACTGTTCCGTCTTGGCGTGCTTGCGATCGCGCTGTGCATTGCATTCGGGGCGACCAAACTTTTCGACGTATCCCTGGCGCTGGGTGCGTTCTTCGCCGGCATGATGCTGCGGGAGTCGCCGCTCAGCGCGCGCGCCGCGCAGGAATCCCTGCCGCTGCGCGATGCCTTCGCCGTGCTGTTCTTCGTCTCGGTCGGCATGATGTTCGATCCGGCGAGCGTCATCCGCGAGCCGTGGCCGCTGCTTGCCACGCTGGCGATCATCATGCTTGGCAAATCCTTGGCCGCGTTCCTGATCGTGGTTCTGTTCCGCCATCCCCTCGCCACCGCGCTGACGATCTCGGCGAGCCTGTCGCAGATCGGCGAGTTCTCCTTCATCCTCGCCGAGCTCGGCGTCGCCTCGCAGATGCTGCCGAGCGAGGGGCGCGACCTGATCATGGCCGGTGCGATCCTCTCGATCATGCTCAACCCGCTGATGTTCGCAGCCGCCACCTGGCTCGCGCCGCGCCTCGATCCGCGGCGGGATTCGCCGCAGGCCACGGCTGCGGTGCCCGAGCCGATCCGCACCACCGACCTGACGGACCATACGATCGTGATCGGCTATGGCAGGGTCGGCATGCTCGTCGGCGACGCCCTGAAGCAGCGGCAACTGCCGTTTCTCGTCGCAGAGGTCGGAGAGAGCGCACTCGCGAAGCTCAGGGAGGGCGGCATCGAGACCGTCATGGGCAATGCTGCGCAGCCCGCCATTCTCGGCGCCACCAATCCGTCGCGGGCGCGGCATCTCGTGATCGCCATTCCTGAAGCCTTCGAGGCGGGACAGATCGTGCAGCAGGCCCGCGCCGCCAACCCGGATATCCGCATCATCGCGCGCGCGCATGCGGATGCCGAGGTCGATCATTTGAAGGGTCTGGGGGCGGATGTCGTCATCATGGGCGAGCGGGAAATCGCGCGCGGCATGATCGAGGAGCTGGAGAGGAGATATCCGGATGCTGCCGAGCAAGATCCCCGCACGCTCGCGGTCGGTTCGGTCGTTTGACCTGATCACGCCGGCCGGCCGGACCTACCGCTTTCCGCCGCCGCCGTTCTTGCAGCGCGTGTTGCGGCTGGCGTTCACGCATGCGGAGACGATTGCGATCTCCGCAGCCATCCTGGCGCTGATTTATGTGGCTGGCTTTGCTGCAGAAGCGCTCGATCGGTCCGCGCTCGATGCGTGCAACGATCGGATTGCGGAGCGCAGGGTGGGTTAGTTGCCGTTGCTGCGCAGCCGGTAGCCCGGGTGGGCGCAGCGACAAAGTGTCGGAAGACCCCGGATGCCGCTTCGCTGATCCGGGCTGCGGGCCTATAATCCGCTCCACACAAGATCAGGGAGCACGCCATGCAACACACCATGGTTCCCAGTGATCGGGTCGAGCACGTCGCCGTCTATGGGTGCGACGGCAGCAAGCTCGGCACGATCGAACGATTGATGCTCGACAAGGTCAGTGGAACGGTCGCTTACGCCGTGATCAAGACCGGCAGGCTGCTCGGTACGCATCACCATTATCCCGTGCAGTGGAGCGCGCTGAAATATGATCCGGGACGTCAGGCCTTCCAGGTCGAACTGACGCCGGAGCAATTGAGCAGCGGCCCCTGCGAGGTTGATGGCGACGAATTCGACTGGGGCGACCGCTCGCGGCCGTACCAGCATCCGAATTACTGGTCGATCTGACCGGTGCGGCAGCCTTTGTAGCCCCGTTGGCTCCATCCGGGCTGCGGCATCGCTACCTGTTGCGCATCCAGTCGGCGAGGCCGGACAGCGCGCGGTCGAGGTCTTGGCGCGCGGCAGCATCGGCAACCGTCTCCTCCAGCGCGCCGCGCATGCAAAGCATCCACGCGTCCCGTTCGGCATCGCCGATCGCAAAGCCGATGTGCCGCTGGCGCAGCCGCGGATGGCCCTTCTCGACCGAATAGAGCTTTGGGCCGCCGGTCCATTCAGCGGCGCGTAGGGTGGGTTAGCCCTGCAGATGCGCGCAGCGCATCTGCTCGGCGTAACCCACCTCTTGTGCATCCGCAGAGACGAACAGTGGTGGGTTACGCCTTCGGCTAACCCACCCTACAGCACCGCGTCTACCGCTCCTCCGCCTCGCGCTCCATATCGCGGCCGGAAAGATCCTCGCCCTGCATGTTGGCGTAGTCGCGCGCCATCTCGCGCATCAGGAACTTCGCCGGCACGTCGTGATAGGTGCCGCGGTCGTTGACATATTGCATGTAGGCGCGGCCCTCGCCGTCGAAGGGGTGCAGCAGCGCGTCGGTGTGGCCGTCGAAATCGAGGGGAGCCACGCCGACTTTGGTGCAGAGCGTATCGTTGAAGGTCGGTGTCGCCTTGCGCCAGGCGCCGTCGACATAGACTTCGGTAAAGCCGTGCCAGGTGAAGATGTCGGTGCCCATGCTCTGGCGTAGCTTCTCGGTGGTGAGATGGTTCCTCACGTCGGCAAAGCCGACGCGGGAGGGGATGCCGTGCACGCGGCAGGTGGCCGCGTAGAGCGCGGCCTTGCCGACGCAATAGCCTTGCCCCGCGGCAAGCACGCTCGAGGCGCGAAAGGTCTCGGCGACGCGCATGCTGACATAGGGATTGTAGCGGATACCGTCGCGCACCGCCTTGTAGAGCAGGCTCGCCTTCTCCCGCGCGCTCGCATCCTCGCGCACGGCGGTCTCGGCGAACTGCTGCACGGCGGGGTGATCGCTGTCGATGTATTCGCCGGGATCGGTGTAGAGGCGGCGGATGGTGTCGGGGAGGAGGTCGATCATGGCGAAAGATTAGCAGCCGGCTTTGATCTGGCTCAATTCCGTTCGTTGCAGGCCGCCCATGCTCGCTGCACTACCCGATCTCCGCTTGCGTCGAGCCGCTATCGCTGTTGCAAGCGGCGATGCTGCGCCAGGCTGAATGGAACCCGGGAGGGGGAGTGGCAGCGTGCTGAAATGGTGTGCCCATTGTCAGCAGTTCATCGGCGAGATGCCGCCGCATGCGGATCTCGGCATCACCCACGGGCTGTGCCGGACATGCGCCGGCGAGCAGCCGGACCTGCTCAGCGGCGATGAATACGCCCATGCGGTCGCGCTGCGGGACATCTTTCAGTCGTTGTTCTCGGCCGGCCGCAGGAACGATTTCGATGCGGCCGGGCCGCTCGTCGATAACGCCATCGCCGCCCATTGCCGGCCGGTCGACATCCTCGTCGGCATGATCGCGCCGATGCTCTACGAGATCGGCACTGCCTGGGAGCACGGCACGCTCACCGTTGAAGGCGAGCACGAATTCACCGCCTATGCCGAGCGGGTGATCGATCTCGTCGAGGCCAGGATGCGGCTGGCCTGGTCGCAACCGGCGCGACCCGGCGGCGACGGCTGCTATTTTCTGATGAATGCGCCGGGCAACATCCATGTGGTGGGCATTCGCATTCTCGGCCTCTGGCTCCAGAACCAGGGATGGCGAACCCGGCACGTCGACGACAATTCGGTGCTCGATGCACTGTCCGAGCCTTCGCTCGCGGGTGAGCCCAAGACGCTACTGGTCTCGATCGCGCTGCCGGAGCAGTACGACGCCGTTGCAGCCCTCGTCGAACGCGTGCAGGCGTTGCCGGCGCCAAGCCGTCCGGGCATCGTGCTCGGTGGCTACGCGGTCAAGACCGGTCTGGTGCCGCGGACCCCGGGCGTGAAACTCGCCCCCGACATCAGCGCGCTTGGTCTCGACTAGCTGCGATTGCGCATCCAGTCGGCAAGCCCCGATATGGCCTTGTCGAGATCCTGCCGCGCATCGGCGTCAGTGACCGTCTCCGCCATCGCACCGCGCATGCAGAGCAGCCACGCATCGCGCTCGGCATCGCCGATGGCAAAGCCGATATGCCGCTGCCGAAGCCGCGGATGCCCCTTCTCGGGCGAATAGAGTTTTGGGCCACCGGTCCACTCGGTCAGATAGCGCTTCAGCACGTCCCTGATCAGCCCGAGATCGTCCGCATGCATGTCGCGGATCACCTTCGCCTCCGGCAGCGTGTCCATGCGGTCGTAAAAGCGATCGACCAGCCGGTCGATTGCGGCACGGCCGCCGATCCGCTCGAACATGGAGATTGCGACGTCGCTGTCGGTCATCTCTACAGCGCCACGCTGCGCAGCCCGAAGCTCCGCGCCTCGTTCTGCAGCACCGGCCGCACCGCATCGATCAGGCGCGCGGCGGCGGCGTCGACACTGAGGCCGGCGGTATCCACCACGGCCGTCGCACGTGAATACAGCGGCTCGCGGCTCAGCAGGATGTTGCGCAGCTCCGCCATCGCGGAACGATCATCGGCCATCGGACGGAGGTCGCCCTGACGCCGCACGCGCGCCATGTGCTCCTCGGGCTCGGCCTTCAGCCAGATCGTGTAGAACGACGACAGGATCTGGTCGAAGGTCAAAGGCTCCGAGACGATGCCGCCGCCGGTCGCGAGCACCATCAGCTCGTTGCGGGCGAGCAGCTGCTGCAGCGCCGCCTGCTCCATGCGGCGAAAGCCTTCCTGGCCGTAGAGCGCGATGATCTCGGCGACCGAGAGCCCGTTCTGCTGCTCGACCTCCTTGTTGAGTTCGACGAAGCTCCAGCCGACCTTCTTTGCCAGCATCCTGCCGAGCGTGGATTTTCCCGCGCCGCGCAGGCCGATCAGCGCGATGCCGCAGAATGGCGCGCGCCGTGGCGCGGACGCGCTGCCGCCGGCGAGCAGATCCTTGGCCTGCGCGATCTGCGCTGGCGTCGCCTTGCGCAGGAGATCGCGAAACATCTGCCAGTCCGGCGTCGGATCGGCGCTGGGAAGCAGGTCTTCCAGATGCGCGCCCATAGCGTCCGAGACGCGGCGCAGCAGCACGATGGAGACATTGCCCTTGCCGCTCTCGAGCTGCGCGATGTAGCGCTCCGAGATTCCCGATACCTTGGCGAGTACCTTTCGCGACATGCCGCGCAGCGCGCGCATGGTGCGCACACGCTGGCCGAGCTGTTCGAGAAATCGGGATTCGGCGTCGGGACTGTCGTTCATGAGCCTTCTTTAGCGGATGCCTTCCTTGAAGGAGGCCCTGCGGCGCGTTTTAATGAAACATAGTGCCTGCCGGCATTGACAGCAAGCCGCCACAGTGTCTTTCTATGAATTATAATTCTAAATTCGGGGGAGAAGTCCGTGAGCGAGGGATCCTATAACGCGGTGACCTGGCTGCTCGACCGAAACGTCGAGGAGGGCCGCGGCACCAAGCTCGCCTTCGACGACACCGTCTCGCGGTTCACCTATGGCGAGCTCCAGCGCGAGAGCCGCCGTGCCGCCAACATGCTGCGCCGGCTCGGCGTCCGCCGCGAGGAGCGCGTGGCGATGATCATGCTGGACACGGTCGATTTCCCGGTCGTGTTCCTGGGCGCGATCCGCGCCGGCATCGTGCCGGTGCCGCTGAACACGCTGCTGACATCAGATCAATACGCCTACATCCTCGCCGACTGCCGCGCGCGCGTGCTGTTCGTCTCCGAGGCGCTCTATCCCGTCATCAAGGACGTCGTCGGCCGCATGCCGGATCTCGAGCATGTCGTGGTGTCCCGCGCCAAGCAGAACGGCCACAAGCAGCTCGCCGAGGAGATCGCAGGCGAGAGCGATCAGTTCGCGACCGCCGCGACCCATCCCGACGAGCCGGCCTTCTGGCTCTATTCGTCCGGCTCGACCGGCATGCCCAAGGGCGTGCGCCACATCCATTCGAACCTTCAGGCGACCGCCGACACCTATGCGAGCCAAGTGCTCGGCATCCGCGAGAACGACGTCTGCCTCTCCGCGGCAAAGCTGTTCTTCGCTTATGGCCTCGGCAATGCGCTGACCTTCCCGATGTCGGTCGGCGCCACCGTGGTGCTGAACAGCGAGCGTCCGACGCCGGCGCGCATGTTCGACCTGATGAACAGGTACAATCCCTCGATCTTCTACGGCGTGCCGACGCTGTTCGCCGCGATGCTCAACGACGAGACGATGAAGGCCGAGCGCGGCGGCAAGTCGCTGCGCATCTGCACCTCGGCCGGCGAGGCGTTGCCGGAATCCGTCGGCAACAGCTGGAAATCACGCTTCGGCGTCGACATCCTCGACGGCGTCGGCTCGACCGAGCTGCTGCACATCTTCCTGTCGAATGCGCCCGGCGACATCAAATACGGCTCGTCCGGCAAGCCGGTGCCGGGCTATGCGGTGCGGCTGGTCAACGAGGCCGGCCAGGATGTTGCCGACGGTGAGGTCGGTGAGCTCCTGGTCGACGCGCCCTCGGCCGGCGAGGGCTACTGGAACCAGCGCCACAAGAGCCGCCGCACGTTCGAGGGCCCGTGGACCCGCACTGGCGACAAATATGTCCGCGATACCGATGGCCGTTACACCTTCTGCGGCCGTGCCGACGATATGTTCAAGGTCTCCGGCATCTGGGTCTCGCCGTTCGAGGTCGAGAGCGCGCTGATCACGCATCCGGCGGTGCTGGAAGCCGCCGTCGTGCCCGAAGCCGATCCGGAAGGTCTCTTGAAGCCGAAGGCCTTTGTCGTGCTGCGCCCGGGCGCGAAGACGGCGGACTTGCAAGAAATGCTCAAGGAGCACGTCAAGCAGAAGATCGGCCCGTGGAAATATCCGCGCTGGATCGACGTGGTCGACTCCTTGCCGAAGACGGCGACCGGGAAGATCCAGCGCTTCAAGCTGCGGGAAGGGGCGAACTAATTCCTCGTCATTCCGGGGCGATGCGAAGCGTCGAACCCGGAATCTCGAGCCGCAAAGCAATCTCGAGATTCCGGATCAGCTCGCGTTGCGAGCTGTCCGGAATGACGGAATGAACGGGAACGATCACATGACCAACCTCACCCCCACCGGCTTCCTCAGCATCGGCAGTGCCAGCCTCGAATACAAATGGCTCGCGCCGCAATCCGCCGATGCGCCCACCATCGTCATGCTGCACGAAGGCCTCGGCTCCGTCGGCCTCTGGGGGGATTTTCCGGAAAAGCTTCAAGAGGCGACCGGTGCCGGCATCTTCGTCTATTCGCGTGCCGGCTACGGCCAGTCGAGCCCGGTGACGCTGCCGCGGCCGCTCGATTACATGCAGCGCGAGGCGCTGGACGTGCTGCCCAAGATCCTCGATGCAATTCCGTTCAAGCGCGGCCTGCTGCTCGGCCATTCCGACGGTGCCTCGATCGCGACGATCTATGCCGGTGCGCATCAGGATCACCGGCTGCAGGGCCTGGTGCTGATCGCGCCGCACTTCATCGTCGAGGACATCTCGGTGACATCGATCGCCGCGATCAAGACCGCCTTCGAGACCACGGACCTGAAGCCAAAGCTCGCGCGCTGGCACAAGGACGTCGACAACGCCTTCCGAGGCTGGAACGGCGCCTGGCTCGACCCGAAATTCCGCGACTGGGACATTTCCGAATATCTCGCCTACATCCGCGTTCCCCTGATGATCCTGCAAGGGGTCGACGACCAATATGGGACATTGCGACAGGTCGAAATCGCGCAGGAAGAGTGTTACTGTCCAGTAGATTTGAAAATTATTTCAGAGGCGGGCCATTCCCCGCATCGTGAAGCGCCGGGGGCGACGCTTGACGCGATTGAGCAATTTGCAAGCGCGGCCCTGCGCGACGATCAGGGCCTTCAGGGACGCGCCGCATGATCCTGCGGAGGCACATCCATGAATGTGCCTTCACATGCGAGCGGCCCGCTGCCGTGGCCGCGATGGGCCTATGTGCCGGGCGAGGCCGGCAGGGCCGACGCGGATTACGAGACGCTTCGTTTGGCCAAGGCGCTGGTACCCCCGGCCTTCCGCGGCTATGTGCCGGCGCGCCATCCGGCGCTGCGCTATGGGCTCGCGCTCAACGACCGCGGCTATTTCTGGGAATCGCAGGAGGTGCTGGAGGCGGTCTGGGCCGCCGCGCCGCAAGGCGGCCGCGAGCGCATCCTGCTGCGCGCCTGCATCCATGTGGCCAATGCGAATTTGCGGCTGCGGATGCAGCGACTGCATTCCGCCGTGCGCCTGTTCGGCGACGCGCAAACGGAGTTGCGGGCGCTGAGCTCGCGCAAGGCGGCCCCGGGCGGCGACGGCTTTGTCGAAAGCTTTCCGATCCCGGCGCTCGCCGCACTGCTCCAGGCCAAGCTCGGCCGGCCCCAGCTTTCCAAGGCGGACTGGATCGCCCTCGGCGCTATCGTGCGGTCGTAGTCAGTTTCATGAAACAAAGTGCATGCATTGGCGGCTAAGGGCTAGACGCGCTCCAAAAGATGCACTATTGTGCATCTAACGCTACGGCGAAAATGCATAATCAAGCTTAGGGGTGACCCATGGCCGGGGAAGAACGGCGCCTCGCAGGCGGCGCGACATTCATTGATTTCCAGACCGAGCCGTCCCGCTACCGGCACTGGAAGCTCGCGGTCGACGGCGACGTCGCCACGCTGACCATGGACGTCGACGAGAATGGCGGCCTGTTCGAGGGCTATCTGCTCAAGCTCAATTCCTACGACCTCGGCGTCGACATCGAGCTTGCCGACGCGGTCCAGCGGCTGCGCTTCGAGCATCCGGAGGTGAAGGTCGTCTTGATGCGCTCGGCCAAGAACCGCGTGTTCTGCGCCGGCGCCAACATCCGCATGCTCGCCGGCTCGACGCATGCTCACAAGGTGAACTTCTGCAAATTCACCAACGAGACCCGCAACGGCATGGAAGACTCTTCGGAGAATTCCGGCCAGCGCTTCATCACCGTCGTGAACGGCTCGGCCGCCGGCGGCGGCTATGAGCTGGCGCTTGCGACCGACCACATCATCCTCGCCGATGACGGCTCGTCCGCCGTGGCGCTGCCCGAAGTGCCGCTGCTGGCGGTGCTGCCGGGCACCGGCGGCCTCACCCGTGTCGTCGATAAGCGCAAGGTGCGCCGCGACCACGCCGATTTCTTCTGCACCATCGAGGAAGGCGTGAAGGGCAAGCGCGCCGTGCAGTGGCGCCTCGTCGACGAGATCGCGCCGAACTCGAAGCTCGAGGCCAGGATCGCGGAGCGCGCCAGGGAATTCGCCGATGGCTCGAAGCGCAAGGGCAGCGGCAAGGGCATCGCGCTGACGCCGCTCAAGCGCGTGATCGACGAGACCAGCATGCGCTATGGTTTTGTCACGGTCGACATCGACCGCGCCGCGCGCATTGCCACCATCTCGATCAAGGCGCCGGAGGCGGCAGCACCCGCCGATATCGACGGCATGATGGCGCAGGGCGCCTCGTTCTGGCCGCTCCAGGTCGCGCGTGAGATCGACGACGCCATCCTGCATCTGCGCATCAACGAGCTCGAGATCGCGATGCTGGTGTTCAAGAGCCATGGCGACCGCGCCCATGTGCTCGCCGGCGACGCCTTCCTCGAAGCCAACAAGGCGCACTGGCTGGTCAACGAGATCAGGCACTACTGGAAGCGCGTGCTCAAGCGCATCGACGTCACCTCGCGCACGCTGGTGACGCTGGTCGAGCCGGGCTCCTGCTTTGCCGGCACGCTCGCCGAGCTCGTCTTCGCCGCCGACCGCTCCTACATGCTGATCGGGACGCGCCAGGGCGACAATCGTCCGCCGCCGTCGATCGAACTGTCGGCCATGAATTTCGGTCCGTATCCGATGAGCCACGGCCTGACCCGGCTGGAGTCGCGCTTCCAGGCCGATCCGGCCGATGTGGAGCGCGCGGAAGCCACCATGGGCACCGCGCTCGATGCCGAGCAGGCCGAGGAGCTCGGCCTCGTCACCTTCGCGCTCGACGACATCGACTGGGACGACGAGGTCCGCGTGTTCCTGGAGGAGCGCGCCAGCTTCTCGCCCGACAGCCTCACCGGCATGGAAGCCAGCCTGCGCTTCGTCGGCCCCGAGACGATGGAATCAAAGATCTTCTCGCGCCTGACCGCGTGGCAGAACTGGATCTTCCAGCGCCCGAACGCGGTCGGCGAGGAAGGCGCACTGCGCCGCTATGGCAGCGGGCAAAAGCCGAAATTCGATATGACGCGAGTCTAGCGAGTTGGGAGTGGCGAATAGCGAATGGGGCAATTCCATTCGCTACTCGCCATTCGCTATTCGCCCCTTCAAACGAGTCAGTCCCCCACGGGAGGTCCACCATGAATATGAACATCATGAACGTCGACTATTCGACCAAGATTCCGAACAACGTGAATCTCGCCGAAGACCGCCAGGTGCTGAAGGCGCTGGAAGGCTGGCATCCCGGCTACATGGACTGGTGGAGCGACATGGGGCCGGAAGGCTTTCAGGAGTCGCTGGTGTATTTGCGCACGGCTTACTCGGTCGATCCGCGCGGCTGGGCCAAGTTCGACTATGTCCGCATGCCCGACTATCGCTGGGGCATCCTGCTTGCGCCGCAGGAAGAGAATCGCGTCGTGCCGTTCGGCGAGCATTTTGGCGAGCCGGCCTGGCAGGAAGTCCCGGGCGAATATCGTGCCATGCTGCGCCGCCTGATCGTGATCCAGGGCGACACCGAGCCGGCCTCGGTCGAGCAGCAGCGCCATCTCGGCAAGACCGCGCCCTCGCTCTACGACATGCGCAACCTGTTCCAGGTCAACGTCGAGGAAGGCCGCCACCTCTGGGCGATGGTCTACCTGCTTCAGAAATATTTCGGCCGCGACGGCCGCGAGGAAGCGGATGATTTGTTGCGCCGCCGCTCCGGCGATGCCGATGCGCCGCGCATGCTCGGCGCCTTCAACGAGGCGACGCCGGACTGGCTCTCCTTCTTCATGTTCACCTACTTCACCGACCGCGACGGCAAGATGCAGCTGCACTCGCTGGCGCAGTCGGGCTTCGATCCCTTGTCGCGCACCTGCCGCTTCATGCTGACCGAGGAAGCGCACCACATGTTCGTCGGCGAAACCGGCATCACCCGCGTCGTGCAGCGCACCTGCGATGCGATGCGCGAGGCCGGCATCACCGATCCGACCGATATCGCGAAGGTCCGCGCGCTCGGCGTGATCGACCTGCCGACGATCCAGAAGAAGCTGAACCTGCACTATACGCTGTCGCTCGACCTGTTCGGCTCGGAAGTCTCGACCAACGCGGCCAACGCCTTCAACACCGGCATCAAGGGCCGCTATCACGAGACCCAGATCGACGACGATCACCAGCTCAAGAACGCCACCTATCCGGTGCTCAAGTTCATCAACGGCGAGATCAAGCTGGTCGACGAGCCGGCGCTGACCGCGCTCAACATGCGTCTGCGCGACGATTACAGCCAGGACTGCGTCAAGGGCATGCTGCGCTGGAACAAGGTGATTTCGACCGCGGGCTACGACTTCAAGCTGACGCTGCCCAACGTCGCCTTCCACCGCCACATCGGCGAGTTCAAGGACGTCCACGCGACGCCCGACGGCATTTTGATCGACGACGCCACCTGGGCCAAGCGCAAGGACGAATGGCTGCCCTCGACCGCCGACGGCGACTTCATCACCTCCTTGATGCAGCCCGTCACCGAGACCGGCAAGTTCGCCTCCTGGATCTCGCCGCCGAAGGTCGGCATCGACAACAAGCCGGGTGATTTCGAGTACGTGAAGATCGAGTCGTGAAGTAGCGAATTGGGAGTGGCGAATGGCGAGTGGGAAACCACTGGCCATTCGCTACTCGCCATTCGCCCCTAATCGCTATCCCACCCGCTCCCCTTGATCCCCGCATTGGCATAAACGATGCCGCCATCCACCGCGATGGTCGCGCCCACCACGTAATCGCCCGCGCGAGAGGCGAGATAGATCGCCGCGCCCGCCATGTCCTCGTCGGTACCGATGCGGCCCACGGGCACGCGGGTTGCGACCTCGTCGGCGTGATCGCGCGCGGCGCGGTTCATGTCCGACTTGAACGGGCCGGGCGCGATCGCGGTGACCACGATGTTATCAGGGGTGAGCTTGACGGCCATGCGGCGCGTCAGATGGATCAGGCCGGCCTTGCTCGCCGCGTAGGAATAGGTCTCGCCCGGATTCACGAAGATGCCGTCGATCGAGGCGATGTTGATCACCTTGGCCGGCCGCTCGGCGCTCGCGGACGCGCGTAGCGTCGGCGCCAGCGCCTTGGTCAGGAAGAACGGCGCCTTGACGTTGAGGTTCATCACCTTGTCCCAGCCGCTTTCCGGAAATTCGTCGAACTCCGCGCCCCAGGCCGCGCCGGCATTGTTGACGAGGATGTCGAGCTTTTGCTCGCGCTTGTTGTATTCACTCGCCAGCAGCTCGGCGCCGGCAACGGTCGAGATGTCGATCGGCAGCGCGATGCACTCGCCGCCATATTGCGCGGTGAGCTCGTTCGCGGTGGCCTCGCATGGTCCGGCCTTGCGCGCGGTGATGTAGACCTTCGCAGCGCCGGCGCTGAGAAACCCCGCCGCGATCATCTTGCCGATGCCGCGCGAGCCGCCGGTCACGAGCGCGACGCGGCCTTTGAGCGAGAACAGATCGTTGAACATGGTGCCTCCCTTGGTTGGCGCTGGTTGTGAGCGGGGTGGAGAGGGGAGTCAATCTCCGCCGTTGGCCGCTCCGCCCTCATCCTGAGGAGCGCGTCAGCGCGTCTCGAAGGATGCGGGCGGCCATCCTTCGAGACGCGCTCCTTCGGAGCGCTCCTCAGGATGAGGTCTGGGTATGCGGATAGATCAGGCCGCCGCGATCCTGCGGAAGCCGTTCCACATCGCCGTGGCGGCACCCGAGGTCAGCACCGGCAGGATACGCGTGTCCTGGTAATTGCCGTTGAGCGAGACGCGCGGCAGCGCCGTCATGTGGCCGGCGTTCTCGGCGAACAGCATGCCCGGCCGCGTCGTCACCGCGGTCTTGAAGCCGGCCGATGCAGCGAGTGCGAATTCGCGTTCGCCCGCGGCCTCGCGGTCGCCATAGGGATATGCAAAATGCTGCACCTTGTGGCCGAGCGCCTGCTCGATCCGCGCGCGGCTCACCGCCATCTCCTGCGCGGCGATGTCCTCGCTCTGCTTGGCGAGATTGCAATGGCTGATGGTGTGCGCGCCGATCGTGACCAGCGGATCGGCGGCAAACCGCTTCACCTCATGCCAGGACAGGCACAGGCTGCGGCACAGCGCGGCCATGTCGACGTCGTAGCTGGCGCAGAGCGCCTCGATCTCGCGCTTGAGGTCATGCTCGCCCGGCAGCGCGCGCAGCCAGTCGTGCAGGCGGTCGAACGCCACCTGTTTTGCGGCAGGTGTCGTTGCATCCAGCCGCAGCGCGGAATGGCCGATCCGGACGTCGATCTGGTCAGCCTTGGCGATCACCGCCTCCAGCGCGGTCCACCAGAGACGTCCGGTGCCTTCGGCAAAATCGCTCGCGACATAGACGGCCAGGGGCGCGTCAAATTCGCGCAGAACCGGCAACGCATAGTCGAGATTGTCGCGGTAGCCGTCGTCGAGGGTGAAGGCGGCGAAGCGGCGGGTGAACCGGCCCTGCACCAGCCGCTCATGCAGCTCGTCCATGCTGACGATGTCGATCTCGCGCGAGCGCAAATGGCTCAGGGTCGCGCGCAGGAAATCGGGGGTGACTTCGAGATGCCGGTTGGGCTGGAACGTCGCCTCGCGGGCCGGCCGCACGTGGTGCAGCATGAAAATGGCGCCGACGCCCGACAACAGCGGGCGCAACAGGTGGTGCGCCCCGCTGAAATAGAGTGCTCCCAGCCCGGCGCGGATGACGTTGTTACGGAGTTGTTTCATGACCGGCCGGCGGACTCTGGCATTCCGGCTTCAACTTACGGAAGAACCCTTGAAGAAAAAGTTATTCCAATTGTCCACGCATGGCCTTCGGAAGGGCACCATTTCCGGTTTGACAGCCCGCCAAGGGTTTGTTTTGTCTCCGGTTCCAGAGTTCGGGTCGTCGAATGCAGAAGCTTTTCAAGTGGGCCAGCAAATGGTGGCCAGGGCTAATTCCCTTGGCCGTCATGTGGGGATTTGCGGCCTGGAATAATACCTTGCCGGTCGAGGCGGACCTTTCCGCCCGCAGCTCGGCGGCGCTCAAGGATACCGTTCTGGACAAGACCCGGATCGCGGTGGACGGCCGCGACGTTGCGCTGGCCGCGGACGCCTTTTCCGAGGAGGGGCGCCGCGACGCCGTGATGGCGGTCGAGCTCGTCCCCGGCGTGCGCCTGGTCGACGACCGGACCCGCCTTGTTCCCGAAGCAAAGCCCTTCGTCTGGAATGCCGAGCGCGACGTGGTGCGGGTGACGCTGTCGGGTTCGGCTCCCCTGCCGTCGATGAAGGCGCGCCTGACCGAGGCCGCGCGCAAGGAGGTCAACGGGGTCGAGGTCGCCGATCAGATGAGCCTGGCGCGCGGCGCGCCGCCGCGGTTCGAGGCGGCCGCGATGCTGCTGCTCGACCAGATCGGCAAGCTCAAGGACGGCAAGATCACGATCACGGACACCAAGGTCAATCTGTCGGGCATGGCGCGCGACCTCGGCGGCCGCGAGGCGATTGCGGCCGCGCTCAAGAACCTGCCCGAAGGTTTTTCGATCGCCGCCAACGAGGTCAAGGCGCCACCCTACATCTTCCAGGCCTACAAGGATCCGGTTGCCGCGACGGTGACGCTGACCGGCTACGTGCCCGACAACACCGTGCATGCGGCGATCGCGACCAGCGCGTCGCGCAAGTTCTTCACCGAAAAGGTCGTCGACAATCTCAAGGCCAGCGTCGGCGCGCCCGGCTCCTTCAATACTGCCGTGGTCGCAGCCCTCGGCGCGCTGTCGCGGCTGTCGACCGGCACGCTCGTGGTGTCTGATCGCGAGGTGAAGCTGTCGGGCGATGCCCTCTACGAGGGGGCCGCCAACGACATCCGCGCCGGGCTCGGCAAGGACTTTCCAAAGAACTGGCAGTACAAGCCGGAGATCACAGTGAAGCCTGCCGCGGGCCCGGTCGACGGCACGGTCTGCCAGCAATTGTTCACGGAGCTCCTGA
Source organism: Bradyrhizobium sp. CCGB20 (assembly GCF_024199855.1). Classification (NCBI taxonomy): domain Bacteria; kingdom Pseudomonadati; phylum Pseudomonadota; class Alphaproteobacteria; order Hyphomicrobiales; family Nitrobacteraceae; genus Bradyrhizobium; species Bradyrhizobium sp. CCGB20. The sequence goes on along the minus strand of NZ_JANADN010000001.1, from coordinate 8,941,995 downwards.
ACAAGGGCAAGATCCGCTTCGCAACGAAACGCGCCGACATCGACCCGGATTCCGCCGGCATTCTCGACCATCTCATCGAGACGGCGCTGCGCTGCCCCACCACCAATATCGAGGTTGCCGGGCACACCGATGCCGATGGTGAGGACTCCTTCAACCAGGCTCTCTCGGAGAAGCGCGCGCAGGCGGTGATCGACTACTTGGTCAAGGCCGGGCTGCCGGCTACGCGTTTCACCGCGGTCGGCCATGGCGCCACGCAGCCGCTCGCAGGCAATGACACCGACGAAGGCAAGGCGCAGAACCGCCGCATCGAATTTCTGGTGAGGTGAAGATGCCCTATCTCGTCTCGTTCCATCTGGGCTGGCTGATCGGTTCGCTGCTGCTGGGCTTTTGCATGGGCTGGATCTCGGTGGTCCAGCGCGGCAACGGCACCTCGAAGGTGACGGCGCGCTGGCTCGCCGTGCTTGCCGCGGCCCTGGTCGCGGCCTCCCTCGCGCATGTGGTGCCCGGCCGCTTCGGCTATTGGCTCGATCTCGGGCTGATCATGTTCGCTTGCTACCTCGTCGGCTGCACCATCGGGGCCTGGCTGCGCGACCGGGTGGTCTCGCGCGCCGCGCCGCCAGCCGCTCTGTGATGTTGCTCTGCACCCTGGCCGCCGGGGCCAAGGCCCGGCTGCGCGGCCTTTCGGCTGGTCGGACAACCGTGAACCACAGCGCCGATGACCCCCTCTTTCGTCAGGCGGGAGAGGCCCATAGATTGACGTCGGCTTAAGCCGTGACGGAACATTGTGCGGTCGAAATCATCAAAACTTCATGGCGACTGCGCAGGATTGCCATGGAGATTCGCGTCAGGCCTGCCGCCGAAAGCGCCAAACCGTGCATCAGGAGCCCGCAACCCTGCCTAAAATATTGAAGGCACGAGTTTTTGTTCGAATTGCTGAATTCCACTCCGCCCCAAAACGCGCTAGTGGAGGAGCAGTGGGCTTGCGCGATGCCGGAGCTGGCGGCGAGGGGTCGTCGATTGCCTGTGTGACGTCCGCCTGCCCGCCGGCCACCCTGGCCGCCGAAGCGTTGTTCGAGGTCTAGATGCTGGAAGCCATACGCAGGGCGATGACGTTGCTGCGCCAGAAGCAAATCCTGCATAAGCTTGGAGTTGTGATCAGCGTCGCGGTCATCGGCATCGCTTGCTATGTGCTCTACCACATGCTGCGCGGCATCGACGTCAACGAGGTCCTCGAAGCGATCAAGAGCACCGAGCCGAGCCAGATTGCGATGGCGGCGCTGTTCGTGGCCGCGGGCTATTTCACCCTGACCTTCTACGATCTGTTTGCCGTGCGCGCGATCGGCCATGCCCATGTGCCCTACCGCATCAACGCGCTCGCCGCCTTCACCAGCTATTCGATCGGCCACAATGTCGGCGCCAGCGTCTTCACTGGCGGAGCGGTGCGCTACCGCATCTATTCGGCCTATGGGCTCAACGCGATCGACGTCGCAAAGATCTGCTTCCTCGCCGGCCTGACCTTCTGGCTCGGCAATGCCGCGGTGCTCGGCCTCGGCATCTCCTATCATCCGGAAGCCGCTGCCTCGATCGACCTGCTTCCGGCCTGGCTGAACCGGATGCTGGCGATGATGATCATCGTGGGGCTGGTCGCCTATGTGGTCTGGGTCTGGACCCAGCCGCGGGTGGTCGGCCGCGGGCCCTGGACCGTGGTGCTGCCGGGCGGCCCGCTGACGCTGCTCCAGATCGCCATCGGCATCATCGATCTCGGCTTCTGTGCGCTCGCGATGTACGTGCTGGTCCCGGACGAGCCCAATCTCGGCTTCGTCGTGGTGGCGGTGATCTTCGTCTCGGCGACGCTGCTCGGCTTCGCCAGCCACTCGCCGGGCGGGCTCGGCGTGTTCGACGCCGCCATGCTGGTCGGCCTCTGGCAGATGGACCGCGAGGAACTGCTGGGCGGCATGCTCCTGTTCCGCGTCCTCTATTATCTCTCCCCCTTCGTCATATCTGTAATCTTGCTGACGTTTCGCGAGGTTATAATCGGCGCTCGATCGAAGCGCTTGCAGCAGGCGGCGCTCAAGCTCGACCCCGGCCCGGCGCGTGAAGCCGCCTATGTGAGAGAGCGCAGCGACAGCGGCGCCTGACCGGCGCACCCCCTTAGGAGAAGCACGCCCCGATGGCGATCGACGCCCCATCTTCTCCCTCCGCGCAGCCCTGGTCCGACCGGCTGCGGCACTCGACCGTCATCCTGATCGCGGCGGCGCTGGCGCTGTCGGTGGTGGTCTCGCTCGGCGAATTGTCGGTGATGCGGGCGGCGGCGGTGTTCCTCTGCATCGCGGCCGCGGCGCTGATCCCCTGGCGGCTGCACGACAACGCCGCCTCGCGCGACGATACCCGCCGCGTCAATCCGGTCGAGAGCGCGGCGGTGGCCGCGGTCGTCGCCGGCATGCCGGATCCGGCGGTGCTGCTCGACCGCGCCGGGCGTGTCATCCATCTCAATGCCGCCGCCGCCCAGCTGGCGCCGGCGCTGCGCAAGAACGAGCTCGCCCAGTTCGCGCTGCGCTCGCCGGAGATCATCACCGCGCTGCGTGAATCGATCGCGACCACCGAACCGCGGCGCGCGACCTATCTCGACCATGTCCCGGTCGATCGCTGGATGGAACTGATCATCACGCCGGTGCCGGTGCCGACAACCTTCGGCGGCGCCGACAAATGCATGCTGATGACCTTCCACGACCAGACGCCGCTGCGCCGGGTCGAGGAGATGCGCGCCGACTTCGTCGCCAATGCCAGCCACGAGCTGCGCACGCCGCTCGCCGCGCTGTCGGGCTTCATCGACACGCTCCAGGGCCAGGCCAAGGACGATCCCAAGGCCCGCGAGCGCTTCCTGGGCATCATGCACAACCAGGCGACCCGGATGGCGCGCCTGATCGACGATCTGCTCTCGCTGTCGCGGGTCGAACTGTCGGCCCATGTCCGGCCCGACACCCTGGTCGACCTGCTGCCGATCATCTTCCAGGTCGCCGACGGGCTCGAGCCGCTGGCGCGGGAGCGCCAGGTCGAGGTCGAGACCAATCTGCCGGACGCGCCGGTCATGATCGCGGGTGACCGCGAGGAGCTGCTTCGACTGTTCGAGAACCTGATCGAGAACGCGCTCAAATACGGGGCCTCGGGCGGACGTGTCATCGTGTCGCTGACAAACCCGGCGGCCTCTGACGGAACTCAAGAAATCCGGGTCATGGTCCGCGATTTCGGGCCCGGCATCGCGCCCGAGCACCTGCCGCGCCTGACCGAGCGGTTCTACCGGGTGGACGTCGGCGACAGCCGCTCGCAAGGCGGAACCGGACTCGGATTATCGCTGGTGAAACATATTCTTAACCGCCATCGCGGCCGGCTTTTAATCGAAAGCGTGCCCAGGCAGGGCGCCACTTTTACCGCCTGTTTTCCCCAGGCGAAGGCCCCGGCTTCGAGCTAATACTCAAGCGATTTCAATCGCTTGGATGTGTCATCCAGCTGTCACGAAACCTTCGTAAAAGCACAGCCGACCGATCCTAAAGGGGCGGCACGGGGAGCGCGATCGGGCGCGGATGGCGCTTCGCTCCCCTGTATGGAGACCAGCATGAATTTCATCAAAACCATCGTCGCTGCTGGCTTGGTCGCCGCATCGACGACGGCGGCCTTTGCTGCCGACATCACGGGTGCAGGCGCGACGTTCCCGTTCCCGATCTATTCGAAATGGGCTGACGCCTACAAGAAGGAGACCGGCAACGGTCTGAACTACCAGTCGATCGGTTCGGGCGGCGGCATCAAGCAGATCCAGGCCAAGACCGTGACCTTCGGCGCCAGCGACGCTCCGCTCAAGGCCGAGCAGCTCGAGAAGGACGGTCTCGTCCAGTGGCCGATGGTGATGGGCGCCATCGTTCCCGTCGTCAACATCGAGGGCGTGAAGCCCGGTGAGATGGTGTTCGACGGCGAGACCCTCGCCAGCATCTATCTGGGCAAGATCACCAAGTGGGACGACGCCGCGATCAAGAAGCTCAACCCGAACGTGAAGCTGCCGTCGGAAGCGATCACCGTGGTCCGCCGCTCGGACGGCTCGGGCACCACCTTCAACTTCACCAACTACCTCGCCAAGGCCAGCGCGGACTGGAAGAGCAAGGTCGGTGAGGGTACGGCGGTCGAGTGGCCGGTCGGCGTCGGCGCCAAGGGCAACGAAGGCGTGTCGGGCAACATCAGCCAGACCAAGAACTCGATCGGCTACGTCGAGTACGCCTATGCCAAGCAGAACAAGCTGACCTACACCGGCCTCGTCAACAAGGCCGGCAAGCCGGTGCAGCCGACGGTCGAAGCCTTCCAGGCGGCCGCTTCCAACGCCGATTGGGCCAAGGCTCCGGGCTACTATGTCATCCTGACCGACCAGCCCGGCGAGAAGTCCTGGCCGATCACCGCGGCGACGTTCATCCTCATGCACAAGGCAGCCACCGACAAGGCGGCCTCGCAGGAAGCCATCAAGTTCTTCCGCTGGGCCTTCAAGAACGGCGGCAAGGCGGCTGAAGAGCTCGACTACATCCCGATGCCCGAGGGCGTCGTGACCCTGATCGAGAAGACCTGGGCTGCCGAGATCAAGAGCTAAGCGCCCTTGTCCCGGACACGGCGCCGGGATCTCAAAAGACGTCCGCTCCGGATCGGCATCGCGCCGCATCCGGAGCGCAAGACCAACAACGAGACCAACAACAAGCGTATATAAACGGGCACAGGGGATCGGCGTGGCAGAGATGGCCGTTCAGAGCGATGTAATCGACGACGCCGGACCGTATGACCGCGCCAAGGCCTTGAGCGCGTTCAAGCTCGGCGACGTCACCTTCTACTGGATCACGCGGCTCTCCGCGATCTCGGTGCTCCTGATCCTCGGCGGCATCATCCTTTCGCTGATCGTCGGCGCCTTCCCGGCGATGAAGGAATTCGGCATCTCCTTCCTGTGGACGCAGCGCTGGGCGCCGTCGGCCGATCCACCGGTTCTCGGCGCGCTCGGACCGATCTACGGCACGCTCGTGACCTCCTTCATCGCGATGCTGATTGCCATTCCCGTGGGTCTTGGCATCGCCATCTTCCTCACCGAGCTCTGCCCGCAATGGGCGCGCCGCCCGATCGGCATGGCGATCGAACTGCTCGCCGGCATTCCTTCGATCATCTACGGCATGTGGGGCTTCTTCGTGCTGGGCCCGTTCCTGGCCAACACGTTCCAACCCTTCATGATCAGGATCTTCGACGGCGTCCCCGTGCTGGGGGCGATCTTCGCAGGTCCGCCGTCCTATCTCAGCCTGTTCAACGCCTCGCTGATCCTCGCCATCATGGTGCTGCCCTTCATCACCTCGATCTCGGTCGACGTGTTCAAGACGGTGCCTCCGGTCCTCAAGGAGGCCGCCTATGGCGTCGGCTGCACCACCTGGGAAGTCGTCCGCAGCGTGGTGATCCCCTACACCCGCGTCGGCGTCATCGGCGGCGTCATGCTGGCCCTGGGTCGCGCGCTCGGCGAGACGATGGCGGTGACCTTCATCATCGGCAACTCGTTCCGCATCTCGTCGTCGATCTTCGCGCCGGGCACCACGATCTCGGCGGCGATCGCGTCCGAATTCGCCGAAAGCGACGGCCTGCACCAGTCCGGCCTGATCCTGCTCGGTCTCCTGCTGTTCGTGCTGACGTTCTTCGTACTCGCGGCTGCCCGGCTGATGCTGATGCGGCTGGACCAGAAAGCGGGGAAGTAACATGAACCCGATCTATTCACGCCGCCGCCGCAAGGACATCGTGATCCGCGGGCTCTGCTTCGGCGCCGCCGCCTTTGGCGTCACCTGGCTCGCGCTGATCCTGGTCACGCTGCTCTACAACGGCCTTGCGGGTTTGAACCTCGAGATCTTCGTTGCGGACACTCCGCCTCCGGGTTCGACTGAAGGCGGCTTGCGCAACGCGATCGTCGGCTCGCTGATCATGACCGTGCTCGGTGTCGGCATCGGTGCGCCGCTCGGCTTGTTCGCCGGTACCTATCTCGCCGAGTACGGCCGCAACGACAAGCTGACCTCGGTGATCCGTTTCATCAACGACATCCTGCTTTCGGCGCCCTCGATCATCATCGGCCTGTTCATCTACGGTGCGGTGGTGGTGCCGATGCGCGGCTTCTCGGCGATCGCCGGCAGCCTTGCGCTCGCCGTCATCGTCATTCCGGTGGTGCTGCGCACGACCGAGGACATGCTGCTGCTGGTGCCGAACGCGCTGCGCGAGGCGGCGTCCGCGCTCGGCCTGCCGCGCTCGCTGGTGATCAAGCGCATCGCTTATCGTGCCGCCCGCTCCGGCCTCATCACCGGCGTGATGCTGGCTACCGCCCGCGTCGCCGGCGAGACCGCGCCGCTGCTCTTCACCGCGCTGTCGAACCAGTTCTTCAGCCTCGGCCTGAACAAGACGATGGCGAACCTGCCGGTTACCATCAACAACTTCGTGCAGAGCCCCTACGCCTACTGGAAGCAGCTCGCCTGGAGCGGCGCCTTGCTGATCACGTTGACCGTGCTTGCCCTGAACATTGGCGCGCGCCTCCTTAGCGCCGAGAGGACTGCAAAATGAGCGAAATGTCTGTTTCCGTCAGTACGCCCGCCGTTCAGCACGGCTCGCAGCCGCTGCCCGAGGCGCCCGCCAAGGTGACGGTTCGCAACCTCAACTTCTACTATGGTGAGCACCACGCGCTGAAGAACATTAACCTGGCGCTCGGCACCAACCGCGTCACGGCGTTCATCGGCCCGTCGGGTTGCGGCAAGTCGACCCTGCTGCGCATCTTCAACCGGATGTACGACCTCTATCCGGGCCAGCGCGTCACCGGCCAGCTCATGCTCGACCAGACCAACATCCTCGACCCCAAGCTCGACCTCAACCTGCTGCGCGCCCGCGTCGGCATGGTGTTCCAGAAGCCGACGCCGTTCCCGATGACGATCTACGAGAACATCGCGTTCGGCATCCGTCTCTACGAGAAGATCTCGAAGTCCGAGATGGACGACCGCGTCGAGAAGGCGCTGCGTGGCGGCGCGCTGTGGAACGAGGTCAAGGACAAGCTCAACGCCTCCGGCCTGTCGCTCTCCGGCGGCCAGCAGCAGCGCCTCTGCATCGCCCGCACGGTCGCGGTGCGGCCCGAGGTCATCCTGTTCGACGAGCCCTGCTCGGCGCTCGACCCGATCTCGACCGCCAAGGTCGAGGAGCTGATCCAGGAGCTGTCCGAGAACTACACGATCGCGATCGTCACCCACAACATGCAGCAGGCGGCGCGCGTCTCCGACAAGACCGCCTTCATGTATCTCGGCGAGCTGATCGAGTTCGACGACACCAGCAAGATCTTCACGTCGCCGACCGACCGGCGCACGCAGGATTACATCACCGGCCGGTTCGGCTGAGGAGACGGGACATGGGTTCTGAACATACCGCAAAGGCCTTCGATACCGACCTCCAGGAACTCACCCGCCTGGTCGCGGAGATGGGCGGGATCGCCGAGCGCATGATCGTCGATTCCGTCGACGCGCTGATCCGCCGCGACGTCGCGCTCGGTCAACGCGTCGTCGCCATCGATGCCGATCTCGACGCACTCCAGAAGAAGATCGAGGAGCGCGCCGTGCTCACCATCGCGCGCCGCCAGCCGATGGCTGTCGATTTGCGCGAGATCGTCGGTGCCATGCGCGTCGCGACCGATCTCGAGCGCATCGGCGACCTCGCCAAGAACATGGGCAAGCGCGTCGCGGCGCTGGAGACCGATTTCCATCCGCTCAAGCTGTTCCGCGGCCTCGAGCACATGACCGACCTCGTGCAGCAGCAGGTCAAGTCGGTGCTGGACGCCTATGCCGCGCACGACCTGCCGGCGGCGATGGCGGTGTGGAAGGGCGACGAGGAAGTCGACGCCATCTGCACATCGCTGTTCCGCGAACTCCTCACCTACATGATGGAGGATCCGCGCAACATCTCGTTCTGCATCCATTTGATGTTCTGCGCCAAGAACATCGAGCGCATCGGCGACCACGCCACCAACATCGCCGAGACCGTGTTCTACATGATCGAGGGACAGGCGATCACCGACAAGCGGCCGAAGGGCGACATGACGACCTTCGCCACGACGGTTCCGAATACTTAAGGAGCGACGACCCGATGGGCGCACGCATTATGGTGGTTGAGGACGAGGAAGCTCTCACCGAGCTGCTTCGCTACAATCTCGAAGGCGACGGCTATGACGTCGAGACGGTGATGCGCGGCGACGACGCCGACACCCGTCTCAAGGAGCACATCCCCGATTTGATCGTGCTCGACTGGATGCTGCCGGGACTGTCCGGCATCGAGCTGTGCCGGCGGCTTCGTACCCGCCCGGAGACCAAGCAGCTCCCGATCATCATGCTCACCGCGCGCGGCGAGGAGAGCGAGCGGGTGCGCGGACTTGCGACCGGCGCCGACGACTACATCGTCAAGCCGTTCTCGGTGCCCGAGCTGCTGGCGCGCGTGAAGGGCCTGCTGCGGCGCGCAAGCCCGGAGCGGCTCGCAACCGTGCTCGCCTATGGCGACATCGAACTCGACCGCGACAAGCGCCGCGTGGCGCGCTCGGGCCGGCCGATCGATCTTGGTCCGACCGAATATCGCCTGCTGGAGTTCTTCCTGGAGCATCCGGGCCGGGTGTTCTCGCGCGAGCAACTGCTCGACAGCGTCTGGGGCCGCGACATCTATATCGACGAGCGTACCGTGGACGTACATATCGGCCGCTTGCGCAAGCTGCTCAATCTCGGCCGCGAGCAGGACCCGATCCGCACCGTCCGCGGCGCCGGCTACGCGCTCGATGATCGCTTTGCGAAGGCAGAGCAGGCGTAGGGTTTGCGGCGTGACGTTGGCAGACTGATCCAGCGGGCTGCCGCCGCATTCTCCGGTGTCGTCCCTGCGAAAGCAGGGACCCATAACCACAAAGAGTGGTTTGGCGAAGACTCGGAGTGACCATCCCGCGGGATAAGTGCGCCTTGGGATTATGGGTCCCTGCTTTCGCAGGGACGACATCCGATTTGTTGAACCGTCTTAGCGCGACCACTGGCCGCGCGCTGATGACCTCAGCGTGGACCCGGCTTCGCCGGCGCGCGCCGGCGATCCGCTGCGGGCTGATACGCCACGCGCGAGTGCTGGGCGCAGTAGGGCAGGCCGGAGAGCGCCTTGCCGCCGCAGAAGAAGAAATCCGGGCTCGAGGGATCGCCGACCGGCCAGTGGCAGGTCGCCTCGTTCAGCTCCAGCAGCGACAGCCGCTGGCTCATCGGCACCACGTTGTCGTAGGTGACCGGTTCGGCCTCGACCTCGACCTCGAAGGCCTGCGCCAGCGCGGTGTTGCCGCGCGCGATCGGCCGGGTCACCCGCATCATGTGCTGCGCGGGACGCGCCTTGCGCGGCCGGGGCGCTGCGGACGAGGGGCTCTTTGCGCGGCCGGACAGGCCGAGCCGGTGCACCTTGCCGATCACCGCGTTGCGGGTCACGTTGCCGAGCTCAGCGGCGATCTGGCTGGCCGAAAGTCCGGCCTCCCAGAGCTTTTTCAGCTGCTCGACGCGATCATCTGACCAGGTCAAAACCGTCATTGCACCCTTTCCTCCGCCGGCGCCTGCCATCCTGGGGCCGCACAGCGAATGCCTAAGCTTCGAAAAACCCGTGCCGTCAGAATCCCTTAAGGCTCGCCGGGCGCGCCAGATGCGCCCGAACGCTTACGCCGGTACATGAGGACTTAGAGGATCAGAACTGCTGCACGAGATGTCGTATCTGACAAGCCAAACGCTACAATATGGCGTGACTCACGCGCAAGAGTCCGCCGACTCGCTTCCACATGTTCCGTCGCGAAAATACGCAAAATCACCACCGCAAGACTACGGATTCAGCATTTCGCGAGGCTTTCCAGGCGGCATTGACACCCGTTTCACCAGGCATAAGATGGTCCTGCGTGCCGCCCTTAAAAGGCGGCACGTTTCGTTTTCCGGGCCGGTCAATGGTGCGTTGCGCAATGCACGCTCACACCGTCCGCAACAATCAAGTGATCGTCATGACTAACAGCGCAGCGCCGCATTTGCTCCCCGTTTTCGCCAGGTCCGACCTCGGTTTCGAGCGCGGCGAAGGCTGCTGGCTGATCGCGACCAACGGCGAGCGTTATCTCGATTTCACCTCGGGCGTGGCGGTGAATGCGCTCGGCCACGCGCATCCTGCGTTGGTCAAGGCGTTGCAGGAGCAGGCCGCCAAGCTCTGGCACATGTCGAACCTGTTCCAGAGCCCGGATGGCGAGAAGCTTGCGGCGCGTCTGTGCAACGAAAGCTTCGCGGACTTCGTGTTCTTCTGCAATTCCGGCGCTGAAGCGCTGGAGGGTGTGATCAAGCTGGTCCGCCATCATCACTTCTCCAAGGGGCATCCGGAACGTTATCGCATCATCACCTTCGAGGGCGCCTTCCACGGCCGCACGCTGGCAACGCTGGCTGCGACGGGGTCTGCAAAATATCTCGAAGGTTTTGGTCCGCCGATGGACGGTTTCGACCAGATCCCGCACGGTGACATCGAGGCCGTGAAGAAGGCGATTGGTCCGCAGACCGCCGGCATCCTGATCGAGCCGATCCAGGGCGAGGGCGGCGTGCGTTCGGCGACCCCCTCCTTCCTCAAGGCGCTGCGCCAGCTCTGCGACGAGAAGGGCCTGCTGCTCGCGTTCGACGAGGTGCAGACCGGCATGGGCCGCACCGGCGATCTCTTTGCGCACAGGCGCACCGGCGTCACGCCTGACGTCATGTCGCTGGCGAAGGCGCTCGGCGGCGGCTTCCCGATCGGCGCGGTGCTGGCGACTGCGGATGCGGCTTCCGGCATGGGGCCCGGCTCGCACGGCTCAACCTTCGGCGGCAACCCGCTGGCGATCTCGGCTGCGAACGCCGTGCTCGACGTCATGCTCAAGCCCGGCTTCTTCGATCACGTGCAGAAGATGTCGCTGCTGCTCAAGCAGAAGCTCGCCTCCGTGATCGACCGTCATCCCGACGTCGTCAGCGAAGTGCGCGGCGAAGGCCTCCTGATCGGCATCAAGGCCGTGGTGCCCTCCGGCGATCTCGTCGCGGCGCTGCGCGACCAGAAACTGCTCACGGTCGGTGCCGGCGACAATGTCGTGCGTTTCCTGCCGCCCCTGATCGTCAGCGAAGCCGAGATCGAGGACAGCGTCGGGCGGCTCGAACGCGCCTGCACTGCGCTTGCGGGCACCAAGCGGGCGGCAAGCTGATGAGTAACTCCCCCAAGCACTTCCTCGATATCAACGAGCTGCCGCTGTCGGAGCTCAAGCGCATGCTCGCCGCATCCTCCGCGATGAAGGCGAAGCAGAAGGCGCAGCAGCCCGTGAAGCCGCTCGAAGGCAAGACGCTGGCGATGATCTTCGAGCGCCCCTCGACCCGCACGCGCGTGTCGTTCGACGTCGCGATGCGCCAGCTCGGCGGCGAGCCCATCATGCTCACCGGCGCCGAGATGCAGCTGGGCCGCGGCGAGACCATTGCCGACACCGCGCGCGTGCTGTCGCGCTATGTCGACGCCATCATGATCCGCATCCTCAATCACGAGGCCTTGCTGGAGCTTGCGGCAAACGCCACCGTGCCGGTCATCAACGGCCTGACGCGCCGTTCGCACCCTTGCCAGGTGATGGCCGACCTCATGACCTATGAGGAACATCGCGGCCCGATCGAGGGCCGGACGGTGGCCTGGACCGGCGACGACAACAATGTGCTGGCGTCCTGGGCCCATGCGGCCGAGCGCTTCAAGTTCAAGCTCAACGTCGCAACGCCGCCCGAGCTCGCACCGAAGAAGGTGATGCGCGACTTCATCAAGGCGACCGGGGCGTCGATCGTGCTCGGCACCGATCCCGAGGCCGCCGTGCATGGCGCCGACTGCGTCGTCACCGACACCTGGGTGTCGATGGGCGACAAGGAAGGCGAGCACCGTCACAACGTGCTCAAGCCCTATCAGGTCAATGCCAAGCTGATGTCGCTGGCCAAGCCCGATGCGCTGTTCATGCACTGCCTGCCCGCCCATCGCGGTGAGGAGGTCACCGACGAGGTGATCGACGGCCCGCAATCGGTCGTGTTCGACGAGGCCGAAAACCGCCTGCACGCACAGAAGGGCATTCTGGCCTGGTGTTTCGACGCGGTGAAGTAGGTTCGTCGGAGGCCGGCTGCCGACCTCACATAGAGCTGTCGTCCCTGCGAACGCAGGGACCCATACCGCGGAAGCTCTCTTGTGGCAGGCTGGCCGAGGCTAACAGTCTTCGCCAAACTGTAGCCTGTGGTTATGGATCCCGGATCGGCGCTCCGCTTCGCTACGCTTGTCCGGAACGACACTGAATTTGAGGCGGCCTGGTACGGTTCAACCTGCATCGGAACACACCACCCAGCGGCCCCTTCCATTTCCCGCCCTCCGACCCCAGATAGAGCGCCATGGTTTCCCAATCCCCTGACATGAATACCGGGCTCGAAGGCCCGGTTCGCGCACCATCAGCGGTTCCCATCGATGACGCTGTGCTGCCCTACGAGGTCGACGCGCTGGACGTGCGCGGGCGCCTGGTGCGGCTCGGTCCCGCGCTCGACGAGATCCTGACCAAGCACGATTACCCTGCGCCGGTCGGCAAGCTGCTCGGCGAGGCCATCGTGCTGACGACGCTGCTCGGCTCGGCGCTGAAATTCGAGGGCCGCTTCATCCTCCAGGCCCAGACCGACGGTCCGGTGTCGTTCCTGGTCGTCGATTACATGGCGCCGGATCGTCTGCGCGCCTATGCGCGCTACGACGCCGAGCGCCTCGGCGAGACAAAGGATTCCGGCACGCTGCTCGGTAACGGTCATCTCGCCATGACCATCGACCAGGGTCCCGACATGAGCCGCTACCAGGGTCTGGTCGCGCTCGATGGCGGCAGCCTGGAAGATGCCGCCCACGAATATTTCCTGCGCTCCGAGCAGATCCCGACGCGCGTGCGTCTCGCTGTCGGCGAGGAGTGGCGTTCGAGCGACGGCGGCAAGCATCGCTGGCGCGCCGGCGGCATGCTGATGCAGTTCCTGCCGAAGGCGCCTGAGCGCGCGCGGCAGGCCGATTTGCATCACGGCGATGCGCCCGAAGGCGTCGAGGCGCATGCTGTCGCCGAGGACGACGCCTGGGTCGAGGCGCGTTCGCTGATCGAGACCGTCGAGGACGTCGAGCTGATCGACCCCGAGCTCTCCGGCGAGCGACTGCTGTTCCGTCTGTTCCACGAGCGTGGCGTGCGCGTGTTCAATCCGCTGGTCCTGAAAGCGCAGTGCTCCTGCTCGCGCGATGCGGTCGCGTCGATGCTGAAGAGTTTTTCGCCCGACGACCGCGCCGCGATGGTCAAGGACGACAAGGTCGTCGTGACCTGCGAGTTCTGCTCGTCGGTGTACCAGTTCACGCCGGATGAAGCCGGCGTGGAAGGCGCGTAACAGCCGCGGTGCCGTAGCCCGGGTGAGCGCAGCGATACCCGGGATCCCACTCGCAAAGATCCCGGATTTCGCTACGCTCATCCGGGCTACGAGACCGTGCATTGACGGGCAGCACATCCTCCGTCATTGCGAGCGCAGCGAAGCAATCCAGAGTCTTTCCGCGGTGGCAGTCCGGATTGCTTCGCTGCGCTCGCAAGACGAGGTTGGGGAAGCTGCTCGCCAAGAACTCGGACATCGTAGGGTGGGCAAAGCGATGCGTGCCCACCAGCCCGCGCTAGTTCAACACCCGCTTGTTGTCCGGGCTATCCAGCGAGAACGTCGGCACGTCGATCTCGAAGCGTTCGCCGCTTTCGCTGACCATCAGGTAGCGGCCGGTCATGAAGCCCGAGGCGGTCGCGAGCGGCACGCCGGAGGTGTATTCGAAGCGCTCCCCGGGAGCCAGGGTCGGCTGCTCGCCGACCACGCCCTCGCCCCTGACCTCCTGCTGGCGGCCGGTGGCGTCGGTGATGATCCAGTGCCGCGTCTTCAGCTGCACGGTTTCGTCGCCGGAATTGGTGATGACGATGGTGTAGGACCAGAAATAGCGGGAGCGGTCAGCCGACGACTGCTCCGGAACAAAGTTCGGCTCGACGGTCACTTCGATCTGGCGGGTCACGGCGCGGTACATGGCCGCCATCATAACGAAAACCTGGCCGGGAACCAAACGCCCGCAAGCAGTTTTGGCGACATCGTGCCGCCAGAATTGCCGAGGAAGTAGACCCAATGTGATCCGGCCGCTTTGCGAGATAACGTCCGGACCTGTACACTCCTTGACACGTCGCGAATTGCGGAAGGGTTTCGGGCCCCGATGACCATTGCCGACCAAGTGACGGGATCGACGATCGCGGGAACCGCCCAACCTGTGGACGCCAAGTCTGCGGGGGCGAAGCCGCGCGCCACCGCGCCGGCCATCACGCTGCCCGCCATCGGCGAACGCGAGCTCCGGCTCGACCTGTTCCGCGGGCTCGCGCTGTGGCTGATCTTCGTCGACCATCTGCCGGCGAGCCTTTTGACCTGGTTCACGATCCGCAATTACGGCTTCAGCGACGCCACCGAGATCTTCATCTTCATCTCCGGCTACACCGCGGCGTTCGTCTACGGTCGTGCCATGCTGGAAAACGGCTTCGTCGTCGCCACCGCGCGCATCCTGCGGCGGGTCTGGCAGATCTATGTCGCCCATGTCTTCCTGTTCACGATCTTCCTCGCCGAAATCTCCTACGTCGCGACCAGGTTCGAGAACCCGCTCTACACCGAAGAGATGGGCATCATGGATTTCCTCAAGCAGCCCGACGTCACGATCGTGCAGGCGCTGCTGCTGCGCTTTCGTCCGGTCAACATGGACGTGCTGCCGCTCTATATCGTGCTGATGCTGGCGCTGCCCTTGATCCTGTGGCTGATGAAATGGCGGCCCGACGTGACGCTCGGCCTCTCGGTCGTGCTCTACGCGGTGACCTGGGAATACGACCTCTATCTGTCGGCCTATCCGAACGGCTTCTGGGCGTTCAATCCCTTCGCCTGGCAATTGCTCTTCGTGTTCGGCGCATGGTGTGCGCTCGGAGGTGCGCGACGCATGTCGCGCATCCTGGTGTCACGCGTAACGATGTGGATAGCGATCGCCTATCTGGTCGCGGCGTTTTACGTGACGCTGACCTGGTATGTGCCGCAGCTCTCCCACTTCATGCCGAAGCGGCTCGAGCAGTGGATGTATCCGATCGACAAGGCCGATCTCGACGTCCTGCGCTTCACGCATTTCCTGGCGCTCGCCGCGCTCACCGTTCGCTTCCTGCCGCGGGACTGGCCGGGCCTGAAATCGCCCTGGCTGCGGCCGCTGATCCTCTGCGGCCAGCATTCCCTGGAGATCTTTTGTCTCGGCGTCTTCCTGGCCTTCGCCGGCCATTTCATCCTGGCCGAGGTCTCCGGCGGCGCAGGCGTGCATGCGCTGATTAGTCTCTCCGGAATCCTGATCATGTGGGGCGTGGCGTGGGTGATTTCATGGTACAAACGCGTGGCTGACAAGAGCGGTGCGAAAACCAAAAACGCCGTCGGCAACGCCGATCTGGCGGGAGGGGGCTGATGAAGGCGAAGGTTCTCCTGAGCCTGGTCCTGCTGTGCGGTAACCTCGCCGCGCCCCTGGCGCGCGCGGGCGATGCTGCGTCGACTGCTCCGGCCGCGCCCCCGGCCTGCGAATTGCCGTCCTATCTGCTCACCACGGAAAGCCAGCTTCCCAGGGTCGCGGATGCCATCAAATCCGGCAAACCGCTCGAAATCCTGGTCATCGGCAGCCGCTCGACCACGATTCCGGCCTCCGAGGACAGCTCCTATCCGGCGCGCATGCAGGCCATCTTGAAGGACAGGCTGTTGCCGTCGGAGGCAGTGCACGTCTCCGTAGAAATACAGAGCAAGAAGACGGCCGAGGAGGCGGCCGCCACCTTCGTTAAGCTGTTGGAAGCAAAAAGGCCTACTTTGGTCATCTGGCAAACCGGGACGGTGGATGCTATCCGAGCGATCGATCCCGACGATTTTCGCGGCGCGGTGACCGAAGGGGTTTCCGCTTTGCAAAAAGCAGGGGCCGACGTCGTGTTGATGAATTTGCAGTACAGCCCGCGTACCGAAACCATGATCTCGGTGCCGCCCTATCTCGACAATATGCGGGTGGTGGCGCAGGAGCATGACATCCCGCTGTTCGACCGTTTCGCGATCATGCGGCAGTGGAATGATCAGGGTCAGTTCGACCTGTTCAGCC
The DNA here is from genome assembly GCF_024199855.1 of Bradyrhizobium sp. CCGB20. Lineage (NCBI taxonomy): Bacteria > Pseudomonadati > Pseudomonadota > Alphaproteobacteria > Hyphomicrobiales > Nitrobacteraceae > Bradyrhizobium > Bradyrhizobium sp. CCGB20. The sequence continues at coordinate 8,925,729 of NZ_JANADN010000001.1, read as the reverse complement.
CGGCCCGCGGGCCAGAGCTGGCGAAACAGGTCCACGATTGCCTTGGCCGGGCGTTGGCACAATTCGTGATCGACGCAGCCCATCTGGAGCCGGCGCAGCAGCAAAATTGAGGTCTAGCGTTAATGAGTTCTCTCCGCCCTTTTTGCCTGACGGCATGGCTGGCTGCGCCCGCAGCGGTTCTGCTGTTGCTGACGCCGGTGTCGCTGGCACCAGCGCAGGCGCAGGCCACGCAGGCAACGCCCGCGCCGCAGCAGGCCGCTAGGCCGGCTTCCGCTCCGCCCTCCCAGACCACCGTCGCCGTGACCTCTCCCGAACAGCGCGGCGTGACCGCGCGCGCCATCGACAAGGTGAAGCAGGTCGCGAAATCCGCCGGCGACATTTTCAGCCGCGTGCCCTGCCTTGCGCCGAAGGGCGGCTCGAAGACGATGGGCTCGCTGCCGCATGTCGCGGGCAAGCTCGTTGCCGGAAAGCCCGTCGTCATCGTCGCGTTCGGCTCATCGTCGACGGCAGGCTATGGCGCGACCTCGCCCGATTTCAACTATCCGAACCGTCTCGCCGCGCAGCTTCGCCGGCAATATCCGACCGCCGACATCACCGTCATCAATGCCGGTGTCGGCGGCGAGGACGCGCCCGAGATGATGAAGCGCCTCCAGAAGGAGGTGATCGACGTGCATCCGGATCTCGTGATCTGGCAGGTCGGCACCAATGCGGTGCTGCGCAATCTCGATCCCGGCGACACTGCAAAACTGGTCGAGGACGGCATCTCCCGCATCCAGGCTGCCGGCGGCGCCGATATCGTGCTGGTCGATCCGCAATACTCTCCGGCGGTCAATCAGCGTCCCGAGAGCGCCGGCAAGATGGTGAAGCTGCTCGGCAAGGTCGCCGAGCTCCGTCACGTCGGCATCTTTCCTCGCTTCGAGGTGATGCGCGACTGGCACGAGACGCAGGCGATCCCGATGGAGAGCTTCGTCATCGCCGACGGCCTGCACATGAACGATTGGGGCTACGCCTGCTTCGCCCAGCTCCTCGGCGACGACATCATCCGCTCCGTCGGCCAGATCAAGCTCGGCGTGAATGTCCCCGCGGACGTGCGGACGTACCGGCCGATGTGAGATGGAGCGAATAGTGAGTGGCGAATAGCGAATGGAATCTGATCCATTGGCTACTCCCTATTCGCCATTTGCCCGTTACGCCTTCTCCAGCGCGGCCGTCAGATCCTCGATCAGATCATCCGGATGCTCGAGCCCTGCCGAGAAGCGGATAAAGCCCTCGCTGATGCCGAGCGCGGCGCGATCTTCCGGCTTGAGGCGCTGGTGCGTCGTGGTCGCCGGATGCGTGACGAGGCTCTTGGCGTCGCCGAGATTGTTCGAGATCTTGGCAAGCTTGAGCTCGTTGAGCACGCGGAACGCCGCGGCCTTGCCGCCCTTCACCTCGAAGCCGACCAGCGTCGAGCCGCCGCGCATCTGCTTCTTCACCAGCGCCGCCTGCGGATGATCGGCGCGGCCGGGATAGACCAGCCGGGAAATCTTCGGATGGCTCGCCAGCACGTCGGCGATCCGCGCTGCGCTGTCGGTCTGCGCGCGCACGCGCACGCCGAGCGTCTCCAGGCCCTTGAGCAGGACCCAGGCGTTGAACGGCGAGATCGACGGGCCGGTCTGGCGCATGAAATTGTGGATGTGCTCGGCGATGAAGGCTTCCGAGGACAGGATGATGCCGCCCAGACACCGGCCCTGGCCGTCGATGTGCTTGGTCGCGGAATAGACCACCACGTCGGCGCCGAGCGCGAGCGGGCTCTGCCAGATCGGCGTCGCGAACACGTTGTCGACGACGAGCCGTGCGCCGCCCTTGTGCGCGATCTCGGCGATGCCGGGGATGTCGAGCACGTCGAGCGTCGGGTTGGTCGGGCTCTCCAGGAAAAACGTCTTGGTGTTCGGCCTCAAGGCGCGCTGCCACTGGTCGAGGTCGAGGCCATCGACCAGCGTGGTCTCGATGCCGTAGCGCGGCAGCAGGTCCTGAATGACGTAGAGGCACGAGCCGAACAGGGCGCGGGAGGCGACCACGTGATCGCCGGCCTTGAGCGGCGCCAGGATCGCGGTCGTCACCGCGGCCATGCCGGTTGCCGCCGAGCGGGCGGCTTCGGCGCCTTCGAGCTCGATCATGCGGCGCTCGAACATCGCGATGGTCGGGTTCGAGTAGCGCGAATAGATGAAGCCGGGGTCCTCGCCCTTGAACCGCGCCTCGCACTCCTCGGCGCTGTTGTAGACGTAGCCCTGGGTCAGGAACAGCGCCTCCGACGTCTCGCCATATTGTGAGCGCAGGGTGCCGGAATGGACCAGGCGGGTTTCGGGACGGTAGTTGGCGGTCGACTTCGACATAGGTACCTCCGACATGACCGTCTCGTCGAAAACGGTCACAAAAAAACCGGCCTGGATAAAACCACGGGCCGGGATCACAGAGGTCCCCGGCCTGTTTAGCGACTTATTTAACGTGGCTGCAAGCCGGCCGGCTCAAATCACCACGGGATAAGTCATGCTCATATTCCGCAATGCCCTTTCCGTCAAGACGTCCATCGGCTAGCCGTAAAACGCTAGTATTTCCCGCATGTCGGGATGCGTTTGACCCCTGATGAGGACCCCCGGTTGACGTTCACGGTCGCCGCCGACGCCAATGGTATCCTGCCCGACCGCATGATCGCGGCGATGGCGGAGGCGGGGCTCATTCTGCCGGCCTACGACTTCGTCGAAAGCCAGATCCAGCCGGCGAGCCTCGATCTTCGCCTCGGCGACATCGCCTACCGCGTCCGTGCCAGCTTCCTGCCCGGGCCGGGTGCGACCGTTGCCGAGCGCATCGACGAATTGAAGCTGCACGAGTTCAGCCTCACCGACGGTGCAGTGCTGGAGACCAACTGCGTCTACATCGTGCCGCTGCTCGAGAGCCTGGCGCTGCCGCCGGAGATCGTCGCGGCGGCGAACCCGAAAAGCTCCACCGGTCGGCTCGACGTCTTCACCCGCGTCATCGCCGACGGCACCCGCCGCTTCGACATGATCGGCGCCGGCTATCACGGCCCGCTCTACGCCGAGATCAGCCCGAAGACGTTTCCGGTGCTGGTCAGCGAGGGCTCGCGCCTGAGCCAGGTACGTTTCCGCACCGGAGATGCCATCCTCAACGTCGACGAGCTCGAGGCGCTGCACGCGACCGAGCGTCTCGTCGATCTCGACGATGCCGATCTCACCGGCGGCGTCGCCGTCTCCGTCGACCTCTCCGGCGAGAAGGCCAACGGCTTCGTCGGTTACCGCGCCAAGCGCCACACCGGCGTCGTCGACGTCGATCGCCGCTCCGGCTATGCGGTGGAAGATTTCTGGGAGCCGATCTCGGCGCGTCCCGACGGTAGCCTGATCCTCGACCCCGGCGAGTTCTACATCCTCGCCTCCAAGGAAGCCGTGCAGGTGCCGCCCGATTACGCCGCGGAGATGGTGCCGTTCGATCCCCTGGTCGGCGAATTCCGCGTGCACTATGCCGGCTTCTTCGATCCTGGCTTCGGCTACGCCGGTGCGGGCGGGCAGGGCGCGCGCGCCGTGCTTGAAGTGCGCTCGCGCGAGGTGCCGTTTATCCTCGAGCACGGCCAGATCGTCGGCCGCCTCGTCTACGAGAAGATGCTGGCACGCCCCGACGCGATGTACGGCCAGCGCATCGGCTCGAATTACCAGGCGCAGGGCCTCAAACTATCGAAGCATTTTCGGGTGTAGCTTCACACTCTACTGTCATGCCCCGGCTTCACCGGGGCATCCAGTACGCCGCAGCCTCTCGATTTAAGTTACTGCCATCTCGGAACACTGGATCGCCCGATCAAGTCGGGCGATGACACCGAGTGTGTGTCAGGATGCGAATTGAAATCCGGGCTACGAGGTGGTGACATGGCCGATCAATCCGAGCTCGACGCAAATATCCTCGACGACGTCGCGGACGCGCTGATCTATTCGGACCGCTCCGGCACCATCATGCGATGGAACCGCGCATCGACGACGCTGTTCGGCTTCTCCGCCGACGAAGCGCTCGGCCAAAACCTCGATCTGATCATTCCCGAGCATCTGCGTGCCGCGCACTGGAAGGGCTTTGAAGCTGCGCTTGCCACCGGGGCGATGAAGCTTGCGGGCAAGCCGACGCTGACACGCGCGCTGCACAAGAGCGGACGCAAGCTCTACATCGAGATGACCTTTGCGCTGGTGCGCGATGCCGGCGGCGCCGTGATTGGATCGGTCGCGATGGCGCGCGACGTGACCGAACGCGTCGAGCGCGAGCGCGCAGCCAAAGCTGCACAAACTTCGTGATGCGGAATTGACGGGCTGGCGTGCAGGGCGCTCTGCTTGAGCGTCAGGTTGCCTCGCACCGGGTGCGGTGACACACTCGATCAAAACAACGATCGGGAGCGAACATGACCGCCATAGCGGACGCTGCGCAGGAAGCCCAATGGAAACGCTGGCGTGCGGTCGCCGACCTCTATCATGCCTATTTCACCGGCCTCATCCTGACCGTCGTCACGCGGCGCGGCTCGGCCGATGCTGCCGAATTCGTCTTCCGCGTGTTTCGCCGCCAGCAGCAGGAGCGCTTCCTGCCGGGGCTCGAAAAGCTCGGTCTCAGTCATTTGCCGCCGGCGGTGGCCGCTGCGCAATATCACTACCTCTCCAACTGGATCGGCGGCGTGCACGTCGAATACATGTATGAGAGCGACACCAAGGCCTGGATCCGCTATCCGCCGCCGCGCTGGATCTGGAAGGGCACCGCGATCTGCGGCGTGCCGGGCGAGGTGAGCCGCGCGATGCTGCGCGGCTGGCACGCCAACAACGGCGTCGCGCTCGGTGATTTGCGCCTCGGCTTCGTCTGCACCAAGCAGAGTGTCGACGGACAGGACGGACTTGAAGGCTATTACCACCAGTACGACCATCCGCTCGAGCTCGACCAGCGCCTGGTGTTCGCGCGGCATCTGGAAGCACCGCCGTTCGACGCGAAGACCGCGCCGGCGCTTCCCGTTGCAAGCTGGCCAAAACCGCGGCTCGAGAAGGCCTATCGCAACTACGCGATGGAATATGTCCGCACAGCTGCGCCCGTGATGGTGCAACTGTTCGGCCCAGAAGATGCCGGTTATCTCCTGCACCTCACCGGCAAGCTGATCGGCATGCAGTATTTCGACGAGACCGCCGCAGCACTGTCGCTGGGCCGCGGCGGCGCGGGTGAATTCGCCGCGTTCCTGAACGCGCTGTTTGCCGCGCAGGATGACGCTGCGGAGACGACGCGATCCGAAGGCACATTCGAGATCCGCCAACAGAGCTGGAAGTTGATGGACGACGTCGCCGACCATCACCGCGCCTGCGCCAAGGTGCTGGAGGGATTGTTTGAGGGACTGGCGGCGGGATGCGGGCGGCATATCAGCGTGCGTCTGCGCCCGACGGCAGGCAGCCGTCCGCCGCTGGTGTGGGCGATTGGATGATGCCGCGCGTGTGGTGGCCTCGTGGTTCGAGACGCCCGCTTCTCGGGCTCCTCACCATGAGGGTCTGACATCTCACCGCGAAGAGGTCCTCCTGAGGAGCCCGCCAGAGGCGGGCGTCTCGAAGGATGGCCGCATGGAGACTGACAACCGCAATTCCACGGGCTGAAATGCGCTGCCGCAGGGCACGCCTGCATCCGGCGCAGGAGGAATCGGCAATTGCCGTGCTAACAAGTCCCGGCCGCGCCCTGCGCGCGAAGAAATGATTGGCACACCTACTCATTGCCGCGCCGCGAATGGCGGTCGTGCCCGGGAGGGGACATGTCCGACATCGCCGAAATCCCGGTCGATGAACAAGAGCGTCCGCTGCCGTCACCGCCGCGTCCGGTGCGAAGCGCGCTGATGGACGGGCCAATTTTGCGCACGCTGCTCGGCCTCGCCTGGCCGAACGTGGTCGCGCTGTCCGCCGGCACCTGTGTGGTGATCGCGGAGACCTCCTATATCGGCCGGCTCGGCGTCGAGGCGCTCGCTGCAATGGCGCTGGTATTTCCGACAGTGATCCTGACCATGACGATGTCGGGCGGTGCCATGGGCGGCGCGGTGGCCTCCGCCATTGCCCGCGCGCTCGGCGCCGGTGACCGCGAGCGCGCCGGAACACTCGCCGCGCATGCGCTGCTGATCGGCATCACTTTCGGCCTCGTCTTCATGCTGGGCATGCTGATCTTCGGGGCGCGCGTGCTCGAGCTGCTCGGCGGGCGCGGCGATGTGCTGACGCATGCGGTCGCCTACACGCAGGTGTTTTTTGGCGGGGCCGTGCTGCCCTGGCTGCTCAACACCATGGCCGGCGTGTTGCGCGGCACCGGTAACATGAAGCTGCCGTCGCTGCTGATCCTCAACTCCGCGGTCTGGCAGGTCGTGCTCGGCGGCACGCTCGGTCTCGGGCTCGGCCCGGTGCCGCAGCTGGGCATGCGCGGCGTCGCCGCCGGCGCGCTGATCGCCTATTCGATGAACATCTGCGTGATGGGCTGGTACCTGTTCTCGGGCCGCGCGCGCGTCGTGCCGAAGCTCCGCGGACTTCGCGTCCAATGGGCGATGTTCTTCGACATCCTGAAAGTCGGCGCCATCGCCTGCTTCTCGCCGCTGCAATCGGTGCTGACGATCTCGATCTTCACCCATATGCTGGCGAAGTTCGGCACCGCGATCCTCGCCGGCTACGGCATCGGCGCGCGGCTGGAATTCCTGCTGACCTCGATCGCGTTCTCGTTCGGCATCGCCTCGGTGCCGATGATCGGCATGGCGGTCGGCGCCGGCCGCATCACGCGCGCGCGGCGTATCGCCTGGATCGCGGGCGCGACCGCCTTCGTCGCCGTCGGTGCGCCAGCGTGCCTGGTCGCGATCTTCCCGGACCTGTGGGTCAATATCTTCACCGACAGCGCCACCGTGCGCGCGACCAGCCATCAATATCTGTCGACGGTGGCGCCGTTCTACGCCTTCATCGGCCTCGCCTCGACGATGTATTTCTCGTCGCAGGGCGCGGCCAAGGTCATCGGGCCGGTGCTGGCGCAGACCGCGCGGCTGATCTACATCGCGGCGGTCGGCTGGTGGTTGTCGACGCATGATGCCACCGCGCAAAACTTCTTCTGGCTGGCCGCAAGCTCGATGGTCGTGCTCGGCCTGCTCTCGTGCTCCAGCGTGGTGCTGACACGCTGGGGACCGCGCGAAACAAAACCCGCGATCGGGCCTGCTCTCTCGGGCGCGTCGGACTAGGACGCACCTCTCAAGGGCGCAGGGTGCGTCGGCCCGCAGATTTATGTTTCCAAATGTTTCTCATTGCTCAGTGGCAATATCGGGCAACCTGGCCTGCTCGTTGCCGAATGCTCCGCGCCAGCTCCCGGGGACAACGTCACCGCGAGTCCATCAGAAGCACGGAAAGCCACCATGACCTCGATTTCGGCGCTCTCCTCCCACCACCACCGCGCCTCACCATTGCAGCGACTGCAAGATGAACTGCAGGCGGAAGTCAGTTCCGGCGCGATCAGTTCGTCGGATCAATCGGCACTTTCGGCTGCGCTCAGCGATATCGACTCCGCCCTGCAGTCAGGCAGTGCGAGCGATCTATCCAGCCGCAACGGATCATCGGCTGACGGTTTCAAGTCGAAGATCGACGATCTCATCCAGCAGGAAGTTTCGGCCGGCAAGCTGACCGACGATCAGGCCACCGAGTTGCAAGGCATCTTCAAGGCGGCGTTCTCGCAGGGGCCGGGTGGGGCAGGTGGACCGGAAGGAGCAGGCGGACCGCCGCCCGGCGGGCCTCCCCCCGCCAACGGCACGGACAGTTCGTCAAGCGGCAATTCGGTGGTGGATATGCTTCAGCAATTCCTGGATTCGCTGAAAAGCCTGCTCACGGATTCGACCTCGTCCAGCACGACGACATCGAGCGACACGACGGATGCAAGCGGATCTTCCTCGACCACCGCCACGGACAACGCGTCGAGCAGCAATTCGGCGACGGACCTGCTTGAACAATTTCTTCAGTCGCTGAAGAACTCGCTCGCGGATCCAACCTACAACGCGACGCGCTCGAGCGACGGGACCAAGGCCAGCGACCCGTCGATGTCCGGCGTCCTCATCGACGACCGGATTTGATACCGGCGGCACCCCATCCGCCGACACGGCGCAACCATCCTTCGTGCCCCGCGAAGGGTGGTTGCCTCGTTGCCAGAGTTGCCGCGCAGCGGCGACATGCCTAACCGCGTTAACGACGCCTGTGGCGGCGATGACCGCCACCGCCACCGACATTGGCGAGCCGCATCAGTTGCGGGATCATCGCCATCATGTCGCCGGCGCCGGCGCCACCCATCATGCCCATGATATCGCCGCCGCCCATGCCGCCGAGCCCCATCGGCATGGTGCCGCCTGCGCCCATCGGCGTGTAGCCGCCGTAGTTCGGCGCACCAAAGCCGCCGCCGCCGAGGCCGCCGCCCATCATGCCCCCGAGTCCGCCGCCGCCGTTCTCCATCATGCGGCTCATCATCGGACCCATGGTCTGCATCAGCGTGGCGAAGCGGCGCTTGCCCATCTTCGCCTTCATCATCTCCAGCATCGGCGCCATCTGAGTCATCATGTCCTCGCCGCCGGCGCCTCCGCCGCCGAGGAACTGCGCCTGGGCCGGCGCGCTCGAAATCGAAAATAGCAGCAGCACGGCGGCTGCCTGGCAGATCACCTTGTCAGCACCTCTCATGGCATGCTCCTCGCGTGCGTAGCTTCGCCGGGAGAGCGCAGCCAATCGGACGCACGCCGCCATGGTTACGGCCGGCGAGGGGAGGGCTCTGTGAGAAAAATCACAGAGCCGTCGGCGCGTGAGCCAGCGCTAGGCCGCGGCGGCCGGAAACGCTTTCTGCAAGGCGATCACGGCCTCCCTGGTCTGCCCCTCGACGTAAGCCGCAAGTTCGTTCGGCAGCATGTCGATGGTCCAGAGCAGGCGGCTTTTGCCGTCGCCGTCGGCGATCACCTGCACCGCTGCGCTGTAGTGCCTCAGCCGCTCGTTGTTGATGGCATAGACGAGGCGCTGCCGTGCATCGTTGCAGTCGATGAGCTCCTCGCGCGCCACCGAGCCGTTGGCGAAGGTGACGATGCGCGCATCGCCGTCGAGCGTGCAAGCAGTGACGAAGCCCGGCACCAGCCGCTGATGCAGCGCGCCGAAATCGCGCACGGCGTCCCAGACGTCGCGGGCGGGAACGGGGAGGGGGATGTCGTTGTGGATGGAAGCCATGGGAGTTTCCTCAAATGCAGTTTTGGTAGGGTGGGCAAAGGCGCGCAGCGCCGTGCCCACATTCATCGGCATTGTCGCGAGCAACTGGTGGGCACGCTTTCGCTTTGCCCACCCTACGAGATCTCGTGCGCGGCAAGCGCTCACACACAAACCGCCTCGACATTGTTGCCATCTGGATCGATCAGGAACGCCGCGTAGTACGTCGGGCTGTAATCCTTCCGCGGCCCGGCGCCGCCGTTGTCGCGGCCGCCGCTCTTCAGGCCTTCGCTGTGGAATGCCTTGACCGCGTCATGGTCCTTGGCGCGGAAGGCGATGTGTGCGCCGTCGGCCTTGCGTCCCTTGTTCAGATGCAGCCACAGCGCCGGCTCGCCCTTCGGCCCGAAGCCGGCATAGCCGTCGCCGCTGGAGCACAGGACATGGCCGAGCGGCGCCAGCACGGCGGTGTAGAAGCGCGTGGCGGCGTCGAGGTCGGCAACGCGCAGTCCGATGTGGTCATACATGGTCGTCTCCATTGCAAAGCGCACCGCAACTGGCGCGCGCCGGAGACGAACCTACTTAGTTGAGGGCAAGCTGCTCTTGGAGAATCTTGCGCTCCCCGCGCGAGGCCTGGCGGAATTTGGTCGGCGAGACGCCGGCGGCGCGGTGGAAGGTGCGGACGAAGTTGGAGAGGTCGCCGAAGCCGACGTCATAGGCGATGTCGGTGACCGCGATGTCGTCCTCACTGAGCAGTCGCGCCGCGTGTCGCAGCCGCGAGCGCACGAGATACTGATGCGGGGTGACGCCGAGCACGCTTGAGAACAGCCGCAGGAAATGGAAGGGGCTGAGGCCTGCCTGCCGCGCCGCCTGTTCGAGGTCGACCTCGGCATGCGAGTTGTCGTCGATCCATAGCGCCGCTTCAACCGCGCGGCGGCGGTCGCGCACGGTGGGCGTTGTGTGCTTGCGCGCCTTGCCCGAGACGACATCGACGAAGCGGCCGGCAAGGATCTGGCCGACCTCGTCGAGACCGAGATCGCTATTGCCATCTGCTGCCGTCTGCGCAAGCTCGCCGAGCACCATCAGCTCGGGCAGCGGCGGCGTCGCGCCGACCTGCCAGGCCTCGCGGCGACCGCCGAGGGTGTCGACCAGATCCTCACTGAGGAAGAACGAGAGGCAGACATCGCCGCTGACGTGCTCATGCGTGCAGGTGTATTCGTCGCCTGGCGCGCCGATCAGCATCGAGCCCGCCACCAGCTCGAAGAAGCCGGCGCGGCATTGGCAGCCAAAGCTCCCCGCGCGGACATAGGCGATGGAATGGCCGGTGCGGCACTCGGCAAACGGCGTGTCGTCCGGTCCCGCATCGCAGCGAAACTCGGAGACCGTCATCGAGCGTGTCGTCAGCAGAGTGGTTGCGTCCATCGCACCTATCTAGGTGCCGGGCCGTGGCGGGGCAACGGGCAGCAGCACCTCGAACAGCGTCTTGCTGGCGACCGGATGGGCGCCTTCGAGCGCCAGCAGCCGCCGCTTGGAGATCACCCCGCCATAGGGCGAGAGCCGGTCGGCGTAATTGCCGGCTTCCAGCACCCGGTGGCAGGGCACGATCAGCATGTAGGGATTTTTCGCGATCGCCTGCGCCACCGAATGCGACGCACCGGAGGCGCCCAGTGCCTTGGCGATCTCGTGATAGGTGCGCGTCTCCCCGCGCGGAATGGCGCAGGCCGCTTCGTAGACGCGCCGGTGGAAGCCGGGCACGCCGCCGGCATCCAGGCTGACCTCGGAAAAATCGGGATCGCCGCCTTGCAGCAAGCTTGCGATGCCCTCGATCGCCAGCTCGGCATTTTCGGATGGCCGCTGCTCGCGCGCTTCGGGGTGGAGCGCGAAAATCCGGCGGCGGGTGTCGATCTCCCGCGCCTCCGGCAATTGCACGGCGACCACGCCGGTGCTGCTCCAGATGATGCCGCAGCGCCCTATGGCCGTGTCGAATATCGAATAGCCACGCCCCACCATGCACACGCCCCACTCAGTGCACGTCCCCCCAGACACGCGATCATAACACCGCCACAATCCGGCGCACCTGGAATCTTACCGGGACGTTAACAACTGTCCGGCTCGGTGCGCCAAAGCGCTTGGCGGGCGGCGCCGTCTCGGCTAATCAGGACGGGCGCGAGACGCGCATTCGCGGGCGTAGTTCAATGGTAGAACGGCAGCTTCCCAAGCTGCATACGAGGGTTCGATTCCCTTCGCCCGCTCCAATCAAAAGCGCCCGATTGCCGGGACAAGGCAATGAATTTCGAGAGCGCAATCAAACGATTATCGTGAACTAACAATCTCGCACCGATGAGTCCGTTGTCCGATTTGTCGGACACTTCTCCGGATCCCGGCCGCGTTCGCCTTGGCGCATCCGGAAGCATGACGGGGTGGACGAGCTGCTGAATGGCGATGGCCCCAGCCTTGGCTCAAGCTGCAGATTTTGGGCGATGGAGCCGCGAGGCAGCCAACGACAGCGACGCCCTATCTGATCCTGCCCGGCTGCTGCATCGGAGCTTGCGTGCGCGCGCTGAAGCTCATGATCACGAGGCGCTCGATCTCACCACATCCGCCCCCGGCGGCCATTCGGTGCTGATGGCTGTGCAAGGCTCGGACATCTTTCGATTGGATCGAAAGCCTTTCGACGATTCGATCGATGACCTGCGCGTGTTGGTCGGAAAAGATGCTGATCGCTCGCGCATGCGCATTGTTGTTCGGGCCATGCCGGAATCGATGCAGCATCATGCGCAGCTTTGCAGCGATGATGCATCGCGCGACATCAAGCGTTCGTCATTCAGGGGCACTAAACTTGCTTTGATCACCAGTCTGATCCGCAGCGACTTATTGGCGCTGCGTTTTTGTTTCTGATCACCGAACAAAACATTCGGGTCCGGCCTGTTGCCGGACAAACGGAGGCATTGATGACGAACTCAGCACCAGTTTTCACCGCCGATAGCGGCAGCGACGGTTCAATCACGCGCGTGTCGACCGGCGCAACCGGGAGCCAGGCGGACGGCCAAAGTCATCAGCCCTTGTTGTCGCCCGACGGCACGAAAGTGGTGTTCGAATCCTATGCCGACAATCTAGTGCCCGGCGATACCAACGGCGCACCCGACATCTTCGTGAAGGACCTGACGACCGGTGCGATCACGCTCGTGTCGACCAATGCCAGCGGGGTTCAGGGGGATGGCTGGAGCTACCAGCCGGTTTTTTCGAGCGATGGGACCAAGCTGGCGTTCGTATCGGGCGCCGACAATCTGGTGCCGGGCGATACCAACCAGGCTTGGGACGTCTTCGTGAAGGACCTGACCAGCGGTGCGATCACGCTCGTGTCGACCAGTGCCAGCGGGGCACAGGCGGACGGCTTCCAGAGCACCAACCCGATATTCTCGCCTGACGGCACCAAGGTTGCGTTCTATTCCGATGCCGACAATCTCGTGCCGGGCGATACCGATCACCTGCGCGACATCTTTGTGAAGGACCTGATCACTGGTGCGATAACGCTTGTGGGGCCCAGCCCGTACAACGGGGGAGCCGGCACCAATGGTGGGGATCAGAATGGCTATACCTACGCCCCCTCGTTCTCGCCCGACGGCACCAAAATCGTGTTCGGGGTCGCCACGGGGTTCGGCGTGGGCGTCAACGCCATCTACATCAAGGATCTTGTCACCGGGACCACCACACCGGTGTCGGCCAGCGCCAGCGGCGTGCCTGGGAATCGCGGCAGCTACGACCCGGTGTTCTCGCCTGATGGCACCAAGGTGGCGTTCTATACCTTTGCCGATAATCTTGTGCCGGGTAGTTCCAATATCGACGTCGGCAACATTGTCATCAAAGATCTGACCACAGGCGTGGTCACGCTGGTATCGGCCAATGCCGGCGGAGATCCGCAGAACAACGGCGAGGCCCAGAAGCCCGTGTTCTCGCCTGATGGCACCAAGATCGCATTTTATTCTGCGGCCAACAATCTCGTGCCGGGTGTCAGCGGCTATAGCTATGAGATTTATGTCAAGGACCTGATCACCGGGGCCGTCACTGTTGTCTCGACCAACGCGAGCGGGGCGCCAGCAAATGGCTACAGCCTGCTTCCCGCCTTCTCGGCTGATGGCACCAAGCTGGTATTCGAGTCGTCAGCCAGTAATCTGGTGCCGGGCGATACCAACGGCACGTCCGACATCTTTGTGAAAGATATTGCTGCGCCGTCCGTCACCCAAGCGAAGCTGACGGACAATGGCGCTGCGCATGTTTCGACATCGGGCGCTGTGTTCTTTTCCGATGCCGACAAGGCCGACACTCACACGGTTTCGGTGGCACCGCAAAACGGCAATCTCGGCACACTCACGGCCACCGTCAACGATGCCGATGGCAAGGTGACGTGGAGCTATGATGTCTCTCATGCCAACATCGCGCCGCTCGCGGCCGGACAGACCCATACCGAAACCTTCACCTTGACCCTCAACGACGGCCACGGCGGTTCCGCGACGCAGACCATCACCGTGACGCTGACGGGTATCGATGATGCGCCCGTGATCGGCTCGGGCCCGACGGCAAGCTTCGCGGAGAACGGCACCGGCGTCGCCTACCACATCGCGGCGACCGACGTGGACAGCCCGACGCTGACCTATTCGCTGTCCGGCACCGACGCGGCTCTGTTCAACGTGTCGGCGACGGGCGATGTGACGTTCAAGTCCGCGCCCGACTTCGAGGCGCCGAAAGACGCAAGCCACGACAATGTCTATGACGTCACCGTAGCGGTCAGCGACGGGGAGAAAATCGCCACAAAGAACGTCGCGATCGGGGTCACTGACGTGAGTGACACCGCCTCCGGCGGTGTTCTGATTGTCACCGGATCGACCGGCTTCACATCGATCGATGGGGCAACGATCAGTATCGGCGTGACCGGGAACCTGCATGAGACCGGCAGCACCGGTGTCATCAGCAACAGCCTGATCAGCGATCTCGGCTCGCTGAACGAAACCCAGGCGACGCTCGCCTTCGCGAACGATATCATCTTCGGCGGCTCCCTCGGCGTGATCGTCGCCAATGGCGGTGCCATCACTTTCGACAATGTGCATCTCGACGGGATCTCGCTGAGCGCGACATCCTGGGGACTCATCGAATCCATTGCAGGCAGCACCAACAGCTTCAACAACGTGACACTCAAGGCCGGCACCGGGTTCGACGACAATGCCGGAAGCGTTCTGAATGTCAGCGGCTTGCTGAACAACGACGGCAAGATCGAGCTCTCCGATGCCACCAAAACCGTCTTGACCGGCGACGTCGCCGTCATCGGCAACGGCGAGATCAAGCTCGATCCGGGCTCCCTGATCCTGAACGGCGGTGCGCATCATACGCTCGACCTTGAAGGCGGCACGATCGACGGCGCCGGCACGATCGGCAACGGAGACCACAGCCTCACTTTGATTATCGGCTTCGCCGGCACGCTTGAAGCGAGCGGGTCTCAACCGCTTGAGGTGAATACCGGTAATTCCGTCACCAACAACGGCCTGATCGAAGCCACGCACGCCGCACTCAATTTCGACGATGCCGTCGTCAACGGATTTGCAACGATCACCGCCGATCAGGGCGGCACGATCGACTTCGGGAATGGCCTGACAAATGGCGGCGGCCTCGTCGATGTACGCGCAGGAAGTCAGGTCGACGTCTCAGGCAATTTCGTCAACAACGGCACCGTCCTGGATAGCGGCGTGCTCAAGGTCGATAATTTGAGCGGAACTGGAACTGTCTCCGTTAACAACGGGACGTTGGCGGTCACGGGTAATCTCAGCAGCAATGTCGTTCTGACCGGTACGGATTCATTTGTCTTCGGGCCCAATGCCAAACAAACATCGGGTGTCATCGCAAATTATTCGTCGGGTACAACGCTGGTGCTGGATGGCTTCGACACCCAGGTCAACGTGGCCTTCAACACTCAGACCAACATTCTGGCGCTGACCGATGCGGACCATCATGCGATGACGCTTCACCTCGCACCGGGATCCCTGATCCCGCAGGTCCATGGCGCGGCGTCGGATTTTCTCGTCTAGCGGATGACGTTGAACGAACTCGCGGCGCGCTCCGGCGCTGGGCGACTGGAGTGGGCGTGAGCAGCGCAGCCGCGGGCGTCGTTCAATGGTAGAACGGCAGCTTCTCAAGCTGCATACGAGGGTTCGATTCCCTTCGCCCGCTCCAAATGGTTTGCGGTTTGAGCCCAGTGGGTGGCCGCAGGCCAAACCACGCAATCTCGCCGACGAACTTCGTCAGGCTTCTCGAAAGGCCTTGGGGAAGGTCGCGTCTGCTGCGAGGTCCAGTTCCAGCAATGTCTTGCCGTCGTCGGCAACGGCCCCGACCGTAAATGCACCCCACGCCAGCACCGTAAGCCGAGCTTGATCGTTGATCGGATTGATTGGCTGCACCGAAGGGGCAAACGTTTCGTGCAGATGAAACGCGACTGGATCGACCAATTTTCTGTCGACGCCCGTAACCGCCAGATCAATCCTGAACCATCCCGGCCTCACGTCGGAAGGTTGGACGGTGGCCGACAGACGTAAGCCATTCTTGGCTGCCTCTCTGCCAAACCGGCCCTTGTTCTTGTCCGCCGGGTCTTCAATCGGCGCTTCCGGAATCGCGTGCTTCGTTGTTGCGGCCGGAGCCGGCACTGCCATCTTCGGCGCCGCAATTTCCGTTTGTCTGGATTTCAGTTCTTCCGTTGCCACGGCAACATCTTGAACACTCTTTTTGACCGCTGAGAGCTCCGCCGTAATCCCCCCGGGGAGAACGACTTTTGTCAAGCGGTCCCGAAAAATCAGCACGACTCCGATTACGACCGCGAGCCCCAGTAGAAATTTTGTGCTCTCGTCGGCGGTGATCTTGATGGCGCCGAACATATTGAGGATGCCAAGCAAAAGGCAGACGATCGCGATGACCCAGAGCCCGGCACTGATGATTGCGTCCGAATTGGAATTGGGCATGGCTATACCCGTCAATAAACGTCGGGCCCGAGGTCAAAAGGCCCGATACAGCTGGCAATACATAAATTGTACCCTGCTGCCTCTCAAACGCAACTGACGTTGATCTATGCTCGCTTTAGTTGTTTGGAGGCGCTAGGTGCGGTCCCACCGCAGTGCGAAGCCCGGCGGCAGCCCGGCAAAATTCCAATATATTAGCCCGTCGCTTCCGGCACACGCCGCTCCCTCGGCTAAGCTCCCGTTGCCCGGCGGCGGCGGTCCTTGCCGGGCAACGCTTGGATGAAGGCCATGGACCAGCAGAAACTCGACCGCGCCATCGGTCGCCGCTTGAAGACGCTTCGGACTCAGGCCGGCATGACGCTGAATGAACTCGCGGCGCGGTCCGGCGTCAGCCGGGCCATGATCGGGCGGGTGGAGCGGGCGCAGAGCAGTGCGACCGCTGCGCTGCTCGGAAAGCTCTGCGCCGCGCTCGATGTGTCGCTCAGCGATGTGGTCGCGCTGGCCGAAAAGCCGCCGGAACGGCTGGTGCGGCTGGCCGACCAGCCGCACTGGCGCGATCCCGACAGCGGTTACCGCCGGCGGCACGCCTCGCCAACGGATGCGGCCAGCGGCATCGAGATCATCGTCGTCGACTTGCCGGCCGGCGCGCGGGTGCCGTACAGCCCCTGGGGCCGCAACGCCTTCACCCAGCAGCTTCTGATGCTGGAGGGCGCGATCGCCGTCCATATCGACGCCAAGGCGGTGCGCCTGCGCGAGGGCGACTGTCTCGATTTCGACGTGATGCGCGCGGTGATCTTCGAGAACGAAACCAGGCAGGACGCACGCTACGTCATCATCACGCGCCGCGGCTCCTCTTACGGGAAAGTCTGATGGTCCCGATGCGATATGACATCCTGGAGTGAACCTAACGATGCAGATCCGCACCGGCGACACCTTTGATCCGCGCGTCATCGCGCTGCTCGATCATCACGTTACGGCTGCGCGGGCGCAGACCGCGCCGGGCAGCGCCCATGCGCTCGATCTCTCCGGGCTGCGCGCGTCCGACATCGCGTTCTGGACCGGCTGGGACGGCGAGGCGCTGGTCGCCACTGGCGCGCTGAAGACGCTGTCGCCGCAGCACGGCGAGGTGAAGTCGATGCACACGCTCCAGACCACGCGCCGGCGCGGCTTCGGCGGCCGGATGCTGCGCCACATCATCACTGAAGCCCGTGCGCGCGGCATGACGCGGCTCAGCCTCGAGACCGGCTCCTGGGATTATTTCAAACCGGCGCATGCGCTCTACCGCGCCCACGGTTTCGTCGCCTGCGGCCCGTTCGAGGGCTATGTCGAGGATCCCAACAGCCTGTTCCTGACGCTCGACCTGACCGGGGGCTGAGCCACTGGCTGCCACCGATCGCGGTGCAACTGCGGCTCCGAACATTTCGACCCATCAAAATGAGTTGCGTACCTCAAAACACCTCTGATAGCCTTCAGCCATGGCCGACACTCTCACCGCGACTGCCTTGACGCTGAAGGACATCGCCCGCGAGGCGGGCGTCAGCCTGGCGACGGTCGACCGCGTCCTGCACAACCGCCCGGGCGTGCGGCCCGATACGGTCCGGCGCGTCAAGGCGGCGATCGAGCGTAATGCCTTCCAGCCGCACGTCGCCGCCGCCGAACTCGCCCGCAGCCGTGCCCGCCGCTTTGCCTTTGTGATGCCGGCGGGGCCAAACCCCTTCATGCAGCAGATCGAGGCCTATCTCGGCGAGATGTCGGCCTGGCTCTCAGCCCGCCGCCTCGGTGTCGAGGTGGTCGCGACGGATGTGTTCGACCCGTCCGCCCTCGCGGCCTCGCTGGAGGCGCTGTCCGGCGATTACGACGGCGTCGCCGTGGTGGCGCTGGACCATCCCGGCGTCCGCGCCGCGATCAACGATCTCGTCGATGCCGGGACCAGTGTCGTGACGCTGGTCTCGGACGTGCCGTCCTCGCGGCGCCACCATTATGTCGGCATCGACAACATCGCGGCGGGGCGTACCGCCGGCGCCCTGGTCGGTCGGCTGGTCGGCCAGCGACCCGGCAAGGTCGCGATCGTCGCGGGCTCGCAGGGCCTGCGCGACCATTCCGAACGCATCTTTGGCTTCAACCAGGTGATGGCGTCGGAATTCCCCGATCTCAGCGTGCTGCCGGTGCTGGAAGGGCGCGACGAGGACGGCCGTTCGGAACAGGTTCTGGCGCGGTTGCTCGGCAGGCATGCCGACATTGTCGGCCTTTATAACGCCGGCGCCGGCACGCAAGGTGTCGCCAAAGCGTTGAGCGATGCCGGCCGCGGCAAGCAAATGGTGTTCGTCGGACACGACGTCACCGCACTGACGCGCCGGCTGCTGTTGCAGGGCGTGATGGATGCCGCGATCTCGCAGAACCCCGGACATGAAGCGCGCGCTGCCGTGCGCGTGCTGCTCGCGCTTGCGCGCGGCGAGCCGATCCTGCGCGAACAGGAGAAGATCAGGATCGACATCGTGATGCGGGACAATCTGCCCTAGCGGCAGCTGGAGTTCGAAACGGCCGTTGCGGTGAATGCGACTCCAAGCTCGCACATCGCGACAGGCGAAAGGGAGGGAGGACGGCGTGTATCTCGGAATCGACATCGGCACGTCCGGTGTGAAGGCGGTGCTCGTGAGCGAAGCCGGCGCGATTGTCGCGACGGCCGCGCGCGAGCTCGCGCTGTCGCATCCCGCGCCGCTGTGGTCCGAGCAGGATCCCGACGCCTGGGTCGATGCGGCGGTTGGCGCCGTCGACGATCTCGCAGCCCATCAACCGCGCGCGGTCGCGCAGGTGCGCGGCATCGGGCTGTCCGGCCAGATGCATGGCGCAACGCTTCTCGGCGAGGACGGACGGCCGCTGCGACCCGCGATTCTGTGGAACGACGGCCGCTCCCACGCGGAATGCGTCGCGCTCGAGCGGCGCTGCCCGTCGCTGCACACGATCGCCGGCAATCTGGCAATGCCCGGCTTCACCGCGCCAAAGCTGCTCTGGGTCGCGCGGCACGAGCCGCAACTGTTCGAGCGCGTGGCAAAGGTGCTGCTGCCGAAGGCCTATGTGCGTTATCGCCTCACCGGCGAAATGGTCGAGGATATGTCCGATGCCGCGGGCACGCTGTGGCTCGATGTCGGTCTGCGCCGCTGGTCGGCCCTGCTGCTGCATGCCACCGGGCTCGATCTCCACCACATGCCCCGCCTCGTCGAGGGCAGCGAGGTCAGCGCAGTGCTCGCGCCGGAATTCGCGCGGCGCTGGGGCATGGCGAAAGATGTCGTGATCGCCGGCGGCGCGGGCGATAATGCCGCGAGCGCCATCGGGCTCGGCGCGATCGCATCGGGCGATGCCTTCCTGTCGCTCGGCACCTCCGGCGTGGTGTTCCGCGTCACCGATCGGTTCGCACCGGCGCCAGCTTCGGCCGTGCATGCGTTCTGCCATGCGCTGCCCGGCCTCTGGCATCAGATGGGCGTGATGCTGTCGGCCGCGGCTTCGCTGGCCTGGCTCGCCGGCGTGATGGAGACGCCGGCCGCCGCGCTCCTGGCGCCGCTCGGCGAGCGCGTCGACGGACCGAGCTCCATCAAATTCCTGCCCTATCTCGACGGCGAGCGCACGCCGCACAACGATGCCGCCGCCAGCGGCGCCTTCGTCGGCTTGCGCGGTGCGACCCGGCGCAGCCAGATCGTACAGGCCGTGCTGGAGGGCGTCGCCTTTGCCGCGCGCGACAACCTCGCGGCGCTGAGCGCGGCCAGCGGGCCAATTGCGGAGGTCGATCTCGTCGGCGGCGGCTCGCGCTCGCCGCTATGGGCGCAGATCTGCGCCGATGTGCTCGGCATTCCCGTCCACCGCGTCGAGGAAGGCGAGGTCGGGGCGGCGCTCGGCGCCGCGCGTCTCGGCCGGCTCGCCGCCACCGGCGAAGATCCCGCGGAGGTCTGCAAGCGCCCGCGCCGGCTCGCGAGCTTTGTACCCCGTGCATCCGTCACTGCGGCCTATGACGAGGCCTATGGGCGGTGGCGCGAGCTTTATCCTGCGTTGAAGGAGAGCCCTAAGTGAACGCATCAGCCAAATTCTTCGATGCAAGCGCCCCTGTCGCCTTCGGCGGCAAGGATGCGGCCAACACGCTCGCCTTCCGCTGGTACGACAAGGACCGCCTCGTCCATGGCCGCAGGCTTGAGGATCATTTGCGCTTTGCTGTCTGCTACTGGCATTCCTTCTGCTGGCCCGGCGGCGATCCCTTCGGCGGCGAGACGTTCCTGCGCCCCTGGCATCGAGGCGCCGATGCGATGGCGCAGGCGCGCGCCAAGGCCGATGTCGCCTTCGAGCTGTTCCGCCTGCTGGACGTGCCCTTCTTCACCTTCCACGATGTCGACGCGGCGCCGGAAGGAGCTTCGCTCGCGGAGTCCATTGCCAACCTCAACGCGATTGCGGATCTGTTCGAAGCGAAGATGGCCTCGGCCAAGGTCCGCCTGCTCTGGGGCACCGCGAACCTGTTCACGCATCGCCGTTACATGGCGGGCGCGGCGACCAATCCGGACCCGGAGATCTTCGCCTATGCCGCCGGCCAGGTTCGCGCCGCGCTGGAGGTGACGCACCGGCTCGGCGGCCAGAACTACGTGCTCTGGGGCGGGCGCGAAGGCTATGAGACGCTGCTCAACACCGATCTCAAGCGCGAGCTCGACCAACTCGGCCGCTTCGTCTCGCTCGTCGTCGAGCACAAGCACAGAATAGGCTTCAAGGGCCCGATCCTGATCGAGCCGAAGCCGAAGGAGCCGACCAAGCATCAATATGATTTCGACGTGGCCACCTGCTACGGCTTCCTGGAACGCTACGATCTCCTCAACGACGTCAAGCTCAACATCGAGCAGAACCACGCCATCCTGGCCGGCCACTCCTTCCATCACGAGGTCGCGCTCGCAGAGGCACTCGGTGTGTTCGGCTCGCTCGACATCAATCGCGGCGACGATTTGCTCGGCTGGGACACCGACCAGTTCGCGATGAACGTGCCGGAGCTGGCGCTGGTGTTCCACGAGATCCTGAACCGCGGCGGCTTCACCTCCGGCGGGCTCAATTTCGACGCCAAGATCCGCCGCCAGTCGATCGATCCCGACGACCTGATCCATGCCCATGTCGGCTCGATGGATGCCTGCGCGCGCGCCTTCCTCGCCGCTGCGGACATGCTCGATGCCGGCGTTCTCACCGCACAGCTCGCTAAGCGCTACGAGGGATGGGCCGGGCCCGAAGGCCGGGCCATTCTCGGCGGCCAGCGCTCGCTCGCCGAACTTGCCGACCGTGCGCTCAGCCCCGGCTTCGACCCGCAGCCGCGCTCGGGGCGGCAGGAATATCTGGAATCCCTGGTCAACCGCTACGTCTGAGGAAGGCCGCTGATGACAAACGCTGAAGCGACACCGGTCCTCGAGCTGACCGGCATCGGCAAGGAGTTCGGCGCAATCCGCGCGCTCCACGGCGTCGACCTGCAGGTCCAGCCCGGCGAGGTCGTCGGCCTGATGGGCGACAACGGCGCCGGCAAGTCGACGCTGGTCAAGATCATCGCCGGCAATTTCCGTCCCAGCCATGGCGAGATCCGCTTCGCCGGCAGCGCGGTCCATTTCAATCGCCCGGTGGATGCCCGCGCCGTCGGCATCGAGGTCGTCTACCAGGACCTCGCGCTCGCCGACAATCTGACGGCCGCCGCCAACGTCTTCCTCGGCCGCGAGCTGAAGCGCAGGTTCGGCCCGCTTGCGCTGCTCGACCACAAGGCGATGGCGGCGCGTGCGCTGGAGCTGTTCGGCGAGCTGCGCTCGGAGACGCGCCCCGACGATCTCGTCAAGCAGATGTCCGGCGGCCAGCGTCAGGCGGTCGCGATCGCGCGGACGCGGCTCTCCAACGCGCGGCTGGTCATGATGGACGAGCCGACAGCGGCGATCTCGGTCCGCCAGGTCGAGCAGGTGCTCGGCCTGATCCACCGGCTGAAGGAGCAGGGCGTCGCCGTGATGCTGATCTCGCACCGCATGCCCGACGTATTCGCGGTGTGCGACCGCGTCATCGTCATGCGCCGCGGCGAGAAGCGGGCCGACAAGCCGATCCACCAGACGTCGCCCGAGGAAGTCACCGCTCTCATCACCGGCGCGAAGGAGGCGGCGTGATGGCCATGCCCATGGAATCTCCGATCAGCTTCACCAATGTCGGCCGGATCAGATGGTGGCAGCGCGGCATCTTCGCCTCCCAGACCGGCTATGTGCTGCTCGCGCTGGCGGTGCTGCTGGTGATCATGCATTTCGCCAGCCCCTATTTCTTTACCGAAGGCAACATGCAGAACGTGGCGAAGAACTTCTCCTTCATCGCCATCGCGACGCTCGGCGTCACGTTCGTGATCATCACCGGCGGCATCGATCTGTCGGTCGGCTCGATGATGTGCTTCTCGGCCATGATCACCTCGATGGTGATGACCGAGCTGTCGGCGCCCGGCTCGCCTGCCGGCTCGCTGTTCGTGCACATGGCGGCCGACGGCAAGACCGTGCTGGCCAATGTGCCGGGGCTGATCCTGCTGGTCTCGATCCTCGCGGGACTCGGCGTCGCCCTCATCGCAGGGCTCGTCAACGGCTTCTGCATCGCCGTTCTCGGCCTGTCGCCCTTCGTCACGACGCTCGGCATGCTCTCGATCGTGCGCGGGCTCGGCTATGTCGTCTCAAACGGGCGCGGCAGTTTTCCGGGCGGGCCGGACGCCGATTATTTTTATGCGCTCACGTCGGGCGATGTGCTCGGCGTGCCCGTGCCCTTCATCTATCTCGTGGTCCTCGCGCTGGCGATGGCCGTGGTGCTGCACCACAGCTCGTTCGGTCGCCACGTCTTCGCCCTCGGCGGCAACGAGAAGGCGGCGGAGCTGACGGGTATTCCGGTGGTGCGGGTGAAGATCGAAGTCTATGTGATCTGCGCGCTCGCCGCAGGGCTCCAGGGCATCATCATCTCCGGCTGGCTCGGCTCGGCGCCCGCCAACATGGCGACGTCCTACGAGCTCAACGTGATCGCGGCGGCCGTCATCGGCGGCGCCAACCTCGCGGGCGGCATCGGCGGCCCGCTGGGGGCCATCGTCGGCTGCGTGCTGCTGGAAGTGATCCGCAACGGTCTCGTGCTCGCCCAGGTCAGCTCCTACTGGCAGCAGACGCTGGTGGGCGTGATCATCATCCTGGCCGTGCTGGTCGATCGCATCCGCTCGCGGATGGTCTGACGTGACGTCGTTCCGGGAGGGCAACGAAAATGCCGCCTGTCCGCTTCCCGGACGATCTTAAGCGGACGGGCGCCAGAGAAGGGTGGAGGAGACAATGAGGAAACTTCTTCTTGCCGGCATCGCCGTCGCGATGATGGCGACGCCGGCGTTTGCCGCGAACTACCGATTCGTGATCGTGCCCAAGGCGATGAACAATCCGTTCTTCGACTTCGCGCGCGACGGTTGCCTGAAGCGGGCCAAGGAGCTCGGCAATATCGAGTGCATCTACAAGGGTCCGGTCGAGCATGAGCCGGCGACGCAGGCGCAGATCATCCAGGATTTCGTCACCCAGAAGGTCGACGGCCTCGCCATCTCGGTCGCCGACGTTGCCGCCATGACCAAGTCGATCGAGGCGGCGACCGCGGCGGGCATTCCCGTCATCACCTTCGATGCCGATGCGCCGGGGTCGAAGCGGATCGCCTATATCGGCACCAACAACAAGGAGTTCGGCGTCGCGCTCGGCAAGGAGCTGGTGAAGCTGCGGCCCGACGGCGGCAAATACGCCATGGTCTCGGGCGGTCCGGGCGCCAAGAACCTCGCCGAGCGCGTCGACGGCGTCCGCGAGGCGCTGAAGGGCTCGAAATGGACCGAGGTCGCGGGCTCGCCGACCTTCTGCAACGACGATCCGGCGCTGGCGGTCCAGCAGATGACGGATATGCGCACCGCCACGCCCGATCTCGCCGCCATCGTTCCCATCGGCGGCTGGCCGATGTTCGCCCCTGAAGGTTTCAAGGCCTTCGCCTCCAGGAACAAGAAGGACATCGATGCCGGCAAGTTCACGCTGGTCGTTGCCGATACGCTGAAGATGCAGCTCGAGCTCTTGCGCGACGGCTATGCCAATGCGCTGGTCGGCCAGCGTCCGTTCGAGATGGGCGAGAAGGCGATGGATACGCTGCTCGCCATCAAGAAGGGCGAGAAGGTGCCGGAGATCGTCTACACCGGCCTCGATCTCGTGACCAAGGACAACGTTGCACAAATGTTGAAGTAGGAGCGCCGCCAGCCCCGCGCTCCTGCGTGCCTCTCCCGCTTGCGATTTCCGCAAGCGGGAGAGATGATTTGGATGGTTGGAAGACTGTTGGAAGGCAATGGGAATGAACAGGTCGCGGCTCGGCTCTCTCGACGTCACCTCACTCGGTCTCGGTTCCGCCCCGCTCGGCGGATTGTTCAGCCCCGTCAGCGATGCCGATGCGGAGGCGACGATCGCGCGCGCCTGGGCGCTCGGGGTCCGCTTCTACGACACCGCGCCGCTCTACGGCTTTGGCCTCGCCGAACGACGGATCGGCGCTTTCCTGCGGCAGCAGCCGCGCGATTCCTACGTCATCTCGACCAAGGTCGGACGCCTGCTGCGCGCGCCTGATGGCGCCGCCGCCGAGGACGAGCACTACAAGGGCACGTCGCGCGAGCGGCCGGTGTTCGACTTCTCCTATGACGGCGTGATGCGTTCGGTGGAGGAGAGCCTGACACGCCTCGGGCTCGACCGCATCGATGTCCTGCTCGTGCATGATCCCGACGATCACTATGATGACGCCGTGGCCGGCGCCTTCCGCGCGCTCCAGCGGCTGCGTGGCGACGGTACGGTCAAGGCGATCGGCGCCGGCATGAACCAGTCGGAAATGCTGGTCCGTTTTGCGCAAGCCCTGCCGGTCGACTGCTTCCTGCTCGCCGGCCGGTACACGCTGCTCGACCAGGGCGCGCTGGATGCGCTGTTTCCGGTCTGCGCAGCGAAGAGCATCGGCATCCTGCTCGGCGGTATCTACAACAGCGGCATTTTGGCCAATCCGCATCCTGGCGCGAAGTTCAACTATCAGGACGCCGACGCGGCGCTGATCGCGCGTGCGCTCGAGCTCGACGAGCTCTGCCGCAAGCACGGCACCGAGCTGAAAGCCGCTGCGCTCCAGTTCTGCATGGCCCATCCGGCAGTGACGGTCGCCGTGATGGGCGCGCGCAACGCCGCGGAGGTCGCCGACAACATCGCGATGTCGGAGACGGCGGTGCCGCAAGCCTTCTGGCAGGAGCTGCGCGCGCGAAACCTCGTCGACGCCCGCGCGCCGCTGCCGGGCGGAGTGTGAGGCATGATCATCGACGGCCATCAGCATTTCTGGGATCCGGCGCGCGCCGACTATCCCTGGATGGACGCGCCCGAGCTCACGCCGCTCCGCCGCGCGTTCGGACCCGCCGATCTCGCGCCGCTGTTGAAAGCAAACGGCATCGACGCGAGCATCGTGGTGCAGTGCCGCTCCGCGCTCGAGGAGACCGAGGAATTCCTGCGCATCGCGCATGCCACGCCTTCGGTGATTGGCGTCGTCGGCTGGGTCGATCTGACCGACGGCGCGCTTGGCGACACGCTCGACCGGCTGCGCGCCGCGCCCGGCGGCAAAAAGCTGGTCGGCATCCGTCACCAGGTGCACGATGAGGCCGATCCCGACTGGCTGCTGCGCGAGGACGTCCAGCGTGGCCTTACCGCAATTTTCGCCCGCGATCTCACCTACGATTTCCTCGTCCGCACCCGCGAATTGCCCGCCGCCATTGCAACCGCGCAGGCCTTTCCGCAGGCGCGCTTCGTGCTCGACCACGCAGCAAAGCCGCCGATCACCGATGGCGGAAGCGCCGAATGGGCCGACCGCATCGCGGCGCTCGGGACTTGCGGCAATGTCTGGTGCAAGATTTCGGGGCTTGCCACGGAAGCGGTGTGGAATGACTGGGATGCGGAGCGGCTGTTTCCGTTCGTCGATCATGCCGCGAATTGCTTTGGCGAGGACCGCCTGATCTTCGGCTCGGACTGGCCGGTGTGTCTGCTTGCCGGGAGCTATGGCGAGGTCAAGGGCGCGCTGGAGGTGTGCCTGGCGAGGCTTGGCGCGCATGTGCGCGACAAGGCGTTCGGGGTAAATGCGAAAGCTGCGTATCGGCTGGCGATTGCGTGAGCCGCGAACTCGCTGCCCCTTCTCCCCTTGTGGGAGAAGGTGGCGCGGAGCGCCGGATGAGGGGTATGTTTCGGCGAACTCAACTCTCAAGATTCGCTCGCGGAGGGATACCCCTCACCCCAGTGAGCCTGTGTCTGCGAGCGGAGATGCCCTCTCCCGCAAGGGGAGAGGGCGCAGCAATGCGCAAGTCCTCACGCGGGCACCTGGTCCAGAAATCCCGTGATGCTCCTGATGCGGCCGTCCTTCAGCACGGCGAAATCGGTGCCCTTGATCGGGCTGTCGACACCGTCAGGACCTAGGCCCCAGCTGAAGCGAACATGGTCGCCGTAGCCGTTGGGCTCGCCGATCAGCTTGAATTTGAAGTCGGGAAAGCGCTGCTGCACGCCCGCGATCAGCGCGTCGATTCCGTCCCGGCCGTCGCCCTTCATCAGGGGATCGACATAGCTCGCATCCGCCGTCCAGTTTTCGCTGAGCAGTTCGCGGCGGCGGCCGCCAGCGCGCTCGTTCCAGAGATCGATGTAGCGGCGGGCGATGGTGATGGCGTCGGTCATGGTGCTCTCCTTCGATGGCGCCGTGTTCGGCTGCTCCAACTATCGAAGGTTTACGCGCGCCGATCGATTACCTCGGACGTCATGGGTCAGAAAACGACTGAGGCGCGACGATGGTCTCGTCGCGCCTCAGATACTCGCAATAATTTCAGCGCGAAAATTACTTCGCCGCCGTCACCATGATCTCGACGGTGTATTGGGCCGCCGCCAGCTTGGCTTCGACGGTGGCGCGGGCCGGGGTGTTGCCGGGCGAGACCCAGGCGTCCCACACCGCGTTCATCTCGCCGAAGGTCTTCATGTCGGTGATATAGATCGTGGCCGAGAGCAGCTTCGACTTGTCGGTGCCGGCCTTGGCGAGATGGCCGTCGATGGTCGCCAGGATGTCCTGGGTCTGCTTCGTGACGCTTTCGCCGGCGGCCTTGTTGGCGACGACACCGGCGAGATAGACGGTGTTGCCGTGCACGACGACCTGGCTCATGCGCGGGCCGGTTTCAAAACGCTGAATGCTCATTGGGGGATCTCCTGCTGGAATGGCGGCCCTGTCTAGCCCAGCGCCTTGCGCTGTGCCACCCCGGCAATGCATGCGTTGCCGCCGATGCATGTGCCGTTCACGGATACTGACTGAAAAACGACCAGATCGTCTCGGCGCCGTCGATGTCGTTATTCTGCGGCCCGAGCATGCTGGTTGCGACCTTCGGGAAGCGGGCATCCGGCGAAAATCCGGGCATGCGGTGGCCGCCATCTTTGACGCGATAGAGCACGACGTCGTGCCCTCTCGGACAGCGCGAGGAGATCCGCGTGACCGTGGACTGGTCTGCGGGCGTCCTGTCGGGCAGGTCAGTCACCTCGGCGTCATCGGTCTCGCAGCCATTGAGCTTGCGCCAGAATGCCAGGGTTTCCTCAGTGGACCAGAACCCGTCTGCGGCAAAATAGCTCGATCCGCGTCCACCCTCGTAAGGCACCAGCGGGTCGGCCGTGCCGTTGATCAGCAGCATCGGCAGCGGCCGCGACGGATGGCACGTGACGGCGGCCTCCTCAGTGAGATTCATGATCACGCTCGCGCCCGCCGCGAACAGATCGGCGCGCGCGCAAACCAGCGTCATCGCCATGGCGCCGCCATTGGAGATGCCGGCGACATAGACGCGCTTCGGGTCGGCCGTGCCGTTCGCCACCAGCTTCTCGACGAGCTTTGCGATGAAGGCGACGTCGTCGGTGCCCGGCGGCGGGCCGCGCAGCGCAGGCCCCGCCTTGGTTCGCGCATCGGCCCAGGCGTGGTTGAGGCCATCAGGAAAGACCACGGCAAAACCCTCACGCTTTGCGACCTGCGGCCACGCCGTCCGCGCGACCATGTCGGCGCCGCGCTGGGTCTTGCCATGCAGCACGATCACGAGCGGCACCAGCCGCTTCGCCGGCAGTTGCGTCGTGTAGGAGCGTTTTACACCGTCGACGTCGATCGTATCGGCGGATGCAACGGTGGTTGCGACCAATGCTGCGAGAAGCGCCCCGATCTGCATCCACCGCCGCATGCGCTATCCCACGGCCTTCGCCGCCGCACGGCCGGCATTGCGTCCCGAGAACAGGCAGCCGCCGAGGAAGGTGCCCTCCAGCGAGCGATAGCCGTGCACGCCGCCACCGCCGAAGCCGGCGGCTTCGCCGACCGCATAGAGGCCGGGAATGACGCTGCCCTCCGCGCCGAACACGCGCGAGTCGAGGTCGGTCTCGAAGCCGCCCAGCGTCTTGCGGGTGAGGATGTTGAGCTTGACCGCGATCAGCGGCCCCTGCGCGGGATCGAGGATCCGGTGCGGCGAGGCGGTGCGGATCAGCTTGTCGCCGATATAGCGCCGCGCATTGTGGATGTTCATCACCTGCGCGTCCTTGACGTAGGGGTTGGCGATCTCGCGGTCGCGCGCCTCGATCTGCATCCTGATGTGCTCGAGCTTGAGGAGGTCGCTGCCGGCGAGCTTGTTCATGGCCGCGACGAGATCCTCGATCTTGTCGCGTACGATGAAGTCGACACCATGGCTTTTGAACGCCTCCACCGGCGCCGGCGCGCCCTTGTTGGTGGCGCGGCGCAAGGTCATCCGCCAGCTCTTGCCTGTGAGATCGGGGTTCTGCTCCGATCCCGACAGCGCAAATTCCTTCTTGATGATGCTCTGGGTCAGGATGAACCAGGAATAATCATAGCCCGTGGACATGATGTATTGGAGCTGTCCGAGTGTATCGGAGCCGGGAAACAACGGCGCCGGCAGCCGCGTGCCTGTTGCGTCGAACCACATCGAGGACGGGCCGGGCAGGATGCGGATGCCGTGGCGCGGCCAGATCGGATTCCAGTTCTGGATGCCTTCGACATAGTGCCACATGCGGTCGCGGTTGATCAGCCGTGCGCCTGATTTCTCGGTGATACCGATCATGCGGCCGTCGACATGTTCGGGCACGCCCGAGATCATGAATTTCGGCGGCTCGCCGAGCCGCTTCGGCCAGTTCTGCCGCACCAGCTCGTGGTTGCCGCCGATGCCGCCGGACGCCACGATCACGGCCTGCGCCTTCAGCGCAAACTCGCCGACCACATTGCGTGACGAGCTCTTGCCGCGCTCGACATTGTCAGGCGCGAGGATCGCGCCGCTGACACCATCCACGGTGCCGTTGGTGATGGAGAGCGCATCGACGCGATGGCGGAACTTGAAGGTCAGCCGGCCGCTTTTCATGGTCTCGCGCGCGCGGCGCTCGAACGGCTCGACGATGCCGGGGCCGGTGCCCCAGGTGACGTGGAAGCGCGGCACCGAATTGCCGTGGCCCATCGCGTCGTAGCCGCCGCGCTCGGCCCAGCCGACCACCGGGAAGATGCGATGCCCCATCGCGCGCAGCCAGTCGCGTTTCTCGCCGGCCGCAAACGCCACATAGGCCTCGGCCCATTGCCGCGGCCAGAAATCCTCGTCGCGGTCGAAGCCGGCGGTGCCGAGCCAGTCCTGCATGGCGAGGTCGAACGAGTCCTTGATGCCGAGCCGGCGCTGCTCCGGCGAATCGACCAGAAACAATCCGCCGAACGACCAGAACGCCTGGCCGCCGAGCGACTGCTCGCCTTCCTGGTCGACCACGATCACGCGCTTGCCCGCGTCCGCGATCTCGGTTGCGGCAACCAGTCCGGATAGTCCTGCACCGACGACGATGACATCCGTCTTTTCAGCCATGTGTTTCCCCCTCCATCGGTTCCCCCCTGTAGTTGTCCGGATTGAAGCCAGCGGTTGTAACTGAGATCAAGGGCGTGAGGCGTAAGAGTCCGTTAACTTGTTCCAGTTTGGGACCGAAGCGGACCTGGTGCAGCGCCGACGCAACACTGGATTTGAATTTGTTTTGAGCGAGCCGGCGCGCCTAGACAAAACCACGGTTACGACGGACGCTAGTCACGCATCACGAACCTGACACGCAGATTCGAAATCGACTGGGGCGGGGGACAATGAGGTTTCTGACTGGGGTGCTTGCGACGGTTCTGCTGATCGCTTGCATGGGGGCTTCTCACGCGGTGGTTCGGATCGCGGATGACCGCGGCGGCCGGATCGGGACTTACGTCGACAGATACCAGGACCTGCGCCAATCAGGCGATACGGTCATCATCGACGGCCTCTGTGCTTCGGCCTGCACCATCGTCCTCGGCGCCATTCCGCGCGACCGCATCTGTGTGACCTCGCACGCGACGCTCGGCTTCCACGCCGCCTGGGATTTCGGGGCCAACGGCCGCGCCATCACCAATACCGAAGCGACCCAGATGCTCTATGCGATGTATCCCTCGCAGGTGAAGCGCTGGATCAGCCAGCGCGGCGGCCTCACCCCGCACATGCTGTTCCTGAGGGGCAAGCAGCTCCAGGCGATGTACAAGCCCTGCTACCTCGACGCGCAGGCCTCGACCAACCGACCCCTGCGCCGGGTTCTCCCGCAAGCGGAACAGTTGGAGTCCGCTCGGGGTCAGCTGCTTCGCTGACGTCATCGGCGTGATCTGATTCCCGGGAAATATTGCGTGGAACACCCGCGGCGCTTGCCCGGGCCCGGGCCAGCGCCTATTTGAGTGGCAAGGGAACCGGGCTTTCGCCCCGGTCATTGTCATGGCTCAACCGCTGCACCCCGCACATCCTGTATCGGACAATTCGCCCACTGCCGGCCGGACGCCGCCCGTGCTGCTGTTGGCTGGCGCTGGGATTGGCGGACTCGTCGTCCTCGGTGCGCTGGCGCTCTGGTTCCACTATGGCAGCCAGGTGTTCTTCGAAATGATCAGGACCGGCTTTGCCGCCTGCTTCTGACCTGCGACAGGAAGTTTTTCGCTCATGAGCTCCACCGCCCGTCCGCTGGTGATCGCGACCGCCTTCGCCGCAAGCCTCGTTGTCGGGCTCCTGATCGTGTTCTGGGCCATGGGCGGGGTCAGCAAGGTGGCGCAGCCGGCCGCGATCGGCGGCCCGTTCCAGCTCACCGACCAGCATGGCAAGGCCGTCACCGAGAAGAACCTGAAGGGCAAGCCGACCCTGATCTTCTTCGGCTACACCCATTGCCCCGACGTCTGCCCGACCTCGCTGTTCGAGATCTCGGAAGTGCTGCGCGCGCTGGGCAAGGACGCCGACAAGGTCAATGCCGTCTTCATTTCGGTGGACCCCGAGCGCGACACGCCCGCGACGATGAAGGACTATCTGTCGAGCTTCGATCCGCATCTGGAAGGCCTCAGCGGCGATCCGGCCGAGACCGCCAAGGTGATCACCTCCTACCGGGTCTATGCCAAGAAGGTCCCGACCAAGGACGGCGACTACACCATGGATCACACCGCGCTGATCTACCTGATGGACCGCGACGGCCGCTTCGTCTCGCCGTTCAACCTGAAGCGGACCCTGGAAGAGGCTGCGGCGGACCTGAAGCGGTATCTCTAGGCTCGTCATCGCCGGGCTTGGAGCCAATCGGCGCTCGCGTTCCCGGTGGGATGGTCTATAAGGCCCTCCGATCGCAATGAAATTCATTCATTTCCGGCCGATGGCTCCATCGCAACAGGCGAAATCGTCCAAATCCGCCCGTCGGCTCCTGACCGGGCTGGTCGTCGGCGCCTGCCTGCTGGCGAGCCTGCCCGGCGCCGAAGCGCAGGCCCCCGCCAAGCAGCCGCCGGCGGCGCCCCAGGGAACGCAACAAGCCACGCCGCAGGCGGCCCCGCAGGCCGTGCCCGGCTTCTGGGACCCGCGGCGGCGGCCGGAGCGGCCGGACCTGTCGCGCCTGACCGTGATCCGCTTCCTGACCGAGACCGACTATCCGCCGTTCAATTACACCGGCGCCGACGGCAATCCGGCCGGCTTCAACGTCGATCTCGCACGCAGCCTGTGCGAGGAGATCAAGGTCACCTGCACGGTGCAGATGCGCCGCTTCGAGACGCTGGTCGACGCGCTCTCCTCCAACCGGGGCGATGCCATCATCGCCTCGATGGCGGTGAGCCCGCAGCTCCGCGCCCGCGTCGATTTCACCGATCCCTATTACCGCGTGCCGGCGCGCTTCGCCTCGCGCAAGGATGCGGTGATGCCGGAGATCCGGCCCGAATATCTCGAAGGCAAGAAGGTCGGCGTCATCGCCGGCTCCGCGCATGAAGCCTATCTCAAGGCCATGTTCACCGACGCCGAGCTGCACGGCTATCCCAACGACGATGCGCTCCGCGCCGCACTTCGCAAGGGCGAGGTCGATTTCATCTTCGGCGACGCCATCTCGCTCGCGTTCTGGATCAACGGCACGGATTCCGGCGATTGCTGCGCCTTCTCCGGCGGCCCCTTCGTCGAGAGCCGCTTCTTCGGCGAGGGCATCGGCATCGCCGTGCGCAAGGGCAACGACGTGCTGCGCCAAGCCCTGAACTGGGCCCTGTTCCGCGTCTGGGAAAAAGGCCGCTACACCGATCTATGGCTGCGGTATTTCTCGGTGAGCCCGTTTTAGCCAACGATCGTCATTCCGGGGCGCGCGAAGCGCGAACCCGGAATCTCGAGATTCCGGGTTCGATGCTGGCGCATCGCCCCGGAATGACGACCAAGACCATTTTTGCATTCTGCCGGGAAATCGCTATTTTCCGCGGCCCGGAGGCCTCTTAGATGTCCGTTATCGATCTTGCCGCGAACCCGAGCGACCTGCGTGCGCTCGCCGAACAATCCAACGCCTGGCCGTTCGAGCAGGCGAAGGCCATTGTCGCGCGGCTGAAGAAAAGCCCGAAGGACGAGGTGCTTTTCGAGACCGGCTACGGTCCGTCCGGCCTGCCGCATATCGGCACGTTCGGCGAGGTCGCGCGCACCTCGATGGTGCGGCATGCCTTTCGGGTGCTCACCGAGGACAAGATCAAGACGCGGCTCTTGGCGTTCTCCGACGACATGGACGGGTTTCGGAAAGTGCCCGACAATGTCCCCAACAAGGAGATGCTGGCCGCGCATCTCGGCAAGCCACTGACGCGGGTGCCGGATCCGTTCTCCAATGAATACCCGTCGTTCGGCGCGCATAATAACGCGCGCTTGCGCGCGTTTCTGGATCATTTCGGCTTCGACTACGAGTTCGCGAGCTCGACCGACTATTATACGTCGGGCCGCTTCGACGCGACGCTGCTCAAGATGCTCGCCGCCTACGACAAGATCATGGCGATTATCCTGCCGACGCTCGGGCCCGATCGCCGCGCGACCTATTCGCCGTTCCTGCCGATCAGCAAGACCACCGGTGTCGTGCTTCAGGTGCCGATGATCCGCCGCGACGTCGCGGCCGGCACGGTGACCTATGTCGATCCCGACACCAATCAGGAAGTCGAAACGCCCGTCACCGGCGGCAACGTCAAGTGCCAATGGAAGGCCGACTGGGCGATGCGCTGGGTCGCGCTCGGCGTCGACTACGAGATGGCCGGCAAGGATCTGATCGATTCAGTGAAGCTCTCCGGTGCTATCGCCAGGGCGCTCGGCGCAACGCCGCCCGAAGGTTTCAACTACGAACTCTTCCTCGACGACAAGGGCCAGAAGATCTCGAAGTCGAAGGGCAATGGCCTCACCATCGACGAATGGCTGCGCTACGCCTCGCCGGAATCGCTGTCGCTGTTCATGTACCGCGAGCCGAAGGCGGCGAAGCGGCTGTATTTCGACGTCATCCCGCGCAACGTCGACGACTACCAGCAATTCATCGACGGCTTTGCCAGGCAGGACGGCAAGCAGCAACTCGGCAATCCGGTCTGGCACATCCACAACGGCAAGCCGCCGCAAGGCGACATGCCCGTCACGTTCCAGCTCCTGCTGACGCTGGTGTCGTCGTCCAATGCGGAGAACGCCGAGACGCTGTGGGGCTTCATCGGCCGCTATCGTCCGGGCGTGAGCCCGCAGACGCATCCGAAGCTCGACGCCATGGTCGGCTATGCCATCAACTACTACCGCGACTTCGTCGCGCCGACGAAGCAGTTCCGCGTGCCCACCGACACCGAGCGCGCCGCGCTCCAGGATCTGCGCGAAGCGCTGTCGCAGCTGCCGCAAGATGCGTCGGCTGAAGACATCCAGAACGTCGTCTACGAGATCGGCCGCCGCGAGCCGTTCCTCGACCAGGTCAAGAAGGGTAAGGACGGCCGTCCCGGCGTCACGCTCGACTGGTTCAACATGCTCTACCAGGTGCTGCTCGGCCAGGAGAAGGGACCGCGCTTCGGCTCCTTCGTCGCGGTGTACGGAGTGCAGAACGCGGTCAACATGATCGACGGCGCGCTGGCCAGGAGCGCGTAGCACTTGTAGCCCGGATTGCGCTTGGCTCATCCGGGCTACGATTTCGCGCCCGGCTCAGATCGAGCGCAGCACGAAGCGCCGGTTGTCTTTCTGCACCGGGCGGGCGTTCATCGGATAGAGCTTTGCGAACGCGCCGACGTCGGTGGCCGACACCTGGATCGGGTCGGTCAGCAGCAGCCATTCGACCACCTCCGAGCAGGGCGGCGTGGTCAGCGAGCCGGAATAGCGGAAGTAGCTCAGCCTGTGCGGCAGCATGGTGTGGGGATCGATGCCCGCATCGGCCTTCACCGCGGGGCCTTCCGCCGCTGGCATGGTCTTGACGATCTTGCCGAAGGCCGCATTCGGCTTGCCTTCCGCCATCAGCACGCCGACCACGGCGAGCCCGCCGGCATCGTTGCGATGCACGAAGTGCGCTTCCATCGGAAAGTTCTTGCCGCCGATCATGTGCTCGCTCGGCCGGTGGAAGTGCACCTGGAGCAGCTTGTACTTGACGTCGCCGAGCATGAGCGTGCTGCCTTCGGCGAAGTTGAGCTGGATCGTGTGCCCGTTGTTGACGATGGTGTCGGCGCTCTTGCCCCAGTTCAGCTTCAGAACCGGCAGTTGCGACTTGATCGTCGCCTCGATGTCGATCGGCGATTGCTGCAGGCCGACCGCGCAGGCCTTGTTGGCGGCGTCGAGATCGCCCCATTTGGCCGGGCCGCCGGCGCCCTCGTAGCTCCAATGCGTGCCTTCGGCGGCAAAGGCGGGCTTGCACAGCGGACAAAGTGCGAGGCCCGCCAGGGCCTTCAATGCGTGACGGCGATTCATCTTATCCCCCTGCGAAAAATCGGCCGCAACCTATGCGAGAGGGACGGTGAGTCGCAAGATCGCCGGGGCGAGACGCAGAGCGGCCGGTGTCATGGTCCGGTCACGACGCAATCACTGGCTCGCCCACACGATTCGCGCGATCCAGCCGACATCGCCCGGCGCCATCGTGTGCTCGGCCAGCGACGCATCGAGCGGCTGCAATTCCAGTGCCTTTGCCGTGCGGCGCTTCAGCGTCGCGACCGTCAGCCCTCCCGCCTTGGTCTTCACCACCACGCGATCGCCTTTGCGGATCGGCGCGCCGGGTGAGATCAGGATGATGTCGCCGTCGCGATAGGCGGGGGCGAGCGCATCGCCGGAAATCTCCAGCGCAAAAGTGCGACTGTCCTCGGCGGTGGGCAGCGCAAGCTCGGTCCAGCCCTTGCCGGATGGAAAGCCGGATTCGTCGAAGGCGCCGCTCGCGCCGGCCAGTGCAAGGCCGAGCAGCGGCACCGAACGGCCATTGCCGGCGTCGTCGCCGATCAGCTCCGCAAAGATGTCCATCGAGGATCCGGCCGCCGCCAGCGCTTTCGCGATCGATTCGGTGGATGGCCAGCGCTCGCGCCCGTCGGGGGTGACGCGCTTGGACTTGTTGAAGGTGGTGGGATCGAGCCCGGCGCGCTTGGCGAGACCGGACGGCGACAGGCCGGCGCGCGCCGCCAGCCGATCCAGCGCGACCCAGATCTGGTCGTGAGTCAGTATCCTCTGCGCTTTGGCCTGTCTGACCATGGGAGGTCCAGCCCGTCGCAACTCAGGAAAACTGTCCTCAAATCAACCGGTTTTCCGTTTTTCGCGCAAGGGGTGGCGGCTAACTCTTGAGTTCGGGAGGGGCCGCCTTTACGGTCGCGCCGGGTTTCAGGAACCCGCACGAGACGAAAAAACCCAAAAGACTCAAAGAGCAAACAGGGCTGCGTAAGCGGTGGTCAAGATCTACAAAATCTGTCCGGCCTCGGCCTGGCGCGAGGCGGAACGGGAGGGGGTCTACCGGGGCAGCGCGGACGATTCGCGCGACGGTTTCATCCATTTCTCGACCGCGCCCCAGGTTCCCGAGACCTTGCGCAAGCATTATTTCGGGCAGCGCGCGCTGTTCCTGGTCGAGGTCGACGGCGACGCGCTCGGCAGCGAATTGCGCTGGGAGCGCTCGCGCAATGACGAGCTGTTTCCGCATCTCTATGGCGAGCTCGATCTCGGCGCGGTGCTGTCGGTGATGAATCTCAACATGCGCTCCGATGGCGGCCACGACGTTCCGGAGCTTATCCCGTGATCCGCGCCTTCGATGCATTTTCGCTGCCGGTGCTGCGCTGGCTCGATCCGGAGGACGCCCATCGCCTCGCGATCCAGGGCCTGCGCTTCCTGCCGCCGGTCAAGCCGCGGCCTGACGATCCCAAGCTCGCGGTGCGCGCCTTCGGGCTCAACTTCCCCAATCCGATCGGCATGGCTGCGGGCTTCGACAAGAGCGCGGAAGTGCCGGATGCGCTGCTGCGACTCGGCTTCGGTTTCGTCGAGATCGGTTCGGTCACGCCGAAGCCGCAAGCCGGCAATCCGCGGCCGCGGCTGTTTCGCCTCGAGCGCGACGAAGCCGTGATCAACCGCATGGGCTTCAACAATGACGGTGCCGAGGTCGCACTGCGCCGGCTCGCGGCGCGCGCGCAGCACGGCGGTATCGTCGGCGTCAATGTCGGCGCCAACAAGGATTCGCCGGATCGCGTTGGCGATTACGTCAAGCTGATCGAGACCTTCGCGCCGGTCGCAAGCTATTTCACGGTCAACGTCTCCTCGCCGAACACGCCGGGCCTGCGCAATCTGCAGGAAGGCGCGCTGCTCGACGATCTCCTCGCACGTGTGATCGACGCGCGCGAGCGGGTACGCCAGAAAGCCGGCGACACGCCGGTGCTGCTCAAGATCGCGCCGGACCTCAGCCTCGCCCAGCTCGACGACGTCGTGCAGGTGGCGCGGTCGCGCCGGGTCGACGGCATGATCGTGTCGAACACGACGATCGCGCGGCCGAGCACGCTGCGCGAGGAGATGCGCGCCAAGGAGCAGGGTGGCCTGTCCGGCCGGCCGCTGTTCCGGTTGTCGACGCGCATGGTCGCGGAGACCTATGTGCGCGTCGAGGGCGCGTTCCCCTTGAT
The DNA here is from genome assembly GCF_024199855.1 of Bradyrhizobium sp. CCGB20. Taxonomy (NCBI): domain Bacteria; kingdom Pseudomonadati; phylum Pseudomonadota; class Alphaproteobacteria; order Hyphomicrobiales; family Nitrobacteraceae; genus Bradyrhizobium; species Bradyrhizobium sp. CCGB20. Next base: position 8,888,048 of record NZ_JANADN010000001.1, on the reverse strand, counting down.
CGGCGTCGGCGGCGTGGACTCCGGCGGGGCCGCGCTGACGAAGATCCGCGCCGGCGCGAGCCTGATCCAGCTCTATTCGTCGCTGGTCTACAAGGGGCTCGGCCTCGTCGACGAGATCAAGCGCGACCTCACCTCGACGCTGCTTCGCACGGGCCGGGATTCGCTGTCCGAGATCGTCGGCGCCGATGCGGCGACGCTCACGGCGGAGGACTGGCCGGGGATGTAGCCGCCGCTACGGCTCTTCTACGATTTCGGGAACGTCGCCCTGAACTGCGCCGGATAGCGTGCAGCCTGCAGGCCGCCGCGCGAGACGTAGGAGGCGATCAGCGCGCCCCACAGTCCGGCGTTGCCGAATGATTGCAGCGCCCACCAGGCGGCGAAGAAAATCGCGAGCGATAACAGCATCAGGTTGCGCATCTCGCGCGCCCAGGTGGCGCCGATATAGATGCCGTCGAAGCCGAAGGCGAACACGCCGGGAATGGGCGCCAGCACGACGAACGGCAGGAATTCGCGCGCGCTGCGCCGAACGGCTTCGCTGGCCGTCATGAAGTCGATCAGGGCCGGTCCGAACAGCGCGAACAGCACGGCGACGACGATTGCGAAGCCGAGCCCCCATAGCAGCACCAGCCGGGTCGAGTCCGAAAAGCCCCTGGCGTCGCGTGCGCCAAGCGTGCGGCCGCAGAGCTGCTGGGCTGCGTTGGCGAGGCCGTCAAGGAAGAAGGCGCTGACCAAAAGGAAATTGTTGAGCACGGAATTCGCCGCCAGCGTGACGTCGCCGGCCCGCGCGCCCTTGGCGGTGAAGAACAGGAACACCGCGATCAGGGCCGCGGTGCGGATTAGGATGTCGGAGTTCACCGCCAGCAGCCGCATCAGCTTGGCCCGGTCGAACAGGGCTGCGTACGGCACGGCGAAGCCGCCGTCGGCATAATGGCGGCAGACGCTCACGCCGAGCGCGAACCCGACCGCCTCCGACAGCAGCGCGGCAATCGCCGCACCCGCGATGCCGGCGTCGTAGACCAGCACCAGCAGGATCGTCGCCACCATGTTGACGAGGTTGATGACGATTTGGAGCAGCAGCGCCGGATTGGCGCGGGCCTTTCCGATCAGCCAGCCGAGGATGACGTAGTTGGCGAGCGCGAACGGCGACGACCAGATCCGGACCATGAAATAGGTCTTCGCGGCGCGCGTCACGCCCTCGCTGCCGCCCATCAGGTCGAACAGCACGGTGGCCAGCGGTAATTGCAGCGCAATCAGCGCCGCGCCGATCAGGCCCGCGACGATGAAGCCCCGCACCAAAATCACGGTCTGCTCGTGCGTCTCGCCGGCGCCCAGCGCCTGTGCGGTGAAGGCGAGCGTGCTCATGCGCAGGAAGCCGAACAGCCAGAACAGGCAGTCGAAGATCACGGAGGCCATCGCGACGCCGCCGAGCAGCGCGGCATCGTCGAGCCGTCCAATCGCGGTGGTCGAGACCACGCCGATCAGCGGCGTGGTGAGGTTCGCGACCATCGCGGGGCCGGCGATGGCGAACACCTGACGGGAGCCGATCTTGAGGGGGACGGGTGCGTGCATGTCAGAACACGAGCACCATGCCGTCTTCGGCGGCGAGATGCGGCACGTCTTCCAGTCGCGACAGCATGTCGTCGCTCATATGGGTGAGGACGAGGCGTTTTGCGCCGATGGCGGGGAGGTGCTGTTCCAAGGTCTTCAGGCTGAGGTGGTTCTTGACCACCTTCTCGTACATATAGGCTTCCGCAATGAAAAGGTCCGCGCCATGCGCCAGTGGAATGAGCGTCTCCGTCCATTCGGTGTCGGCGCTGTAGGCGAGCGCGCGGCCTTCGGCCTCGACGCGGTAGGCCAGAAACGGCCCGCCGGATTCGCCGTGCACGACCGCATAAGGCATCACGGTCACCGCGCCGAAGGATCGGCTTTGCCCGGGCGCGAGCTCGATGACGGACAGTTCGAAGCGTTGCTTGGTCCTGGAGGAGTGCTCGAACAGCGCTTCCATCACCTGCGTCAGCCGCGTCTCGAGGCCTTGTGGGCCCGCGATGGTGAGCGGCCGGGTCCGCCGGGAAAATTGCGCATCGAGCAGGACAAACGGCAGACCGGCAAAATGGTCGCCGTGGAAATGCGTGATCAGGATCAGGTCGATCTCGTCGCGGTCGATCTCGAGCCGCTTCAACGCCGGCAGCGCCGACGCGCCGCAATCGATCAGGAAATTCGCCGCGCGCCCCGAGACGTGGAAGCAGGTGTTGAGCCTGCCGCCCGAGCCGAAGGCGTCGCCGCAGCCGACAAAGCGTATTTGCATCGGCTGCGGGCTCCCTGAGTATGACCCGGAGCTAGCGGCGCGGCGCGCCGAACACGCGCGAGAGCAGCCAGATCGGGATCACGATGACGGCGCCGAGCAGGAAGTAGCGCCACAGCCAGTTGACGGCATCGAAGCCGAGATCCCACAGCCGCTGGAACAGCAGGCGAATGCTGTAGATGATATTCCAGGGATCGAAACCGATCGCCGCCAGCACGACGCCGACCAGGATCGAGAGCAGGACCAGGCGAAACGCGACCGCCAGCGGCGAGCCGCCGAGAAAGCGGTTCAGCCCGTCGCTGCGGCCGGCCGGCAAATCTCTGACGTCGTGGGCCATCTCGAAAAACTCCTCGCGGGGATTCGCCCCGATTATAGGTCACGGCGGGGCACATGGGGAACCCGCAACGGAGCGTCAATGGCTGTCGGCGGAAGCCGCAACCTTAATTGTTGGTAGGGATTCGTCCGCTTTCAGCATCTTTTCCAGCGTTTCCAGCCGGTCGGCCTCCCTTGGCGGCTTGTCCCAGCGCAGGCGGCTGATGCGGGGAAAGCGCATGGCGACGCCGGATTTGTGCCTCGGCGAGCGCTGCAGGCCCTCGAACGCCACCTCCAGCACCAGCCCCTTGTCGCCCTCGTGCACGACATGCCGCACGGGCCCGAATTTTTCGGTGGTGTTGCGGCGGACGAAACGGTCGATCTGCAAGAGCTCCTCGTCGGTGAAGCCGAAATAGGCTTTTCCGACCGGCACCAGCTCGTCGCCGCTCTCCCCCTCGGTCCAGACGCCAAAGGTGTAGTCGGAGTAATAGGACGAGCGTTTGCCATGGCCGCGCTGCGCATACATCAGCACGGCGTCGATGATGTGCGGATCGCGCTTCCACTTCCACCACTGGCCCTTCGGCCGTCCGGGGAGATAAGGCGCATCGCGCCGCTTCAGCATGACGCCTTCGACGGCATCGGCATCTTCGCCCGCGCCGGCACTCGAAGGATCGGCACGCGCCGCGGTCAGCGCCTCCCAGCTTGCGAAGGGGACGGTGGGCGACAGGTCGATGCGGGAATCGCCGAGCTTTCCGATGAACGTCTCCAGCCGCCCCCGCCGCTCCGCGAACGGCAGCTCGCGCAGATCGTTCTCGTCGTCGCCAAGCAGATCGTAGGCGCGGAGGTGAATCGGAAACTCCTTGATCAGCTTCGGCGAGACGACCTTGCGGTTGAGCCGCTGCTGCAGGACGTTGAAGCTCTGTACGCGTCCCTCGCGCAGGATCAGAAGCTCGCCGTCGATCGCGCCTGGCAGCCGCAGCGACGGCACGAGATCCGGAAAGCTCCCCGTGATGTCCTCGCCGGTGCGCGAATAGAGCCGCGCCGTGATGTGGCCGCGCTCGTCGCGTCCGGCCACCGCCTGGACGCGGATGCCGTCCCACTTCCATTCGGCGATGTAGTCGGCGGGATCGAGGTTTTGGAAATCGTTGTCCTCGATCGCATGGGCCAGCATCACCGGGCGGAACGGCGCCGGATCGCGATTGACCGGTTTCTCGCCGCGGCCTTCCAGCCAGGCGAACAAATCGAGATAGGGCGGCGCGAGCCCCGGCCAGATCAGCTCGACCTCGTGCGGGTCCTTGTCGCCAAGCGCGGCGGCCGCGGTCTTGGCGAGGCGCGCGGAGATACCGATGCGGAGCGCACCGGTGACGAGCTTCAGCAGCGCCCAGCGGCCGGTCTCATCCAATTCGTCGAGCCAGCGTTCGAGCTGCTTTGGCAGCTCGGTCTTGCCGAGCGTGCGGAGTGTGGTGACGACCTCGGTGAGGGTTGGCGGCGGTGGGCTGTTGTGGTTGCTGGGGTGGAGCGCATCGCCGGCATCTCGCCCGTGGTACCCCTCTCCCTGACCCTCCCCCGCAAGGGGGGAGGGGACGGGGAGGCTGGCGCGTCCATCACTCGCCAAATCATTCTCAGTCGTCGAGCCCGTCTGCCGCCGCGCGCGCAGCTGCGCTCCCTCCCCCCTTGCGGGGGAGGGCGGGAGAGAGGGGTGGCCCGGAAAAGACTCGCTGTTACCAGGCACCCGCCGCGGCCACATCAGCGCCACCGTTTCCGAGAGGTCACCGACATAATCGTAACTCAGCCCGAACAGCACCTCATCCGTCCGCGCCGCGATGAGATCGCGGATCAGCGCGGGCTTGGCATGCTTGAAGCTCAGCGCACCTGTCAGCGCCGCCAGTGCGTAGCCGCGGTCGGGGTCGCCGACCTCGCGGAAATAGCCCGTGATCAGTCGCAGCTTGTTGTTGCGGCCGGGCTCGTAGGCGAGGCGGTCCAGGAGTTCGGCGAAGCGGTTCATGCCTCGGCCTCGTCTGCAACGGCCGTCTCGCTTTCCTCCTCGTCGCCATAGCCGACGAGATCGAGCGGCTGCGCGCGTAGGCCTTGCGACCTGCACCAATGCACCAGCGCGTCTTCCTGGCCGTGGGTGACCCAGATCTCGCCGGCGCCGGTCGCGGCGATCGTCGCGGTGAGGCCGTCCCAATCGGCGTGGTCGGAGATCACCAGTGGCAGCTCGATGCCACGCTGCCGCGCGCGGGCGCGCACGCGCATCCACCCCGAGGCGAAGGCGGTGACGGGATCGGGAAAACGCCTCGTCCAGAGATCGGACGTCGCCGACGGCGGCGCCAGCGTGATGGTGCCGGCGAGCGCCGCCTTTTTCATGCCCTGTACCGGCCGCAGCTCGCCGAGCCCGATCCCGCGGCTTTGATAATAGTGCGTGATCTTCTCCATCGCGCCGTGCAGGTAGATCGGCGCGTCATAGCCGGCCTGGCGCAGCAGCGCGATCACGCGCTGCGCCTTGCCAAGCGAATAGGCGCCGACCAGATGCGCGCGCTCGGGGAACAATGCCACGGAGGCCAGCAGCTTCCTGACCTCGTCGGCGGCATCGCCATGCCGGAACACCGGCAGTCCAAAGGTGGCTTCAGTGATGAAGACGTCGCAGGGCACGAGCTCGAACGGCGTGCAGGTCGGGTCGGGCGCATCCTTGTAGTCGCCGGAGGCGACGATGCAGGTGTCTTTGCAGGTCACCGCGATCTGCGCCGAGCCCAACACATGACCGGCCGGATGAAATTTGACGCTGACGTCGCCGAGCCGGATCTCCTCGCCATAGCGGATGACTTGCGTCGATCCCGCAAAGTTCTCGCCATAGCGCAGCCGCATCATGTCCAGCGTTTCCTGCGTCGCCAGCACCGCGCCGTGGCCGGCGCGGGCGTGGTCGGAATGGCCGTGGGTGATCACGGCCCGCTCCACCGGGCGGACAGGGTCGATATGGAAGCCGCCGGGCTTGCAGCACAGGCCGGCAGCAGCTGGCAGCAGGATGTCTTGGGGGCGCATAGAGGTCATATAGGCACCGGTGCTCCGATATTCACCGGTCATGCGCGGGCTTGACCCGCGCATCCATCCTCTTAAACAGTTCCCTTTTTGATGGATTGCCGGGTCAAGCCCGGCAACGACAGTCCTCGGTTCCCAATGCCCCTGCGCCTGTTCCTGACCTCCGGCGATCTCATGGCCGACCGCCGCTTCGAGTTCGCGCGCGACCTCCAGCTCAAGGGCGATCTGCCCGCCGCCGCCGACCTCATCGAGCAGGCGATCGAGCTGGCGCCGAACTTCACCTCGGCCTGGTTCACGCTTGGCGAAATCCGTCAGCAGCTCGGCGAGCGCGACAAGGCGATCGCGGCGTTCCGCGAAGCGCTCCGCTCCGATCCCGATGACCAGCACGGCGCCCACCTGCATCTGATGCGACTCGGCGATGCGCAGTTGTCGGAAATGCCAAAAGCCTATGTGCAGGCGTTGTTCGACCAATACGCGCCGCGCTTCGAGCACACGTTGATCAACGATCTCGGCTATCGCGCCCCCAGCCTGATCTTCAAGGCGGTGCTGGCCGCGCGCGTCGCCGCAAAGAAGCCGGCCTTCTTCAAACGCACCATCGATCTCGGCTGCGGCACCGGGCTTGCGGCGGCGGCCTTCGCCCGACAGGTCGATCATTTCATCGGCATCGATCTGTCGCCCGGCATGATCAAGGAGGCGCGCGCGACGAACCTCTATGCCGAGCTCGAGGTCGCCGACATGATCGAAGGCCTGCGCGGCAAGGGTGATGGATGCGCGAACCTCGTCGTCGCCGCGGATGCGTTCGTCTACCTCTCCGATCTCGCACCGGTGCTCGGCGAAGCCAGACGCGTGCTCGTATCCGGCGGCGTGCTCGCCTTCACGCTGGAGACGCATGACGGCAGCGGCATCGTGCTTGGCGAAGGCCTGCGCTATGCCCATTCGGTGGAATATGTGCGCGACGTGATGGCGAAGGTCGGTCTCAAGCTCCTCACACTGGAGCCGGCCTCGCCGCGCAACGAGAACAACGAGCCGGTGCGCGGCCTCGTCGTCGTCGCCGAGAAAACTTGAGTCTAGGCGCTAACATCCTGCGATTTGAGCGTCATTGCGTCGCAAAGCAATGACTTCCCACTTGCGAGCCGTGCGGCGATGCCAGCACAATGCGCGCATCAGGGAGAAACAAATAATGACAAAGAATCCATCACGGCGCGATTTCAGCGCCGGCGCGCTTGCAACCATCGCCGCATCCACATTGCCCGCGCCGTATGTCTGGGCCGCGGAGAAGAAATATGATGCGGGCGCCAGCGACACCGAGATCAAGATCGGGCAGACCGTGCCGCATTCCGGCCCCGGCTCGCTCTACGGCGTACTGGGCCGCATCGGCGAAGCCTATTTCCAGATGCTGAACGAGAAGGGCGGCATCAACGGGCGCAAGATCAAATTCCTCACCATGGACGACGCCTACAGCGCGCCGAAATGCGTCGAGGCAACGCGGCGCCTGGTCGAGCAGGAAGAGGTGCTGGCGCTCTACGGCTCGCTCGGCACCGCGCCGCAGACCGCCGTGCACAAATATCTCAACTCCAAGGGCGTGCCGCAGCTGCTGCTCAACACCGGCGCGTCGAAGTGGAACAATCCGAAAGAGTTCAAGTGGACGATGGCGGGCCTGCCGCTCTATCCGACCGAGGCGCGCATCCTGGCGCGGCACGTCGTCGCCGTGAAGCCGAACGCGAAGATCGGAATCCTCTATCAGAACGACGACTTCGGCCGCGACTTCCTGGGTCCGTTCAAGAAGGTGCTGGCCGATGCCGGCGGCACGGCGCAGGTGATCATGGAGCAGACCTACGATCTCACCGAGCCGACCGTCGATTCCCAGCTCATCAATCTCTCGAAGTCGGGCGCGGACGTCTTCTACAACATCTCCACCGGCAAGGCGTCGTCGCAGTCGATCCGCAAGGTGGCCGAGCTCGGCTGGAAGCCGCTGCAGCTGTTGTCGGCCGGCTCGACCGGCCGCTCGATCCTCAATGCTGCGGGCCTCGAGAACGCGGCCGGCATCGTCGCCATCCGCTACAACAAGGAAGTCGGCCTGCCCAAATGGGAGAAGGACCCGGACGTGATGGCGTTCGAGGAGCTGCGCAAGAAGTACACGCCGGCGATCGACCCCGACAACACCATCGCCTTCGCCGGCTACGGCCAGGCCGTGACCATGGGCGAGATCCTGCGCCGCTGCGGCGACGATCTCACCCGTGCCAACGTGCTGAAGCAGGCCTCGACTCTCGCCGGCTTCCACTCGCCCTATTTCCTCGACGGCGTCACCTACAGCTACACGCCCGAGGACTACACGCCGATGAAGACGCTCTTCATCTCCACCTTCACCGGCAAGGACTGGGACATCTCCGACAAGCCGATGTCGGAGTAGGGTCTTTCCTCGATCGAGATGCCGTAGGGTGGGCAAAGGCGCCCTTGCGCCGTGCCCACCACCTCCCCGGGCAACCGGGTGCGGATGGTGGGCACGCTTCGCTTTGCCCACCCTACGAGAGCCCCACCCCTCGACGAACCCACCCCCACGGCTTACCTGTGATGCCGTGCCGCCCCGCATCCTCAAATCCCCGGCCCGGACGCCAGCGCTACTGCCCGACCGCTTCCAGGCGTGGTTCGCGGGCCGCGGCTGGGAGCCGCGTGCGCATCAATTGGCGCTGCTGGAGAAGGCGCGCGAGGGCCGCTCGGCGCTGCTGATCGCGCCCACCGGCGCCGGCAAGACGCTGGCGGGATTTCTGCCGACGCTGGTGGAGCTGTCGACCCAGGCGATCGAGCGGGACACCGCCGCGAAGAAAAGCTTCCTTTCCACCGGCCGCGATGTTCGCCGCGCCGGCGGCCTCCACACCCTCTACATCTCACCGCTCAAGGCGCTCGCGGTGGATATCGCCCGCAACCTCGAGCGTCCCATTGCCGAGATGGGGCTGCCGATCAAGGTCGAGACCCGCACCGGCGACACGCCGGTGTCGCGGCGCCAGCGGCAGCGGCGCTATCCGCCCGATATCCTGCTGACGACGCCTGAGCAGCTCGCGCTGCTGCTTTCCTCCGACGACGCGCCGTTCCTGTTCTCCTCGCTGAGACGCATCGTGCTCGACGAGCTCCACGCGCTGGTGACGTCCAAGCGCGGCGATCTGCTCTCGCTGGGGCTTTCGCGGCTGTGGCGGCTGGCGCCGCAGCTGCGCGCGATCGGTCTGTCCGCGACCGTGGCCGAACCGGAATCGCTCGCGCGCTTTCTCGTGCCGCAACCCAAGGACAAAGCCGAATCGGCCGACATTGTCATCGCCGGCGGCGCGGCGCCGCCGCTGGTCGAGATGCTGGACACGCGCGAGCGTTTGCCCTGGGCCGGCCACAGCGCGCGTCACGCGCTTCCCGAAATCTACGAGCTGATCAAAGCGAACAGGACCACGCTCGTCTTCGTCAACACCCGCAGCCAGGCCGAGATGCTGTTCCAGAATCTCTGGAGCATGAACGACGACAACCTCGCGATCGCGCTGCATCACGGCTCGCTCGACGTCGCCCAGCGCCGCAAGGTCGAGGACGCGATGTCAGCGGGCAGGCTGCGCGGCGTCGTCTGCACCTCTTCGCTCGACCTCGGCGTCGACTGGGGCGATGTCGATCTCGTCGTCAATATCGGCGCACCCAAGGGCTCCTCGCGCCTGATGCAGCGGATCGGCCGCGCCAATCACCGTCTCGACGAAGCCTCGCGCGCGGTGCTCGTGCCGGCCAACCGTTTCGAGGTCTTGGAGTGTCGCGTCGCCATCGATGCCATCGCCGAGAATGCGCAGGACACGCCGCCCTTGCGCACTGGCGCGCTCGACGTGCTGGCCCAGCACGTGCTCGGCTGCGCCTGCGGCGAGCCGTTCTATAGCGATGATCTCTACGATGAGGTGCGGTCGGCGGCGCCCTACGCAAACCTCTCGCGGCAGGATTTCGACGACGTCGTCGATTTCGTCGCCTCCGGCGGCTACGCGCTGAAAACCTATGAGCGCTTCGCCCGCATCAAGCAGGACAAGGAGGGGCGCTGGCGCGTCGCCAATCCAAAGGTGCGGCAGAGCTACCGCCTCAACGTCGGCACCATCGTCGAGGAGCCGATGCTGAAGGTGCGGCTGGTGCGCGGCCGTTCCAGCGGCACCGGATCGACCGGCGCGATCGCGCGCGGTGGCCGCGTGCTCGGTGAGATCGAGGAATATTTCATCGAGGGCCTGACCGCCGGCGACACCTTTGTGTTCGGCGGCGAGGTGGTGCGTTACGAGGCGCTGGCCGAGGACCAGGTCTACGTCTCCCGCGCCAACGACAAGGACCCGAAGGTGCCGTCCTATATGGGCGGCAAGTTTCCGCTCTCGACCTATCTTGCCGAACGCGTGCGCCGTCTGCTCGACGACCGCCGCGCATGGAATGGCCTGCCCGAGCAGGTGCGCGACTGGCTGTCGCTGCAAAAGGACGTCTCGCGCGTGCCCGGCGTGCGCGAGCTGCTGGTCGAAACCTTTCCGCGCGGCAACAAGCATTATCTCATCTGCTATCCCTTTGAAGGCCGGCTCGCGCACCAGACGCTCGGCATGCTGCTGACGCGGCGGCTGGAGCGTGCCCGTGGCCGGCCGCTCGGCTTCGTCGCCAACGAATACGCGGTGGCGATCTGGGGGCTGGGCGATGCCTCCTTCATGATCCGCAACGGCCAGCTCGATCTCGATGCACTGTTCAACCCTGATATGCTCGGGGACGATCTCGAAGCCTGGCTCGCCGAATCCGCGTTGATGAAGCGCACCTTCCGCAACTGCGCGCTGATCTCCGGCCTGATCGAGCGCCGCTTCACCAGTGAGGAGAAGAGCCGGCGCCAGGTGCTGTTCTCGACCGATCTCGTCTACGACGTCCTGCGCAAGCATCAGGCCGACCACGTGCTGTTGCGTGCCGCTCGCGCCGACGCCGCCACCGGCCTGCTCGATCTGCGCCGCCTCGGCGACATGCTCGGCCGCATCCACGGCCGCATCACGCATCGGGAACTCGACCATGTCTCCCCGCTCGCCGTGCCCGTGATGCTGGAAATCGGCCGCGAGTCAGTCTATGGCGAAGCTGGAGACGAGCTCCTGGCGGAAGCCGCCGACGAGCTGGTCAAAGAGGCGATGGGATAAGAGCAGGTCTTGACGTGACGGCAAGCGCGCTGGTTTCAGGAGATGTCGAGGACATGCGCGTTTCCAGAGTCACCATCAGCGATGTGACCTTCGCAGCCGATCTCTCCGGCGCTCTGTTCTGGGAAGAGCAGCGCCTGCTCGTCGTTTCCGACCTGCATCTTGAAAAAGGTTCCAGCTTCGCGACGCGCGGCGTGCTGCTGCCGCCTTATGATACGCTCGCAACGCTCAGCCGTCTCGCAGCCGTCGTCACGCACCACAACCCTCGTGTGATCATCGCGCTCGGCGACAGTTTTCACGACCGCACCGCGCATGAGCGGTTGTCGCCTGAGGACCGCGATGCCGTTGCCGTGCTCCAGACCGGCCGCGACTGGATCTGGATCTCGGGCAATCACGATCCGATGCTGCCGCGCGATCTGGGCGGGACCATCGCCGACGAAGTCGCGATCGGCCCGATCACTTTCCGTCATGAGCCGACCGGTGCAGCCGGCGAGATTGCCGGCCATCTGCATCCGAAGGCGCGCGTCTCTGCGCGCGGCCGCTCGATGGAGCGCCGCTGCTTCGCCAGTGACGGGATGCGCGCTGTGATGCCCGCCTTCGGCGCCTATGCCGGCGGCCTCAGCATTCGCGACGCCGCGTTCGCAAAGATTTTTCCGAAGAACGGCTTTGTCGCCCATCTGCTTGGTGACCGCCGCGTCCACGCCATCGCGGCCTCTCGCTGTTATTGAGATTCGTGCCGCGCAGGCGCGCCAACCGGTTCCATCGGGCCTCAATTCTCAACTGCCGGCCCCATCAGGACGTGTGGTTAACGGAAATTAGGACAGTGTTACGTTCAGTACTTGTCCGGAGTCGATTTAGTCGATTGCCGCCACTAATTTGACACTCGCCGGGGCTGGCATTTCGCATCCCGAACAAGATTGTAACCGGCAAGGGGTCGCTGCAAGGCGGCCCCTTTTGATTCCTCCTTCCGCATGCGGATCAACACCACAGCATTGTCGCCCGGCACCGGAACAAATTAAGAACACTTTAGCAAGTCTTTGATATATCATTGTGATTCGGCGCGTTGCCGACACCATATCTAGCGTCTGTCAGACTTTGCGAGGACTACATGTCCACCATCGCCTTCGACCAATTTGCCCTCACCCGGATCGCCGATTTCGCGCGCTCGCTGTCGCGGCTGCATCAGGCGGCGCGCCGCTATGCGGTCGATGACGACCAGTTCGACCGCGAGTTCAATGCGGTTTGCCAGTCGATCTGGGGCTACACCATCGACGACGTCAGCGACGATCTGTTCTCGGCCGAGGATCATTTGTTCCTCGACACGCTGGACGAAGCGCATGCGCGCATCTTCGCAGCCGAGCAGGGTTACGACCTCATAGGCGAGATCGGGATGCTCACCGACTGGTGGGGCTTCTGCTGGATGATCCTGGCCGAGAAGCGCGGCCTGCTGACTCAGGACAATCGCGCCGCCGCGCGTGCGGCGATCGAGGAGAAATATCTGGCCGCGCCGAATGTGATCGGGGTGATCATCGGGAGGTGACGCTCTCGACCCTCATCCTGAGGAGCGCGCTTGCGCGCGTCTCGAAGGATGAAAACCTAGTTGCAGCAGCGGGGGCCTTCATGGTTCGAGACGCCGCGCAAGAGCGCGGCTCCTCACCATGAGGATCACTAATCCAATCCCGCCCGCTTTGCGGGCTTCTGCGCCGGTGTCTTCGGCACCGTCACGTCGGGCAGCGCCTCGCGCACGATCTCGGCCGATGTCGGCGCATCGGCCGCCACCGTCTCTGCGCGCACCGGCGCCACCTTCATTTCGCCGAGGCGCGCACGGACCTGCGCGGTGAGGCCGGGGTAGGAGGCCACAGGGGTGAAGTCCGCAGCCTGGTCATTGCCGACGCGGATGCCGGTATAGGCGACGAGGCCGTCGCTGGTCGCGATCACGTCGCCGGCCTTCAGCGAGGAATCCAGCGCGAGATCGACCGGGGCAAGGCCGACCGGCTCGCGGCCGTTGCAGGTGCAGTCGGCGCGCAGCGCCTTGCGATAGGCGAACGCGTTCTCGCTGTCGGCGTAGCGCTCGCCGGTCTGCGAAGCGGCGCCGTCGATCGAAGAGCCGAAATAGACCTTGGTCGCGCTGGCGGGACAGAAGGCCTGACACATCTGCGCGGGTGAGGTGAGGCCGCGCATCAGTGGAAAATATTTGCCGTCGCAGCTGCGCACGCAGAAGGCCGGGCCCGAGCCGCCGGCCGCCGCCGCGCGTGTCGGCGGTACATATGGCGAGGTTGCGGCATTTTGCTGGCCGGTGAAGGGATCGGCGTAGGAGTTCGCCTGATGCGGCACCTCACGCTGCGGCCGCTGCTGCTGCATGCCGCCGAAGAAGAAGTCGAACAGGCCCTCGGCCGAAACCGGGGCCGGCGCCGCAAGCAGCGGTGCTGCCAGAATGGCGGCTACAAGCGTCGCGCGACGTTGCTGCCGCGCATGGGACAACTTTGTACGCAATGCTCACTCCACCGAACGCTACTGAATCGGCCAGGACCTTTCGGGGTCTCGGCGCCTGATTCACCATAATGCGGGATGGTAAATGAGCAGTTGCGCGGCGGCGGTTTCAAGTCGAGGCGGTGACCTCTTTAAGGCCAGGCACAACTTCCGACGGATGGTTGCTTCCGGGCAACGCCCGGGCATGACGGCCAGGAATGTTTCGCCGTCTCAAGCCTTCAGGAACTCCGACGCCTTGTACAGCGAGCGGAACGGCAGGCCCGCGGCGCCGAACGTGTCGGTGGCGCCTTCCTCGCGGTCGACCATGGTCAGCACCAGCACGACCTCGGCGCCGGTCTCGCGCACGGATTCCACCGCCTTCATCGCCGAGCCGCCGGTGGTGGTGACATCCTCGACGATCACGACGCGCTTGCCTTCGAGCGTCTCGCCCTTGGGCAGGCCTTCGATCGCGAGCTTCGCGCCGTGCTCCTTCGGCTTCTTGCGCACGAAGAACGCCGCGATCGGATGGCCCTTGATCCAGGAGATCTGTGCGAGCGCGCCGGCCAGCGGCACCGCGCCCATCTCGAGCCCGCCGATGAAATCGAGCTGGTCGTCCTTCAGCGCCTCATAGGTCAGCTCGGCGAGCAGCGTCGCGCCCTCCGGGTCGAGCATGGTCGGCTTCAGGTTGAAATAGAAATCGCTCTTGCGGCCCGACGCGAGCGTCACCTCGCCGCGGCCGAAGGAGCGCCGGCGGATGATTTCGAACAGGCGGGCGCGAGAGGCAGATTTCGACACGGCGGTCCCTCGGAAGCATTTTTGGAGGTGGCGGAATCTATCCGCGACGGCCGCGACATTCCAGAGGGGGCGTCTCCCGTCAAGAGGGATCGGCCATCCCGGGCCGCCGGTTGTGGGGGTGCAACCTTCTGGGGTAGGTGGATGCCAGATATCTCGGCAAGGAAACTGGGCAAGGAAACGCGTAAATGACCATCGAGCTGCACACCTGGAACACGCCGAACGGCCGCAAGATCTCGGTCGCTCTGGAAGAAATGGGGCTGCCCTACAAGGTGGTCCCGGTGAACATCACCAAGGGCGAGCAGATGGCGCCGGGGTTCCTGAAGCTCAGCCCCAACAACAAGATCCCTGCGATCGTCGACCCCGAGGGCCCGGACGGCAAGCCGGTCAGCATCTTCGAGTCCGGCGCGATCCTGCTCTATCTCGGCGAAAAGACCGGCAAATTCCTGCCGAAATCGCTTTCGGCGCGTATCCCCGTCTATGAATGGCTGATGTGGCAGATGGGCGGCTTCGGCCCGATGCCCGGCCAGGTGCATCATTTCATCGCACTCGAGAACGAGCAGGACCGCGCCTATGGCCTCAAGCGCTACATGGCGGAGACCCGCCGGCTCTATGGGGTGCTGGACCGCCGGCTGGAGGCCCACGACTTCGTCGCCGGCGACCTCTCGGTTGCCGATTTTGCCATCCTGGGCTGGGCCTGGCGCCACCCTCGCCACAAGGTTGAGCTGGCCGATTTTCCCAACGTCAAGCGCTGGTACGACGCCCTGATGGCGCGCCCGGCCGTGAAGCGGGGCATGGAGGCGAAGCTGGATTGATCTGACGGTGTCGTCGCCCGGCTTTGACCGGGCGACCCAGTATTCCAGAGGCAGCGGTGATTGAGCCGAGAGGCTGCGGCGTACTGGATGCCCCGGTCAAGCCGGGGCATGACAGTGTGCTTCACACCTTCTTCGCTTCCACCGCCATCCGCACCGCAAGCCCGGCGAGCACCGTGCCCATCAGCCAGCGCTGCACCAGCATCCAGCTCGGCCGGCTCGTCAGGAACAGCGCGATCGATCCGGCCGCGAGTGCGATCATCGCATTCACGCTGACGCTGATCGCGATCTGGATCGCCCCCAGCACCACCGACTGCGCCAGCACGCTGCCGGCGGTGGGATCGATGAACTGCGGCAGCAGCGCCAGATACAGCATCGCAATCTTCGGATTGAGCAGATTGGTGACGAAACCCATCGCGAACAATTTGCGCGGGCTGTCGATCGCAAGCTGCTTCACCTGGAACGGCGAGCGTCCGCCCGGCTTCACCGCCTGCCAGGCCAGCCACAGCAGATAGCCCGCGCCGGCGAAACGCAGCGCGTCATAGGCGAAGGGAATGGCGAGCAACAGCGCGGTGATGCCGAACGCTGCGCACAGCATGTAGAACACGAAGCCGAGCGCCACACCGCCGAGCGAGACGATGCCCGCGGCCGGCCCCTGCGTGATCGAGCGCGAGATCAGATAGATCATGTTCGGCCCCGGCGTGAGCACGAGACCAAGGCAGACGAGGGCGAAGCCGAGCAGGGCGGAGGTGTGGGGCATGGGTGAACCGGTGCGGGAGGATGCAGTGGTTCTAATATGCGAGGCGCGGCGGGGCCATCGCGCAATTGCACGGAGGACAATTCGATTCCCGCATGTCACCCCAACGTCGTCCCCGCGAAAGCGGCGACCCACACCCCCAGGGCGAAGTTTGAGGCGAGATCGTCATGGGCAACCTTCGCCTAACTCGATCCTGTGGTTATGGGTCCCGGCGTTCGCCGGGACGACACCGTGCTGGTGGA
This sequence comes from Bradyrhizobium sp. CCGB20, assembly GCF_024199855.1. Lineage (NCBI taxonomy): Bacteria > Pseudomonadati > Pseudomonadota > Alphaproteobacteria > Hyphomicrobiales > Nitrobacteraceae > Bradyrhizobium > Bradyrhizobium sp. CCGB20. The sequence continues at coordinate 8,872,176 of NZ_JANADN010000001.1, read as the reverse complement.
GAGATCAGTGCGCCTCGTCCCAATTGTTCGCCGCGCGCGCATCGACATGCAGCGGCACCGACAGCAGCACCGCCGGGAAGGGGGCGTCCTGCATCACGTGCTGCACGACCGGCAGCGTCGCCTCGACTTCCGCGTCAGGCACCTCGAAGATCAACTCGTCATGCACCTGGAGCAGCATCTGCGCCGACAGCTTCTTCTGCACCAGGGCATCCTCCATCCGCGTCATGGCGCGGCGGATGATGTCCGCGGCGGTGCCCTGGAGCCGCGCGTTGATGGCGGCGCGCTCGTTGAACGCGCGCACCGAGGCGTTCGAAGCCTTGATGTCGGGATAGTACATCTTCCGGCCGAACAGCGTGGTGACATAGCCGTTGCTCCGGCAGAAGTCGCGCGTCTCGTCCATGTAGGCGCGGATGCCGGGGAAGCGCTCGAAATATTTCTTGATGTAGGCGGAGGCTTCCTCGCGCGCGATGCCGAGCTGGTTGGCGAGGCCGAACGCCGAGATGCCGTAGATGATGCCGAAATTGATCGCCTTGGCGCGGCGGCGGACCTCGCTCGGCATGCCCTCGATCGGCACGCCGAACATTTCGGAGGCCGTCATGGCGTGAATGTCGAGCCCGTCGCGGAACGCCTGCTTCAGCACAGGAATATCGGCGATCTCGGCGAGCAACCTCAGCTCGATCTGCGAATAGTCGGCGGAGACGAGCTTGTGTCCGGGTGTCGCGATGAAGGCGCGGCGGATCTTGCGGCCGTCCTCGGTGCGCACCGGAATGTTCTGCAGATTCGGCTCGTTCGACGACAGCCGGCCCGTCGTGGTCGCGGCCAGCGCGTAGGTCGTGTGCACGCGATGGGTCTGCGGGTTGACGTAGGTCGGCAGCGCGTCGGTGTAGGTCGATTTCAATTTTGAAACCTGGCGCCACTCCAGGATCTTCTTCGGGAAGTCATGGCCCTGCTCGGCGAGCTCGTCGAGCACCTGCGCGGTCGTCGACCACGCGCCGGTCTTGGTCTTGGTGCCGCCGCTTAGCCCCATCTTGCCGAACAGGATGTCGCCGATCTGCTTCGGGCTGCCGACATTCACCGGCTCGCCTGCGATCTCCTGGATCTCGGCTTCGACGCGCGCCGCGGTCTGGGCGAAGTCGCCGGACAGACGTGACAGCACCTGGCGGTCGATCGAGATGCCGCGCCGCTCCATCCGCGCGAGCACGGAGACGAGCGGACGCTCCAGCGTCTCGTAGACCGCGGTCATGTGCTCGGCGACGAGGCGCGGCTTCAGCACGCGCCACACCCGCAAGGTCATGTCGGCGCCTTCCGCCGACAGCGGCGCAGCCTTGTCGATCGGCACCTGGTCGAAGGTGATCTTGCCCTTGCCGCTGCCGAGCAGCTCGCTTTCCTTCAACATGGCGTGGCCGAACCAGCGCTCGGACAGCGATTCCAGCCCGTGCGAGCCGCGGCCGGCATCGAGCACATAGGAGATCAGCTGCGCATCGTCTGAGTTGCGCAGCGTGATGCCGTGCTGTGCCAGCATCACGGCGGTGAACTTGACGTCGAAGCCGATCTTGAGAATGCCTGACGATTCCAGCACCGGACGAAGCGCTTCGATGGCGTCGGCATGCTTGATCTGGTCGGGCGCGAGACCCGCATCGAACAGACCGGCACCGCCGCCGGACTGCTTGTGTGCGAGCGGCACATAGCAGGCCTCGTTCGGCGCCAGCGCCAGCGCGATGCCGCAGAGATCGGCCTGCATCGGATCGATGGAGTTCGCACGCATTTCGATCGCGACCTGACCAGAATCATGGATGCGTGCGATGAAGGCATTGAGTTCGGCGAGCGTCTTGATCGCCTGGTACTTGCCGCGGTCGACCGGAAGCTTGCGCAGCGCCTCTTCGCGCGCCGCGGCCAGCGAGATCGGCGCGCCCTTGACGCTCGCCGATTTGTCGCCCTTGTCGCCGCCCGTTGCGGCGGCCGCAGGAGCGGCGAAGAGATCGCCGGAAGCCTCGGGCGATGTTGCTTTCGCGGCGGCGCCACCGGCCTTCGCGCTGCTGCTGTTGCTCGCATCGGCATCGACATTGGCCGGATCGATCTGCGAATAGTCGGCGACGCGGCGCGTCAGCGTGGAAAATTCCATCGCCTTGAGGAAGGCGACCAGCTTGCGGGCATCGGGCTCGTGGACGGCGAGATCGTCCAGCGGTACGTCCAGCTCGACCTTGTCGTCGAGCAGCACCAGCTGACGCGAGATCCGTGCCTTCTCGGCGTTCTCGATCAGCGCCTCGCGCCGCTTCGGCTGCTTGATCTCGGTGGCGCGGAACAGGAGCTGATCGAGGTCGCCATATTCGACGATCAATTGCGCTGCGGTCTTGATGCCGATGCCGGGCACGCCCGGCACGTTGTCGGTGGAATCGCCGGCCAGTGCCTGCACCTCGACCACCTTCTCCGGCGGCACGCCGAACTTCTCGATCACCTCGGGGATGCCGATGCGGCGATCCTTCATGGTGTCGTACATGGTGATCTTGTCGTTCACGAGCTGCATCAGATCCTTGTCGGAGGACACGATGGTCGTGGTGGCGCCGCGTTCGCTGGCCTGCCGCGCATAGGTCGCGATGAGATCGTCGGCCTCGAAGCCGCCTTGCTCCAGGCAGGGCAGGTCGAAGGCGCGCACCGCCTCGCGGATCAGCGCGAACTGCGGAATGAGATCGTCAGGCGCCGGCGGCCGGTGGGCCTTGTACTCCGGGTAGATCTTGTTGCGGAACGTGACTTCCGACTTGTCGAACACGATGGCCAGATGCGTCGGCCGGTTGTCGGCGGGCATGTCGCGAAGCAGCTTCCACAGCATGTTGCAGAAGCCGAGCACGGCGTTGACCTGCAGGCCGTCGGATTTGCGGTTCAGCGGCGGCAGCGCATGATAGGCGCGGAAGATATAGCCGGAACCGTCGACCAGGAAGATGTGGTCGCCCTTGCCCGCGGCCTTCGCCGCGACCGGTTTGGCAGCAGCTGGCGCAGCGGGTTTGGTGTCGGCGGCCTTGGGCGCAGCAGCTTTGGTGTCAGCTTTGGCGGTGGTCTTCGGGGATGTCTTGGGCATGGCCGCAATGTATGAATTTTTGCGGGCTTTGACAGCCTTGGGAGGGGGATTTTTGGCTTGCTGGCGCCGCTATCCCCACTGTCATTCCCCGGCTTGACCGGGGAATCCAGTACGCCGCGGCCTATCGGTCGACAATGACTGTCTCTGGAATACTGGGTCGCCCGGTCAAGCCGGGCGACGACACCGCTACTCCGCCGCCTGCAACTGCGCGCCCGCCTTCTTCGGCGCAATCCAGAAATTATCCGGCCGTTCGAACAGGAAGTGCGCATTGAGCCGCAGCGCGGCCTGCCAGATCGCCAGCGCGCCGAGCACGCCGACAATGGTGACGATCAGCGACACCGTGCCGATGTCGGCAATGATGCCGGTGCGCAGCAGCAGCGTTCGTGTCGTCGCCATCGGCAGGAAGAAGGCGAGGTAGATCACGATCGAATGCTCACCGCAGAAGCGGAAGAAGTTCAGCCAGTGCGCGCGCGCGAGCAGCGCGCCGGCCGTGATGATGGCGCAGGCGCCGGCGAAGCCGAGCGCGAGTGAGACGATCTTCCATTCGCTGGCGCCGCACGCGACGAGGCCCGCATTGACCAGCGCCCAGGTCGCGAGCGCTGCCAGCGCAAGCGCGGGGCGGCCGCGCGCGCGATCGGACAGCGCGAACACGTAAGGCGCGAACAGGTAGCCCGAATAGAAATACACGAAGCGTGCGCAGAATTCGTCGATCGCCGTCCATCCGGTCGAGATGCGCGCCGTCTCCAGCGCGGCGGCGACGAGCCAGATCGCCAGCGGCGGGACTCGCCGTGTCAATTTTGTGACGACGAAGAAGATCGGCAGCAGATAGATGAACCAGAGCGTGCCGAACGGCTCGATGAAGGATTCCAGATACAGGAGGCCGGCGTCGCGCCAGCTCGTCTCCGCGGCGAATGCGGGCGCCTTGAAGCCGAACTGGATTGTCACCCAGACGACATAGAAATAGGCGAAATGCACCACCTTGCGGTCGAGATAGGTTCGCCAGTCCCGATCAATCACCAATGGCAGGAACAGGCCCGAGATCAGGAAGAAGTCCGGCATCCGGAACGGCTTTGCGAACGCCACGGCGACATGCATGAAGCCGGTCTTGCCGGCGGCGAGCTCCACCCCCAGCACCGAATGCATCATCACGACCATGACGATGCAGATGCCCTTGGCATAGTCGACCCAGTCGACACGCGCCGCAGAAGGGGCCTTGGAAAGCCCGCCCGCGGCGATTGTCCCTGATAGTGCCATGGTGTCCCTTTTCGAGGCGCGATCCGCCCGGCTCTGTGCGGGCGTGGCGCAGTGTGGAGCCTTGCGGTTTACGATTTCTTTACCGGTACAATTCGCGTGCCGGTTTTTACATGCGGACTGTTCCCTCCCCTCAGGAAAATGCTAAACCGGCCTGGATTGGGGTTTCGTTAACCAAGCTGGAACAGGGTCTTTCATGCGAATCGCGATGATCGGAACGGGCTATGTGGGGCTGGTGTCCGGAGCCTGCTTTGCGGATTTCGGTCACGACGTCACCTGCGTCGACAAGGACGAGAAGAAGATCGCAGCGCTCCATCGCGGCGAGATCCCGATCTACGAGCCCGGCCTCGACGAGCTGGTCGCGACCAATGTGAAGGCGAAGCGGCTCGACTTCACCACCGACCTGTCGAAGCCGGTCGCGGATGCCGATGCCGTCTTCATTGCGGTCGGCACGCCGTCGCGCCGCGGCGACGGTCACGCCGACCTGTCCTATGTCTACGCCGCCGCGAAAGAGATCGCGCAGTCGCTGTCGGGCTTCACGGTGGTCGTGACCAAATCGACCGTTCCGGTCGGCACCGGCGACGAGGTCGAGCGCATCATCCGCGAGGCCAATCCGTCGGCCGATGTCGTCGTCGCCTCCAATCCCGAATTCCTGCGCGAGGGCGCGGCGATCCGCGACTTCAAATATCCCGATCGCATCGTGGTCGGCACCTCCGACGAGCGCGGCCGCAAGGTGATGGGCGACGTCTATCGCCCGCTGTCGCTGAACCAGGCACCGCTGATGTTCACCGCGCGCCGCACCGCCGAGATGATCAAATACGCCGCGAACGCGTTCCTCGCGACCAAGATCACCTTCATCAACGAGATCGCGGATCTCTCCGAAAAGGTCGGCGCCAACGTCCAGGAGGTCGCGCGCGGCATTGGCCTCGACAACCGCATCGGCACCAAGTTCCTGCATGCCGGTCCCGGCTTCGGCGGCTCGTGCTTCCCGAAGGACACCAAGGCGCTGATCAAGATCGCGCAGGACTACGACGTCTCGCTGCGCATCGTCGAATCCGTGCTGGCGGTCAACGAGAACCGCAAGCGCGCGATGGCGCGCAAGGTCGGCCAGGCGCTCGGCGGTAGCTTGCGCGGCAAGACCATCGCCGTGCTCGGCCTCACCTTCAAGCCCGACACCGACGACATGCGCGATGCGCCGTCGATCCCGCTCGTCACCGGCCTGATCGACATGGGCGCGACGGTCAAGGCCTTCGATCCCGTCGGCATGGAGCAGGCCAAGGGCGAGCTGCCGAACATCATTTATTGCGAGGACGCCTATTCCTGCGCTGAAGGTGCCGATGCGCTCGTCATCGTCACCGAATGGGTGCAGTTCCGCGCGCTCGATCTCGACCGGCTGAAGACGACCATGACCCAGCCCGTCGTCGTCGATCTGCGCAACATCTATCGTCCCGAAGACATGGAAGCCGCCGGGTTCGTCTATGAGAGCGTTGGACGTCCGCCGGTGCAGCAGGGCTGATACGGACTGATTATCCGCTAAATTCGTCAAGGCCGGGCTTGTCCCGGCCGTCCACGTTTTGTTTGCTTCGTCGTATGAGAACGTGAATGCCGGGGACTCTTGTGCGAAGACGCGCTTCGCGCTTTTGCCCGGGCATGACGAACGGATAGATACTTGCCCCGCAGCTTCGACACGCCCCTTCCGATCGATGCCGTGCTCGACGACCTCTCGCGCACGCTGGAGGCGCATAACGCCGCTGTGCTGGTGGCCCCGCCGGGGGCCGGCAAGACGACGCGCGTGCCGCTGGCGCTGCTCGATGCGCCCTGGGCCGCAGGCAAGAAGATCATCGTGCTGGAGCCGCGGCGCATCGCTGCGCGGGCCAGCGCCGACCGCATGGCCAAATCGCTCGGCGAGCGGGCCGGCGAAACCGTCGGCTACCGCGTGCGCTTCGGCTCCAAGATCTCGCGCGCGACGCGCATCGAGGTGGTGACCGAGGGCATCTTCACCCGCCAGATTCTCGACGATCCAGAGCTCTCGGGCGTTGCCGCAATCCTGTTCGACGAATTCCACGAGCGTTCGCTTGACGCCGACATGGGCCTTGCCCTGGCGCGCGATGCGCAAACCGGCCTGCGCGAGGATCTGCGCATCCTCGTGATGTCGGCAACGCTCGACGGTGCGCGCGTAGCAAAGCTGCTCGGCGATGCCCCCGTCGTCGAAAGCGAGGGTCGCGCCTTTCCGGTCGAGACGCGCTATCTCGGCCGCAAGGCAGATGCGCCGGTGGAGCGGCAGATGGCAGATGCGATCGCGTCTGCCCTCCGCGCCGATAGCGGTTCGGTGCTGGCGTTCCTCCCGGGCGCCGCCGAGATCCGCCGCACCCAGAATTTCCTCAGCGAGCGCGTCCAGGATGCCTCCATCGAGATCGTGCCGCTGTTCGGCGCGCTCGATGCTGCCGTGCAGGATCGCGCGATCGCGCCCGCGCCGAAGGGTACGCGCAAGGTGGTGCTGGCGACCTCGATCGCGGAGACCTCGCTGACCATCGAAGGCGTGCGCATCGTCGTCGATTCCGGTCTCGCCCGCGTGCCGCGCTACGAGCCCGACATCGGGCTGACGCGGCTCGAGACCGTGCGCGCTGCGCGTGCGGCAGTGGATCAGCGCCGCGGCCGTGCCGGCCGCACCGAGCCCGGGGTCTGCTACCGGCTCTGGGACGAGCCGCAGACGGCCTCGCTCGCGCCTTACACCCAGCCGGAAATTTTGAGCGCCGACCTGTCCTCGCTGGTGCTCGACCTCGCGCAATGGGGCGTTGCCGATCCCGCGGCCCTGTCGTTCCTCGATCCGCCGCCTCAGCCGGCCTGGAAGGAAGCCAAAAGCCTGCTCGAAGAGCTCAACGCGCTCGACGGCGACGGCCGCATCACCGCGGAAGGCAGGAGCCTGCGTGCGCTGGCGCTGCCGCCGCGGCTGGCGCGCATGATCGTGGATTCGCATCGCGTCGGCAGCGGCGAAGCTGCCGCCGAGATCGCAGCCATCATCACCGAGCGCGGGCTCGGCGGCGACAGCGTCGATCTCGAATACCGGCGCGACCAGTTCCGCCGCGACCGCTCGCCGCGCGCCGCGAGCGCGCGCGATCTCGCCCGGCGCTGGGCTTCGCAGGTCGCAGCGTCGGAGAAGGTCGCATCCGGACAGGATGATCTCTCGACCGGCCTGATGCTCGCCTACGCCTTCCCGGACCGCGTCGCGCGCAATCGCGGCAATGGCAGCTTCGTGCTCGCCAATGGTCGCGGCGCCGCGGTGGAGCAGACCTCCTCGCTCGCCCGCGCGCCCTATATCGCGATCGGCGAGATGACGGGCACGGCGGCGAGCGGCCGTATCCTGCTGGCGGCGCCGATCAGCGAGGACGACATCGAGCGGCATTTCGCCGAGCATATCGAGACCGTCGACGAGATTTCCTTCGATCGCGGCGCGATGGCGCTGCGCGCGCGGCGCAAGCGCGCGCTGCATGCGATCACGCTCTCCGAGGCTACACTTGCCGTGTCGCCCTCGGAGGACACCGCGCGAATTTTCGCCGATGGCCTGATCGCGGCTGGCCTCGACCGGTTGCCCTGGTCCAAGGCCGCAAAGCAATGGCGCGACCGCGTGATGTTCCTGCGCAAGGCCGAGGGCGACAGCTGGCCCGACCTGTCAGACGGCGGGCTGGTCGCGCGGCGCGACGATTGGCTGGTGCCCGCGCTCTACGACAAGATTGCACTGAAAGAGGTCTCCGCCGGCGATCTCTCCGACGCGCTGATGGCGCTGTTGCCCTGGGAGATGCGCGCAAGGCTCGATCGCGAGGCGCCGACGCATTTCGAGGCACCGACCGGAAGCATGCTCGCGATCGACTACGAGGCCGAGCAGGGGCCGACCATTGCGGTGCGGCTCCAGGAGTTGTTCGGGCTCAACACCCACCCGTCGATCGCCGCCGGCAAGGTACCGCTGGTGCTGGAATTGCTGTCGCCGGCGCAGCGTCCGGTGCAGGTGACGCGCGATCTCCCCGGCTTCTGGCGCGGCAGCTACGCCGCGGTGCGCTCCGACCTGCGCGGCCGCTATCCGCGCCATCCCTGGCCGGACGATCCGGCCAGCGCATTGCCGACCCGGCGGGCGAAGCCGCGCGGGACGTGAGAAGCCATTAACCGTTCGCTCATCCTTTTCGTCAAAATGACACCGGCCCGGCGGCGGCGTCGCTCGCGGATGGCCGTGGCGCGTGATGAAATCGGGCTTTCCGGCTCGGAAGTGGTGTGATGCGTAACATTGTGATCTTCGCGGCCATCATGATCGGCCTCGGTACTTTCATGGCGCAGATGGCGGACAAGATGAGCTCTGCCTCGGCCACGTCGGTGCCGCGCACGGCGCTCGCAGCTGCGACGACGACGGCGGCGCCGGCCGGCGGTCGCAGCCTCAGCATCCCCCGCGATGGTCGCGGCCATTTCCAGACAGATGGCCGGATCGACGGCCAGCGCATCGGCTTCATGGTCGACACCGGCGCGTCCGTGGTGGCGCTGAACGAGACCTCGGCCGCGCGTTTCGGCCTGCGTCCCTCGCGCGGCGAGTACAACGCCACCGTCTCCACCGCCAACGGCACCATCAAGGCCGCGCGCACCCGCATCGCCATGCTCGATGTCGGCGGCCTCGTCGTGCGCGACGTCGACGCCATGGTGCTGCCGGACGAGGCCCTCTCGGAGAACCTGCTCGGCCTCTCCTTCCTGTCCCGCCTCAAGCGCTTCGAATACGCCAACGGCCAGATGGTGCTGGAGCAGTAAGCCGCTCCACGCGCGCTGACGAACCGTCGTTCGCATGAATTTTTCAGGACGGCCGGAGCGGATGAAACTCCCGCCAGGCCCTGCTTTGCCGTTACCAAACTGCCGCAATTATCATCCATAAGGCGCCAATCCCGCCTTCCGCTGCGGCCCGGCATTCGCTAAGGCTGCATCAATTCCTGCCCTTTTCATGAGACCGTCTCAATGTTTCCCAAGCCGAAATCCGTCTTGCTGCCCAACACCTACGCCTATGAATCCGAGCCGATGGTGAAGGCCACGGGTTTTCGCGAATATGACGCGCGCTGGTTGTTCCAGAAGGAAATCAACCTGATGGGAATCCAGGCGCTCGGCATGGGGCTGGGTGCGCTGATTGCCGAGCTCGGCGTCAAGCAGGAGATCGTCACCGGCCACGACTTTCGCGGCTATTCGGCCTCGATCAAATATGCGTTGATCTCCGGCCTGATGGCTGCGGGCTGCAAGGTGCACGACATCGGGCTCGCGGTGACGCCGATGGCCTATTTCGCGCAGTTCGACCTCGACGTGCCCTGCTGCGCCATGGTCACGGCCTCGCACAACGATAATGGCTGGACCGGCGTGAAGATGGGCGCCAACCGCCCGCTGACCTTCGGTCCCGACGAGATGACGCGGCTGAAGGAGATCGTGCTGGGCGCCGAGTTCAAGAACAAGGCCGGTGGCTCCTACCAGTTTCACGAGAACTATCCCGCGCGCTACATCGCCGATCTCACCGGCCGTCCGAAGCTGACGCGCAAGCTCAAGGTGGTTGCAGCGTGCGGCAACGGCACCGCCGGCGCGTTCGCGCCGCAGGTGCTGGAGGCGATCGGTTGCGAGGTGATCCCGCTCGACACTGAGCTCGACCACACCTTCCCGAAATACAATCCGAATCCGGAAGACATGGAAATGCTGCACGCGATCCGCGACGCGGTGCTGCATCACAAGGCCGACGTCGGCCTCGGCTTCGACGGCGACGGCGATCGCTGCGGCGTCGTCGACAACACCGGCGAGGAGATCTTCGCCGACAAGGTCGGCGTGATGCTGGCGCGCGACATGTCGGCGATCCACAAGGATGCGCAGTTCATCGTCGACGTGAAGTCGACCGGCCTGTTCGTCACCGATCCCGTGCTGCAGAAGCAGGGCGCCAAGGTCGCGTATTGGAAGACCGGCCATTCCTACATGAAGCGCCGCACCAACGAGACGGGCGCGCTCGCGGGCTTCGAGAAGTCCGGCCACTTCTTCTTCAACAAGCCCTATGGACGCGGCTATGACGACGGGCTCGTCTCCGCGATCGCGATCTGCGACATGCTCGATCGCGCCCCCGGCAAGTCGATGGCCGACCTGAAGAACGCGCTGCCGAAGACCTGGTCGTCGCCGACCATGTCGCCGCATTGCGCCGACGAGACCAAATACGGCGTCATCGACCAAGTGGTGAAGCACTTCGAGGGCTTGCAGGCCAAGGGCGCCAAGATCGGCGGGCAGGCGATCCGCGATCTCGTCACCGTCAACGGCGTGCGCGTTACGGTCGAGGACGGCAGCTGGGGTTTGGTGCGCGCCTCCTCCAACAAGCCCGAGCTCGTCGTCGTGGTCGAGAGCCCGGTCTCCGAGCAGCGCATGCACGACATGTTCGAGATGGTGAACAGCGTGCTGCGCACCCATCCCGAAGTCGGCGAGTACAATCAGAAGATCTGATTGAGGCGATTCGCTGCGTCATCGGCGGTGTGCTCCCTCGCCCCGTTCTGACGGGGAGAGGTGAAGGAGCAGCGTCACACGGCGCTTACGCCGTCCGCAGCGAGCCCAGGAAGCCGTCAACCTCGGACTTGAGACGGTCGGACTGCGATGACAGTCCGGCTGCGGCCTGGTGCATCTTCGTGGCGGCGGCGCCGGCCTGTTCGGAGGCCTTGCTGACGCCGACGATGTTGTCGTTGACTTCGCGCGTGCCGGTGGCTGCCTGTTGCAGGCTGCCGGCGATCTCGCGCGTCGCCAGGCCCTGCTGATCGACCGCGCTCGAGATCTGGCCGGAGATCTGGTCGATCTCCGCGATCGTCGTGCCGATCGCCTGGATGGCATTGACGGCATCGTTGGTCGCGCTCTGGATGTTCTGGACCTGCGCCGAGATTTCCTCGGTGGCTTTCGCGGTCTGGTTCGCCAGCGCCTTCACTTCGCTCGCGACCACCGCAAATCCCCTGCCGTGCTCGCCGGCCCGCGCAGCCTCGATGGTGGCGTTCAGCGCGAGCAGATTGGTCTGGCTCGCGATGTTCTGGATCAGTGTGACGACCTCGCCGATCTTCTGCGTGCCGCTGGCAAGGCCCTCGACCACCTCGTTGGTACGGCGGGCCTCATCCGCGGCCTTGGCCGCGATCTCCGCGGAGCGGGCGACCTGCTGCGTGATGCTGGTGACGGATGCGGTGAGCTCCTCGGTCGCAGCCGCGACCGTCTCGACATTGCTCGACGCCTGGTTCGACGCTGCGGCCGCCGCGGCGGTCTGCCGCGCGGTGTCGGTGCTGTTGTTGCTCATCGCCGATGACAGCTGCTGCACTTCGCTGGCGGCAACTGCGACGGCATGCACGATGCCGCCGATGCTGCGCTCGAAATTGCTGGCAAGCCGCTGCTTGGCCGCCTCGCGCTCGTCCTTGGCGCGCTGCTCGACGTCGTGGCGCTCGCTGTTGGCGCGCGCTTCCGCCGCCATCGCGGCCTGCGCCTCGGCGGTCTTCACCGCCGTGGTCTCGAACAGCTCCTGCAGCTTGTGCGCCAGTGCAATCAGCACGCCGGCCTCGATCAGCAGGATCACCGCATGCAGCACGACGCGGCCGAAATCGGAGCCGCCGGGATAGATCGCCGCGGGCAGCAGGAAATTCAGCGCGATGTGATGCAGCGCGACCGCGACCGTCGCGGCGACGATCGGCCGGTAGTCGCAATAGGCGACCGTGCAGGCCAGCGCCGCGAAGAAGTACATGTGCATGTCGATCTGCCAGGGATGTCCCTCGAACTGGTAGGTGAACATCGACACGCCGCTCATCAGCGCGACGGCAAAAACGAGGCGCGTGGAGAGGCCATTGCCCGACATGCGCCAGGACAGGGTCGCAGCGAGCGCGAAGATCGCCATGAAGATTGCGGGGATCAGCCAGGCCTTGCCGAGCGCAAGGCCGATCGTCATGCTGATCGGTACGTGCAGCCAGAGCGCTGCAACGAGCATCTTGCTGGTGGTCTGGCGCAGCGATTCGAGACCGTCGTTCTCGACAACCATTTCATCCTCTCCAGGACTACGAGCCGAGTGGCTACACGCCAGAAGGCTATCTGCCAAAACATGCTGAGACCGCTTGCGCGTCCATCACGAACCAGGCGCCCGCATCATGCAGGCGGCGCAGTCCGTCATGGTCATCCGGGCGGACGACGAGGAGGGTGGGAAGGGCAGTTGCCCCGACGATCGCCGCTTGCGCGGATCCCGCAGCCTGAAAAACCTGTTGCGTGCTCCACCAGGGCGGAAACGCAACCGCGACGACTGTCGCGCCCGGACGAACCTGTAAGGTGAGGATAGCGAGTGCGATCCAGCCTGCGACGAGCAATGTCGCCGCATTCGCCCAGGCAGGCCATCGCCGGGACGGAATCGCCGTTTTCCCCTCCATGCCGCATAGATAGGCGCACGGAGCTAATTCTCGGTAAATGCTTGCTTACCGAGGTACCGAATCGGGCGGGGGCAGGGACTCTACGGACGCCGGCGGCCAGTTGCCGCCGAGCTTGATGGCTGGACTTCAGGCCGCCACCACTGCCGGGATCGGCAGCGCGGTGACTGACTTGATCTTCTCCATCGCGAAGCGCGAGGTGACGTTCTTCAGCGGCACGGCGCTGATCAGCTTCTTGTAGAACACGTCGTAGGCTTGCATGTCCGCGACCACGACGCGCAGCATGTAGTCGACGTCGCCGGCCATGCGGTAAAACTCCATCACCTCGGGCATGGCGCTGACGGCCTCGGCGAACTTCTTCAGCCAGGCGTCCGAATGATCGGCGCTCTCGACTGACACGAACACCGAGATACCGAGCCCGATCTTGTTCTGGTCGACCAGGGCGACCCGCTTCAGGATCACGCCGTCGGCCTCGAGGCGCTGGATGCGTTTCCAGCAAGGGGTCGAAGACAGCCCGACGCGATCACCGATCTCGGCGACGGACAGGGAGGCATCTTCCTGGAGTACCATCAGGATCTTGCGGTCGATGGCATCGAGGCGGCGGCTGGTCTCGGGGAGCTGGACAGCGACATCAGTCATTTGAAGAACTTTGTTCCAATATGAGGGCTACTTTCCCTGATATATAGAAAAATCTTCTATCGCAAGCCCATAATCTCGGCGCGCCCCTGGAATCGCTCTAGGACCTGTCTCGTAAAAACCTTTCAACTTCAATACGTTGCGGGGCAGCCGGGCCGCCACCGTGGCGGGTGCATTTCAGCGCTGCGGCGGCCGCGGCGAATCGCAGCGCCTCCCGCACCTCCTCGCCTTCGGCGAGGCGAAGCGTGAAGGCGCCATGGAAGACGTCGCCGGCGCCGAGCGTGTCGACCGCCTCGACGGGGAAGGCCGGTGTCTCCTCCGGCTCGCCCGCTGCGTTCAGCCAGATCGTGCCACGTGGGCCGCGCGTGGCGGCGAGGAAGGCGGGCGTCAGTCCGGCGAGGTGCCTCAGGGCGTCGCCGTCATCGGCGATCCCGGCGGTCTCCTGCACCTGTTCGCTGGCGAACAGCAGATGCGAGGCGCGCGTGAGCAGGCTGTCGGTCAGCGCCATGGCGCGATCGACGCCGACGATGACAGGAATGCCACGCCGTCGCGCCTCGGCGCAGAGATCGATGCAGAAGGCGCCGCAGCGGCTCTCGACGAGGACCGCTTGGCACGCGGCGAGCAGCTCGTCGGCGTCGGGCAGCTTCACGCTCCACAGGGCGGGATCGCGATAGATCGTGAGCGTCCGCTCGCCCGAGGGCTCGATCATGATCGCCGAGACGGGCGTGGTCAGGCCCGGCATGCGCACGACGCGGCTGGTGTCGATGCCCTCCTGCGCCATCCGCTCGAGAATGAACCCGCTCGATGTCTCGCCCGCGTCGCCCATTGGCCCGGCAAAGGATACGCGGCCGCCTAGTCGTGCCACCGCGATGGCGGCGTTCAGCGCGTTGCCGCCACAAATCTCCGCGAGATGGTTCGCGTTGGCCTTGCTGCCGCGCGCGGGCATTGCCTCGACCCGAAAGGTGAGGTCGCGCACGGGAATGCCGATGCAGAGAATGCGCGGCGCGGTCCCGGCCATCGGCGGTCTCAGCTCAAGTGCCGCTCTTGTCGTGCACCCAGCGGCCGAGCAGATGGTGGGCGATGGCGAACGGATGCGGACCGGCGTATCCGTCCGGATGCGTCCGCGCCAGCATCAGCGCGGCCTCCTCGCGCGTGAACCAGCGCGCATCCTCCAGCTCCGAGTGATCGACGACGACGTCCTCGTTCAGGGCGCGCGCGCTGCAGCCGATCATCAGCGACGACGGATAGGGCCAGGGCTGGGTCATGTAATATTGCACGTCGGTGCAGCGGATCCCGGATTCTTCGAGAATCTCGCGGCGTACCGCGTCTTCGATGGTCTCGGCGGCCTCGACGAAGCCGGCGAGGCAGGAATACATCCCCGGCGGAAACTGCTTCTGGCGGCCGAGCAGGCACTTCTCGCCCGAGGCGACCAGCATGATCACGACGGGATCGGTGCGCGGAAAGTGCTCGGCCTTGCAGGCGGGGCAGTCGCGCTTCCAGCCGCCTTCCTTCATCGCGCTCCGCGTGCCGCAATTGGCGCAATAGCCGTGGCGCTGATGCCAGCTCACCATCGATTTCGCCATCGCGATCGCCGAGAGCTCGTCGGGCGGGATCGCGCCCTGCATCGCCATGCCGCGCAGCTCGGTGACGGTGTAGTCCTCGCGGCCGACCAGCTTCTCGGCTGCCGCCTGCGACATCCCCATGCCGAACACCGCCGCGCCGTCGCGAAGCCCCAGGAAGATCGTGCCGGGATTGGCACCGCACTTCGTCGCTTCGTCGATCGACAGCAGTGCACGCGCCTTGTCGCCCTCGCGCTTCACCAGTAGCGAGTCGCGGTAGACGACATAGGCGCGCGATGAGGACTTCTGCTCCATCGCGAACAGTTTTTCGTCGTCCCGGCGCAGATGCGCGGCGCGATCGAGGACGTTGGTGACGAAGGCCGGCTGTCCCAGCGGAAATGCGTCGAATGCTGACATTTCTTGTTCTTTCAACCCAACCAGATTTTTCGGCGAAGCGCGCTGATGAAATTCTGAACCTCGGTGGCGTCATGCGCCAGGGGAGGCATCACGCCCCAGACCGGCCGCGGCCAGGCCGCGTCACCGGTGCGGCGTGCGATGATGTGGACGTGAAGCTGCGGCACGAGATTGCCTAGCGCGGCGACATTGAGTTTGTCGCATTTGGTGATCTCCTTCAGCGCGCGCGAGACGCGGGAGATCTCCGTCATGAGTTGCGCCTGCTGCACCTCGTCGAGATCGATGATCTCGACCGCATCAGGCCGCCGCGGCACCAGCAGCAGCCAGGGATAATGCGCGTCCTTGATGACCAGCACCTTCGACAGCGGCAAATCGCCGATGTCGATGGTGTCCTCTTTCAGGCGGGAGTGCAGCGACCAGGCGGGTTCGGGCATATGCGTTTCCGAGTGGCCCGGTGGGTTCGGGCTTGTATGGTCCGACCATACGATACGGATTTGGCGAGGGGAAGGTTAGGGCTCAGCTGCTTCTGCATACTCGCTCGTCGTCCCGGACAAGCGAAGCGAAGATCCGGGACCCATAACCACAGGGAGTAGTTTGGCGAAGACTCGGAGTTGCCAGACCTCGCCAAACACGGCGCTGTGGTTATGGATTCCGGGCTCGCGCTGCGCGCGCCCCGGAATGACAGGAATCACGCCTCCGCGAGCACCCGCGCATTGGCGCGGATCGAGGCTTCGCTGACGCGGATGCCGAGGCCGGGGCCATCCGGCACGACCACATGACCGGCGCGGTTGACGACGCGCTCTTCCAGCACGTCCTCGGTCAGCACGTGATGCGGCATGTAGAATTCGCAGCCGAGCGAGATGCCCGGCGTTGCAGCGATCAGCTGCGTGCCGGCGGCCAGCCCAATGCCGCCCTCCCACAGCGTGCCGCCATAGCCGGGCAGGCCGGCGATGTCGGCGATCGCCATGATCGCCTGCGCCTCGAACAGGCCGCCGGCCTTCATCAGCTTGATCGAGACGGCATCGGCGGCCTCGCGGCGCACCACCTCCATCATGTCGCGGCGGTCGAAGCAGCTTTCGTCGGCGAGCACGGGCGTCTCCAGCGCTGCGGTGAGCTGCGCCATCACGTCGAGATATTTGCGCGGCACCGGCTGCTCGATGAAGGTCGGTGCGAACTCCTCGACATCGCGCAGGATCTTGATGGCGCCGAACGGCGCCAGCGCCTGGTTGTAGTCGACGCGCAGATCGACCTTGTCGCCGAACTCCTTGCGGATCGCTTCGAGATGATCGAGGTCCTCGCGATGCGGCTTCACGCCGGTCTTGACCTTGTAGATGACGTTGCCGTCCGGAACCATTTTTCGCATGCGCTCGAGATCGGCGGCGAAATCCGGATCGGCGATCGAGAACGACAGCGGGATCGTGTCGCGCACGCGGCCGCCGAGCAGGTCCGCGACAGACAACCCCGACGATTTGCCGACGATGTCGAGCAGCGCCATCTCGATCGCGACTTTTGCTTCCGCGTGTCCGACCAGCGCACGGTCGAGCTCGGCCATCAGCGCGCGGATGCGGCGCACCGGTTTGCCGAGCACGATCGGCCGCAGATAGATATCGAGCGCGGAGAACGCCGCTTCCGGCGTTCCCGTGAACACCTCCCACGGCGCCGCCTCGCCCCAGCCGACCACGCCGTCGCTGGACGTCAGCTCGAGCAGCACGCGCTTGACCGTGCCCTTGACGTTGCCGACGCCCTGCAGGCGCGCCATCTTGATCGGGCTCTCGATCAGGAACAGCCTGATGCGTTCGACGGTCGTTTCGGTCATGTCAGGCCTCCATTGACGTGCCAGACCTGGCCGGTGACGTAGGATGCTTTGGGTGATGCCAGGAAGGCGATGATCTCGGCCACTTCTTCCGGCCGTCCGCGGCGGTGCATCGGGATCAGCGCCTCGGTCGCGGCGATCTGCTCGGGCGACAGCCGGCTCTCGCTCGGCTTGTCCTTGACGATGAGGCCCGGCGCAACCGCGTTGACGGTGATGCCGTCCTGGGCGAGCTCGATCGCGGTCAGGCGGACCAGCGCTTCCAGCGCTGAGCGGCTCGCGGCCGTCGCAGCGAAGGGCGCGAATTCCGGGCGGATCGCGTGCGCCACGAACGACGACACCGCCACGATCCGCGCGTCCTGCCCCGTGCGCAGCAGCGGCAGTGCGGCCTCGACCATGCGCGTGAACGCCAGCGCGGACTCATCCATCGCCTGCCGGAATTGATCCGCCGGCGTGCCGATCGCGCTGCCGCGGCGGGCATGTCCGCCGACCAGGATCAAGCCGTCGAGCCGACCGAATGCGCGTTGCGCAGCGGCGATGGCGTCGGTGACGGCTGCTGCCTCGGCGAGATCGCCGAGGCATTTTGCGACCACAGCACCTCTTGCTTCGGCGTCCGCAGCCGTGGCGTCGAGACCTTCTGCGTTCGAGCGCGTGTGCAGCAGCAGCCCGGTGCCCGGAGCTGCGAGCAGTTTTGCGGTGGCGCGGCCGATGCCGCTGGCGGCACCGGTGACGAGATAGACGCGGTTGATCTCAGGCATCACGAGGCTGCGTTGGCCGGCGGCAACGCGCCGGTGCGGTGGAAATGGCTGAGGAAGGCGCGCGTCGCGGCTTCCTGCGGATTGTCGATCACCTGCCGTGCGGGGCCTTCCTCGACGACGATACCGTCGCGCATGAAGATGAGACGGTCGGCGACTTCGCGGGCAAACGCGATCTCGTGGGTCACGATCACCATGGTCATGCCCTCGGACGCGAGCTGCTGGATTACGTTCAGCACCTCGCCGACCAATTCAGGGTCGAGCGCGGAGGTGGCTTCATCGAACAGCATCACGTCCGGCTCCATCGCCAGCGCACGCGCAATCGCGACGCGCTGCTTCTGGCCGCCGGACAGCGTCGCCGGATATTGGTCGGCCTTTTCCGCAAGGCCCACCTTGGCGAGCTGCGCGCGCGCGAGCTTCTCGGCGTCGGCCTTGGCCATGCGCCGCACCGTGACCGGTCCCTCCATGACGTTCTGGAGCGTCGTCATGTGCGGGAACAGATTGAAGTGCTGGAACACCATGCCGGTGGTGGCGCGGAATTTCGCCAGCGTCTTCACGTCCGGCAGTTTGGCGCCGTCGCCGAATGAAAAGCGCGTGTCGCCGACGCGGACGCTGCCGCCATCGGGCACGACCAGCAGATTGATGCAGCGGAGCAGCGTCGATTTGCCGGAGCCGGATGGGCCGATCAGCGCCACGACACCGCCCTTGGCGACGTCGAGATTGATGTTCTTCAAAACCTCGTTGCTGCCAAAGCTCTTGCGCAGGCCGCGGATCTCGATTTTCGACGTCTCGCTCATTCGCTGACCGCCAGTCGCTTCTCGCCGCGGCGGACGATGATGGTGAGCGGGATCAGGATCGCCGCATAGGCGACCGCAACCGCGGTGTAGGTCTCCAGCGGCCTGTAGCTGTCATGGGCGGCGACCTGGCTTTGGTAAACGAGGTCGGGCACGGCGAGCACCGAGACCAGCGAAGTGTTCTTGAACTGGATGATCGACTGGTTCATCAGCGCCGGGATCATGCGTTTGATCGCCTGCGGCAGCACGATGCGCCGCATGCTCTGGCCCGGCGTCATGCCGAGCGCGGCGCCGGCTTCCGACTGGCCCTTGTCGATCGAGATGATACCGCCGCGGATGATCTCGGAATAGAACGAGCCGCCATAGAGCGAGAGCGCCAGCGCCGAGGCCGTGATCGGCGTCATCTCGACGCCGGCGAGGATCGGCAGTGCGTAATAGAACCAGATCAGCTGCACCAGGATCGGCGTGCAGCGGAACGCTTCGATGAAGGTGAGGGCGACGAGACGCACCGCCTTGAAGCGCGACAGGCTGCCGAACGCCCCGAACAGGCCGAAGACGAGGCCGAGCAGCACGATCACCACGGTGAAGCCGACGGTGACGCCGAGTCCGTTGAGAAAGAGCCAGCGATAGCTCCAGAGGATGCCGAAGTCCCACTGATACATGCGTGTTTAACTCGTCGTGGGTGCCGTTAGCACCGTCATTCCGGGGCGCCCGAAGGGCGAACCCGGAATCTCGAGATTGTAGCGCGAGATTCCGGGTTCTCGCTTCGCGAGCTCCGGAATGACCAGTGGAAGCTTACAGCGAAACGCCCGGCGGAATGTCCGCCTCGGTCACGCCCACCAGCTCCATGTTGGTGATGATGGCGTTGCGGATGAAGCCGAGCCCCTTGTTGAAGTCGATCCAGGTGTTGACGTAGTCGCGGAAGGTCTTGTCGTTCTCGCGGCGGAAGCCGGCGTTCGACGTGGTCGCGAAGATCGGCGTCGGCAGCACGAACTGGCCGAGCGACGGGTTCTTCTTCAGCACAGTCAGCGACAGCATGGTGATCAGGCACTGCGCGTCGACGCGGCCGGTCTGCAGTGCGGCGGTGGCATCGTCGGCGGTCTTCAGCCGCGAGATCTGCGCCTTCGGCGTCAGGCGGCTGACGACCTGGTCGTGCGAGGAGCCCTGGTCGACCGCGATCTTGACGTCGGGCGAGTTCAGCTCGGCCCAGCTCTTCGGCTTGAAGTCCTTCTTGCAGAGGATGCCGAAGGCGTTGTTGAAGACCGGCACCGAGAAGTCGACCACCAGCGCGCGCTTCGGGGTCGGGTTGAGGCCGAAGAAGATGTCGATCTTGTTGGACTGCAGATCGAGCACCGAATTGCCCCAGGTGGTCTCGGTGATCTCGAGCTCGGCCTCCATGTCATCGGCAAGCCCCTTGGCGATGTCGATGTAGAATCCCTTCCACTGGCCGCTGGCGAGATCCTTCATGTAATAGGGCGCGCCGCCGCCGACCGCGCCGATCCGCATCTTTTTGGTGCGGCGGATGCGGGCGAAGGTCGATTCGTTCGGATCGGCCGCCTGGGCCACGGCCGGAGAGGCCAGCGCGCCCGCGGTCACCGCGCCGATGGCGCCAAGCCCGACAATCGATGCAACATCACGACGTGTAACCATTGGGATCAATCGCTTTTCTGGTTGAAGTGGAGCTCCGGCAGCGTTCATACCAAGGCGTCTCCGGCAGCGAAAGCACAGCCTATCGGCTGGGCAGAACCGGAATTGCCCGGATGCTGGGCAAGATCAAGCCTTTCAAGATGATGCCCGCTTGCTTTCCCAGCCTTTTGGCCCCAAATAGGGACCGGGAGATTGGCGGTGGACGAGCCACTCGCCAACCGGGTCAGGTCCGGAAGGAAGCAGCCCTAACGAGGTCCGGATCGGGTCGCTCGTCAGTCTCCTACCTGTTTTTCCGAGCGAATTGCGCCGGCGGGCCCCCCGCCAGCGCGCTCCTTTCCGCAAAATCCGGCCGAAAGAAATTCCATTGCGGATCGACCGATGACCGACGCTGGCGCCCCTCCCGACCCTGACAGCGCCGGCCAGGCCGGCAACGCGCCTTACCGGGTTCTGGCGCGCAAATACCGTCCCTCCTCATTCGACGATCTGATCGGACAGGAGGCCGTGGTCCGCACCGTCTCCAATGCGTTCGAGACCGGGCGCATTCCGCAGGCTTGGATCCTCACCGGCGTCCGGGGCGTCGGCAAGACCACCACTGCGCGTATTCTGGCCCGTGCGCTCAACTACGAGATGCCGGATGGGTCGGTGAAGGGCCCGACCATCCACATGCCGACCCTGGGCGTGCATTGCCAGGCGATCATGGAAAGCCGGCACATGGACGTGCTGGAGATGGACGCCGCCTCGCACACCGGCGTTGATGACGTCCGCCAGATCAATGACAGCGTGCGCTACGCGCCGGCCAGCGCCCGCTACAAGGTCTACATCATCGACGAAGTCCACATGCTGTCGACGGCGGCGTTCAACGCCTTCCTGAAGACGCTGGAGGAACCGCCGGAGCACGCCAAGTTCGTGTTCGCCACGACGGAGATTCGCAAGGTTCCGGTCACGGTGCTGT
Source organism: Bradyrhizobium sp. CCGB20 (assembly GCF_024199855.1). Taxonomy (NCBI): domain Bacteria; kingdom Pseudomonadati; phylum Pseudomonadota; class Alphaproteobacteria; order Hyphomicrobiales; family Nitrobacteraceae; genus Bradyrhizobium; species Bradyrhizobium sp. CCGB20. The sequence goes on along the minus strand of NZ_JANADN010000001.1, from coordinate 8,850,868 downwards.
CGCGCTGCCAGCGTTTCGACCTGCGCCGCGTCGAGGCCGACGTGCTGATGAAGCACCTTGCCAATATCGCGGCGAAGGAGGGCGTCGAGATCGAGCCCGAAGCGCTCGGCATCATCGCGCGCGCTGCCGAAGGGTCGGTGCGCGATTCGCTGTCGCTGCTCGACCAGGCGATCGCGCATGCGGCGGGCCAGGTGAAGGCCGACGCGGTCAGGCAGATGCTGGGCCTCGCCGACCGCACCCGCGTCATCGACCTCTTTGATTCGCTGGCGCGCGGCGACATCGCAAGCGCCTTCAAGGAGTTCCGCGACCAGTACGATGTCGGCGCCGATCCGATCGTCGTGCTCTCGGACCTTGCCGAATTCGTAAACTTCGTCACCCGCGTGAAGATCGTGCCGGCGACAGCCGACAACGTCGCCTATGGCGAGACCGAGCGCGTGCGCGCGCGGGAGTTCGCCTCGAAAATCTCGATGCGGGTGCTGTCGCGGATGTGGCAGATGCTGCTCAAGGGCATCACCGAGGTGCAGGCCGCGACGCGCCCCGCGGCGGCCGCCGAGATGGTGCTGGTGCGCATCGCCTATGTCGCGGACCTGCCGACGCCGGACGAGGCGATCAGGATGCTGGAGCAGAACGGCGGCGGCTCGCCGGTCGCGAGCGGCGGAAGCGCCGCGCGCAGCGGCGCGCCGGGTGCGCCGATGGCCTCCGCGGCGCCGGTTGCTTCGGCTGCGCCCATGCGCTCAGCGCCGTCAGCGTTCGGCGGTGGTGGCGCCCGGCCGCAGATGGTGGCGCCCGCGCCGGATCCGCAAGGTGCCGCACCCCAGCTGCGCATCACGAGCTTCACCCAGCTCGTCGCGCTTGCCAGCCAGAAGCGCGACGTCATGACCAAGGGCGCGCTCGAAGGCGACATGCGCCTGGTCCGTTTCGAGGAGGGCCGGCTGGAAGTCGCGCTCGAGCCCAACGCCTCCAAGACCATGATCTCCGAGCTCGCGCGCAAGTTCGAGCAGTGGACCGGCCGCCGCTGGACCGTGATCGTCTCCAACGAGCAGGGCCAGCCGACGCTGCGCTCGGTGAACCAGGCGGCAAAGCAGGAACATGCGCGTTCCGCCGAAGCCGATCCGCGCGTGCAGGAGGTGCTGTCGCGTTTCCCCGGTGCGAAGGTCGTCGAGGTCCGCAGGCTTGCCCCCGAGACGCCGGAAACCAATATGAATGCGGACTATGGCAGTGACGATCCGCCCGATGGTTCCGACGGCGACGACGATCTCTGAGCCGATTTTCCAAGGATAGCACCGATGGTCGATATATTCGGCATGATGAAGCAGGCGCAGCAACTGCAATCCAAGATGCAGGAGATGCAGGACCAGCTCTCCAACGTCGAGGTCGAAGGCATCTCCGGAGGCGGTCTCGTCGCCGTGCGCATGACCGCGAAGATGGACGTGAAGGGCATCAGGATCGATCCCTCGCTGATGAAGCCGGAAGAGCGCGAGGTGCTCGAGGACCTGCTCGTGACCGCCCTCGGCGATGCCCGCCGCAAGGCCGAGACGGCCATGCAGGAGAAGATGCAGGCGCTCACGGGCGGGCTCAGCCTGCCGCCGGGTATGTTCGGCCAATAAGATGGGTTCGGTTGCAGGTCCCGAAATCGAGCGGCTGGTCCAGCTCCTCGCGCGGCTGCCGGGCCTCGGCCCGCGCTCGGCGCGGCGTGCGGCGTTGCACCTGATCAAGAAGCGCGAAGCGCTGATGATGCCGCTGTCGTCGGCCTTGCAGGTTGCGCTCGACAAGGTCCAGGTCTGCAAGACCTGCGGCAACATCGACACGCAAAATCCCTGCACGGTCTGCACCGATCCGAAGCGCGATGGCGCCATCATCGTCGTCGTCGCCGATGTCGCCGACCTCTGGGCGCTGGAGCGGGCCAATGCCACCCAGGGGCGCTATCACGTGCTCGGCGCGACCTTGTCGCCGCTCGACGGCGTCGGCCCGCAGGACCTCACCATAGATGCCCTGGTCGCGCGGGCCCACGCCGAAGAGGTGCACGAGATCATCCTTGCGCTGAATGCGACGGTCGACGGCCAGACCACGGCGCACTACATCACTGACCTGCTTCAGGACGCCAACGTAAAAGTAACCCGCCTCGCCCATGGTGTGCCGGTCGGCGGCGAGCTTGATTATCTCGATGAGGGGACGCTTTCGGCCGCGATGCGGCAGCGGACTCTTTTCTAGCCATCCAGACTTACGGAACGGACGACATGACGAAACGATTCGCCACACGCCTGGCTTTGGCCGCGACGATGTTCTTGCTGGTGACACCGGCCATCGCCGCGCAGCAGGACGACGGGGCGCCGCCGCCGTCGAAGCCCGGCAAGCCGATCAACACCGGCGACGTGCTCTCGGGCGAACTGAACGCAATGAAGGTGCGCGACGTCAAGAACGCCGGAAAGCGGATCGCGATGTACCAGATCACCTCCGAGCCGCGCCGCCTGCCTGCGCCGAACGGGTTGTGCAATCTCGAGACCGGGCCTGAGACCTTCCAGCTCGTCACCTCCAGCGACGCGCAGGCCACGCAGCTGAAATCGTTCGTCGGCAAGGAAATCTCGGTCAAGGTCGACGAAATCGCCTGCGCCAGCGATGCCGGCCAGATGAGCGAGGCCGTGATCACGAAGTGGAGCCTGATCAGGAAGCAGTAGGGGGGCGCGACGTCGCCGTGCCGGAGCAGATGGTCACTGCGCCTTGATCTCCGGTTGTGCTTCACGCATAGTGCAAGCGATCGAATTTTCGGAAGGTCGCTCGGCCGTGCGTGAAATATGCCTTGCTGTCCTGCTGGCCTTGGCCGGTGCAACTCCTTCACCGGTCTTGGCCGCACCGGACACGACCTCCTATCCGACGGCCGCCGCTGCGCTCGAGTCGCTGCGCGCCAAGCCGGGGCTGAAGACGTCCATCCGGTCCGGCTGGACCGTGATCGAGGATGAGGCCACGCTGAGCCTGTGGTCGTTCCCGCCGGCCGGCCATCCGGCCTATCCGGCAGCCATCCAGCGCCGTGCCGTGCAGGAAGGAAATGACGTCGTCATCCGGATGAACGTGCTGTGCGAAGCGTCCAAGGCCGCTTGCGATGCGCTCGTTGCCGATTTCGAGATGCTCAACGGCCGAGTCCGGAAAGAGATGCAGCGCTAGCCTAGACCCGCACCGGCCCCAGCGCCTCGAAGTGCCCGCGCTTCTGCAGCCAGGCCAGCAGGATCAGGCTCGGGATCGCCACCAGCACGCAGATCACGAAGAACATCGGCCAGCCGGTCATGTCGGCCACGAAGCCGGCGCCTGACGAGAGATACGTGCGCCCCACCGCCGCAAGCGCGGTGAGCAGCGCATATTGCGTCGCCGTGTGCAGCGGGTTCTGGCACAGCGCGGAGAGATAGGCGACGAAGATCACGGTGCCGATCGCGCTGGTGAAATTCTCGGCGCAGATGGCGAGCGCCAGTGCCCATTGATTGGTGCCGACCACCGCGAGCCAGGAGAAGGTCAGGTTGGCCAGCGCCTGCACCACGCCGCCGATCCAGAGTGATGTTGCCAGCGAGTACCGCCGCGCGAGAAAACCGCCGGCAAAACCGCCGATCAGCGTCGCAGCGAGGCCAACGCCCTTCACGATCGCCGCGTAGTCGTTGCGGGTGAAGCCGAGGTCGATCACGAACGGCGCGGTCATCGTGCCGGAGAACGCATCGGTGAACTTGAACAGCACGACGAAGGCGAGCGCGGCGAGCGCGTCCTTGCGCGACAGGAATTCCGAGAAGGCGCCGATCGCGGCGTGCAGCACCCGCGCGAACGCGGTCTCGGTTTGCGTCGCAGCTTCCGCCCGCACCGATTGTCCGGGCTCGGTCGCGGCCAGCGCCGTGATCGTTCCGATCAGCACCATCGCCGCCATCACCACATAGCCCCACATCCAGGCCGACGAGCGCGGAATGCCGGTGCCCTCGAAGCCCGAGACGATGAACAGCGCGCCCGCGGTCGAGACCAGCATGCCGATGCGATAGGCCGCGACGTAAGCCGCCATGCCGGCGGCCTGCTCGCTTTCCGGCAGGCTCTCGACGCGGAAGGCGTCGACCACGATGTCCTGCGTCGAGGAGGTCGTCGCCACCAGCAGCGCGCCCAGCGCAACATAGAAAGGCGAGCGAGCGGGGTCGGTCATCGCCAGCAGCAGGATCGCAATGATCAGCAGCAATTGCGAGAACAGCAGCCAGCCGCGCCGCCGCCCGAACGCGCGGGTGAACAGCGGCACATGCAGCGCGTCCACCAGCGGCGCCCACAAGAATTTCAGCGTGTAGGGCGTGCCGACCAGCGCAAAAAGCCCGATGGTTTTCAGATCGACGCCCGCCTCGCGCATCCACACCAGCAGCGTCGAGCCCGACAGCGCCAGCGGCAGCCCGGACGAGAAGCCGAGGAACAGCACGATCAGCACCCGCGGTTGCAGGTAAACGGCCAGGCCGTCGCGCCAGGAGGTCGCAGGGGCGGAGGTCGCGGCGGGGGATGTCGCGTCGGGTGCGGTCATGGGGAGGTGTTAGCAGATTCTGGGGGAAAAGACTCGCGGTAGCCGGTGAGGCGGGAATGGCTTCGACACTTTCAGTGTCATCGTCCGCGAAGGCGGACGATCCAGTAATCACCAGCACCTCGACTCAACAACGATCGCCGCGGCGTACTGGATGCCCTGCCTTCGCGGGGCATGACAGTGTGCCTTAAATCCTACTCCCCAGCCTGGAGCTTCCTTGGAAACAGCTCCGGCGCACCGGTCGCCACCAGATGCGGGCCATCCGGCGCTTCGGTCTTGCTGAAATCGAGCTCCTCGATTCGGCCCGCGCGCTTCTCGATCTTGTCGGCGGAGATCAGGATCTGGCGGACGTCCTCGTTCGCGTCGGCAAAGTGCTTCTGCAATTTGACCACGCGGTCGCGCAGGCGGCCGAGATCGTCGCCGAGCTTGATCACCTCGGTCTGGATCTGGTCGGCGGCATCGCGCATGCGCGCGTCCTTCATGATCTGCTGCATCACCTGGATCGCGAGCATCAGCAGCGAAGGCGACACCAGCACGACGCGGGCGCGGTAGGCCTTCTGGATCACGTCGTCGAATCCGTCATGGATTTCGGCGTAGACCGATTCCGACGGCACGAACATCAGCGCCATCTCCTGGGTCTCGCCGGTGACGAGGTATTTTTCGGCGATGTCGCTGACATGCTTCATCACGTCGCCGCGCAGCCGCTGCGTGGCGATGCGCCGCTCCTCGTCGGTGCGCGCATCGTGCAGCGCGGTCATCGCCTCCAGTGGAAATTTTGCGTCGATGCAGAGCGGTCGCTGGTCGGGCAGGAACACCACGCAATCCGGCCGCTTGCCCGTCGAGAGCGTGAACTGGAACTCGTAGGAGCCTTTTGGCAGGCCGTCCTGGACGATCGCCTCCATCCGCGCCTGGCCGAAGGCGCCGCGCGACTGCTTGTTGGCGAGCACGTCGCGCAGGGTCGTCACCTGCGTGGTGAGATCGGTCAGGTTCTTGTGCGCGCTGTCGATGATGCCGAGCCGCTCGTGCAGCGCGCGCAGGCTCTCCATGGTGTTGCGGGTCGAGTGTTCCATCGACTGGCCGACACGATGGGTCACCGAATCCAGCCGCTCGTTGACCGCCCGCGCCATCTCGGCCTGGCGGCCGGCCAGCGCCTGGGTCATGGCATCCACCCGGCCCGAGGCCTCGCTCTGGGCGTGCAGCACCTGGCTGAGGCGTTCCTCGAGCTCGTCGGCCCGGATCGCGTGCGCCATCGCGAGTTCCGCGCCGCGCCGCCCGGATCGCCCGATCACGACGGCAATCACCACCAGCAGGATGAGGACGAGGGCGCCGAAGCCGATCAGCGCATCGATGACTCGCACCGGCCAGTCGCCCAGCATGAAAATGATCTCGTTCATGGCGCCCTTCTAGCCGATTCGCGCACCCAAGCGAACGAAGAGGGAACGTGGGCGGTTAACAGCCCCCTAATTTTTATGGTTAACGAAACCTGAAGTTTTATGGTTAGCGGATCGTTAACGGAGTTCCTGGCCGCATTGACCGCATCCGGCGCGCGGCTTAAATCGCCGCCATGGCCCTACGAGAAATCATCATCCTGCCCGACAAGCAGCTGCGTCTGGTCTCCAAGCCGATCGAGAAGGTCACGCCGGAGATCCGCAAGCTTGCCGACGACATGTTCGAGACCATGTACGACGCGCCCGGTATCGGGCTCGCGGCGATCCAGATCGCGCAGCCGCTGCGGCTGATCACCATGGACCTCGCCAAGCGCGACGAGAACGGAGAGACCAATCCGGAGCCGCGCGTCTTCATCAACCCCGAGATCATCGCATCCTCCGAGGATCTGTCGATCTACGAGGAAGGCTGCCTGTCGATCCCCGAATATTACGAGGAGGTCGAGCGGCCTGCGAAGGTGCGCGTGCGCTTCACCGATCTCGACGGCAAGGTGCACGAGGAGGACGCCGAAGGCCTCTACGCCACCTGCATCCAGCACGAGATCGACCATCTCAACGGCGTCCTGTTCGTCGACTATCTGTCGAAGCTCAAGCGCGACCGCGTGATGAAGAAGTTCGAGAAAGCCGCCAAGCGCGCGGAGTGAGGTTCCCGTCATTCCGGGGCGATACGCAGCATCGAACCCGGAATCTCGAGATTCTCAGGTGCGCAATTGCGCACCGTAGTTCGGCTCTTCGAGCCGCCCCGGAATGACTGTTACTGGAATTGCGTCCTTCGCAGGTTTTTTCCAATGCCCCTCCGCCTGATCTTCATGGGCACGCCCGATTTCTCCGTGCCGACGCTGCTCGAGCTGGTCTCGCACGGCCACGAGATCGCGGCGGTCTACACCCGCGCGCCGAAGCCCGGCGGGCGGCGCGGCCTGCAATTGCAGCCGACCCCGGTCGAGGAAGCGGCGCGAAAGCTCGGCGTGCCCGTGCTGACGCCGAAGACGTTGAAGACCGCGGAAGCGCTCGATGAGTTCAGCGCCTTCGACGCCGATGCTGCCGTCGTCGTCGCCTACGGCATGATCCTGCCACAGGCCATTCTCGATGCGCCAAAGCTCGGCTGCTACAATCTGCATGCTTCGCTCTTGCCGCGCTGGCGCGGTGCCGCCCCCATCAACCGCGCGATCATGGCGGGCGACGCCGAGAGCGGCGTCATGGTGATGAAGATGGACGTCGGCCTCGACACCGGCGACGTCGCGATGGCCGAGCGCCTTCCGATCACCGACAACATGACCGCGATCGATCTGCACGACCGGCTCTCCCGGCTCGGCGCCGATCTGATGGTACGCGCCATGGCGGCGCTCGGGCGCGGCGGGCTCCAGCTCAAAAAGCAGAGCGAGGACGGCGTCACCTATGCCGCCAAGATCGACAAGGCCGAGGCGCGGATCGACTGGAGCAAGCCGGCGCGCGAGGTGCTGCGCCACATCCACGGCCTGTCGCCGTTTCCCGGCGCATGGGCCGAGCTTGAGAATGCGCGCGTCAAAATCCTGCGCTGCGAGCTGGCGAAGGGCGCGGGCGCGCCGGGCGAGGTGCTCGACGACCTCCTCACCATCGCCTGCGGCGAGGGCGCGATCCGCATCATCGAGCTGCAGCGCGAAGGCAAGGCCCGGATGCAGGCCACCGACTTCCTGCGCGGCGTGCCCGTCAAGCCGCCGATGCGGTTCGGTTGATGCCCCGCTACAAGCTCACCATCGAATATGACGGCGCGCCGTTCTTCGGCTGGCAGGTGCAGGAGACGCTGCCGTCGGTGCAGGGCGCGCTCGAAGCGGCCGTGAAGGCGATGACCGGTGCGGATCTGCGGGTCCACGGCGCCGGCCGCACCGATGCCGGCGTGCACGCGCGCGGACAGGTCGCGCATGTCGATGTCGACAAGCAGTTTCCGCCCGGCCGCTTTCGCGACGGGCTCAACGCGCATCTGCGGCCGCATCCGGTGGCGGTGCTGGAGGCCGAGATCGTCCCCGACACGTTCGAGGCGCGCTTCTCGGCGGTGAAGCGCCACTACCGCTATCGCGTCATCAACACCCGCGCCAATCTCGCGCTCGATGTCGGCCATGCCTGGCGCGTGCCGCGACGGCTCGACGCCGATGCGATGCATGCGGCCGCGCAGCGTTTGCTCGGCAAGCACGACTTCACGACCTTCCGCGACACTGAATGCCAGGCCAAATCGCCGGAGAAGACGCTCGACCAGCTCGACGTACTGCGCGACGGTCGCGAGATCACCATTCTCACCTCGGCGCGCTCGTTCCTGCACAGCCAGGTGCGTTCGATGGTGGGCTCGCTGGTCTGGGTCGGCGAGGGCCGCTGGACCGCGGACGATCTCTCCGCAGCCCTCGAAGCCCGCAACCGCGCAGCGTGTGGGATCGTCGCCCCGCCGGAGGGGCTGTATCTGGTGAAGGTGGAGTATTAGACGAGAGGCAGACGTCCTTGCCCCATCATCGGTGTCATGTCCCGGCTTGATGTTTAGTCCGGAGACATAGCTGACACCTGTTCGGACACATCACTGACGGGTTGGGCGTTGGTCAAGTCGATGGATGCGACCTGCCAGCTGGCGAAGAAGATTCCGTAGTGGCCGTCACGATCCAGCGGTCGGATGGCAAGGCGTTCGCGTGCGAAAGCCTGGGGAACTTTCCAGAAGCGCCCCTTGAAGGAGATGTAGGGTCTGGTCGATGAGACCCTGCGCACGATCTCGCCGCTGTCATACGCGACGTTCGGAACGCGGGCCGGCATGGTACGGGCACTTGGCCGGAAGCGATCGGCAGGGACGTGCATATCCAGGCCCTCGTGGGGACGCTCCAGATTGTAGACCGGCCGCCAGGCATCGAAGGCACGCTGGACTTCCGGGAGGGTGCGGAAGCGGCGCATGGCAAAGACCTCGGCCTTCAGGGTGCGATGGAAGCGTTCGTTCTTGCCGCGGGCCTGTGGATGGCACGGCCTGGCATGGACCACCCTGACGCCAAGCTTGAGCAGCCACACCTTCAGTCCGGTCCAACGAATGCCGGACGTGTCGCCCCAGGGTGAGCCGTTGTCGGTGTAGAAGGCCTCCGGCAGGCCATAGCAGCGGAACGTCGCCGTCAGGTGATCCTGCACGGTCAGACGCTGCTCGTCGGCACAGGCCTTCAGGCACAGAACATAGCGCGAGTGATCGTCGACGATTGTGAGCGGATGGCAGCGCGTTCCGTTGGCGAGCGGCAGGTGCCCCTTGAAGTCCATCTGCCACAGCAGGTTGGGAGCTTCCTTCTCGAAGCGGTGCCCCGGATTTGGCGGTGCATTCTCGCTGGGGCTGACCCGGCCGTTCCGGCACAGGATCTGGTGCACCGTTGACGGCACAGGCACCGTCTGCCCGCCCCGCTTCAGGCAATGGGCGATCTTCCGCGCTCCCCAGGCCGGATGCTTGTCGCGCACAGCCAGAACCTGCGTCTCGACCGCGGGCTCACTCCGCCTGGGCATCGCGTGCGGGCGCCGCGAGCGGTCGGCCAGCTCCCGATCACCGGCCTGCCAGCGCGCCAGCCACTTGTAGCCAACATCAGGACTGATGTTGAACCGGCGGCAGAGCTCGCGCCGATTGGCTCCCTCTTGCAAAGCAAGCCGCACAAACTCGTGGCGCTGATCCATTACTGACACCTCATTCCAAGGCATGGACGGCCTCCCGAATCGGACCAATCCAGCCAATGTTGATGTGTCAGCTATGTCTCCGAACACCCGTCAGTGATCTGTCCGGGCTAAACACTTGACCGGGGCATCCAGTACGCCGCGGCCTCTCGAGGAATCACTGTCGTCTCGGAGTACTGGATCGCTCGATCAAGTCGGGCGATGACGGCGGAGAGCGGAGAGGCAGAGCGCCCTCAAACAAAATACCTTGCCAAAATCCCGCGATACACCTGCGTCAGCTTCTCCAGATCCGTCACCGGCACGCGCTCGTTGACCTGGTGCATGGTCTGGCCGACCAGCCCGAACTCGATCACGGGGCAATAGCTCGAGATGAAGCGCGCATCCGAGGTGCCGCCTGAGGTCGACAGCTCCGGCTTGCGGCCCGTCACCTCCTCGATCGCGGACACCGCGAGATCGGTGAACGGGCCGGGCTTGGTGACGAACACGTTGGAGTTCGAGGGATCCCAGACGATGCGGGCGCGGATGCGGTTGCCGCAGGCGTTCGTCAGCCGCGTCTCGACCAGCTCGCGCAGGCTCGCCTGGGTGTGGTTGTCGTTGTAGCGGATGTTGAACCTGGCGCGGGCCTCGCCGGGGATGACGTTGCTGGCCTTGTTGCCGACGTCCACCGAGGTGAATTCGAGATTGGACGCCTGGAACTGCGCGCTGCCGTGATCGAGCGGCTCGTCGGAGATCGCCACGATCAGCCGCGAGATATCAGGCACCGGATTGGAGGCGCGATGCGGATAGGCGACATGGCCCTGCACGCCGTCGACCAGAAGCGTGCCGGATTGCGAGCCGCGGCGGCCGACCTTGATGGTGTCGCCGAGCGTCTCGACATTGGAGGGCTCGCCCAGCACGCAATGGTCGAATTTTTCGCCGCGCTCGGCGGCCCATTTGAGCAGCTTGATGGTGCCGTTGATCGAGACGTCTTCCTCGTCGCCCGTGATCAGGAACGAGATCGAGCCCTTCCCGTCCGCGCGCGGCTTGCCGCCGCTGGTGGCGAGATGCTCCAGCACCGCGGCGACCGAGCAGGCGATGCCGCCCTTCATGTCGACCGCGCCGCGGCCGTGCAGAAAGCCGTCTTTCACCTCACCGGAGAACGCGCCGACGCTCCAGGCGCTCTCGTCGCCCGGCGGCACCACGTCGGTGTGGCCGGCGAAGGTGATGTGCGGCCCGTCAGTGCCGATCCGCGCATAGAGATTGTCGACGTCGGCCGTGCCTTCCTCGCTGAACGTCACGCGGTGGCAGGTGAAGCCGGCAGCGGTGAGCGCCTTTTCAAGCACCCCGAGAGCACCGGCATCGGCCGGAGTTACCGAGGGGCAGCGGATGAGATCACGGGCAATCGAAAGAGCATCGGTCATGCGCCCCGCTTAACATGCATGCCGCCGGGTGGGCTAGCACTGGGCGGGACAAATTCGATCTCGCTCTGCTGGTCCCAGTCCTTGGCACGGCGTTCGGCGGCGCTGTCCTCGATGTCGGCCAGCGGATCGGCGCCGAACCGGTTGTCGCCCACGCTGCCGGGCACACAGAACATTTCGACGAAGCCCCACAGCCACAGGCTTGAAGCCGAGAGGCTGAACGGAAGCATCCAGTTGGAGTCAGGGAAAAGGTCCGAGAACTGGCTGAACAGGCCGGGCACGACGAAGAACGCTACGATCCACCAGCCGCTCCTGTCGCGGTCGTGCAGCCGCTTGATGGCCGTCGCCAGGAAAATCCATGAGAACAGCGTCAGGCCAGACGCCTTCAGGATCAGATCCGTGCGATCAAAGGATGCCAGCGAGCGGTAGGCCCGGGGATCGACCAGCTTGAAGAGGTCGTCGAGGCCGAAGTCGAAATCGAGCTTGATGGATAGCTTTAACGATCCCTCGGCGTTGAGGAGGTGAAGCACCTGACCGACCACTCCCAGCAAGGCCGCCAGCACCGCGACGATCAGCAGGGCCTGCCACAGCAGAGCGCGATTGATGCGGCCGTCGAAGCGGAAGAGATACCAGGTCCAGTCCATGCGAGAGGCTCCGGGCGGTCGAGGCCGCCCGGATATTGGTCGCGATGGAGGGAGGGTGGGTTCGATTTCGGAGCGAATGGTGAGCAGCGGATGGCGGTAGGGCGCAGGCCCCATTCGCCACCGGCGATTCGCTATTCGCCCGACATCAATCCCGCAGCAGCTCGTTGATGCTGGTCTTCGAGCGCGTGCGCTCGTCGACGCGCTTGACGATCACGGCGCAGGCGGTGCTCGGGCCGATCTGGCCGTTCTTCATGGGCTTGCCGGGCAGCGCGCCGGGCACCACCACCGAATACTCAGGCACTTCGCCGATGAAGACCTCGCCGGTCTCGCGGTCGACGATCTTGGTCGAGGCGCCCAGGAACACGCCCATCGCCAGCACCGCGCCCTTGCGCACGATCACGCCTTCGGCGACCTCGGAGCGCGCGCCAATGAAGCAATCGTCCTCGACGATGACGGGCTCGGCCTGGAGCGGCTCGAGCACGCCGCCGATGCCGGCGCCGCCGGAGATGTGCACGCGCTTGCCGATCTGCGCGCAGGAGCCGACGGTCGCCCAGGTGTCGACCATGGTGCTCTCATCGACATAGGCGCCGAGATTGACGAAGGACGGCATCAGCACGACGTTCTTGGCGATGAAGGCCGAGCGGCGCACCACCGAGCCGGGCACGGCGCGGAAGCCGGCATCGCGAAAGCGGTTCTCGCCCCAGCCTTCGAACTTCGAGGGCACCTTGTCCCACCAGGTCGCCTTGCCGGACCCGCCGGGAATGACGCCCATGTCGTTGAGGCGGAAGGAGAGCAGCACGGCCTTCTTCAGCCACTGATTGACCTTCCACTTGCCGTCGGCCCCGCGCTCGGCGACGCGCGCCTCGCCCTTGTCCAGAATCTCCAGCGCCTGGTCCACGGCCTCGCGCACCTCGCCCTTGGTCGAGGTCGAGACGCCGTCGCGCGCGTCGAAGGCGCTGTTGATGGTGGATTCGAGGGCTTGGAGGGACATCGGGATTTCCTCTTCGGAACGTGAATTTTGACGGATTGGGGCGCTTTTTCGGGATTTGGGGGGGCGGAGTCAAGGCATAGTCCGCCGTCGTCCCGGCCTCCGTAGCCCGGATGGAGCGAAGCGCAATCCGGGAAAGTCTCTCCGCGGCGAGAGGCCCCGGATTTCGCTGCGCTCCATCCGGGCTACGGGCTTACCGCGGCAGTCGGGCCAAGAACCCCGTCAGATCATCCGTGACGTGGTCGACATGGGCGGCGTCCCGGCCTTCCAGCTCCCAGTCCTCGCGCACCACCTCTTTCGTGCCGTCGGGCACCACCAGCACCGTGGTCATGCCGAGCGCGTGCGGGACGGTGAGGTTGCGGGAGAGGTCCTCGAACATCGCGGCTTTGGTCGGGTCCACCGCATGGTCTGAGAGGAATTTTCGATAGGTCTGCTCCGCCGGCTTCGGCTCGAAGCCGGCCGCGATGATGTCGAATACACCGTCGAAATGGCCGACGAGGCCGAGCCGCGCCAGCACCGCGTCGACATGGTCGACCGAGCCGTTGGTCAGGATCAGCTTGCGCCCGGACAGTTTTGCGATGGCTTCGCCGAGCGCCGGGTTCGGCTCCAGCGGCGAATGGTCGATCTTGTGGACGTAGGCGAGGTAGTCGTCGGCGCGCACGCCATGCATGGTCATCATGCCGCGCATGGTGGTGCCGAAGCGCCGGTAATAGTCCTTCTGGATCTTGCGCGCCTCCTCGGGCGTCACGTTCAGCCAGCTGCAAACGAACTCCCCGATCCGCGCATCGACCTGCTGCCACAGATTGACGTGATGCGGATAGAGCGTGTTGTCGAGGTCGAACACCCAGGTGTCGACGTGGGCAAAGGTGCGGGGGGAGGTCATTGTGGCTCTCTATCCTTCAAACACAATCGCCGTCCGATCCTCCGGTGTCGTCCCGGACAAGCGCAGCGCAGATCCGGGACCCATAACCACAGGGAGGAATCGTTTGCGGGATCCTGGTGACATCTCGCCTCGCAACCGCTGCCCGTGGCTATGGGTCCCTGCGTTCGCAGGGACGACACCGGCAAATGTTGCGCCACCATGGTCAACTCACGGCATCGCAAAGCGCAGCGTCTTGCCGCCGCTCGACATGTCGACCGCACCGAAACCCGTCGCCGCGAAACCGCGCGCGCCGCAGTCGGTCTGCTCGTTGGTCTCGAACTTGGTCTCGCGCGTGCAGAGCTGCCTGTCGCCGCCCCAGTTCAGCGGCTTGTCCTTCAGCTTGATGATCCGGTTGTCGGCGTCGATGGCTTCCGCGAAGCTGAAGATCTGCTTGGGCTGGCCGGTCACATCGGGGTGCAGGCACGTCCTGGGATCGATGCGATACCAGCCGCGGCTGGTCACCGACTTGCCGTCGTCGGTGGCGACCGCCGCCATCACCTTGTGCGGCGTGTCGTTGCACCAGGTCAGGCCCGTCGCGGACGGCGTCTGCACGGCGTCGACCATGGTCTTGAAGAAGTTTGGCGAGGCCAGGATGTCCGCCGCCAGTCCGCGGCTCTTCAGGAAGGCGGCCAGTGCGGCTTGCGTCTTCGGCCCGTCGACGCCGTCGATGGGAGCTGCGTCATAGCCGGCGATCACCAGCAGCCGCTGGATGCCGGCAAGGCGCGCCTGCTCGTCGTCATATTCGGAATCCTCGGCGAGGTAGGCCGTGAAATTGCCGTCCGCTGCCTGCGTGGGGGTGATCTGGGTGAAGGGGACTTGCGTCTGGCCACTGCGGCACTGCCGCGCCGCCGCAATGACGAAATTGTCCTGCGCCACGCACAGCATGTCGCTGCCGTTCTGCGGGATCGGCGAGGCGCCGTAGACGCCGAGCGCGCGGGCGTTGAGCAGGATGCGGTCGGCGGTCAGCGTGCCCTGCACCACCACGCGGCAGGTGGCGGGGTCGATCCTGAACCAGCCCCGCGTCGCGGTCGCCGCCTTGTCGTCGATGCCGATCGCGGCCTCGACCACATAGGACATGCGGTTGCAGATTTTCAGATCGGCAAAGGCCGGGGCGGAGGAGAAGAAGAACGAGACGGCTGCGGCAGGCAGCGTCATCAGCAAGCGCGCGAGGGGAGAGCGGCGAGGCCGCCGCTCTCCCAGCTCTGTTCCTGGCCGCGCGCTCATCACTTGTGGATCAGCGTGCCCGTGCCCTGGTTGGTGAAGAGCTCGAGCAGCACCGCGTGCTGCATCTTGCCGTCGATGATGACGACGCCCTCGACGCCCTGTTCGAGCGCGTAGATGCAGGTCTCGACCTTCGGGATCATGCCGCCGGAAATGGTGCCGTCGGCGATCAGCTTTCGCGCGTCCTTGACCGAAAGCTGCGGGATCAGCTTCTTCGACTTGTCGAGCACGCCGGGCACGTCGGTGAGCAGCAAGAGGCGCTTGGCCTTCAGAGCACCGGCAACGGCACCGGCAAAGGTGTCGGCGTTGACGTTCAGCGTCTGGCCTTCCTTGGAGGTCGCGAGCGGCGCCAGCACCGGGATCAGCTCGTAGCCGATCAGCTGGTTGAGCAGCGTGAGGTCGACCTTCTCGGGATCGCCGACGAAGCCGAGATCGACCGCCTTCTCGATGTGCGAGTCCGGATCGATGATGGTCCGCGTCGTCTTCGACGCCTTCACCATGTTGCCGTCCTTGCCGGACAGTCCCACGGCCTTGCCGCCGGCCTCGTTGATGTAGCCGACGATCTGCTTGTTGACGGAGCCGGCGAGCACCATCTCGACGATCTCGATGGTTGCGGCGTCGGTGATGCGGAGCCCTGCGGCGAATTCCGAGACGATGCCGAGGCGCTTGAGCATGGTCGCGATCTGCGGACCGCCGCCATGCACCACCACCGGATTGATCGCGGTCTGCTCGAGCAGCACGATGTCGCGGGCAAAGTTCTTCGCGGTCTCCTCGTCGCCCATGGCATGGCCGCCATATTTGATGACGATGGTTTCCTCGTCATACTGCTGCATGTGCGGCAGCGCTTCGGACAGGATGCGGGCCTGGTCGAGCGGGGAGATGTCGGTCATGAGGCGGATCTCGCTGGCGGGATACTCGGCCGCGTTCTATCCGATTGGCGGGAGCAGCGCAAAGTGTTGGTGTTACCTTCTCCCACAAGGGGAGAAGGAAGAGAGCACTATTTCCGCGCCACCACCGCCGCCAGCGTCACGGCCAGCCAGCTCGCAATCATCATCGTTCCGCCGGTCGGTGCCGCATACGGAAACAGCGAGTGCCCCGCAAATTGCCGCAAGGTCAGGTCGCCCGCGAACAGCGCGGCGCCGATGACGAAGCCGAACGCCGCGATGAGGCCAATTCCGCCGTGCAGAAGGCCGCGCGCGAGCAGGGCGACGGTCGCGAGTATGGCAGTTGCATGAAACAGCAGCATGGCGCTTGCGGAGGCAAGCCGGCTCGCGTCGGCGCCGTGGGCGGAGGCCGCGGCCAGCGCGACGCCGGCAGCGCCCATCAAACCGGCAAGCCCAAGCAACAGGCGAACCATCACGAGCTTCGCTCTTCCAGCAGCTTCGCCATCGCGGCGCGCAGCTCGGCCATGCCGGTCGAGCTCCGCGACGAGGTCGCGAGCACGTTCGGGAACGCCGCCGGATGTTTTGCCAAAGCGGCCTCGGTCTCGGCGATCCGGGACTGAAGCTCGGAGGCCTTCACCTGGTCGGCCTTGGTCAGCACGATCTGGTAGCTGACGGCGGAGCGGTCGAGCGTCCCGAGGATTTCGAGATCGACGTCCTTGAGCCCGTGCCGCGCGTCGATCAGCACGTAGACGCGCGCGAGCGAGGCACGCCCCAGCAGGAATTTGTGGATCAGCTCGGTCCAGGACGCGACCTGGCTCTTCGGCGCCTTGGCGTAGCCATAGCCGGGCATGTCGACGAGGCGCAGGTCTTTTTTCCCGGGGACCTCGAAGAAGATCAGCTCCTGGGTGCGTCCCGGCGTATGCGAGGTGCGCGCCAGCGCGTTGCGCCCCGTGAGCGCGTTGATCAGGCTGGACTTGCCGACATTCGAGCGGCCGGCAAAGGCGATCTCCAGCCCATCCATCGGCGGCAGCGTCGCAATCGAGGGCGAGGCCCAGATGAACTGCCAGTCGCGCGCGAACAGCTTTCGCCCGGTCTCGATCAGCTTCGCATCTTTGTCGTCGGTCATGCGAAGGCTCGCTGTTTCCTTACGTCATTGCGAGCGAAGCGAAGCAATCCAGACTTTCTCCGTGGAAATAGTCTGGATGGCTTCGTCGCTTTGCTCCTCGCGATGACGGGAGCTACGTCGCCTTCTTCGCGAACGTCGCCTTGAGATTGTCGAACAGCTCCACCTTCACGCCGTTGCGGCGCATGATGAAGCTCTGCTGGAGCACCGAGAGCGTGTTGTTCCAGGCCCAGTAGATCACGAGGCCCGCCGGGAAGCCCGCCAGCATGAAGGTGAAGATCAGCGGCATCCAGTTGAAGATCAGCTGCTGGGTCGGATCCGGCGGCGTCGGGTTCAGCTTCATCTGGAACCACATCGTGATGCCCATGATGATCGGCCAGATGCCGAGCGCGAGGTAGTGGCCGAACACGGGAATCGTCGTCGGATCGAACGGGATCAGCCCGAACAGCGTGAAGAGGTTGGTCGGATCCGGCGCGGAGAGGTCCTTGATCCAGCCGTAGAACGGCGCGTGCCGCATCTCGATGGTGACGAACAGCACCTTGTAGAGCGAGAAGAACACCGGGATTTGGATCACGACGGGAAGACAGCCGGCGACCGGATTGATCTTCTCCTTGCGGTAGATCTCCATCATCTCCTGCTGCTGCTTCACCTTGTCGTCGGGATAGCGCTCCTTCAGCGCCTGAAGCTGCGGCTGGATCGACTTCATCTTCGCCATCGAGGCGTAGGACTTGTTCGCCAGCGGGAAGAACAAGAGCTTCACGATCACGGTCACGAGCAGGATCGAGATGCCGAAATTGCCGAAGAAGCGGTAGAAGAAGTCGAGGCCGAGGAACATCGGCTTGGTGATGAAGTAGAACCAGCCCCAGTCGATCAACAGATCGAAATGGTTGAGGCCGAGCTCCTTGTTGTAGCCGCCGAGGCCGGCGAACGGGAACACGCCGACGACGCCGGCTTCCTTGGCACCGGCGAACAGTCGCGCATTCGCGGTCGCGCTGCCGCCGATCGCGACGGTGACGGGATCGAGCAGGTAGTCGGTCTGGTAGGTGTGGACGTTACCGACGGGATTCGACGAGAAGCGCGCCTGAAGCTGCGCACTGGTATCCGGCAGCAGCGCCGAGGCCCAGTACTTGTCGGTCATGCCGAGCCAGCCATTGGTGGCCTTGAAGTTCACCGACTTGGCTTCGTCGATCTTCTTGTAGGCGTATTCCTGCAGGCCATCGAGATAGCCGATCAGGCCCTCATGCAGGATGTAATAGCCTGAGACCTGCGGTGTGCCGTGGCGCGAGATCAGCGCGAACGGATAGAGCGTGACCGGCGCATTGCCGACATTGCTCACCTCGTCCTTGACGGTGAAGAGATAGTGGTCGTCGACCGAGATGGTGCGGCGGAAGCTGAGGCCTTCGCCATTGTCCCACTTCAGCACCACCGGCGTCGTCGGCGTCAGGCTGCCGCTGCCGTCCTGCTGCCAGACGGTCTGGGCGTCCGGCAGCTTGGCCGTCACGCCGGTCGCCGGCACCCAGCCGAACTCGGCGTAATAGGGTTCTGCGGTGCCCGAGGGGGAATAGAGCACGATCGGCGGCGATTTCGGGTCGACCGTTTCGCGGTATTGCACCAGCGCGAGGTCGTCGATGCGGCCGCCCTTCAGCGAGACGCTGCCGGCAAGTCGCGGCGTGTCGATCTTCACGCGCGGGCCGGCTGCAATCGCGGTGTCGCGGGCGACGACCGGCTGGGCCTGGTTCGCGGCCGGTGTCGACGGCTGGGCTGCGCCGCCGGGCTGCGGCGCGGCGCCCGGCGTCGCGGACGCCGTCGGCTGCGGCGTGCTCTTCTGGAGCTCGGCCTGCGCCTGTTGCTGGGCGCGCTGCTTCTCCATCTGCGGCACGTTGTAGAAATACTGCCAGGCGATCAGCACCAGGCCGGAGAGAATGACGGCGAGGATGGTATTGCGATTGTCGGTCATCACTATGGTCTCGTCATCAATCCGGTTTGCGGCTGGTCGCAGGAACAGGGCCGGGCCTTGAGCCGTCGGTTCTTGAGCCGTCGATTTTTGGACCG
Organism: Bradyrhizobium sp. CCGB20; assembly: GCF_024199855.1. Lineage (NCBI taxonomy): Bacteria > Pseudomonadati > Pseudomonadota > Alphaproteobacteria > Hyphomicrobiales > Nitrobacteraceae > Bradyrhizobium > Bradyrhizobium sp. CCGB20. Next base: position 8,832,019 of record NZ_JANADN010000001.1, on the reverse strand, counting down.
CGTCTCTTGTGCGTATGCCGCGCGGGCTTCGTGAACGCTATGCGCAGATCGTCGAGCATGGTCGTGAAGTCGCGCGAGAGCGCGTCCCTTCGGCCAACCAGCACATAATCATGATGGGGTTGCATCGACACCGGATCGAGCCGCTTCACCAATTCGCGAAGCCGGCGCCGGATGCGATTGCGCTCGGGGGCGTTGCCGTTCTTTTTGGTGACGGTGAAGCCGATCCGGATCGGGCCGTTGTCGTCGCGGCCACGGCTTTGCAGGACGAACGCGGGACTATTCGCCCGCGCGCCATTGGCAACGGCGAGGAAATCCGCCCGCTGCCTCAGCCGATCCATGATGAAATCCCAAAAATGGGGGTCCGGCTCAGGCGCTCAGACGCTTGCGGCCGCGGGCGCGGCGGGCGGCGAGAACCTTGCGGCCGCCGGCAGTGGCGAGACGAGCACGGAAGCCGTGACGGCGCTTGCGCACCAGTTTGCTGGGTTGATAAGTCCGCTTCACGGGTTTTTCTCCGCTGACCGGGCAATTTGCCTGTAGAATTGATGGTAAAGTCCGGAAGATGCGGCCCAAAACGGACCGTTTTCGGCCCCAAGAGAGCCGCTCCCGGCGTCACACCGGGTCATCGCGGACAATTTGCGCGGCTTATAAGGGAGCGTCTTGTTTTCGTCAACGTCGCAAGAGCGCACGATTCCGGTGAATATCGCTGTTTGTGCGGGGTTTTTAACCCTTGAGGTAGCGACTCGCGATATCCGCGCTTACATCCCACCTCGGGAGATTAGCGATCCGTAATTTGACCCGGCCCCCGGGCGGGTCGCATCCTCCATCAGCCAGGCTCTATTACAAGGCCAACAGGGGCAGATTTCGTGGCAGCGACAGACCTCCAGCCGGTCCAGGATACGGATCAGCCGGGCCAACCGGCGATGCGGCCCCGTGGGGCGCGCGGGCTCGGTCTGTCCGGCAAGCTGCTGCTGCTCACCGTCCCCCTGGTGATGATCGCCGCCGTCCTGCTCTACGTGCCCGCGATCGCCAACTTCTGGGTCAACCGGCTCAATGACCGCGTGGCGGCGGCCAACACGGCGGCACTGGTGCTCGACGCCGCGCCGCTCGGCATGGTCCCCGATTCGCTGTCGCGCCAGATCCTGAAAAGCATCAATGCCCGCGCCGTCGCCATCAAGATGGGACAGCAGCGCCGGCTGCTCGCCAGCGACAACCTGCCCACGGCCATCGAGCACGACATCGACCTGCGCGACATGACGGTGTGGGAGGCGATCACCGGCTCGTTCCGGATGATGCTGGAGACCGGCAACCAGGCCATCCGCATCGTCGGGCCCGGCGTCGGCAATGCCCAGTTCATCGAGATCGTGACCGACGAATTGCCGCTGCGGCAGTCGATGTACCGCTTCTCCCGCAACGTCGTGGTGGTCGCGCTGATCATCGCGGTGCTGACCGCGGGCCTCGTCTATCTCGCGCTCCATTATCTCTTCGTGCGCCCGATGCGGCGGCTCACGGCGAGCCTGGTCGGCTTCCACGAAAACCCAGAAAGCTCGGCGCGCATCATCGTCCCGAGCCAGCGCAGCGACGAAATAGGCGTCGCCGAGCGCGAATTGTCGGACATGCAGCGCGATCTGATGTCGATGCTGCATCAGAAGAGCCGGCTCGCCGCCCTCGGCCTCGCCGTGTCCAAGATCAACCACGATCTGCGCAATCTGCTGGCTTCGGCCCAGCTTTTGTCCGACCAGCTCGCCAGCGTGCCGGATCCGCGGGTGCAGCGTTTTGCGCCGAAGCTGGTGCGCTCGCTCGAGCGCGCGATCGCCTTCTGCCAGTCGACGCTGTCCTATGGCCGCGCCCAGGAAGCGGCGCCCGACCGCCGCATGATCCTGATCGAGCCCGTGGTGCTGGAGGTGCGCGAGACCGCGGGCCTCGCCAGCGATGCCTCGATCGCCTGGGTCGCCGCCATCGAGCGCGGGCTCGCGATCGATGCCGATCCCGACCAGCTCTTCCGCGTGCTGCTCAACCTCGTCCGCAACGCCGCCCAGGCGCTGGAAAGCCATGCATCGGGCGAGGGCGGCGGGGCGCAGCAGATCCGGATCACCGGCAAACGCGAGGGCGCCGTCGCCATCCTGGAGGTTTCCGACACCGGCCCCGGCGTCCCCCAGAAGACCCGGGACCATCTGTTCGAGGCCTTCCAGACCTCTGGCCGCCCCGGCGGCAGCGGTCTCGGCCTTGCCATCGCCGCCGAGCTGGTCCGCGCCCATGGCGGCCAGATCCACCTGGTCGAGGGCACCATCGGCGCCACCTTCCGGATCGTGATCCCCGACCGCCCCGTGGAACTCCTCTCCATCCGCAACGAGCGGCAGAGGGCGTAGTCGGCCAGAGGCCGAGTACGTTGTCATTCCGGAGCGTCGCAACGCGACGACCCCGGAATCCCGAGGTTTTGGGCACGAGATTCCGGGTTCTCGCTTCGCGAGCCCCGGAATGACGGGGTAGAAACCGTCATCTCCCTGCAAAATCTCCCCAACCCGGACCTTGCCAATCGGGACAAGAGCGGTTAGTCAAAGCGCTCTTTCGCACCCCTCCCGGCCTCCGGGAGATGCGTCGCGGGCCACCCCCGCGCTGTTTGCGAAACACGCGCCCGTAGCTCAGCTGGATAGAGCATCAGACTACGAATCTGAGGGTCGGACGTTCGAATCGTTCCGGGCGCGCCATTTCGGTACAAAACCAGGCACTCCAAAACCTGCCGATTTTCCGTTGAACGCAGCGATCCGTGTGCGTGGCCGCCCGGCTCGCGCCGCGGCGAAGCAGTCGTGCCCATCTTCATCGGCCGTGGTGCGCCAGCTAGACTGAGGGCTCGCCAGAGACGCCTTGGACATGTCGGTGAATACGGAGATGGCCCATGAAGCTCGCGCATGACGGAATCCAGCTGTCCTTCGACATCGCCGGGGAGGGACCGCTTCAATTCCTGTTCGTCCATGGCCTGGGCGGGGATCGCACGCATTTCGCGCCGCAGATGGCGTATTTCGCCCGTCAAGGTCGGGCGTTGAATGCCGAGCTGCGGGGGCATGGCGAGAGCGACAAGCCGCAACAGGCGTATTCGATCGAAGGCTTCGCCGATGATCTCGTCTGGCTGTGCAACCAACAGCAGATCACACGGCCGGTCATCGTGGGTCAAAGCATGGGTGGCAACATGGCGCTCGAAATCGCCGCCCGCTATCCGGACTTTCCTGCAGGCCTGGTGCTGCTCGATTCAGGGGTGCTCTTTCCCGCCTCGGCAGGGACGGTGTTCGCCGGGTATCTGGAGGGCTTGAAGGGCGCGGATTTTGCGAACGAGGCACGGAAAATCGTGGCGGACTCCTGTCTGCCGACCGACAGATGCCGCGCCCATGTTGAACAGACCTTTCTGGCGACGCCACAACACGTGCTGGTGTCTACGTTTACGAGTCTGTTCCCCTGGGATGTGCATCGCGCGCGTGAGTGCGCCCAGGCGTGCCGGGTCCCGGTGCTCTACATCGAAGCGGCCCACCGGCTCGCGGATCTGGATCGTTTTGCGGCACTGTGCCCGCAACTGGTCACGGCCAAGGCCGTTGGCTCCGGGCATTTCCTGTCGCTGGAAGTGCCGGAGCAGATCAACCCGATGATCGACCGGTTCATCTCGCTCTACGTGCGAAGACCCGGGTAGGCTTCGTCATGGGCCGTTGCGGGCAAGGACGAAACCGTTTGCCGGCCGGAGGAACCAAGCCTAGCCTCATCCAAATTGGCCCGTCCAACCCCATTTGAGGGAGGATCTCATGAAAGCAGCGCTTTTGGCACTGTCGCTTCTTGGCCAGCCCGCGATGCCGGTTTCAGATCGCGTACCCGTCTTCAACGTGGAAGCCATGTGCAGGGACGTTTCCGCTGACGACAAGGCGTCGGGGCTCGCCCTGGCGCAGGACGCCGGCGAGTGCACGCGCGATGAGACGCTTGCGCGGCAGCAGCTGAGCTCGACCTGGCTGACTGTTCCCGGTCCCATGCGCGAAAGTTGCGAAGGCGAGGCTGCGGCCGCGGGAATACAAAGCTACGTCGATCTGCTCACCTGTCTGCAGATGGCAGGCTGGGCCAATCCGGCTCCTCAACCGGCGGCCCCGCTCAGGGGCGCGAGCAAGATGCGGAACGCCAAGAACTAGTACAAGGATTAGGACAAGAACTAGTTCGGGAATGAGTTGCGCAACTGCGCGCTCTTACGCGGTCGTACCGCCGATCGAGCGGCGGATCTCCCGCTGCACTTCCGCGCTCGATAGAAACAGATCGTGATTGATGATGCTCCAGCCTTCCTGGGATGCATCGACCACGCGCACGCCGAGTTGCTGGATGACAGCCTTCTCGGCGGCGCCGACCCTGGTCATTCCACCTGCGAGCTGTCCCGATAGCGCCAGCGCGCGATCGTTCGTCGCGGCGATCACGGTGATCTTGCCGGCAAGCGGACCGATGCGGTGGATCGTCGACGTGAACACGTCCATGTCGATATCGGGCGCGGCAAACACGACCGCGCCGATCTTGCTCGTGACGGTGTCGCCGTATCGCGCATAGAGCTGACGCAGGCTCTCGAGCGTCAGCATGGTTCCCATGCTGTGCGCAACGATGTGCACGCGGCCGCCGCCTGACGCCGACACGAGGGAGGAGAGCACGCGTTCGAAATCGTCGCGAGAATACATCGCGCTGTCGCGGTCGTAGGCATAGTCGAACAGTCCTGCCTTGGAGGGCCAGGAGAACACCATGGTCCGGCCGCGGAACTTGATCCCGTCGGAGAGATGGGCGGCATCGAGCGCGGCCGTTTCGAATGTCTGCTTGAAGCCGTGCACATAGATCAGCACGTCTCCTCCCCCGCCGCCCTGCGCAAGGAGATCGCCGATGTCAGCCTGCACCGGTTCCACCTGATCGAGGCGCCAATCGGCCAGTCCGACCGAGGCGAGGGAAAGTCGGCTCTCATCCGGCGCCACCAGCTTCGCCCGCGCGACCGTCATTGTCGTCGCGCGCTCCGGCCCGAACCAGGGTTTGGTGCGACCACCCTTCACGGGCTTGCGCGTGGTGGTGATGAGCAATGTGGGGTCAACGGAGAGCGACGAGGCGTCGTAGCGCGCGCCGGTCGCGCCCAGGCCTGCGCATCCGCCGAGCGCGAGTGCGCTGCCTGCCGACGCAAGCCCGCGCAGGAGCGCGCGGCGCGAAAGAGAATGATGAGTGCAGCGTTGCAGAGGATGTCGGACGATCACACGGAACCTTTGGGAACTTTGCCCACCATACCGCCGCCCCGCCTAGCTCCCTGAATGACAATGGGGGCGAGAAGACGGCGGAGCAGCTTCGTGGCAGGTCGCAGTCATGACGTCCGCGCTCGCCGGCAGCGGGGGCCTGCGAGCGATGCGACGAAGTTCCGGCGCCGGGGTGGCGGTTGCCATCAATGATGGGCCGACACGCCCTTGACGCACTGGGTCAACAGATCAACGGTGGCGAATTGGCCGACATCACCCAGGCTGATCATGCCGACCATCCGCTTGCTCTTGTTGATCACGGGCAGCCTGCGGATTTTCAGTGTCTCCATGTGATGCACGGCTTTCGCCAGATCGTCGTCTTCCCGGCAGCAATGGATGCCTTCGGTCATCACGTCCCGCGCCGTCATGCGCGCGGCGTTGAAGCTCTTGCTCGCGAGGCCTTTGCAGACGATGTCGCGATCGGTCACCATCCCGATCAGATGGTCGTCATCGCCGATCGGAATGCAGCCGATGTCGTGCCCTTGCATCAGCTTCGCGATCTCGGTGATCGGGGTGTCGGGGCTGACCCAGTCGACGCCCTTGTGCATCACGTCCTTGACCTTCATGGAGGACCTCCGTTGCGAACGCAGCCCCCGTGACGCGATTATACTACGAACCGGACGCGACCGCACGCGCGCCGCGACAAGGCGTACGGAATTCATCCCGCCGCCATGCTGCGTCAATCGTGCCTGCTGAAGCGTCCATGCGGCGCATTGGCCGTCAGCCGCTCGAACTGCGCATGCGTCAACTGGAGCAGCGTCTCGTGGTCGCCGGCTTCGATATAGATCTCGGGCTGCGCCCGGATGCTGTCATCGACGATGAGATCGAGCCCGTAGCACCGGCCTACCGCCGGAACAGCTCCATGCGCGCAGTCCGCGAACAGCCGGTTGATCTCGGTTTCGTTCGCCATCACGAGATCCGAGCCAAGCCTCTCCTTCAGGTCCGGCAGGTTGAGATGGTGCGAGGCCGGAAGGATCGCGAGCATATAGCCGCCGTCATGCCGCAGCACGACGGCCTTGGCGAAACGATCGCCCGAGACGTGGCAGGCCTCCGCCGTGTGCGCGGATGACATGGTGAAAACGTGCGGGATCTCGGCATACTGGATCTTCTCAGCAGCCAGGTATCGGTGGAGCGTGGGGGCAATGGTCATGGCGTGGCCTTTCGGATGGCTATGCGAACCATCCATCGTGAGGCTGCCTCCGCCGCACGATGGGCGGCCGCGTGATTGCCGGACGGCAGCATAGGCCTCACCCTCGAATGCCGCAATCGGGTCGGGGGGCGAATCCGTCCGGGCGCGCCATTCCGGCTTCGTTTGCGATGCCGCCGATGTCCCGTGGCTTACGAAATCCTTGCCACAACGCCCGGCCGGTTCTTCTTGAGCCAGGCAACGGCCTCGGGGCCATCGACGACACACGCGAAGGTTTCCCAGGTTGGGTCCTCCAGGGATTCCGATTGCAGTCGCTTCGCCGCATACTCAACGAGGTCGTGCAGGCCTTCGTATCCTCGTCGGTGCTCGAGGGACTCCGCAATCGCGGTGCTGGTCCAGTCTCGTCGGGCCAGATCGATGATGCTCGGAGCGTCGGCCTCGCTGAACCACGGTGTGGCATCGAACTCGATGCAGCGGACATTATCGGCGGTATGGCAAGTGGCGTGGATCATGGGGTTCCTCCGTTCGCCGGCTAGGTTTCACATCGCTGCCTCGCACGCTCTCAGACTTTGACCAGATCCCCCAGCAGGTTCGCCGCCACTGTCAGCTTGGCGAGCGTCAGGCCGCTGGCAGCAATCTCCTCGACCGAGCGACGGATGCGCGCCGCTTCGGGGTGAGCCGCAAGCCAGGTCTCGACGGCCTGCTGGCCGGACTGGCCGGTTGCCAGCATATCTGCGGCCAGTCTTCTTTCGGCGCTGGCGATCTGCTCAACGGCGCGATCGATCGCCATGCGGTCGAAATAATCGTTTGCCGGCACGCTACGCGCGGCCGCGATGATGCGGTCGAGACGGAAATTCGCCTCGGCGGCGAAGAAGGTTGCGGCGGCATCGCCGATGGCGCGGGAGGTGCGCTCGGCAATCGTCACGATATCGGGTGCCGCGATCAGCGCGTCGAGATCGGCGAGCTCGCCGGCGAGGCCGACCGGGACGCCGGCATCGGTGAGTTCCTGGCGCCGCTTGCCGCGCGCGGCCTGCAGGTCCGGCGGCAGGGTGGTGTCGAGGGAGGCCGCGATCTCGCGGATACCCGGGCCAAAACGTCCGATCACCGCCTCGAGGCCGTCCTTGAAATCGACATTGCGCACGTACCAGACCATGCGGGAAATCAAAAGATCCTGGACCGTCGCGTAGAGGCCGAGCTGCAACTGCCCGTCGATGCGGGTGTCGAGCGCGTCGATCGCGTCATTGAGCCGCCTGAGCTCGTAGATCGCGTCGACCGCCACCTGCGCCATGACGATGGTGGAGATATCGGCGTCGGTCTCGTCGGTCAGGCGCACGACACACGCCGGGCCGCCGCGGTTGATCACGGCATTGACGAGACTGGTCGCGATGATCTCGCGTCGCAGGCGATGGAGCTCGACCGCGGTCCGGAATTTATCGGGAACTTCGCGCGGAAAATACAGGGACAGTCTGCGGGCGAGATAAGGATCGTCCGGCACGCTGGTGACGAGCAGGTCCTCGTAGAGCGTCAGCTTGGCGTAGGCGAGCAGCACGGCAAGCTCGGGCCGCGTCAGGGCCTGGCCGCGCCGTGTACGCTCGGCGAGCGCTGCGTCGTCGGGCAAGAACTCCACCGCGCGGCTGAGCAGGCCGCGCCGCTCGAGCGACTGCATCAGGCGGGTGAGGAAGCCGGTCTCGGCCACGCCCTTGCGTTCGGCGAGCGAGAGCGCCAGCGTCTGCAGATAGTTGTTGCGCAGCACCAGCGTGCCGACCTCGTCGGTCATCGCGGCAAGCAGGCTGTTGCGGTCCGCGAAGCTGAGGCGTCCCTCGCGTTCGGGGCGCGCCAGCGCGACCTTGATATTGACCTCGACGTCGGAGGTGTTGACGCCGGCCGAATTGTCGATGGCGTCGGTGTTGAGCTTGACACCCTTCTGCGCCGCTTCGATGCGGCCGCGCTGGGTGACGCCGAGATTGGCGCCTTCGCCGATCACCCGGGCGCGAACATCGGCGCCTGCGATGCGGATCGGATCGTTGGCGCGGTCGCCGGCCTGATCGTCGCTCTCCGCCGATGCGCGGATATAGGTGCCGATGCCGCCAAACCACAACAGGTCCGTGCGCGCTTTCAGGATCGCCGTCATCACCTCGAACGGCGTGGCCTGCTCCTTGTCGAGATCGAGCAGGCTGCGTACTTCCGGTGCGAGCGGGATCGCCTTGAGCGTGCGCGGGAACACGCCGCCGCCCTGCGAGATCAGCGACTTGTCGTAGTCCTGCCAGCTCGATCGCGGCAGGTCGAACAGACGCTTGCGCTCGGCGAAGCTGGTCGAAAGGTCGGGCGAAGGATCGATGAAGATGTCGCGGTGATCGAAGGCGGCCACGAGCCTTGTCGCCGGCGAGAGCAGCATGCCGTTGCCGAAGACGTCGCCGGACATGTCGCCGACGCCGGCAACGGTGAACGGCATGGTCTGAATGTCGGTGCCGAGCTCGCGGAAGTGGCGCTTGACCGCCTCCCAGGCGCCGCGCGCCGTGATCCCCATCTTCTTGTGGTCGTAGCCCTGGCTGCCGCCGGATGCGAAGGCATCGCCGAGCCAATGGTTCTTCTCGGCCGAGATCGCGTTGGCGACATCGGAGAAGGTGGCGGTGCCCTTGTCGGCGGCGACCACGAGGTAGGGGTCGTCGCCGTCGTGGCGCATGGTTGAGTCGGGCGGCACGACGACGTCGCCGTCGAGATTGTCGGTGAGTTCGAGCAGCGAGCGCACGAAGATGCGATAGGCCTCCGTGCCTTCCGCGAGCCAGGCGTCGCGATTGGACGGCGGCGGCAGGCGCTTGGGCACGAAACCGCCCTTGGCGCCGACCGGCACGATCACGGCGTTCTTGACCTGCTGCGCCTTCACGAGGCCCAGGATCTCGGTGCGGAAATCCTGCGGCCGGTCGGACCAGCGCAAGCCGCCGCGCGCGACCTTGCCGAAGCGCAGGTGAATGCCTTCGACCCGCGGCGAATAGACGAAGATCTCGTAGAGAGGTCGCGGCGCCGGCAAATCGTCGATCCGCCGCGCGTCGAACTTGAAGGAGATGACCGGACGCGGATGTCCGTCTTCGCCGATCTGCCACAGATTGGTGCGGATGGTCGACTGCACCAGATTGGTGAAGCGGCGCAGGATGCGGTCTTCATCGAGCGAGGCGACGGATTTGAGCTGCTCCTCGATCTCGGCAAGCAGCGTCGTCTCGCGCGCCAAACGCTCGCGATCCGTCAGGACGAGGCGTGGATCGAGGCGGGTCTGGAACAGTGCAACAAGGTTGGCCGTGATCGCGGCGTTCTTGCGCAAGGTCTCCCACATGTAATCCTGGGTGAACGGAGCGCGGATCTGGTGCAGATAGCGCGACAGGGCACGGATGGTCGAGACCTCGCGCCAGCCCAGGGCGGTGCGCAGGATCAGGGCGTTATATCCATCGGATTCGGCGCGATCTGTGACCACCGCCATGATCGAGGCTTCCAGGCGACGGCTGAATTCCGGGTCGGTCTCGATCGGCCGGCCGTCACTGGTCTCGATCGTCATGTCGTGCAGCCAGACCGGCTCCGGCCTGTTGCCGGGCACGATCTGATAGGTGCGTTCGTTGACCACGCGCAGGCCGTGATTTTCGATCACCGGGACGCGATAGGACAGCGATAGCGGTGCGGCGTCGGAGAACACCTTCAGGCCGAAGCGCCGGAGATCGTCCTCGTCCTTGTCGCGGTGCACCGAAATCGTCACTGGGCGGGCTGGCGTCAGCCTTTCGATGGTGGCGATATCGGCGATGGCCTGCTCCGCCGTGAAAACCTCGGTATAGCCGCCGCTAAAGGCTTGGGCATAACGATTGGCGATCATGCGCGCCCGCATGCCGTCGGTCGTCGCGGTGAGCGCGGCCTTCAGCTTGTCGATCCAGGTCGCGGCAATGGCGCTGATGCCGGCTTCGAGCGTGGCGCGCTCGACGACGGGCGTCTTGCCTTCATAGCGCCCGACGATGAAATGGACGCGCGCAAGCGCGCCTTCGGGGAATGATACGTAGGAAGCCGACAGGGTTCCCTTGTAGACCTGCGACAGGAAGGCTCCGACGCGCGTGCGGACGTCGGTGTCGTATTTGTCGCGCGGAATGAAGGTGAGGATGGAGACGAAGCGATCGAACTTGTCGACCCGCGCCAGCGCCCGGACGCGCGGGCGTTCATAGAGGATGAGGACTTCGATGACGAAGTTGTAGAGCGTATCGACGTCGATCTGGAACAGCTCGTCACGCGGATAATCTTCGAGGATATGCATGAGCGCCTTGCCCGAATGGCCGTTCGGGTCGAAGCCGGCGCGCTGCAGGACCCGCGAAACCTTGTGGCGCACATAAGGGATCTGCCGCACCGAGCGGGTATAGGCGCCGGAGGTAAACAGGCCGACGACGCGCAATTCGCCTTCGAGCCGGCCGTCGGGTGCGTAGAGCTTGATGCCCACATAATCCATCCGGATGCGCCGATGGACGAGGCTCGAGACATTGGCCTTGATGACGATCAGCAGGGTCGGCTCGTGCATGAACTCGCGAATTTCCGACGTCATCACCACCATTTCATTGCCGCGGCGCAGGACCTTCACATCCGGATCGCGCAGGATGCCGAGGCCTTCGCCGGTTGTAATATCGTCCGACGCATCGCCGTCGGGTGAGAAGCGATATTCGCGCACGCCGAGGAAAGTGAAATTGTCCGTGCAGAGCCATTGCAGGAACTGATTGGCTTCGGCGACCTCGTCGATCGGCAGCGGCGGCGGATTGGAAGAGAACGTCTTGATTGCTTCCTCGACGCGATCACGCATGGCGCGCCAGTCGGTGACGCAGGCGCGGACGTTGTTCAATGCCCTGGTCAGTCCATCGACCAGCTTCTGGCGATCGGCGTCGGCGTCCAGGCGGGTGATGTGGAGGTGAATCAGGCTTTCGCGGGCGCCTCTCGCTCCCTCCGGCAGTGTCTCGCCGTAGAACCGCAGCAGCTTGCCCTCGGCATCGCGCTCCACGGCGATGATCGGGTGGGCGACGAGGGTGACTTCGATGCCCTGCTCGGCGAGTTCCGCCATCGTGGAGTCGTACAGGAAAGGCATGTTGTCGTTGAGAATCTCGAGCACGGAAATCTCGCGCCCGTTCGGCAACGTCGGATTGACCACGCGGATATCGGCGCTGCCCGACGTACGCCGCTGCACATGCTCCCAGGCGTGCTCCGCCAGGAGGGCGAGCGAGGCGGCGTCGTAATTGTCGAGATCCTCGATGTTGCTGTAGCCGAACAGGGGCTCGGCAAAGGCCTGGGGGCTCTTGCCCGGCGCCACGCTGCCGGCTGCATCGCGGATCAGGGTTGCCCGGGCCTTGTCGTCACGCCACGCCATCATGTCCTCCATTTGCTGCGCCGTCCGACCGCAGTCGCGATCATCAGCCTGATTCTGGAGTGCATCTCGTCGAGCGCCGCGATCGAGTGGATACGCAAGATCCTCGGTCTCGTGCGTCGGCGGCTTCCAACGACAATACTACGATCCCGGAGCGAAAGGCGCACGCTGTCGTGAGGCGTGCCGAAATTCCCTACGGCAGCGGGCGGGCCGAGGTCGGCGCCGACGGCTGGATCATTGCGGTGAAAAAATCACGAGCAATTTCAGATATGTATGAGTTCGTTGTTTTATCTGAATGGCGCGCCGGAACTCCATTCCGATTGCGCTGGAGCCGGCGCGGGGGTGACGCCAGTCAGGACTCCGATTGAAGTCCCGGCGCGGCTTCCGGCAAGCCACTTGCTGTGCCCGCAGGTCCCGGCGCTGGAGGCGCCTGCTTCATCTGTCCGGCCGCGCGTTCGGTGAGGACCAGTCCGACCAGCGACGACACGATGACGAGGACCACGGTCGCGTTCAGCATCGGTTGGTCGATCAGCCGTTCACCGGCCGCATTTTTTGTCCCATAAGCAACGAGCGCCACAGCCAGCGTTGCCGCGACCTGCGGCACTGTCAGCGCAAACATCAGATCGCGCTCAGGCTTGCCGTAGCCGAAAAGCCGCGCAGTACAGGCTGCGGCCAGCCATTTGCCGCCGAACAGGGCTGCGAGCACGCCCAGCACCAGCCACGGCTGGTCGCGCAACGTCGCAAGGAAGATCTTGAAGTCGACCAGAAAGCCGGCGGCGATGAAAAAGACGGGAATGAACAGGGCCTGGCTCATGATCTCGAGCGAGTCATCACCTTTGATCTCGCCGAAAGCGCGCTTCAGGCTCACGCCCGCCAGAAAGGCCCCGATGATGCCTTCCATGCCGATCCATTCCGCGACCTGTGCGGCAATGGCCATCACCAGCAACATGATCAGCGCGCTCGAGACCCGGCTTGTCCCGAACACGGCCAGGAGGCGCTTGACGAGCCAGCTCAATCCGATCAGCACGCCCGGCACGTAGATCGCCAGCCAGAGCAGCGTGACCAGAACCCCGGCCGGGTCGAACCCGCGAACGTGGATTGGCACGCAGAGCGCCAGCACGAGAATCGAGAGCATGTCGGTAAACAGTGTCGCTCCGACCGTGACGACGGCGACTTCGTGATCGATGAGACCTTTCTCCTTGACGATGGGCAGCCCGAGCAAGGTGTGGGACGCGAGAATTGCGCCAATCACTGCACACGAATTCGCGGAGTAACCGATGGAGGCCGCAATCGCGATCGCAAGCGCAAAGGGCCATGAGAAGGTGAGCAGGCCGAACGTCGCCGCCCTGTGTCTGGCTTCGTTGAACTTCGCGATGTTGACCTCGAAGCCGGCGAAGAACATCAGCAGCAGCTTGCCGAGTTCCGCGAAGAAAGTGACGACCTTGCCCTCGGGATTGAGGACGGAAAGGACGCTCGGACCAAGGATGATGCCCGCCAGGATGTATCCGACCGGACGGGGAAGATGCAGGCGTTCCATCAGGCTCGGAAACACCAGCGTCAGCATCAAGGTCAGAGCGAACGATGTGAGAATTGGAAGGTGCGAAAAGAACTCCAAGCGGCTCCCCCTTCGACCGCGCTAGGCGCATGACGACGATAGTACAATTTATCCGCAGGTGGAACCGGATCGGGCGGGGTGCCGGATGGGCAGGGTAAAGTCGAGCTGAAGCGCCTCGTGACGATCGAGCGCTCTGCGCCCCAGGGCCGGGACTACATTGTCAGAACTGCTGTCCCTTTTGTTGCCGGTCGGCGACATGTCGAGACCAATTATGCCTGCACCTGGTCGTCGCCACAATCACGCCGAGCTCAAGCGGGATTGATGAGACCATGATTTTCGATCTCAGATAGAATCGATTTTACGCATCTTCGCGCCAGAACGGCGTCTCTGCCCTTCGTTTTGTCAGAATTGACGGCAGGCACGTTCAGGGAGTGGCGCGATGATTTCAATCAATCAAAGGCGAGTCTGCCTTGCCGTTTGCGTCGGGCTCCTGGCCGGTTCCTTCGTTGATGAGGCCGCAGCCCAAACCTGCACGGTGGCGCCCGACTCGACGGTTACATTCTCCACCAGCAGCACGAGTTGCTCGATCGCCCCGAACACCACGCTGACCGGCACGCCCGCCGTTCACGCCAGCTCGAACGCGGAGATCGTCACCAACAACGTCACCATCAATCCCTTCAACGGCGGCAGCGTCGGCGGTCTCGCGGACACCTTCGGCGTCATCATCTTCAGCGCCGGATCGAGCATCAACGGCAACTGGAGCATCGCCGCGTCGGCGCAAAGCGGTGGCCAGATCGTCTTTCAGCCGGGCTCGGCTATCAATCCGGCTTTCGGGGGCGGCGGAATCGCGCTCCAGTCCGATGGATCGAGCAGCCTGATCAACGCCACAGGCCTTGCGATCAACCTCAACAGCGCCGGCAACAACGTCGCGGCGAAGGCGACAAACGGCGCCTCGATCGATCTGCTCAACAGCTCGGTCGCTTACGCCGCAGGCGGCGGTGGCAATACGGGCCTTTGGGCCAATGGTGCCGGCAGCCGGATCACGTCGACGGGCACAACGCTCTCGATGCCCGGCGGTGGCGGCGGTGACGTCGGCGTTCGCGCGGACGCCACCGGAACCGTCACGCTCATCGACAATACGATCACCGTTCAGGGCAATGGTGGCGGCGAGACCGGCCTGCTGGCGCAATCGACCGGAAGCTCGATCAAGGCGACGAACACGGCGGTCACTCTGTCCGGCAGCGGTGGAGACGTCGGGGCGAAGGCCTTGGACGGCGCGACGATCACGCTGAGCGGAGGCAGCGTCTCGGCTCCCGGCGGCAGCGGCGGCGAAATCGGCCTGCAGTCGAGCGGTTCCGGCAGTACGATCACTGCGACGAGCCTGTCGGTCACCGTTCCGAACAGCAGCAGCGGCACAGGCGCGCAGGCAATTTCTTCGGGCGCCATCGTGCTGAATCAAAGCAGCGTCACCACCGGCGGCAACTCCGCCATCGCGGTTCAGGCAACGGGAGCCGGCAGCTCCGTGACCGGCATCGGGACCGCCGCCAGCACCAGCGGTGACAATGCAGTGGGTGTCCAGGCAGATAACGCGGGTAACGTTGCGCTTCAGAACGCCACCGTCACGACATCAGGCGCGGCGGCGAGCGGCTTGCTGGCAACCGGAGCCAACTCGTCCGTTAGTGTGATTGGGGGCATAGTCACGACAACGGGGGCGAACGCGGCTGCGGCTGCGGTGACCGGTGGCGGCTCGCTCACCAGCACCGCGGATCTGACCGCCAATGGCGCCGGCTCGAACGCCCTCAACGTCAGCGGCGGCGATGCCTCGCTGACGGTATCCATCCTGACAAGTCCGAACGGAGCGTCGATTGCCGCGACCGGCGGCACGAGCAATGTGAACCTGTCCGGCATCGAGGCGGTGGTGAACAATGGCCAATGGCTGACCGTCGGCGGCGGCTCCACGCTCAATCTCGTCTCGGACGGATCGACCCTGCAGGGCGCGGCACTCACCGACGCGGGCAGCACGTCGAATGTCACGCTGAGGGGCGGCACGCAATGGACCATGACCGGCAGCTCCAACGTCACCAACCTCACCAACACCTCGAGCTTCATCCAGTTCACACCGCCTGCCGGCGATCCGACTCAGTTGTCGAGCTACAAGACCTTGACGGTGGTGAACTATGTGGGCGGAAGCGGCACCATCGGGCTCAACACGTTTCTAGGAACCGATGGCTCGCCATCGGACAGGCTCGTTGTCAATGGCGGCACAGCAACCGGCAACTCGTTCTTGAGGATCACCAATACCGTTGGCGCCGGTGCGCTCACGACCGGCAATGGAATCCTCGTAGTTGATGCGGTCAACGGCGCGACGACGGCGCCCGATGCTTTCAGTCTGTCCCGGTCGGTCCTCGCCGGCCCTTACCGATATTCGTTGTTCCGCGCGAGCGTTGATGCCAGCAACCCTGAAGCCTGGTACCTGCGCTCAAACCTCGACTGCTTGCGCCACCCGGAGTTGCCCGGTTGTCGCGGCGGCGGAGGTGGCGGCTTCTGTGCCAATCATCCCGACCTGTCCATCTGTGGCGGAGGAGGTGGTGGTGGAGGCGGCGGTGGTGGTGGCGGCGACGATACGCCCGACTTCAGGCCGGAGACCTCACTCTATGCGGCCATCCCGGCGATGGCGCTTTTGTACGGTCGCAATCTGCTCGACTCCCTGCATGAGCGGATGGGCGAGCAGGAAGATCAGCGTTTTCGCGCCAGTCCCGAGAACGCCAGGGTCGGCTGGGCCCGTGTGATTGGCGTCAATGGAACGCAACAGGGCGACAGCCTCGGTGTTCTTGGCGGCTCGGCCGGCCCTCATTTCTCCTACAATTTCCAGGCGCTCCAGGGCGGCATGGATGTCTATCGGCACGACAATCCCGACGGCTCGCGCGATCAGGCCGGTGCCTACTTCGCGATCGGCGGTGCACAGGGACGAGTTGCTCACTACGACGGCCAGATCGGTGACAGCACTTTCGCCGCCTACACGCTCGGGGGCTACTGGACCCATTTTGGTCCGGCCGGCTGGTACATCGATGCGATCACCCAGGGCACGTTCTATGACATTCGCAGCACGGCCAACCAGGACCTTCCGGCGCTGAAGACCGGCGCCCAGGGCGGCGCCGCGTCGATCGAGGGTGGCTATCCCTTCACGCTCGGCGGCGGCTATTTCATCGAACCCCAGGCGCAACTCGTCTATCAAAACATCCACATCAACGGTGCCAGCGATACGGCTGCGCAAATCCGTTTCACTGACGTGGACTCGCTGGCGGCCCGGATCGGTGCGAGGTTCGGCAGAACCTGGTCGATCGACAACGGCCCGCAGACGATCACAGCATGGGTTCGTCCCAATCTGTGGAACGAATTTCTGGGCAACCCGACGACGTTGTTTTCGTCGGAAGCCGGACCCGTTCCGTTTTACGCCAGCCTGGGTGGCCTGTGGGGCGAGATCAACACTGGCGTGAGCGGTCAGGTGAATGCGGCCACGACGCTCTACGCGAATGCGTCCTACCAGAGCCGGTTCGACGGCGGCGGCTTTGCCTATGCCGGCAAGGTCGGTGTCCGCATCAATTGGTGAGCCGCCGCCATAGCCACGAGAGCCATCTCATTCACCAATTGGTAACCAGCCGTCGCGGGGCAGCCGTAACCGCCGGTTAACCATGGATATTTACGGTGTAGCAAGCCTCCAGGCTGTGCCTGTCAGTTGATTTCGAGTCCAATCCCATGGCGTTCGGTCGAAGCGCATCTCCGCGAAGCATCGCCCCGACGGAGCCTGCGGCTTCGTGGGAAGCGCCGCGGGCTGCTGCGGCGAAGCCTGACAGCGCCTCGCCCGCGCTGATCAAGGGATCGCTGACCGTCACCGGCGCGCTCGCTTTCCTGCGCGAGAATGGCCGGCGCATCCTGACGCTGGCATTGGCGCTGTTCGCCCTCGGCGTCGTTGTCCTGATGGTCCTGCCGGTCCGGTATGCCGCGACGGCCCTGGTCGTCCTCGATCCTCGCGAGCTACGCGTGACCTCGGATCAGGACGTGCTGCCGGGCATCGGCCAGGACGCCGCCGCGCTTCAGAGCCAGATCGAGATCGCCAAATCGGACGGTTTTCTCCGGCCCCTGATCGAGAAGCTCAAGATCGCCGACGACGCGGATATCGCGGGCGGTCATACCGACATGACGCGCCTGCTCGAGAAATTCCGCGCCCGCCTCGATATCTCCCGCCGCGGGCTCACCTACGTCATTGCGATCTCGTTCACCTCGAACAGCGCGGAACGGGCGGCGCAATACGCCAACGCCATCGCCGAGGCGTTCGTCGCCAGCCAGGGCCGTGTTCGCACCGAGGCTACGGACGAGGCGGCCGACTGGCTCAAGGACCGGCTGAAGGCATTGAACGAGCGCCTGCGCGCATCGGAGGATGCCGTCGCGGCCTTCAGGTTCGAGCACAAGATCCTCAATGCCGGCAAGGATTCCACCACCCAGCAATTGCGGGTAACCGACATCAATCAGCAGGTCTCGGCCGCGCGTCTTCGCACCGAGGAAGCCAAGGCGCGCTACGAGCAGGTGCAGCGCGACCTCAAGGCCAATGTCGAAGGCCCGGTGAAGCAGGACCTCCTGAGCATGCTGCGCGCGCAGCGTTCGACCCTGAACGACCAGATTGCGCAGAAGAAGGCGGTCTACGGCGACCGTCATCCCGATCTTGCGATCTCCTACAGCCAGCTCGCCGATCTCAACCGGCAGATCGAGGTCGAGCGGAAGAAGAACATCGACACCGCGAAGTCCGAATATGAGGCGCAGCTGGAGCAGCAGAATGCGCTGGAAAAGCAGCTGAAGGCGGTCGAGACGCAGATGCTGGTCGACGGTCAGGCGCTCGTGAAGCTGCAGGAGCTGCAGCGCGACGCCGATGCCAACAAGAACATCTACGAGCAGTTTTTGTCGCGGTTCAAGACGACCAACGAGCAGCGTCAGCTGCAGAGCTCGCAGACCAAGATCGCTTCGCCCGCAATTCCGCCGCTGCGCTCGACGCGTCCGCCGCTGGCCTTGCTGCTCGCCGCGCTCACGATCGGCTCGCTGCTGGCGTCGACCGCCGCCGTTGCGGCGATGGAAAGCGTGTCCGACCGGCCCGATCCCGTAGAGGCTCCGGCGCGAACGCCCGCGCGGGCGAAGGCGGAAGTCACGCAAAGCCGGCAAGTCCAGCCTCCAGCGCCTGTTGCGCCTCCACCCGAGGCGATGCCGAACCTCCCGGTCTGGGCCCGCATTCCCGAACTGGCGTCGGGAGCCGCGACGAACACCGTCTGGCAACGGCCGATTGCGCCGACGGCCGAGATTGATCTCGGCGCCTATCTGCGTCCGCTGCTCGAGCGGATCGACCGCACGCCGGTGCGTGGCTGCAAGGTCGCCCTCGTGCTGTCGGTCGGCAAGAGCGCCGGCGGCAACACCGTTGCGCGCTCCCTCAATCGCGCGGCCGTCAATCGCGGCATGATGAGCGTGCTGATCCGGCTCCAGCCGGAATTCGCGGGCGCCCAGCCACCGGTGACCGAATGGCAGGACGGCTCGACCACGGCGGGCCTTCAGTCGATCATCGAGTTGCTGAGTGCCGGCAGGAAGGCCGATGCGCGGCTGGAAGACGATATTCGTTCGGAGTTCGACCTGATCGTCATCCATGCGAGCAATCTCGCATTGCAGCCCGACGCGCTCGCACTGGCCGCGCACGCGGATCTGATCATCCCGGTGGTGCGCGCCGGCGAGCTCGGTTCGGCGGCGATGCGGCGGGTGACCGCGGCACTGTCGCGATACAACACCGTGCCGACCGGTCTCGTCGTCAATCATGCGCCCGCGGGCTCCGCGGCACCCCATCCTGACGGCGGCGCGTTAAGCCGGGCGGTTTGACGATGACGTCGCGCGGTCGTCTGCTCGTTGCCGCGATCTTGCTGTCGATCCCATTCGGCGCGCCGGCATCTGCGGACACTTGCGTGCCCGTGCCGCAAACGGTCGCGCCGGAGAGGCTTGCCGCGCTGTCGCGCGGCTTCAACGCCGACGGCTGGATCAACGGCGAGAAATCCGCAGCCCCAGGCCGCGAGCTGCTCCAGCAGTTGCGCAAGGCGGGCATGAGCCATGTGCGGCTGCCGGTGCCCGCCGAGCGCGTGATGCTCCGTTTCACCGCGAAGGCGGAGCGCGACGAGACGTTGCGCGCGCTCGACAGGGCGCTGAAGCAACTCACCTCGCTCGGCTATTCCGTCTCCGTCGATCTCCATCCCGGCGAGCGTTTCAATCGCCTGCACAAGGATGATCCCGACGCGGCGTCGCGCGAGATGCAGGATGCCTGGAGCGCGCTCGCGCAGGTCATTCGGTCTTTTCCGGCCGACCGCGTCTTCGCCGAACTGCTCAACGAGCCCGATATCGACGCCGACAGGTGGCAAACGGAGGTCGAAGCGCTCGCCGCCTCCGTTCGCCAATTGCTTCCCGCCACGACCCTGATCGTCGGTCCGGTCAACTGGCAGCGCGCGGACTCACTGCCACGCTTTCGTCCGCTGTCGGATCCCAACGTCGTCTACGCCATCCATTTCTATGATCCCATGGTGTTCACACATCAGGGCCATTGGGATGCGCAGGATCCGCTGCACGACATCATCGATCTGCCTTACCCGATCAATGCCGGCGATCCCAAGGTTCAGGCGCTCCGCCAGGATTTGCAGATGAGAGGCGCGACGAGGGCGCTTGCCATGCTCGTCACGGCGATTGCTGTCGCCAGGGACAAGCCTGATGTCGATCAATGGCTCGCGCCCGCCGTCGCATGGCAGCAGCAGTTTTCACGGCCGATCATCGTCAACGAGTTCGGCGTGCTGAAAGCCAGCGCGCCCCGCGACAGCCGCCTGCGCTGGCTCGCGGCCGTGACCGATTATGCGCGGGCGCATTGCTGGGGCTGGGCGCATTGGGAGCTGGCGCAGGGGTTCGGCCTTGTCGACAGCAGCACGGGCAAGCCCGATCCCGACGTGATGCGTGCGCTATTGGGCGCGGCGAAGCCGGGCCGGCGCTGATCCCGGTTCGCCATCGTTAACGAAACCTTACATATCCCGCCGCTATCGTGGCCTCCGCGCTACGCCAAAGGACGACCCATGAGTGGCGGGGACTCACCGCAGCTTCACGCCGTGCAGGCCGGCATTGCCGGGCCGTCGCCGTTGCGCGAGGTGATCCCGACGCTGTGCATCGCCATCGCAACGATCGGCTTTGTTCCGGTGCTGCACGTGGCGAGCCCGGTCCTGTCCCTGACCGTCGAGGTCCTGATCGCAATCGCAATCATCGTCACGGTGCCGACCTACGCGCCGGCCATCGCGATCTTCGTCCTGTTCTTCCAGAACCTGTTCGTCTCCATCCTGTCGCCACTGGTCCCGGCTCCGTCCGATCTCGACTTCATCAAGGGCTACAATTTCCTCGTCTGCTCCGTGATGTGGCTGACGACGTTCGGCCTCTACGTGTTCGGCCAAAGGAATCGATCGGCCGAGGTGAACCAGATCATGCGCTGGGGCGTCGTCACCCTCGCCGTGGTCGCGCTCTATTTCGCGATCGGCTTCGTCCAGGACGGCCAGGCGGCAACGGTCTATTTGCGCAACATCGTGCTTCCGCTGTTTCTGTTCCAGCTCTCGTTGCTGACGGCGGCGACCTATGAAGTTCGCGCGACATCGTTCCTGGTGACGCTCGCCGTCATTCTCATCATTTGCGGCTACGTCGAGTTTGCGTTCCGGGATTTCTGGCTGGCGATTACGAACGGCTATACGTTCTGGGGTTTCGACGAGCTCAAGGCGACCCGTTCGGGAGTATGGGAAGCCGAGATGCGCGCCACCGGAAACGTGCCTGTCGACCTCAAGGATCGTTTCAGTTTCGACTTCCTGAATACGCCCCTGCTCGAAGGCTTCGGGCTGTCGAAGATCCTGCGCATCCACGGCCCGAACATGCACCCGATCAGCTTCGGGTATGGCATCGCCTTCTTCGGGCTGTTCCTGTTTTCGGTCGGGCGCCCGTTTCTGGCCTTCGTTGCGTTGCCTCTCCTGATCTTTTGCAGCGTGAAGGGGGCGCTGATCGTGGTGGTGTTCGTCGCCGCAGCCTGGATGGCGACCCGTCTGCTCGGCGCCATGGTGACGCTATTGCTCGGCTTCGTGGCCTTGACCGTGTTTGCCGTCGCTGCGATTCGTGTCGGCTTGCAGATCGGCGATTATCACGTTCTTGGTCTCATGGGGGGCTTGAACGGATTTCTGGAAAAGCCGTTTGGCCGGGGTCTCGGAGTTGGCGGAAACCTGTCGGAGGGTTATTTCTCGATCGACTGGAGCGCAGCACAGCAGGCCGGAACGACCGAGGGCGCGGTCGAGAGCGCGATCGGCGTGCTGATCTACCAGATGGGCATCGCCGCCCTCGTGCCGCTTGGCTTCTATTTCGCGATGGCGCTCAGGGCATGGCGCCTCTACGCATCATCGGGATATCTGACGCAGGGCCTCGCAGGCTTCGGCGTCATGGTCGTGCTGCTCAACGGCATGTTCCAGGAAGAGGCCCTGTTCGCGCCGCCGGCGCTGGGCCTCATGCTCTCGCTCACCGGGCTCGTGATCGGAAGCCAGATCAGGATGCAGACGGTGGTCGTGCAGAGCGCAGAGCCGGCGTCGCTCACGCACTACCAGGCCGCGACTTGAGCTCATCGGGTTGCCGGCGCGAAATATTTCCCGTGAACGCGCGCGGGGCCGGGGGCATATCGCCGGCCGCAGCGCCACCAAACGCCGGCACGACGTAGGTGGGCCGTCTCGCCGCTGTTCAGCGCGTCGCCTTCGAATTGATGGCGAGCTTTTGCCGCCCGCGCAGGAACTTCCATTTTTTCCCGGCGTTGGGTTAGCGGCCTGCAAAAGCAGCCGGCAGCGCGAGATGAAGAACCTTTCCAACGCCGAATTTTCGCCCGAAGTGATCGAGTTGATGACCGCCGCCCTGGAAGCAGCGGTGGCGACGCTGCCGGAGCCGGTGCATGCCTCACATGTCAGTGCGCTCGCCGAATCCATCCTGCGCACGGCCGGTGCTGGGGAGCGCGATGTGGCGAACCTGAAGAGGATCGCCTTGATGGAGCTGCAACTGGCGCCACGCACTTGATGAGGTCGACATGAAGACAACAGCCGCTGTCGTCATTGCGCTCTTTGCGGCATTCTCCGCTGGTGCCCGCGCAGAGAGCTGGACCGGCTACCGCATTCCCGAGTCCGGCACCTCGGTCGAAATCCCCGCTTCGCTCTTCTCGGAGCTTGCCGGGAAGCCTGACGGATACGGCCAGCAATTTCGCACGTCGGATGGCCGCGCCGATCTCACCGTGCAGGCCGTTCCGAACCAGGGGCTCTCGCCAGCCGAATTCCTGGCCAGGAAGAATCCTCCATCCGGAATCGTCTACAAGCGGATCACCCCGAGCTTCTTCGTGGTCTCCAGCGTCAAGCGCGACAAGATCTGGTATGATCGCTGCAATTTCTCGCAGCGCTACGTGCATTGCGTGCTGATCAATTATCCCGCGGACGAGAAGCGGCAATGGGATGGCGTCGTGACGCGGATCAGCCACAGCCTGGGTGCCGACTGAATCGGGGCCGCGTGTGGCTAATGCCTCACCGCCACCCCAGCGCCGGCGCCACCTGCGTGAGGATCGCCTCGATCGCATGCGCGCAGTAGTCAACGCCGAGCTGATTGGGGATCGTCAGCAGCAACGTGTCCGCCTCCGCAATCGCCTCGTCCTGCCGGAGCTGCTCGATCAGTGCGTCCGGCTCGGACGCATAACTCCGGCCAAAGATCGCGCGGGTTTGCGGGTCGATGAAGCCGATTTGGTCCTCGCCGCCGCGCTCGCCGCCGAAATAGGCGCGGTCGCGATCGTTCATCAGCGCGAAGATGCTGCGGCTGACGGACACGCGAGGTTCACGCGTGTGGCCGGCTTCCTTCCACGCGGCGCGAAAGCTACGGATCTGGGCGGCCTGCTGCACGTGAAAGGCTTCGCCGGTCTCGTCGTTCTTCAGCGTCGAGCTCTGCAAGTTCATGCCGAGCTTCGCCGCCCACACCGCGGTGGCGTTCGAGCCGGCGCCCCACCAGATCCGTTCGCGCAGGCCCGCGGCATGCGGCTCCAGGCGCAACAGGCCCGGCGGGTTCGGAAACATCGGCTGCGGATTGGGCTCGGCAAAGCCTTCGCCGCGGAGCAGATCGAGGAAGACCTCTGCATGGCGCCGGCCCATGTCGGCATCGCTCTGGCCGTCGGCCGGGCGATAACCAAAGTAGCGCCAGCCGTCGATCACCTGCTCGGGCGAGCCGCGGCTGATGCCGAGCTGGAGCCGCCCGCCGGCGATGAGATCGGCGCTGCCGGCATCCTCCACCATGTAGAGCGGGTTCTCGTAGCGCATGTCGATGACGGCGGTGCCGATCTCGATCTTGCTGGTTTTCGCACCGACCGCGGCGAGCAGCGGAAAGGGCGAGGCGAGCTGGCGTGCGAAATGATGCACACGGAAGTAAGCGCCGTCCGCCCCTAACTGCTCCGCCGCGACGGCAAGCTCGATGGATTGCAGCAGCGTGTCCGCGGCCGAGCGGGTCTGCGACTGCGGCGAGGGCGTCCAGTGTCCGAAGGACAGGAATCCGATTTTCTTCATGGGGGCAATTTAAGGATGGTCTCGGCGATTTGCGATGGGCATCTCGGAGGAAACCGGGTCACGAGCGGGCCCGTCGCCTGCGTCGTGGTCCGGTTTGGGGGTGTCCAGGGCACGCCATTGCCTTGGCGTCATTCCGGTCCAGCGCTTGAAGGCGTGGGTGAACGCGCTGACTTCTCCGTAGCCGAGCAGCCAGGCGGTTTGCGAAATAGGCAGTTCGTCGTTCTTCAGATAGCTCTTGGCGAGATCGATCTTCATCTCGTCAAGGACGCCGCTGAAGGTCAATCCCTCCAAAGCGAGGCGCCGCACCAGCGTGCGATGGCTCATGCCTAAGCGGCGGGCGATCTCTTCGACCCGTGCCTCGCGATGCGGGAGCAGGGGGGCGATCGCATTTTCGACGCTCGATCTGAGCGAGGTCGCGCGCGACTTGCGGTGCGCCAGCGCCTCTTCGCAATAGGCGACCAGCAGATCGTTCAGATAGTGGTCAGCGCTCTCGATCGGGATGAGGCCCGTTGATTGAGGGAAGATGATCTCGTCGACGTCGCAACCGAACTCGATCTCGCACCCCATGAACGACTTGACGTCCGCGGGTGTCGTGCGGCGGCGATGGGCGACCCGGACCTGGCTCGGGACCAGCCGGCGGTTGGTCAGGACGCGGTTGATTCGAATGATGGTGGTCAGCCAGAATTCGATCTGGTGCCGGTCCGATCGCCGATCCATGCCGACATATCTCAGCGCAATTTTCATCTCCTTCGCGGCGAATCGCAGCGAAACCCCTTCATTGGCGAGGTGGCAATAGCGCTCCGCTTTGGACAAGGCTTCGGCGACCGTGCCGGAGGACGCGGTGACATAGTAAAGCAGGCCGATTTCTCGCAGGTCGAAGTCCCGTGCCAGATGAAATCCGAGCGTGTCGTCCTGCAGCGCCTCGGCACCAAGCTCCACAAATCGGATCTGGCTTTCAGCGCCAAGGCGCGCCTTGCGATCTTCGATCTGCGCGCGCGTCAATCCGACCCTGGACAACAGACTGTCCGCCTGGATGCCGACCTCCAGCAGGCGGGCCCAGACCAGGCGTGCGATCGCGCCGGTGGCACTGGGCAGCGATTGGAACTGAGGCGAACGGGCAGCAGGCACAGCGAACCCTTTTCGTCGTTCTGTTGTTGGGAGCGCGATCGCGGCACGCAAAATCAAGTTATTGGCTCAAGATAACAAGAATGCCGGTGCCGTGTGACTTAAATCAGTCGCCTGCCCTGAGACTGGTGTTTTGTCCTCGGGGGCACCCCCATCCTCTCCAAGAATATCGAAGGCCTTGATGTCCAGCAGTGACGGCGCCACGCCGCCCATCAACGTGAAGATACTGCGAGGCTACGGAAAGTTGCTCGGAATTCCTCATATCGCCCATGGTTCCCGGACGGTTGCACTCGAACGGGTCGGGGATTGCGAGATCAGCATGTTCGAAGCGCTGGGAGCCGGCTTGCCTGACAGCCCGTTGTTCTGGATGGAGCTGTTCGACCTTCGCGTCGACTCGTCGCTCGACAGTCGCGGCTGCCACAACATGCGCGACGCGGTCGCAGCCTTCGAGGATTTTGCTTCGCAAGCGAGCCGTCTTGCGGAAATGTCGTCGCTCTGTGCCGTCGGCGAACTCTGAAGGTCGGAAATTGCGGCGTTCACCCGGCCCCCCTTCGCGAAGATGGCAGCATGGAAGGCTGTCCCCGCAAGTGCCGCTCCCCAGTGAGAAGCAGATTAGGCCCCACGGTTGGACGGCTTGAGCCCCATCTGGGAAGTGGCGACCCACCCGCTGAGGTCCGTTCAGTCAAGGCATGGCGTACCGGATTTGCTCACGTTAGGTCGTTCGGTGACCCGTACCGGTCCTCCGCCCATACGACCGTACCCGCCCGCTGCGAGTGCAGCAACTATCGAGACGTGATACTCTGCGTCCCGTCGTCCTCAATCTGCGATGAGGATCGAATGAAGCGGCGGGAGTTCCTGGCGGGCACTGCGGCGCTGCTGGTTCAGCCGAGGCATTTGCATGCACAAGGGAAGCCTCGGCGGATGAGTTTCCTTGGCATTTGGGCAGATGATCCGGCGCGCGACGCCGTTCACGCCGCATGGCTCAGCGGGTTAAGGGAGAAGGGTTGGATCGAGGGCAAGAACCTGCTCGTCGAATATCGTTACGCCCCGGATCGCACGTCAGCTTTAGCCGCCGAGCTCATCGCCTTAACTCCCGATGTGCTCGTCGCCCCGGGACCGCTGGCCGCGCAAGCCCTGAAATCAGCAACCTCCATCATTCCGATTGTTTTCGTGGCTGTCGCCGATCCCGTGGGGCTCGGCCTCGTGCAAAGCCTGTCGCGACCAAGCGGCAACATGACGGGTGTTGCAACCATGGTTCGCGATGACTTCGGCGCGAAACGTCTCGAAATCCTCCGCCCTTCTGGCGTTTGCGGACGAGGTGATCGAATAGTCTAACTTCCGCTTCTGACCCCGAAAGCGACGTTGAGATCGTGCCACGATGGGTCTGCTGGGCGGAGCAGACAGGATGCTCGAAGCAAGCGAACTGGATGGTGCTTCTGCCCTGCAGCGGACCACGAGCTCAGATCATTCGATCTGCCAGGCGCAGAGGCGTCCTCAGATTTCGCAACCGGTCGAATTCAATGCCTTGCGCAAGCCACCAAACGCCTTGAGCCGACAGGGCTCGGTATCGCTGGCAACCTTTGAACTCCGGACATTGTCAGTTCGCTTGGCGACGGTTGCCTTTGGTTTCGGCGTGGGCTTGGGCCTGGGTTTTGGATGCTCAGCGGTCGCGATCTTCTTCGAATTGTGCCGATGACGGGCGACAGGCTTCGGCTCGGACGAACCGGTATTACCGATATGGATGCCTTCTGGCAGAGCAACGCGGTCCTCGACCAAAGCAGCCTGTGTCGGCATCTCGCGGCTTACAGCAACAACTTCGAGGCGATCGGCCTTCGCCAGCGCGCCATGTGAAGCGGAAATGCCTGCGTCCTGCTCGGCAGGTGGCTGAACGATCGCGACTGCGCGACGCGGTGGGGCTCTCAGCTCCATTGCTGACAGCACTCCTACACTCAGCAGGATAAGGAGGCCCAGCAACGCCATTCTCAGCATAATGCGCCTCTAACCTCGGTTAGTGCCGCTGAAAATTGTCCGCGCCAATAAGGCAACTTGTCGACGGCTGCCGACCCATGGCGATTCATTTGCCGACAGGGTTAACGCCGGTGATGCTCCCCCACGTACCGAGAAGGCCGCCGCTCAACTGTGGTTTCCGTGCGCAGACCGTATCTGGTCACGGAAGATGGTCTGCTAGGTCCTGAACTGAACACCACGAGACCATCGTCATGCCTGCTCCTTGAGAGAAGCCGGACGCCGCCTGACTGATTGGCTGACAGCTGCTTTTGACCCATAGCGGACGTGCCCTGCTCGCTAGGCCGCATTGCGGTGAATCTATTAGCCGCGCTAAAGATACCTGATGATGGCTCGCTCGATACCCACGCCTCTCTGGTTCGCGGCGGCCCTTTTCCCAATGGTTGTGTCGCAAATTGTAAGACTGCAACAATCCGATCCGGCAGCATGGATCGTTTGGGATTACGCAGGCCGCCTCGGGGCTTTGGCAGTTCTGAGCGCCATACCTGCTGCCCGGACGATAGCCTTCCGATTTGAACCACTTCGAATAGCGCGATGGGAAGTGACCATCTGGATTGTCGGCATTGTCCTCGCGGACCACTATTTGGGTGGTTGGATGCGACGAACCATTAATGGAGTCCTACCTGCAACAGTGCTCGGGGCATATCCTGAAGCGCAAGGCTGGCTACATGTCGTCGATACCTTTTTTGGTCTTGGGCTAGTTGCCTTTAGTGAGGAGATCGTATTCCGCCGCTGTGCGCGTCATCTGCTCCAGAGCTATTTGGATGACGGCTATGCCTTGGTTCTCGCAACAACTTTTTTGTTTGGCGCCTATCACTGGTGGACGGGTTTCGGGAATATTGGCGCGGCTGTGGTGACAGGTGGCTTGTTGATGATCTTGTACCGCCGATCCGGGGCACTTTGGCCTGCAGTTCTTGGACACTACCTGGCTGACATAGCGAACTTCGCGTTTTGAAAGGTCGCCTTTTGGCCCTTTTCCGATTCGCAGGCGCGAACTGGCGATGTCCGGTTTTGAGGGCAGAGCGGACGCGACCTCTGTCGCGAGCTACGAATGATGACTGCACGCCCTGGCGTAACCGGCTTTGCATGAATGCCCGGCGTGTTGACGAAGCCGTGGCGTCTCACGCGTAGGCCACCCAGCCGCGGAAGGTGAAGCCGGTATAGAACAGGCTTGGCTCGGAGAACCCAGCCTCGCGCAGGATCGCCTCATCCTGCGCGGGCGTGAGGATTTCCAGATGGTTGGTGACGGCGTTCCGCGCGGCTGCTGCCTTCTCCGGCTCGACGCCGGAGAATGCCAGGAACGCGGAATAGCGTGAGAACCAAAGCGGCCGCTGGTCGTCGTCGCCGGGGATGCTGAAATGGGCCGTCACGAACGGCGCGCCCGGCATGAGGCGGCGGCGGATTTCGGAGGCTATGCGACGCCGTTCCTCGACATCGACGAAATGCAGGGTCAGCAGGCACGTGGCGCCGCCGAACGGCCCCTCCGGCGCATCGTCGATATAGCCTTGATGCAGACGCGCGCGTGAAGCGAACGATCCCAGCGTTTGTTTCGCGAGATCGAGCATCGCCGCCGACGGGTCCACGCCGTCGAAGCTCCAGCGCGGCTGCGCTTGCGCGAAAGCCGTCAGCTCCAGGCCACCGCCGGCGCCGAGGACGAGGATACGCGCATCCTCTCGTGCACGCTCCGCCAGAAGAATCGCCGCCATGGACAGCATGGAATTGTAGCCGGGCACGAACCGCGGCGGTCCTTCCGTGTATTTCGCCACCATTTGCGGATCGACGAACGCGTTTTGAATGTCGGTCACGATGTCGTCCTGTTGAATGGAGCTGATCACGCGTGATGCGCGCTCATGCCTTGGAGTTTTCGGGATCCGAGGCGCTTGCTCAGATCGTCGCCCAGCATCGCCAGCGTCACTTCACCAAGGCGCGCCAGCAGCAGCGCCTCCGCATCGTGAAATGCCTTCTCGAGCGCGGCATTGACGGCCTGCTCGACGAGGCAGCCGGGCGCTTCCGTCCTGTTGCCCATGGCCAGCAGCGCGGGGCTGCCGAGCGCGATGTAGACGTCGCGCAGCGTCACCTTCGAAAGGTCGCAGGCCAGCGTCCAGCCGCCGCCATGTCCCTTCTCGGATCGGACATAACCGAGGTCCCGCAGGCCCGCCATGATGCGGCGGATCACGACGGGATTCGTGTCCATCGCCTTCGCCAGGGTCTCGGACGTGAAGGGGCCCGGCTGTTGCGCCATGTGCAGCAGCACGTGGAGCACGCCGGATAAACGGCTATCTCGTTTCATGTAACTCTATATGTTACATGATGGGGCAAAGGTCAACCGGCGTCGGCGCGTCGAACAGCCTGGGCGCCGGACGCGGTATAAAGCTGGAGAATATTGATACGGAGTAGCTGTACGGGCCCGCGTTATCCCACGCGGCCGATAATGCCATCATGCGCCTGTTTTGCCCGACGGGTCAACGTTCTCCGCAAAGCGCGTAACCCATTGATCTCGCACATGCCGTCTACTGTGCATGGGGTTGTTTTCGACATTTTTGTTTTGGACGCACTGCGTCTCGCCAGCGCGCCGTTTCCCGGTCGCCATGATGATTTGTCACGGTGACGGCGCTGCGTGCGAGGGCAACAATCGCCGGGTGGCCATCTGCACCTTTCGCCGCGACCTCGGTGCCCGCTTTCATCAATCCATTTTTCGGAGGCGCATTATGCAAGTTTATAATGTGGTGAAGTTCAAGGTGAAGCAGGGCGAGGAAGCCGCCTTCCTCGACGCGCACCGGAACGGCAAGGCCAAATGGCCAGGTCTCGAGCGCGGAATCATCATCCAGACCGGCAAGCAGACCTTCTGCCTCATCGGCACGTGGTCCAGCCAGGACGCGCTGGTTGCGGCACGCGCGGCGATGATCAAGACGCTCGACAGTTTCAGGTCGGTGCTCGAGGACCAGGGCAACGGACGCGGCGTCACCGATGCCGTTTCGGGAGAGGTGGTGCTTGATCTCTAGCAAGCGAGCAGCGCCCGCTACTTCATCACCCGCACGCCCTTGGTCGTGAACCGCTGCGTCTTGCCGCCCGGACGCATCGGCCGCTTCGTGCCGGCAGCCTTGCCGGTGCCGGGCGGCTGGTGCGCCGGCACGAGCTGATCGGGACGCGAGCCGATCAGGTCGCGGCGACCCATCTCGATCAAGGCCTCGCGCAGCACGGGCCAATTGTCGGGGTCGTGATAGCGCAGGAACGCCTTGTGCAGGCGGCGCTGGCGCAGGCCCTTGATCGCCTCGACCTTGTCGCTGCCGCCGCGGCGCACGCCGCGCAAGGGATTGACGCCGGTGTGGTACATCGCGGTTGCGGTCGCCATCGGCGAGGGCAGGAAGGTCTGCACCTGGTCGGCGCGATAGCGGTTCTTCTTGAGCCAGAGCGCGAGGTTCATCATGTCCTCGTCGGTCGTGCCCGGATGCGCCGCGATGAAATAGGGGATGAGATAGTATTTCTTGCCGGCCCGCTCGGCCGCTTCATCGAACATCCGCTTGAATTTGTTGTAGGCGCCGATGCCCGGCTTCATCATCTTGTCGAGCGGACCGCGCTCGGTGTGCTCGGGCGCAATCTTCAGGTAGCCGCCGACGTGATGGGTGACGAGCTCCTTGATGTATTCGGGGCTCTCGACCGCGAGGTCGTAGCGCACGCCGGAGGCGACCATCACCTTCTTGATGCCCTTGGTCTCGCGCACCTTGCGATAGAGCCGGATCAGGTCGTCATGCGAGGTGTTGAGGTTCGGGCAGATCTCGGGGAAGACGCAGGACGGCCGGCGGCACGCGGCCTCGACCTTCGGATCCTTGCACGCCATCCGGTACATGTTGGCAGTGGGGCCGCCGATGTCGGAGATCACGCCGGTGAAGCCCGGCGTCTTGTCGCGGATCTTCTCGATCTCGCGCAGGATCGAGCCTTCGGAGCGGTTCTGGATGATGCGGCCCTCGTGCTCGGTGATCGAGCAGAAGGTGCAGCCGCCGAAACAACCGCGCATGATCGTCACGGAGAACTTGATCATGTCCCAGGCGGGAATCTTGGCGTCGCCATAGGACGGATGCGGCGCGCGGGCGTAAGGCAGGTCGTAGACCGCGTCCATCTCGTCGCTGGTCAGCGGGATCGGCGGTGGGTTGAGCCAGAGATCACGGTCGCCGTGGCGCTGCACCAGCGGCCGCGCATTGCCGGGGTTGCTTTCACGGTGCAGCACGCGCGAGGCGCGGGCATAGGCGTCCTTGTCCTGCTCGACCTGCTCCAGTGCCGGCAGCCGGATGACGGTCGAGCCCTTCTGGCGCGTTGCGCCCTCGTCGGCGGAATCGAGATCGTCGGCATGCAGCTCGGCATAGTCCTCGGGCACACGGCGGAACAGCGCGACGCCGCGGATGTCGTTCAGCTCGCGCGGTGCCTCGCCGGCGGCGAGCCGCTGCGCGACTTCGACGACGGCGCGCTCGGCATTGCCATAAAGCAAGAGGTCCGCCTTGGCGTCGGCCAGCACCGAGCGGCGCACCTTGTCGGACCAGTAGTCGTAATGTGCGATCCGGCGCAGCGAGGCCTCGATGCCGCCGAGCACGATCGGCACGTCCTTGAACGCCTCGCGGCAGCGCTGGGCGTAAACGACGGTGCAGCGGTCCGGCCGCTTGCCGCCTTCGCCGCCCGCCGTGTAGGCGTCGTCATGGCGCAGGCGGCGGTCCGCGGTGTAGCGGTTCACCATGGAGTCCATGTTGCCGCCGGTGACGCCGAAGAACACCTTTGGCTTGCCCAGTGCCTTGAACGGCTCGGCCGAATGCCAGTCCGGCTGCGAGATGATGCCGACCCGAAAGCCTTGCGCCTCCAGCAGCCGGCCGATGATCGCCATGCCGAAGCTCGGATGGTCGACATAGGCGTCCCCGGTCACCAGCACGATGTCGCAGGCGTCCCAGCCGAGCGCATCCATCTCGGCGCGGCTCATGGGGAGGAACGGCGCCGGCTTGCGCGGGCGCGCCTGCGCCATCAGGGGCTTCTCGGCGGTGATGATCTGGGTGTCCATGGCGCCTACGCATAGGGCTGCGGGGCCGCGAATACAACCGACGGACGCGTGAAAGATTGCGGTTCCCCTAACGGCAATCCGGGCTCGCGGGCATCATCTCGACCGGGGGAGCATTGCAACCGCCGCATATGCCCATAAGCAAGCCGTCTTCCGGGTTCTCACCGGAGCACGCATCGGATATTCGATTGGTTCATGGGCCAGGGGACATTTGAAGGAACGTCTGAAGACGGACATAAAGCGAGCGCCGGCGCGGCATCGTCCGCAGGCGCCTGGCTCGGCGCGATCGCGCTGATCGGCTTCGTCCTGGTGGCGACCGCGCAGGCCTCCAACCAGATTCTGGCGCGCGGGCTCGCGGGCTCTGTGCCGCCCTTCGCGCTCGCCTTCTTTCGCTGGAGCATCGTCGCCGTCGGACTCGCGCCGATTGCGCTTGCCAAGATCCGCGACGGCCGCGTGCCGCTCGGCAAGAACATCTGGCCGGTTCTTGCCGCCGGCTTCATGGGCATGTTCCTGTGCGGCGGTCCGGTCTACGCCGCGGGCGTCTCGACAACGGCGATCCATATCGCGTTGATCATGGCGCTGTCGCCGATCACCGTGCTGTTGATCTCTGCCATGCGCGGTATGGAGCGCGTCGGCCTGCTGCAATGGCTCGGCACGGCACTCGCGCTATCAGGTGCATTGCTCATCATTTCCGGCGGCCATCCGCAGACGCTGATCGAACTGGAGACAGCCTCGGGCGACGGCCTCGTCGTGATCGCGATGCTCGGCTGGTCCGGCTACACCCTGCTGCAATCGCGCGCCGCACCGAAGGCGTCCCTGCTTGCGCGCATCAGCCTGTTCTCGGGCGCCGGCGCCTTGTTCTCGCTGCCGCTCGCGGTCATGGAGATGTGGGCGATGCCGGCCCAGGTCTTCAGCACCAAGGCGCTCTCGGCCTATGTCTTCGCCGGGGTCGTTCCCGGCCTGCTCGCCTATGCCGGCTTTGCCTGGCTCGGCGGCAAGTTCGGCTCGGTGCGGACCTCGCTCGTGCTCTATCTCGGGCCGATCGCGAGCGCGCTGCTGTCCTTTGCGATTCTGGGCGAGCCGCCGAAGTTGATCCACCTTCTCGGCGGCTTGCTGATCCTGGGCGGCGTCTGGGCCAGCTTGCGGCGATAGTTCCATCCGCATGCGTTGTGGCTCACCCGCAGGAACCATCTGTCTCCGTGAACATTCTGATGGAGGGCCTGCGCGGAGCCCTGCCGCGCGCGCTCACGTCCGGGGTGTTGATATTGCCTCGATGTTCGCCTCTGGCGATGGGGAAGTTGTGAGTACGGTCATAGAGAACTTGCTGTTGCGAAAGCAGAGCCTCGTCGAACAGCTCGAGAAGGCGCCGTCGGTCGAGGACCGCGACAGGATCGAGCATCAGCTCGAGCAGATCAACACCGCACTGGATTTCCTGGACAGACCGGGATCGAACGACGCGCGGTAGAGCATGACCAGAAAAGTGTGAAACGGTTTTCCGGAGAGATCATGCTCAAACAAAATCTGAAGCGCTCAATCCACTTTTAATGCTTTGGCGTAGACCACGCCCGAATTGGTGATGTGCGTGGTCATCAGCGCTTCGAAGGCGGCGAACTCGCCGCGCGTGAACAAATCGAGCAGCTTGCGATGCTCCTCGAAGGACGAGCGGGTGCGCACGTCGATCGGCGAGGTCAAATTGGTGCGCAGCGCGGCGACGCGGCCGGAGACGAGCTGATAGGACTCGATGAGATAGCGGTTGCCGCAATGCGCGAACAGCCCCTCGTGAAAGGCGGCATCGGCGCGGCCATAGCCGATATTGTCCTTTGCCGCGAGCGCCGGCTCCATCGCCGCGATCGCCTCGCTCATCGTCGTGACCGCACCGTCGCGATCGTGGCGGAAGGCGAGCTCGGCGGCTTTGGGCTCAAGTGCGATCCTGAAGGTGCAGAGCGCATTGATGTCCTCCGCGCTCGGCGTGAACACGAAGCTGCCGACCTGCGGCCGGATCACGACGAGCCCCTGCGCCTGCAACTGGCCCATCGCCTCGCGCACCGGCGTGCGGCTGACGCCGAAGGAGTTCGCCACCATCTCCTCGGAGATCGCGGCGCCGAGCGCGAACTCGCCGTCGATGATGGCCTGGCGCAGCCGCAGCACCACCCGCTGCGACAGCGATTTCGGCGTATCGAGCCTCAAGGAGCGCATCGGCTCTCTCAGATCACCTTGCCGGGATTGAGCAGATGATCGGGATCGAGCGCGGCCTTCAGCGTCCGCATCAGCGCGATCTCGGCATCGCTGCGGGCGTGACCCAGCCACTTCTTCTTCAGCGTGCCGATGCCGTGCTCGGCGGAGACGCTGCCGCCCAGCTCGCGCACGAGGCCGTAGATGATCGCGTCCATCTCTTCCTTCGGCTGCTGCTCGACGGAAAGACCGGTGACCCATGAGACGAGATGCAGATTGCCGTCGCCGATATGGCCGTAATAGACGCTCTCGCAGCCCTTGATGCCATCAGCGAGCGCCGCCTTGCAGCGGATGACGAACTCGTCCATCCGCGCCACCGCAAGCCCGATGTCGTAGGAGATGTGCGGCCCCAGCACCTGGCCGAACTCGGCGCAGATGTCGCGCACGCGCCAGAACGCCTGCGTTTGTGCCAGCGATTGCGCCACGGCGGCATCGGCCAGCAGCCCGCGCTCCATCAACTCTTCGAGCCAGTTCTGGAAGCGCGGTGCATCCAGGCTTTCGTCGGTGCCTTGGGCTTCGACGAGCACGTAGAGACCGTGGCCTGCCGCGACTGGAGGCTTCACCCCGGCGCGATTCGTGATCACGTCCCAATAGTCCGGCCACATCACCTCGAATGCCGACAGCAGCGGGCCGAGCCCGCTTCGCGCTGCGTCGAGCAGGGCGATCACCGCGGCATAGTCCTTCAGCGCGCACAGCGCCGCCATGGTCGAGCGCGGCTTCGGGAACAGTTTTAGCACCACGCGAGTGATGATCCCGAGCGTGCCTTCGGAGCCGATGAAGAGATGCTTCAAATCGTAGCCCGCGTTGTTCTTCATCAGCTTGTTGAGGCTGGTGATGATGGTGCCGTCGGGCAGCACCACTTCGAGGCCGAGCACCAGTTCGCGCGTCATGCCGTAGCGGATCACGCGGTTGCCGCCGGCATTGGTCGAGAGGTTGCCGCCGATCGCGCAGGAGCCGCGCGAGCCGAGGTCGAGCGGAAAGAAGAAGCCGGCTTCGTCGGCGGCCTTCTGGATTGCCTCCAGCGGCGTGCCTGATTTCACCGTCATCGTCGCCGACGCACGATCGATCTCCTCGATGCCGGTCATGCGCTCGAGCGAGATCGCGACCCAGCCTGCTTCAGGCGAGGCACCGCGGCACAGCCCGGTCAGGCCGCCTTGCGGCACGAAGGGCAAGCGCGCCTGCCGGCAGGTTGCAATCGCATCGGCAACGCCTTGCGCATCGACCGGCCGGATCACCGCCAGCGGGGTTTGCGGCAGGCTCGCGCTCCAGTCGTTGCAATTGCGCGCGGGCACGTCGGTGCCGATCAGCACCGCGGCTGCGCCGAGCTTGTCGCGCAGCGCGCCGAGCACCTGGTCGGGACGCTCGATGGGGGTCACCATGTTCATGCGAGACCTCCTCAGGATCTGGTTTGCGCCTATGGCGCATGATGATGGCGGAAAGGATTTGCGTCCGTCTTGTATGTAAGGTACAAGAGAAAAAGTAAAGCAAAAACAAGGTCCGACACTGCGCCCTAAGATCCTTCGAGATCAAAGGCTTAGTCCGGGGCCGCAGCAACGGGTGGTGAGATGACGGAGGTAATTCGCGGGTTCTGGGTGGCGTCGGCAACGCCGCTGGCGGCGGACGGCAGCGTGGACTCCGCAAAGCTCGCGGCTCACGCCAGGCAGCTCTTCGGCAAAGGCGTCGACGGCGTCGTGCTGTTCGGCACCACCGGCGAGGGCACCTCGTTCAATGTCACCGAACGTGTCGCGACCATCGAAGCCGTGCTCAAGGCCGGCGTCGCGCCGGAGCGCATCGGCATCGGCGGCGGCTTTCCCGCGATCTCCGACAGCATCGCATTGACGCGCGCTGTGCTCGGCCTCGGACTGCGGCACGTGCTGTATCTGCCGCCCTACTTCGATCGCAGCGTCACCCCTGAAGGTATCGAGGACGCTTTTGCCGCGATCATCGATGGCGTCGCCGACGATCGGCTGCGTGCTTCGCTCTATCACATCCCGCAGGTGTCGGGCGTTGCGATCCCGACGACGGTCGCCGCCAACCTGCGCAAGCGCTACGGCAAGATCGTCGCGGGTCTGAAAGACTCCAGCGGCGACTTCAAGCAGTTCCAGGCCTTCCGTGCCGCAGCTCCCGAGCTCGCCATCACCGTCGGCAACGAAGCCGACATCACCCGCGCGATCGCCGCCGGCGGCGCAGGTACCATCTGCGGCATGGCCAACGTCGTGCCAGAGCTGGTCAAGGGCATGGTCGAGGGCAAGGATGTCGAGGCACGCATGAAAGCCGCGATCGACGTCGTGCTGAACACGCCGTCGTTCCTCGCGACGCTGAAGGCGATCCTGGCGGCCCAGACCGGCGATGCAGGCTGGCTGCGCGTGCGTCCGCCGATCCGCGCCTTGTCCGATGGCGCCGCGCTCAAGCGGAAGCTCGACGAGCTGATCACGCCCGCCATTGCGTGAGATGTGAAAATTCCGTGACACGCTGCCGCGAATTCGCGCGCAGCGTGTTGCGCTCGCCGCGACATCAATCGTTGATTGCCGTTCAGTGCTATTCCGCGCTTAGAACCACTCAACACTAGAGCAATTCAACTCCCCTTACGGTTCTCCTCACGTCCAGCGGCTGTTACAGGCGCACACTTCAATGTTCGTGACTTGAAGTGGAATGAAAGTGCGTGCCTTCGTGGATGGCCAGCGTGTCAGCGGCCATCGTCGTCATCGTGCCGGCAAGAGCCGTGCAGGTCTTCTCATTGGCGCAGCCGTACTGCTCGCCGAATCTCCCTCCAACACGACGACTGCGCAGGCGCAATCGGCGCTACCGCCGGTGACGGTGGATGCGCCGGTGCAGCGGCCGAAGCCGACACGCGCGTCGGGCCAGTCGCAACGCCGTGCGCAGACCATTGCGCGCCAGCGCAACGCCAATCCCGCACCCGCAGCGCCGACGCTCTCGGAGCGCGCCGCCGCTGCGGCCGCCGCGCAGCAAGCCGCCAAGCTCGGCTATCGCGCGATGCCGAGTTCGACCACGCTGCGCAGCGGCGCCTCACCGCTCGACACCTCGCAGACGGTCAACGTCGTGCCTGCGCAGGTGTTGAAGGACCAGCTTCCGCGCAACATCGACGACGCGCTGGTCAACATCAGCGGGATCACCCAGACCAACACGCTCGCCGGTACCCAGGACGCCGTCATCCGCCGCGGCTTCGGCGACAACCGCGACGGCTCGATCATGCGTAACGGCATGCCGCTGGTGCAGGGGCGCAGCCTCAATGCCGCGGTCGACAGCGTCGAGGTGCTGAAGGGGCCAGCCTCGCTGCTCTACGGCATCATGGATCCCGGCGGCATCGTCAACACCATCAGCAAGCGTCCCGAACTCTATCAGCACGGTTCGGTCACGCTGCTCGGCTCGACCTACGCCAACAACCGCAGCGGTGCCGACGGCCTGCTCGACGTCACCGGTCCGATCGGCGACCAGGGCCTGGCCTACCGCTTCATCGGCTACGGTGTCAGCGAGGACTATTGGCGCAATTTTGGCCGGCACCGCGAGATGCTGGTGAATCCCTCGCTTGCCTGGTACGGCGACACCACGACGGTCCAGCTCACCTATGAGCACCGCGAGTTCATCTATCCGTTCGATCGCGGCACGGCCTTCGTCAAAGGCGCTCCGCTGGCGATTCCGAAGACACGCCGGCTCGACGAGCCCTTCAACAACATGTGGGGCACTTCCGACCTCGTGCAGGCCTCGGTCGAGCAGAAGCTGGACGACAATTGGAAGGTCACGGCAGCCTACAGCTATAACACCGAGACCTTCAGCGCCAACCAGCTTCGCATCACCGGCGTCAACGCCACGACCGGTGTCGAGACCCGCAGCAATGACGGCACCCGCAACTCGCTGAGCAACGCCAGCTACGGCACCTCATACCTCCAGGGCGACGTCTGGGTGGGCGGTTTCCGCAACGAGATCCTGTTCGGCGGGGAGGCGCTGTATCGCACGATCGATCGCCACGATTTGATCCGCCAGGCGACCCCGAGCTTCAATTTCTACAACCCCAACTATGGGCTGATCGTGCCGGGCACGACCGTTTCGGCGGTGGACAGCGAGCAGACCGACAAGCTCGGCACCCGCAGCTTCTTCGCCCAGGACACGTTCCATCTGACCAACTGGCTGTCGGTGGTCGGGGGCGTGCGCTGGATGGAGTACGAGCAACTCGCGGGAAAAGGCCGGCCCAACTTCATCACGAACACCAACCTGGCCGGCGACAAGGTGCTGCCGCTCGGCGGCGTCATCTTCAAGCTGAACGATCAGCTCTCCTATTACGTGAGCTACACGCAGTCGCTGAAGCCGACATCGGTCATCGCAGCGTTCACCACCGGCTTTGTCGTCGACTCCACCATTGCGCCCGAAGAGGGAACGCAGTGGGAGACCGGTCTGAAGTTCGACGTCAATAAACGGCTGTCGGGCACCTTGGCGTTCTACGACATCGAGAAGAAGAACGTGCTGGTGCTGGATGATATCGGCGGCGGCAAGTCGGCAGCGCGCACGTCGGGCGCAGCCCGGTCGCGCGGCGTGGAGCTGGATGTGACCGGCAGGCTGAGCGATCAATGGAGCATGATCGGAAGTTACGGCTATACCGACGCACGCCTGATCAACGATCCCGTCGCCGGCAACGCAAAATTGCTGAACGTCGCGATGAACACGGCTTCGCTCTATCTCGTCTATGATTTCGGCGACGCCCTTCCCGGACGCCTGCGGCTCGGCGGCGGCGCGCACTATGTCGGCGACCGGCCGGGCGACGCCGCCAACACGTTCTTCATGCCGGCCTATACCGTCGCGGACATCTTTGCGACCTACGACACGAAGGTCGACAACCTGCCGGTGACCTATCAGTTCAACGTCAAGAACCTGTTCGACAAGCTCTACTATACTTCCACCACCGGCAACGCCTTGAACGTCGCGATCGGTGACGCGCGGCGGGTGTCTCTGTCGGCAACGGTGAAGTTCTAGCGATGGCGGTGCGGTCCACCCACGCCGATCTGCTGATCGTCCCGATCATGATGGTCGGCTTCGATGCGTAGGGCGGGGCACCACATCAAGCGCGTACTATTCGAGGTCCATTCCATTGCGGGCCTCGTGCTTGCGCTGCTGCTTGCCCTGATCGCGCTGACCGGCTCGATCATGAGCTTTGAGGACGAGATCGTCGATCATCTCAACGCCGGCCTGATGCAGGTCGCGCCGCGTCAGACGCCGGCGCTGATGCCGGACGAGCTGGTCGCCCGGCTGAAGGCGACGCAGGACGTCGGCAAGGTTGCGGCCGTGAGATTGTCGAGCGATCCGACGGCGGCGGTGCATGTCCGGTTCGGCCGCGACGAGCAGGGCGGGCGGCCCGCCTCGCTCTATGTCGATCCCTACGACGCAAGCGTGCTGGGCTCGCCGCGGGGCGAGGAATTCTTCGCGACCGTGCGCCGGCTGCATCGCTGGCTGCTGATTCCCGGCGACGCCAAGGGCTGGGGACGTCAGATCACCGGCGTGGCCGCGCTCGGCCTGATCGTCATGCTCATCTCGGGCCTGGTGCTGCGCTGGCCGCGCCGCGCCAGCAGCGTCAAGATGTGGCTGAAACCCAATCTCGGGCTCGGCGGACGCGGCCTGCACCGGTCGCTGCATGCCGTCATCGGCACCTGGGTCCTTCCGGTCTATCTGGTGATGACCCTGACCGGGCTCTGGTACTCGTTCGACTGGTACAAGGATGGCGTGGTCTGGCTGCTATCGCGCCCGCAGGTCGCCGCCGCAAAAATGCAGCCGAAGGCGCCGCGTACGGCTGGCCGTGCGGAGCCGGCTCAGCCGATCGGGTTCGATCAGGCATGGACGACGTTCCAGCGCGAGGAGGGCGGTCGCTTCTCCAGGGCGTTGCTGACGCTGCCGGCCAGCCCGGGCACGGTGATGCGGATCCGGTCGTGGGGCAAGGATTCGACGCTCGACACCACGCGCGACGAATTCCGCGTCGACGCCGTCACCGGTCAGGTGGTCTCTGCGGAACGCTATGCCGACAAGACGTTCGGCGAGAAGATCATCGCCAACGTGCTCGACATCCACCGCGGCGCGTTCCTGGGCTGGCCCGGCAAGCTCGCCTTCATGATCGCCGCGGCGCTGATGCCGCTGTTCGCAGTCACCGGCGTTTTGCTTTATCTGTCGCGCCGCAAGCTGCGGCGCCCGGCGCAGCCGCCGCTCGGGCGGCTCGTTCCGGGCGAGTGAGCGGACAACCGCTTCACTTCGCCAGCATGCGCCGTTCGTCGATGACGACGTCGTTGTTGACAGCGTAGACGAAGCAGCCGCCATCCCGGCCGTTCCGCGCGGGATCGCTGTTGCATTTCGCCAGCGCAGAGGTTTGGGCCTCCTTCAGGCTCGGATCCCCCGCCGAGATGAACAGCTTGCCCCACGGATGGATTGCCATCGCCTTGGGCTCCATGGCCTTGTCGTAGTTCTGCACGTCAGCGCGCTGCCGCGTGATCCGCCGGATGATCGGAATCCCGGACGGGTCGTACTTGCCTGCATGGTGCAGCCGCGGCATGTCCTTCGACGTCAACTCGCCTTCGGCGACGATCTCCTCGTTGACCGCCAGCAGGGCGCAGGGCTTGCCGTATCGGAGCTGACAGGCTTCCAGTGCGCGGTCTCCCGTCACCGAAGCGTCGTCCTGTTCGCAGGTACGGAAGTAGCTTGCGTGGACAAGCTCCACGGCCTGTCCCTTGTTGGGCTTGCAGGCGAGATAGTCCTTGATCAGCGTGTCGCGGACGTAGCCGAACACGGTCGGGGTCGATGCTGCGATGATGGAGGCCATTGCCCGCTCGAATTGGGACTTGCGTTCGGCGTTTGTGAGCGCGGCCATGGCGACACCAGGAAGCGCCAGAAACACCACCAGAAATTTCACGATTCTCATGTTGCGCCCCCCCAAGACGATTCGGAACTCTAGCCTCCTGTGCGCCCTACGACACGATTTTTCTGCAAGGGGCCAGTTTTCTGCAAGGGCCAGGGTTTGCGGCGTTGCCGGGCGGGAGGCCAGGCCCCGATCGGGCTGGTCAACCGGACCGCAATCATTCAAAAACCCTCCCGTTCAAGTCTCCCAAGGTTGCCTGACATGAAGCTCCCGACCGTCACCCCTGCCGACATCCGCCGCGCGCTGCTGCTGCGCGAGGAGATCGCGCTGCTTGATCTCAGATACGAGGCCGGCTTTGCCACGGGCCATCCGCTGTTTGCCGCCAACATGGCCGCGGACCGGATCGCGATCGAGGCCGAGGTGAGGCTGCCGCGCAAGGACGTGGCGATCGTGCTCTATGATGACGGCGAGGGGCTGGTTGCTACGGGTGCCGAGCGGCTGGCGGCGCTCGGCTACACCAACGTCAGCGCGCTCGATGGCGGCCTGAAAGCCTGGCGCGCGGCGGGCTATGAGGTGTTCGAGGACGTCAATTCCTACTCCAAGGCCTTTGGCGAGCTGGTCGAGGCACGCCGCCATACGCCGTCGTTCAGTGCCGACGAGGTGGCAAAACTCATCGCGGACAAGGCCAACATCGCCATCCTCGATGTCCGCCGCTTCGACGAATACGCGACCATGAACATTCCGGGCTCGGTCAGCGTGCCCGGGGCGGAGCTGGTGCTGCGGGCAGGGCAGGCCGCGCCCGATCCTGAAACGACTATCATCGTCAACTGCGCCGGCCGCACGCGCTCGATCATCGGCACCCAGTCGCTGATCAATGCCGGCGTGCCCAACAAGGTGCGGGCGCTGCGCAACGGTACCATCGGCTGGACGCTGGCACGGCACACGCTCAATCACGGCGCCGACCGGCGCGGTGCGATCGGGCCGTTCGAGGGCGGTCCGGCCAATGCACGCGACGTCGCCTATCGCGCCGGCGTTCGCACGATCGGCGCGAGCGAGATGGCTGCGCTTGTCGCGCAGACGGATCGTACGCTCTACCGCTTCGACGTGCGCGATGCGGAGGAATATGCCGCCGGCCATCTGCCGGGCTTCCGCCATTATCCGGGCGGTCAGCTCGTCCAGGAGACCGACATGGCCGCGCCGGTGCGCGGTGCGCGCATCCTCCTGGCCGACGACAAGGGCGTGCGCGCCGACATGACGGCATCCTGGCTCGCGCAGATGGGCTGGGAGGCCTATGTGCTCGAAGGCGGCTATGACGCTGCGCTCGAGATCGGCCCGCCGCGCGTGCTGCCCAAGCCCGACCCTGCCCACCGGTATCGCCGTCCCTATGAAGGCACCGATGTCGCCGAGCGTGCGATGCAGGCCTATCTCGACTGGGAGTATGGCCTGGTCGAGCAGCTCCGCCTTGACGGTACGCACGGGTTTTATGTGATTTGACGGGGCGCTTGCCGTAAACACTCCTGCCCCGCCATCTTCTCCCCATATCCAAACCCTATTGTGCTGCGTCTCCTCCGCGGTCTATGAGCTGCGGCAAAGCTGCTATTTACGGAGATTCCATGTCAGCCCCAGGCCAAAGCCCCGAGCGGAACGCGAAGGCGCTGTTGCTCGAAGGCGTCAATGACAGCGCCGTGGACCTGTTCAGGAGCGCGGGCTTCACCAATGTCGAGCGGCTGACCAAGGCGCTGGACGGCGAGGACCTGCGGCGCGCGCTCAAGGGGGTGTCGCTGCTCGGCATCCGCTCGCGCACCCAGATCACCGACGACGTGCTTGGGGCTGCCGACCAGCTGCTCGCGGTCGGCTGCTTCAGCGTCGGCACCAACCAGGTCGATCTCTTGGCGGCGCGCAAGCGCGGCATTCCCGTGTTCAATGCGCCGTTCTCCAACACGCGCAGCGTCGCCGAGCTCGTGATCGGCGAGATCGTGATGCTGTTGCGGCGGATTTTTCCGCGCTCGGTCTCGGCCCATGACGGCGGCTGGGACAAGTCGGCGACCGGCAGCCGCGAGGTGCGCGGCCGCACTCTTGGCATCATCGGCTACGGCAATATCGGCTCGCAGCTCTCGACGCTGGCCGAAGCCATCGGCATGCGCGTGATCTATTTCGATCGCACCGACAAGCTCCGTCACGGCAACACCGAGCCGGTCGAGAGACTGGAAGATCTGCTGGCGCAGAGCGACGTCGTCAGCCTGCACGTCCCGGAGACGCCGGAGACCGCGGGCATGATCGGCGAGAAGGAGCTGCGGGCGATGAAGCCGGGCTCGTTCCTGATCAACAACAGCCGCGGCACCGTGGTCGATCTCGATGCGCTGGCTGGCGCCTTGCGCGACGGTCATCTCGCGGGAGCGGCCATCGACGTGTTTCCGGTCGAGCCGTCGTCGAACTCCGATCGCTTCAAGAGCCCGGTGCAGGGCCTCGAGAACGTCATCCTCACCCCGCATATCGGCGGCTCGACCGAGGAGGCGCAGGAGCGCATCGGCGGCGAGGTCGCGCGCAAGCTGGTCGACTATTTCATCACGGGGTCGACCATGGGCGCGGTGAATTTCCCGGAGGTGCAACTGCATCTGCGGCCCGCTGGCGCGCGCTTCAGCCACGTCCATCGCAACGTGCCGGGCATGCTGCGGCGCCTGAACGAGGTCTTCCTCCAGCGCGATATCAACATCGTCGCGCAATATCTGGAGACCGCCGGCGACCTCGGCTACGTCGTGCTCGATGCCGACCTCGGCGGCCAGGATTCCGCGGCGCTGCTGCAGCAGATCCGGGCCCTCGAAGGCACGGTCGGCGCACGGCTGGTGTTCGAGCACTAGATGTTCGTCACGTTCCGGTTGCATTGTGCGGCTACGGCTCACTAAACTGCCGTCATCTTCGGCGAGGTACAAATCGCGTCGAATTTGAGTTTCAGTTGCGGAGGCACCGATGGAACGGGACGCCGTACTGATCGATCTTGCGCTTCAGGGCGGCGGTTCGCACGGCGCC
Organism: Bradyrhizobium sp. CCGB20; assembly: GCF_024199855.1. NCBI lineage: Bacteria > Pseudomonadati > Pseudomonadota > Alphaproteobacteria > Hyphomicrobiales > Nitrobacteraceae > Bradyrhizobium > Bradyrhizobium sp. CCGB20. The sequence goes on along the minus strand of NZ_JANADN010000001.1, from coordinate 8,787,706 downwards.
TTCACCTGGGGCGTGCTCGACCGCCTGCTCGAGGAGGAGTGGCTCAGCATTGCCGCGATCTCCGGAACCTCCGCAGGCGCGATGAACGCGGCCGTGCTGGCGGACGGGTGGACAGCCGGGGGCGCCGCTGGCGCGCGTGCCGCGCTCGATCAATACTGGCACCGCGTCTCGAAGGCCGCGGCCTTCAGTCCGTTGCAGCGCTCGCCGCTGGATCGGCTGATGGGGCGCTGGACGCTCGACACCTCGCCCGCCTACATCCTGACCGACCTGATGTCGCGGGTGTTGTCCCCCTACGATCTCAATCCAACCGGTTACAATCCGCTGCGCGCGGTGTTGGCCGAAAGTATCGATTTTGCACGCCTTGCGCGCTCGCCGATTCAGCTGTTCGTCACCGCGACGCGGGTGCGCACCGGGCGCGGACGCATCTTCCGCAACGCCGAGATCACGGCCGATGTGCTGCTGGCGTCGGCGTGCCTGCCGACCATGTTTCGCGCGATCGAGATCGACGGCGAGCCCTACTGGGACGGCGGCTTCGCCGGCAACCCGACGATCACGCCGCTCGTGCGCGAGAGCGACGCGCACGACACGATTCTGGTGCAGATCAATCCGACCGAAACGCTCGATGAGCCGCGGACGGCTGCCGAGATCCTCAATCGGCTCAACGAGATTTCCTTCAACTCGCCGCTGATGAAGGAGCTGCGCATGATCGCGCTGCTGCGGCAGGCCGCCGACCCCGGCAGCGGTGAGGGCGCGCGCTGGGCGAAGATGCGGACCCACCGCGTCAAGAGCGACATGCTGGCGAAGTTCGGCGCATCATCCAAGCTCAACGCCGAATGGGAGTTCGTCTCGATGCTGCGCGCCGAAGGGCGCTCGGCGGCGCAAGTGTTTCTCGACGAGCATGGCGACGATATCGGCCGGCGCTCGACCGCCGATCTCGATGTCCTTCTGGCGGAGTGCTGAGGCATGGGTCTTCTCGGCCTGCTCGTCGGGCTCGGCCTGCTCGTTCTGTTCGCCTTCCGCGGCTGGAGTGTCCTGCTGCTTGCGCCGTTCGCCGCACTGGTGGCCGCGCTGTTCGGCGGCGAACCGCTGCTTGCAAATCTGACCCAGGTTTTCATGGTGAACGCGGCAGGATTTTTGGCGCAGTTCTTCCCGATCTTCCTGCTCGGTGCCGTCTTCGGCAAGCTGATGGACGACAGCGGCGCGGTTACCTCGGTCGCGGGCTTCATGGCGCAACGTCTCGGCGAGCGCCGCGTCATTCTGGCCGTCGTGCTCGCTGGTGCGATGGTGACCTATGGCGGCGTCAGCCTGTTCGTCGCGTTCTTCGTCATCGTTCCCATGGCCAGGTCGCTGTTTCGCGCCGCCGCGATCCCGCGCCGGCTGATCCCGGCCGCGATCGTGCTGGGGACCTCGACCTTCACCATGTCGGCTCTACCCGGCACGCCGTCGATCCAGAATGCGATCCCGATGCCGTTCTTCGGCACGACGCCCTTTGCCGCGCCGGGTCTCGGCATTCTTGCCTCCCTCATCATGCTCGGCGCGGGATTGTGGTGGCTGCATCGCGCCGAAGCGAAAGCCCGCCGCACCGGGGAGGGCTATGGTGATGGGGACGCGGAGGATGCGACGGAGCGCGCTGCTGCCGACGAGTTGGTGCGCGAGCGTGCGACGACGGCGCGGGAGTTCGATCCGGCCGAGCTGCAGCACGGACATCGCAGCAGCGCACCGTCGCCGATCGTGAGCTCACTCGTGCCGCTGATCGTCGTCGTGGCCGTCAATCTCCTGATGTCGCTCGTGATTCTGCCGCGGCTCGACGTCGGCTATCTCGCGGAGCCTCGCTTCGGCAACACGTCGCTGGCAGCGGTCGCGGGGGTCTGGTCGGTCGCGGTCGCATTGGCGGCCGCGATCCTCGCGACCATCGTGCTGAACTGGTCCCGGCTGCCGGCGCTACGGCAGACCATGGATGCGGGCGCCAATGCCTCGGTGCTGCCGGCGTTGAGCGTCGCGAGCCTCGTCGGGTTCGGCGCGGTGGTCGCCTCGCTGCCGGCGTTCGCGCTCGTGCGCGACTGGGTGCTCGCGATCGAAGGCGGCCCACTGGTGTCGCTCGCGGTCGCGACCAACATCCTGGCCGCGTTGACGGGGTCGGCTTCGGGCGGCCTGACCATCGCGCTCGACGCGCTCGGCCCGACCTATGTCGAACTCGCCGCGCGCGCCGGCATCGATCTCGGGCTGATGCATCGCGTCGCAGTGATCGGCTCCGGCACGCTGGATATCCTGCCGCACAACGGCGCCGTGGTCAGCCTGCTTGCGATCTGCGGCTTGACGCATCGCGACAGCTATTTCGACATCGTGATGGTCGGCATCGTGTCGTCGCTGCTGGCGCTGGTCATGGTCATCGCGTTGGGCGAGGCGCTGGGATCGTTCTGATCGAAAGCTGGCCTCAGCGATTGACGGAAGGGTGAAGGTTGCATTGAATGCCGCCATCTGTCGAACGCAACACGATCAAGAAGGCCGGGATGGAAACGATGACGGGAAACGGAGCGAAGTTGTATGCGTTGCTCGTGGGGACAGCAGTTGCGCTGAGCGCGAGCGCTGCGTCGGCGGCGACGCTGGCCGGCGATGCGGATACGGTCTGCAAGGGTCTCATCGGCGGCGCCGATGCCGTCAAGATCGATTCCGCGACGTTGCTGGCGCCGTCGCAGATCGCCGTCGCCGAGCGCGGGCCGACACCGTCGGGGCGCATCACGCCGGCCAATCCCGGCTACTGCAAGGTGCTCGGCCATATCGATCCCGTTGACCCCAAGGCGCCGCCGATCAAATTCCAGGTCAACCTTCCGGTCGAATGGAACGGCCGCTCGCTGCAATATGGCGGCGGCGGCTTCAATGGCGTGCTGATCACCGGCCTTGCGCTGCCGCCGGCCTATCCGTTCGACAAGCCGTCGCCGCTGGCGCGCGGCTTCGTCACCTATGGCACGGACTCCGGTCATGAATCCAAACCGGGCGAGCCGCCGCAGCTTTTCGCGCTCAATGATGAGGCGTTCGAGAATTTCGCCCATCGCGCCTACAAGAGGGTGCGCGATGCTGCCGTCACGCTGATGGAACGCGCCTACGGCAAGAAGCCGGAAAAAATGTACTTCATGGGCTCGTCAGAAGGCGGCCGCGAAGGCCTCACCATGGCGCAGCGCTATCCCGATGATTTCGACGGCATCTTCGCGCGCGTGCCCGTGATCAACTGGGTCGGCCTGCAGCATTCCGGCACGCGCTCGGGGCTCGCGACCATGGGCGAGGGCTGGATCAACCCGGCGCAGGTGAAGCTCGTAGCCGACGCCGTGCGGCAGGCTTGCGACAAGGCCGATGGCTCCGACGACGCGCTGGTGCAGGATCCCGTGGCCTGCAAGGCGGCGTTCAAGGTCGAGACGCTGCGCTGTGCGGCTGGCCAGAGCGGCGATCAGTGCCTCACCGAGGCGCAGATCAAGGCCGTCAACACGCTGCATGGGACTTTCAAATTCCCGTTCGCGCTCGCCAACGGTCTCGATGATTATCCGGGCTGGGGCGTCTCGGGTGAGGACACGCCGGCGATCGGCCCGACCGGCGGCTGGGTCGCGTGGTGGCTCGGCACGGCGCCGCCGGCACAGCCGCCTGCGCCCAACAACGGCATCGCCTGGATCTACGGCGCCGGCGGCATTCAATATGTGTTCGCGCGTGATCCGAAACTCGATGTCACCACCTACAAGGCGGAGGAGCACAAGGCGCGGCTGCTCGAAGTCTCGAAGCTGATGGATTCAACCGATCCCGACCTCAGCCGCTTCCGCGCCCGCGGCGGCCGGCTGATCATGCTCGAGCACATGGCGGACTACGCGCAGAGCCCCTATGCCGGCATCCGCTATTTCGAGAGCGTCGAGCGCAAGCTCGGCAAGGCCGAGACCGCGGAGTTCGCGCGGCTCTACACCGCGCCCGGTGTCGACCATGTCGGCTCCGGCGCGCCGGCCAATGTCGACATGCTGAGTGCGCTGGTCGACTGGGTCGAGAACGGCAAGTCGCCCGGCGACCTCGAGGTCACCGAGCAGAAGGTGGAGGCGCCGTCGTTTGCGGTGTTGCGCGCGATGCCGCTGTGCCGCTGGCCATCCTGGCCGCATTACAAGACGGGGCCGGTGACTGAGGCCGCAAGCTTTACCTGCGCGCCGTGAGTTCTTACCTCGTCCCGCTTGCGGGAGAGGGAGAGTAACTAATGCGCCGGCCCGCCGGCCGCCTTCACCCGCCTTGTCAACAGCACCGCGATCGCGGCGATCACCAGCACGGCGCCGATCACGGCAAAGGCGTCGGAATAGCCCATCACTAGCGCCTGGCGTTTCACCGTCTTGCCGAGCGCGATGATGGCCTGCTCGCGCGCGGCGTGGGGGTCGGGCACGCCGTGGGCCATGAAGTAGTTTGTCATCTGCGCGATGCGGGCGCGGACCTCCTCGCGGCCGAGCGTGACTGACTGGCCGATGATGTTGGAGTGGAATTGCTCCCGCTTGGTGATGATCGTGGCGAGCGTTGCCGTGCCGATTGCGCCGCCGAGATTGCGGAACATGTTGCTGATGCCGGACGCCGCGGCGGCGTCCTGCGGCGCGATGCCGCCCGTCAGCACCGAGGTCAGCGGCGTCAGCACCATGGCCTGGCCCACGGCGCGCACGATGTTCGGAATCCAGAGTTGGTCGCCGGCATAGTCCGGCGACATCGCCGTGTTCATGAAGCAGCTGTAAGCGAAGATCAGAAGGCCGGTGATCGCGATGTAGCGGGTGTCGAAGCGCTGCATCAGTTTCGGGATCAGCGGGATCAGCACCAGCTGCGGCAGGCCGGTCCAGGCCAGCACGTTGCCGATCTGCTCGGCATTGTAGCCCTGCGCCTGGCCGAGATAGGCCGGCAGGATATAGACCGAGCCAAACAGCGCGAAGCCGACCATGGTCATGGCGATGGTGCCGAAGCCGAAATTGCGCTGCGTCAGCAGACGCAGCCGGATCAGCGGCTTCTCGATCGAGAGTTCGATCGTGACGAACAGCGTGAGACTGACGGCCGCGATGACGGCGAGCTTGACGATGAACGGCGAGGAGAACCAGTCGTCCTTGTTGCCTTCCTCGAGCACGGCTTGCAGCGCGGACAGCCCGATCGCCATGGTGACAATGCCGGCCCAGTCGCCTTCCTTCAACAAGCCAAGCTGCATCTTCTGCCGCTCCAGCGTCAGATAGAGCGCGGCCACCATCACCGCGGTCGGAATGACGTTGACGAAGAAGATGGTGCGCCAGCCGTAGTTTTCCGTGAGATAGCCGCCGATGGTCGGGCCGATCGCGGGGGCAAAGGTGACGGACAGCGCGAAGATCGCGAGCCCCACCGGTTGCTGCGGCTTCGGCAGCTTGGTCAGCACCAGCGTGAACGCCATCGGGATCAGCACGCCACCGGCAAAGCCTTGCAGGCCGCGCATCGCGATCATCGAGGGCAGGTCATGCGTGAAGGCGCAGGCGACCGAGAACGCCGCGAACAGCGTCGCGCTCGCCAGCATGTAGCGGCGGAACGAGAACACGCGGCTGAGGTAATCGGTCAGCGGGATCACGATGATCTCGCCGATCAGATACGACGTCGAGATCCAGGAGCCGTTGTCGGCACCGGTGCCGATGCCACCCTCGATGTTGGCCAGCGACGCGTTGGTGATCTGGATGTTCAGGATCGCCATGAACGAGCCGATCATGGCGGCGAGCACGGCAATCCAGACCGCGGCGCTGGCCCTGTTGGGGTCCGCGGCGGCGCGATCAGACGTCGCGGCCGGTGTTGCGTGCGTCGAAAGTGAGAGGCTGTTTGACATGGCACGACCCTCCGGAAACGAGCTTTGCCTTGGGCTTTGCATGGGGTGCGTCGGTCGCATTCGCGGTCAGCGCGGTCGAACGTGTGGCAATGGTCGGGATCACGGACATGCCGGGTCGCAGCGCGATTGCGGGTCCATGCGCGGCGTCGAGCGCGATCTTGACCGGGATGCGCTGCACCACCTTGGTGAAATTGCCGGTGGCATTATCCGGCGGCAGCAGCGCGAACTCCTGGCCGCTGGCCGGCGCGATGGAATCGACGTGGCCGTGAACCACCTGGCCCGGGAAGGTGTCGACCTCGATATCGACGGTCTGGCCCGGCTGCACGTGGGTGAGCTGCGTCTCCTTGAAATTGGCGACGACATAGGCGCCGTCAGTCGGCACGATCGCCATCAGCTGAGTGCCGGCCTGCACGAACTGTCCGATACGCAAGGAGCGGTTGCCGACCACGCCGTCGATCGGGGAGACGATCGTGGTGTAGCCGAGATTGAGCTCGGCCTGACGCTGGAGTGCGGCCGCGCGCGCGGCGGCGGCCCTGGCCTGCAAGATCTCGGCCTTCAAGAGGTCGATCTGCTTCAACGCAGAGGCGAGGTTGGCGTTGTCGCGCGCGATTGCGGCGTCGGCGCCGGCGTTGCGCGCCTGCGCCTGCTGCGCATTCTGCACGCTGCCGTAGCCCGTCGCGGCGAGGTCGGTGTAGCGCTTGTTTTCCTGGCTTGCGAAGGTCTTCGCGGCGGTGTCGACGTCGATGGTCGCCTTTGCGGCCGCGATCACCGCCTGCTGAACCTCGAGCTGCGCTTCCTTGCTCGTCACCGTCGCATTCGCGGCGGCGACGTCGGCCCTGGCCTGGTCGAGCGCGACGCGGAAGTCGCGATCGTCGATCCTGGCCAGCACCTGGCCGGTCTTCACATGCTCGTTATCGCCGACCATGACGCGGTCGAGATAGCCGCTGACCTTCGGCGCGATCGTCGTGTTGTCGGCCTTCACATAGGCGTCATCGGTGGAGACGAGGTACTGCCCGACAGTCCAGTAGTCGTAGCCGTACCAGCTTGTCCCGACCAGCGCTACGAGCGCCGCACCCATCAGCAATAGCTTGCGAAGGTTGAGCTTTTGCCGGCGGACGCCGGTCGGCGCGGCGGGCAGGACGCCCTCCAGCGCGGTCGCGGGAATGGCGGTTTGGGTGGCAGCAGATGGGGCGGTGTGGACGGTCATGGCCGGCTCCCCTGAATTAGGAAACTTGATAATTTCCAAAATGAGACTAGCTTTGGAATTGTCAATGGAATGACAGGCGTCATTTAAAAGCATGGCTCAGGCAAAACCATCAGGCGAATGCCGTCCCCGCGGGCGGCCCCAATTGCGCAGCGATGAGGAGACGAAGCAGATCGTCCTCGACACCGCGCGCCACGCCTTCGCGGTCGACGGCTACGCCGCGACCAGCACGGAAGAGCTCGCGCGCCGTGCCGGCATCTCGACGAAGACGCTCTATCGTCTCTTTCCCGGCAAGGCCGCGCTGTTCGAGGCGATGTGCGCCGACCGGCTCGAACGGCTGCTGTCCGCCGTCGATCTCCAGGCCAGCGACGCGGTCGACATCGAAACGGGCCTGCGCGCCGCGCTGATGGCCTGCGCCGATCTTGCGCTCGATCCCGAAGTCGTGGCGCTCCAGCGCATGGTGCTGCAGGAATCGGCTGCGTTCCCCGAGCTCGCCGCCAACTTCTACAACAACGGCATTTCCCGCACCGCCAGGGCGCTCGCCGGTTGGCTGCGCGTCCAGGTCAAGCGCAAGCGCATCGCCATCGACGATGCGGAGGAAGTCGCCGGCATGCTGATCGGCATGGTCGCTTCGGCGCCGCAGCGTGCGGCGATCTATGGCGGCATGCCGCTGCCGTCACGCAAGCAGATCGAGCGCCGGGTGCAGACCTGTGCGGCCCTGTTCCTCGACGGCTGCCGCGCCAAATCGCCCTAGCGGCTATCCTTTGACAATCCCGTTTGGCCCGGCTATCTACTTCGCATGCGAAATAATTCGACCGCAGCGAGGCATCACCGGCTGATCTACCTGCTGAGCGTTGCGCAGCGGCGATTGCAGCGCTGGATGGCGGCGCAGCCCGCGAGCGAGGTGACGCCCGCGCAGGCGGGGCTGCTGTTCATCCTCGGCAAGCAGGACGGCGTCCTGATGGGCGAGGCGGGCGCGGCGCTCGACATGGGGCCGGCCGGCATCTCGGGGCTCGTCGATCGCAGTGCTGCGGCGAGGCTGGTCGAGCGGCGGGCCGATCGCGAGGATGGTCGGGCCTGGCGCGTGTGGCTGACGCCGAAGGGGCGCACCGCGCTGGCGCAGGCGAAGACCGATGCGGCGCAAATCAACGCGGCGTTGACGGAGGGATTTACCAGCGCGGAGATCGACATCGTCGCGCGCTGGCTGACCAGCATTCAGGACAAGTTTCCAAGAGATTTTTCAAGAGACCCAGAGGACTAAGAGGAGAGACCCATGACCGAGCACGTCCGAATCGAGAACAACGGCGGAATTCTCACGCTGACCCTGGCGCGCCCCGACAAGAAGAACGCGCTGACGGATGCGATGTACGGCAAGCTCGCCGACACCATCGAATCCGCCGAGTTCGATCCGTCCGCCCGCGTGGTCCTGATCCGCGGCGAGGGTGACATGTTCACCGCCGGCAACGATGTCGGCGAATTCGCTGCCGTCGCAGCCGGCAAGTCCGAGGGAAGCCGCAACGTCGTGCGCTTCATCCAGTCGCTGGCGCGCTGCACCCGGCCGCTGGTCGCGGCCGTGCAGGGTCGCGCCGTCGGCGTCGGCACCACGATGCTGCTGCATTGCGACCTCGTCGTGCTCGCCGACAATGCACAATTGTCGACACCCTTCGTCAGTCTCGCGCTGGTGCCGGAGGCCGCCTCCAGCCTGCTGATGCCGGCGCGCATCGGCTATGCCCGCGCCTACGAGATGTTCGCGCTGGGTGAGACCGTACCGGCCAAGTCCGCGCTGGAATGGGGCCTTGCCAACCGTGTGGTGCCGCTCGACAGGCTCGATGCCGAAGCGCTCGCGCTGGCCCAGCGGCTTGCCCGCCAGCCGGCCGGCGCGCTCACCGCCACCAAGAAACTGATGCGCAATGGCGAGGCGCTGGTCGCCCAGATGCAGGCCGAAGGTGAGCAGTTCGGACAGCGCCTGCGCACCGCCGAGGCGCGCGAAGCGTTCACGGCGTTTGCGGAACGCCGTCCGCCCGATTTCACCAAGGTTGCCTGATTTCGCTAGCGGAAAGCTTGGGCAGGCCGGGAGTTCCCGGCAATTTGACTAAAGCCTTAACCGATCCTTGGCATGTCGCGATGCAGGGTGGCCAGCAGTACCAAGCAGGCCCCCTGACCCCATGGCAATGTTCAAGAAATCGGTAAGTTCGCTTCTCCTGACGCTGATGGCCTTGTTGGCCGCCGGTGCACTCGCGTCGACGGCGTTCCAGATGGTCGGCGCCTTCGGTCGCTACAGCGACAGTCTAGAGACCGCGCGGCTTGCCGCCGCCGACAAGGCGATCTTCCACGGGGTGCTCGCGCTGCGCAACAATCGCGGCGATGCCCAAAGCGCCATCCTCGGCGAGGACGATCCGCGGGCCAAGCTCGAAGCGGCGGAGAAAGCCGAGCAGGGTGGCTTTGACGGGATCAATGCCGCGCTTGCCACCATTGAATTCGCCCGCCGCGACGAGCTCGCCAGCACGCTGAAGCAGCGCTGGAGCGATGCCGCGCCGCAATTCCAGTTGTTCTACGACGAGGCCAAGCGTCCGCGCGCCGAGCGCAAGATCGAGCGGACCAATTCCTGGTACGATGCCGTCACCAAGGTCATCGACACGGCCAACCTCGCCTCCACCGCAGTGTCGAACCGCGCCTGGATGAACGACCCCTACATCGCCCGCATGATCCAGGTTCGCCGCTTCGCCTGGCAGGTGCGGGACCGTTACGGAATCCATTGCTCGTCGCTTCGCTCGAACGTCAACACCAGCAAGCCGCTCGACGATGCCCAGAAGCGGTCCGTGGCGCAATGGGACGGCACCATCACCTCCGGCTGGGCGGGCATGGCCGAGCTGCTGGCTGCGCCCGACGTGACGGCGGAGCTGGTGACGGCCGCGACGGACGCGAAGGCCAAGACCGACGGCGTCCTCAAGCAGATCGGCGAGCTCACCAGGAATCTCGACGGCAGCGGCAAGCCCGCGATGCCCGCCGCGGAGTGGAACACGCTCTGCCAGTCGCCTTTCGCCCTCATCGTCGGGGTCGCAAACAAGGCGCTGGACCAGTCGATCGCGCGTGCCGAGGCCGTGCAGGCCAAGGCGCTCACCAACCTCATCGTGCAGTCGCTCGCGTTTCTGCTCGCGCTCGCCGTGACCCTCGCCGGCGTGTACGTGGTGCGCAATCGCCTGATGCGCCCGGTTCGCGCCATCCTGGATGCCATCGCACGCATTGGCGCGCGCGATTACGCCACGCCGGTGCCGCAGTCGAAATATCCCGACGAGTTCGGCACCATGGCCGCCGCGCTCGAAAGCCTGCGTGAGAGCGCGGCGACCGCAGAGCGTCTGGGCCAGGAACGCGAATCGCAGCAGGCGCTGCAACTGGCCCGCTCCGGTACCGTGGACGACGCATGCCGCAGCTTCGACGACACCGTGCAGGCGGTGATCCACAGCGTCGCCGCGTCCGCGCGGGAGCTCGATGCGACGGCGACCGATGTGCGCACGCTGGTATCAGAATCGACCAGCCAGACCGCGGCAGTCTCCTCCGCGGCCGAGCAGGCCACCAACAATCTCGAGACCATCGCGGCCGCGACCGAGGAACTCTCCGCGTCCGTCGGCGAGATCTCCGCACAGGTGCAGTCGAGCGCGCGCGAGGCCCGCGAGGCCGTCTCGCAGGCCGAGCGGACCAACGCGACGGTCGAGATCCTCGATCAGACCGCCAGCCGCATCGGCGAGGTCGTGAAGATGATCAACGCCATTGCCGGCCAGACCAATCTCCTGGCGCTGAACGCCACCATCGAGGCCGCGCGCGCAGGCGAGGCCGGCCGCGGCTTTGCCGTGGTCGCCGGCGAGGTCAAGAGCCTCGCCGCGCAGACCGCGACCGCGACTGAAGAAATCTCGCGCCAGGTCGAGGAGATCCAGGGTGCGACGGGTGAGGCCGTGACCGCCATCCGCTCGATCGGCGGCGCCATCAGCGGCATCGACGAGAAGATGACGGCGATCGCTGCCGCCGTCGAGCAGCAGCGCGCGGCCACCACCGAGATCTCGCGCAACTTCCAGCAGGCAGCCCAAGGCACCCGCGAGGTGACCGACACCATCGGCAGCGTTGCAAAACTCAACCAGGAGACCGGCAATGCCGGCACGGTGCTGTCCGATTCCGTGAAGAAGATGTCGGCCGACGCCGATCGTCTCCGCGTCGCGGTCGAGGGCTTCCTGGGAGCCGTGAAGACCGCGTAAGTTCGTTTCTCATCCATCCCGGCGTCGTGCGAACGGCATTGCCGTCGTCTCGCGCGGCGAGTACATCTGTGACGCCGCGCCACGCGTGCGTTGCAGATGTAAGAGTGCATCAGGGATGGAGAGTTCGATGCCGGCCACGCCACACAACAAGACCCAGCGCCCCTATCGCGGCGTGTTCCCGGTCGCGCCCACCATCTTCGACGAGCGCGGCGAGCTCGACCTCGAGGGCCAGCGCCGCTGCATCGACTTCATGATCGACGCCGGCTCGAATGGCCTCTGCATCCTCGCCAATTTCTCCGAGCAGTTCGTACTCACCGATGCAGAGCGCGAAGCCGTGATGCACGCGGTACTGGAGCACGTCGCGGGTCGGGTTCCCGTGATCGTCACCACCACGCATTTCAGCTCCGCCGTCTGTGCCGCGCGCAGCCAGCAGGCAGAAGCCGCGGGTGCCGCCATGGTGATGGTGATGCCGCCCTATCACGGAGCGACCTTCCGCGTGCCCGAGAAGGGCATCGTCGAATTCTTCAAGGTGCTGTCGGGCGCCATCAACATTCCCATCATGATCCAGGACGCGCCGGTGGCCGGCACGCCGCTGTCGGTCGAGCTGCTCGCGCGGCTGGCGCGCGACTTCTCCAACATCCGTTACTTCAAGATCGAGGTGGCCGGCGCCGCTGCAAAGCTGCGCAGCCTGATCGAGGCGGGCGGCAAGGACATCGAGGGCCCGTGGGATGGCGAGGAAGCCATCACATTGCTCGCCGATCTCGATGCGGGCGCGACCGGCGCGATGACCGGCGGCGGCTATCCCGACGGTATCCGCCAGATCATCGATCCCTATTTCGCCGGCAAGCGCGAGGAAGCGAAAGCCGCCTACGAGCGCTGGCTGCCGCTGATCAATTACGAGAACCGCCAATGCGGCCTGATCGCCTGCAAGGCGATGATGCAGGCCGGCGGCGTGATCAAGTCGGACGCCGTGCGGCATCCGCTGCAGCCGCTGCACCCGGCGACGCGGGCGGGCCTGCTGGAGCTGGCCGAGGAGCGCGATGCGCTGGCGCTGCGGTGGGGGAAGTAGGTCTCTCCACCGTCATTGCGAGGAGCGGAGCGACGAAGCAATCCAGACATTCTCCGTGGAAAAAGTCTGGATTGCTTCGCTCCGCTCGCAATGACGGAACCAGTTGAGCCAATCTCCCTCCACACCGTCGTCCCGGACAAGCGCGCGAGGCGACGGCCCCCCATCTCGGCTGAAGGCGTCGAATTAGCGCGGTTCGGGCGGTTCCCCGCAGCCCGGCGATGACATATTGTACGCTCGCCAACTGGACCTACGGAGCGTTTCGAGACATCGCGCAACAACTTCATTATGCCGCTATCCCGAGCCAGGTTGGCACGAACCGACAGAACAGGGAGGCAGTGCCATGACGATGAGGCCGGATCCCACCTTTCACGCATCGCCCAAGCTTGCGATGGAAGCACCTGCGGAGAACTTTGCCTACACGTTGCTGCTCAGTCCGGATTTCTCAAAGCCGGATGCTCTCGCGGTCATCGACGTCAAGCCGGGATCGCCGACCTACAGCCAGATCGTCCACACCGTGACGATGCCCAACAAGGGCGATGAGTTTCATCACTTCGGCTGGAATGCCTGCTCCTCAGCCTTGTCGCCGCTCGCCGGACACGCCTTCATCGAGCGGCGCTATCTCATCATCCCCGGGATACGCTCGTCGCGGATCTACATCATCGACACCAAGCCCCATCCGATCCAGGCCAAGATCCACAAGATCATCGAGCCCGAGGAAATCTTCAAGAAGACTGGCTACTCGCGGCCGCACACCATCCATTGCGGGCCGGACGGCATCTACGTGAGCACGCTGGGCGGCGGCGGCAAGGACGGCACCAGCGGACCTCCAGGCGTCTTCATCATGGATTGCGAGACGTTCGAGGTCCTGGGACGCTGGGAGATCGACCGCGGTCCGCAGACGCTGCATTATGATTTCTGGTGGAATCTGCCGCGCGACTACATGGTGACGAGCGAATGGGCGTTGCCGCCGCAGTTCGAGAACGGGATCGTCCCCGAGGATCTGCTGTCGAACAAATATGGCCATCGTCTCCACTTCTGGGATCTCCGCGCCCGGCGCAATGTGCAGACCATCGACCTCGGCGCCAATCACCAGATGGCGCTGGAGGTGCGGCCGGCGCACGATCCGGTTCGCGAATACGGTTTTGCCGGCGTGGTGGTTGACACCACCAACCTCGAAGGTTCGATCTGGACCTGGTGGCGCGAGGGCGGGAAATTCCATGCCGAGAAGACGGCGACCATTCCGCCAGAGCCCGCAGCCAAGGAGAAGCTTCCGCCGCTGTTGCAGGGCTTTGGCGCCGTGCCGCCGCTGGTGACCGACATCGACCTGTCGATGGACGATAGATTCCTCTACGTCTCCTGTTGGGGCACCGGCGAGATGCGCCAGTACGATGTCAGCGATCCCAGAAAGCCCAAGCTTGCGGGTTCGGTGCATACCGGAGGCATCGTGCGCCGCGCGCCGCATCCGAACGGCAAGGCGTACGCAGGTGGCCCGCAGATGGTCGAGATCAGCCGCGACGGCAAGCGCGTGTACTGGACCAATTCGCTCTACTCCACCTGGGACGACCAGTTCTATCCCGATGGGGTTCCGGGCGTAGAGGTCATGGCCAATGTCGGTCGCAACGGCGGTCTCGAACTCGACAAGAACTATTTCGTGAGCTTCCCCGACGGATATCGCGCGCACCAGATCAGGCTCGAGGGCGGCGATTGTTCGACGGACTCTTTTTGCTACCCGTCGGTCTAGATTGGGGACACGCGAGCCCGGCGCTTGGCTGGCTGTGGCTCGCGCTTGTCGCGAGCGGTCTCTATCACGGGGTCAACCCCGGAATGGGATGGCCGCTCGCCGTTTCGGCCGGGCTCATGGACAAGAGCCCGCGCGCGCTGTTCCGTGCGTTGTGGGCTCTGGCGGCCGGGCATCTGCTGGCAACACTTTTTGTGCTGCTGCCATTCGCGTTCCTGCTCGTACTGGCCGCGTGGCAGCGTCCCATCCAGCTCGGCGCGAGCCTTCTCGTCATCGGCTTCGGCGTCTATCGGCTGATTGCGCGGCGCCATCCCCGCGCGCTGGCACGAATTCCGCCGACGCAATTGGCGCTCTGGTCGTTTGCGGTCGCCATTGCTCACGGCGCCGCCCTGATGCTCGTGCCGATCTATCTCGGGCTCTGCCAGGCCTTCGAGCTCGATGCCGGCCATGAAGCCGCCGGGGCGCTGATGAAGGCAAGTCTCGGGATGGCGGTGCTGGTGTCCCTGGTGCACGTTATCGCCATGGTCAGCGCCGGCGGATGTCTGGCGTGGCTGGTCTACCGTTATCTGGGACTGAAGTTCGTCTCGCGAAGCTGGTTCAATCTGGATGCGGTCTGGGCAGCCAGCCTCGTTCTGGTCGGCGCGGTGGCGCTCGCCTTCAATCTTGCGAGCTGGCGCTGAGGTCTACCGCGCCAAGGCCCACTCGCCGATGATGCGGAAGCGCGCCTCGGCATCATCCTGCTTGAACAGCGCGATGCGATCGATTGCCAGCGTGTCGAGATCGAGCGTCGCAAATCTCGCGCGCAGCATCTCCAGTATCGGTCCGCGCCGCTCCGCATCCAGCCGCCCCGTCAGCGTCATGTGGAAGCGGAATTCTTCCATCACGTAAGGGTAACCCCAGCGGTCGAGATAGTCGCGCTGTCGCTCGGGTAGCCGTTCGGGCTTGCGCCGCGCGCGGTCTTCCGCCGTCAGCACGGTGCGAAAGCAGTCGAATTCGCGGACACAATCGGCGGCAAGCTGCTGGAGCGCACCGACCGGCTCGGCCGGGATCACCGCAATGAAGCCGCTGATGGAATCGACCACCGGGCGGATTGACGGGATCGGCCGCGCCTTGCCGGCGAATGTCGCGCAGGCTGCGACGAGCTCGGCCTCGGTTTTGCCGGGCGCCAGTGCCATCGGCGCCTTCAGCGTGGCATGAAAGCCGTATTTGCGGGGATCGGCGCTGACGTCGCGCCAGTCCGGCGCGACGCGCAATGCGTCGGCCGGAAAGGGCAGTTCGTCACCGGTATAGGCATCATAGCCGAGCAGCTCGGCACCGAAGCGGGAGAGGGCGCTGTCGGCGCCGGCCGCAAAATAGATCGCGTAGCGGGGAAAACCTGTCATCGTCCGAACATAACCGGTTTATGCCGCGACGACAGCCTCGCGCGGCATCGTCGCCGCGGCGAGCAGCCGTGTCGCATCGGTGAGATGCACGAGCTTGCCGCCCGCGATCACGGCGATGAGCCGCGGCCGCAGCGGCGCGCTGTCGTCCACGAGCAGAATGTCGGCGCGGCGTCCTTCCGCGAGCACGCCGCGATCGGTGAGGCCGGTCGCGCGGGCCGGTCCCGCGGAGACCAGATCCCAGGCCTGCGTCAGTGGCACCACGCCATCCGCGGCGAGCCGGAACGCCGCGAGAAGCTGCGCGGGATAGTAATAGTCCGACGCCAGCACGGAGCAGAGCCCCTTGGCGATCATGTCGGACGCCTTGGTCCAGCCGGTGTGGCTGCCGCCCCGCACGACGTTCGGCGCGCCGTAGACGATGGCATCACCGTGGCTTGCTGCCGCCCGCGCCGTCTCCTCGTTGATCGGAAACTCCGCGATGTCAGCGCCCAGCTCGCGATACGCCTCGCGCATCGCCGGCGTCGCATCGTCATGCGAGAGTATCCGCACCTCGGCGGCGCGGGCAGTCGCCGCAAGCCGCGACACGGAAGCCGGCACTTCACCGGCGCGCGAAAGCACACGCTCGACCAGCCGGTCGAATTCCTCGCCCGACAGGCCGGTGCGCTCCACCATGCGGTTGCGCTTGCGCGGCTTGGCCATGTCGCCAACCGTGCCGTCCATGTGGTCGTTGAACGCGAACAGGTCGACGCGGCCCTCGGCGAGCCACTGGCCGATCTCGGTCTCGGCCTCGAGATTGTAGGTCTCGTGCCGGAGATGGAAGCGGGTGTCGGCAGCGAATTGCGGGCGCTGCCGCTCGATTGCTTCCATCAGCCCGCGCGCATTGTCGGCACTGCGCAGGCCCGGCTCCCACGAGCAGGTCGTGGCGTGGAACACGGTGGTGATGCCGTTGCTGATCGCCTGGCGGTCACTGTCGGCGAGCGCGACGTCGATCGGGAAGTCGACGCCGGCGCGCGGCATCATCTGCCGCTCGAAGGCATCACCATGCAGATCGACGATGCCGGGCAACACCAGCAGGTCGCGCGCATCGATCGCCAGCCGCGCCCGGCCACGCGAGGCATCGACCCCGGCAATGTCCGTTCCGGACACGAGAAAGGAAGTTTCGACGAGCTCGGAGCCGATCAGGGCCCGGCCGCCCTCGAGGAATATGTCTGTCACGCGACCGCGCTTCGTTTGCTGGCAGGAGAACTGGTGAGGGAGCTTGCCTGTGCTTCATATGTCGAGAGGAAATCTTCAATCCCGAGCTTGCGGAAATCGGGCAATGCTTCACGCAATTTGTCGTGATCCCATTCCCACCAGGCGAGCCTGGCGAGCCGGCCGGCGATCTCTTCCGAGAACCGCCGCCGCACGACGCGCGCCGGATTGCCGGCGACGATGGTGTAAGCCGGCACGTCCTTGGTGACGATGGCGCCCGCGGCGATCACCGCGCCGGTGCCGATGTTGCGGCCCGGCAGCACGATGGCGCCATGGCCGATCCAGACGTCGTGGCCGATATGAACATGATGCTGGCGCCGCCAGTCGAAGAACTCGGCGTCGTCGCTCTCGCCGGGGAAATAGGCGCTGGAACGATAGGTGAAATGCGCCTGCGTCGCGCGGTGCATCGGATGGTTGCCGGGATTGATGCGCGTCATCGCCGCGATCGAGCAGAACTTTCCGATGGTGGTGTAGGTGATCTGGGCGTCGTTCACGACATAGGAGTAATCGCCCATCGTGACTTCATGCAGGATGGTGCGCGCGCCGACTTCGGTATAGCTGCCGAGCCTGGTCTCATGGAGCTTTGCCGAAGGGTCGATGGTCGGTTGGACCGAGAGCGTTTTGCCGGCCATGCTGCATCCGATTGATCGAGGGCGGGCGTACCTCTTCGAGCGGGCTGATGACAAAGTCATGACGAAGCGATGACAGGGGATGAGGTGTGTAGGATCGCCGCACCGCAACGCGAGTGTCACACAAGTGTCAAGCGCCGGCGTTAGCGGTGGGTCCCAGCTACTCTGGAGCCCTGCATGCTGGTGGTTGAAGGTCTGACGTGTCGCTTCGGCGCAAAGGCCGCGGTGGACGACGCTTCGTTTCAAATCTCCCCCGGCGGCTTCGTCGGTGTGATCGGGCGCTCCGGCGCCGGCAAGTCGACCATGCTGCGCATGATCAACCGCCTCGCGACGCCGACGCAGGGCCGAATCCTGTTCGACGGTCTCGATGTCACTGCGTTGCGCGGCAAGGAGCTGCGGCAGTGGCGGGCGCGTTCGGCCATGATCTTCCAGCAGTTCAATCTGGTCGGCCGGCTCGATGTTCTTACCAATGTGCTGATGGGACGGCTCGCGACCATGCCGGCCTGGCGCTCGCTGACGCAGACCTGGCCCGAGCAGGACAAGGCGCTGGCGATGTCGGCGCTCGAGCAGTTCGACATCGCCTCGCTCGCTGCCCAGCGCGCTGACCAGCTCTCCGGCGGCCAGCAACAGCGTGTTGCGATCGCGCGCGCGCTGGTGCAACAGCCCGACATCATCCTCGCCGACGAGCCGATCGCCTCGCTCGATCCGCGCAACACCAAGATCGTCATGGATGCGTTGCTGCGCATCAACAAGCACTTCGGCATCACCGTGCTCTGCAACCTGCATTCGCTCGATCTCGCCCGCACCTATTGCGACCGCCTGATCGGTATGGCCGCCGGCCGCGTGGTGTTCGACGGCGTGCCGTCCGAACTCACCGACCATGTTGCACGCGAGCTCTACGATCTTGAAGCCGCCGACGTCATGGGCGGCATGCCTGTCCCGGCGCCCGAGGGCGTTCCGGCGCTCGGAACCGCCGCGGCGGCCTGAGTCGAACGTTTATTGCCAGTTTTGCGTCAACCGACCCCAACCTATGAAGAGGGTATCATGATCACTCGCAGATTAATCCTTGCCGGCGCCGCCGCGCTCGCTTTCGCATCGTCGGCGTCCGCCGAGGACTGGAAAGCCAAATATCCCGAGCTGACCTTTGCGGTCGTCCCGGCCGAGAACGCCTCCGGCGTCACCGAGCGCTGGGCGCCGTTCATGAGCTATCTCTCCAAGGAACTGGGCGTGAAGGTCACGCTGCGCATCGCCAACGACTACGCCGCTGTCATCGAAGGCCAGCGCGCCGGCAACATCCATATCGCCAGCTACGGCTCGGCTTCGTTCGCCCGCGCCCGCCTGACCGGCGTCAAGACCGACGCTTTCGCCAACGACATCAACGCCGACGGCTCGACCGGCTATTATTCGGTGTTCTTCGTCAAGGCGAGCAGTGCCTACAAGAAGATCGACGACCTCAAGGGCAAGAACCTCGGCCTCGTCGATCCGAACTCGACGTCGGGCAACAACGTGCCGCGCTTCGAGCTCGACAAGATGGGCATCCCGGATGCCGACACCTATTTCAGCAAGGTCGTCTTCACCGGCAGCCACGAGAACGCGATGCTGGCGCTGGCGCAGGGCACGGTCGACGTCGCGGCCAACCAGTGGACCACCGACGACGATTCGACGCTGGCGCAGATGCTGACCAAGGGCATGCTGAAGAATGCCGACGGCTCGGCGATGAAGAAGGGCGACTTCCGCATCATCCACAAGTCGGCGCCGATCATCAACGGCCCCTACGCCTACAACTCGGATCTGCCGGACGACGCCAAGGCGGCCATCGCCAAGGCCTTCTTCGACGCGCCGGCGAAGGACAAGGCGGCGTTCGATCGGCTCCAGGACGGCCAGAAGAAGGGTTTTAATCACGCCACCACCAAGGACTGGGATGGCACGATCGAGCTGATCAAGTTCGTCGATGCGCTGCGCAAAAAGAAGGCGTCCTGAGCTTTCGGGACGACGCCACTGGAGCCGGGTCGATGGACCCGGCTCTTTCTCTTTTGACCATCCACTCTCCCTGACCCTATGACCGTCGCGGTTTCGATCCTCCCCGAGCAGCAATTGGCCGCGCTGAACGCCGCCTACAACCAGGCGGTCGCGCGCAGGCGGCTCCGCCTTCTGCTGGGAGCAGTGATCTTCGCGGGAGCGCTGGTTCTCGCCGCGATCGGCGCGGAAGTGAATCTGCGCACGCTGTTCACCTATTTCGGCAACTTCATCAGCTATTTCGACCGCATCCTCACGCTCGACAGCGGCCAGCGGGTCTGGACCGATGTCGGCGAGTGGCTCTGGGGCTGGCGCAAATGGCTGAAAATGCTGGGCGAGACGCTGCTGATCTCCTATGTGGGCACGCTGATCGGCGCGACCTTCGCCTTCGCCCTGAATTTCCTGGCGGCCGAGAACACGTCGCCGTCGCCCTGGCTGCGCTTCGTGGTGCGTCGCCTGCTCGAATTTGCCCGCACCGTGCCGGGCATCGTCTTCGCGCTGATCTTCGTGATCGCTTTCGGGCTCGGGCCGATGGCCGGCGTGCTCGCGATCGCGATCCACTCCACCGGCGCGCTCGGAAAGTTGTTCTCGGAGATCGTCGAGAATGCCGACATGAAGCCGGTCGAGGGCATCCGCTCAACCGGCGCGAGCTGGCTGTCCTGCATGCGCTTTGCCGTGGTGCCGCAGGTGACCGCGGGCTATGCCAGCTACGCGCTGCTGCGCTTCGAGATCAACGTCCGCGAAGCCTCCGTCATGGGTTTCGTCGGCGCCGGCGGCATTGGCCAGGAGCTCGTCGTCGCCATCCGCAAGTTCTATTACTCCGACGTCAGCGCCATCCTGCTCACCATCATCCTCACCGTCTTCATCATCGACATCACCACGGGCTGGCTGCGCGGCCGCCTGTTCGGCAAGGAGGCGCGGACGTGACGGGGCCGCAGGAGATCGACACCGCGCGGATTCGCGCGCGCTACCCCGATGTGTTCGACCGGCCGGCCTCGGCGCGGCTCGCTATGCCGGCGATGATCGTCGCGGCGTTCGCGATCCTGGTTTACGGCCTCGTCGATCTCGACTTCTCGCCGTCGCGCTTTTTCGCAGGGCTGAACCAGCTCGGCTGGATCAGCCTGATGATGATCCCGCCAGATCCCGGCTCCTCGTTGCCGATCTATCTGAAGGCGCTGGGCGAGACGCTGTCGATCGCGCTGCTCGGCACGACGCTGGCCGCCGTCTTCGCGCTTCCGGTCAGCCTGCTGGCCGCGCGCAACGTGGTGCCGTCGAAGATCCTGCGCTTCCCCGTCCGACGTTTCCTGGATTCGATCCGCGGCGTCGACACGTTGATCTGGGCGCTGGTGTGGATCAACGTCGTCGGGCTTGGCCCGTTCGCCGGCGTGCTCGCCATCGCCGTGTCGGATTTCGGCGCGTTCGGCAAGCTGTTCTCGGAGGCGATCGAGGGCGCGGACCAGAAACAGGTCGAAGGCATCCGCGCCTCCGGCGGCAGCGCATTGCACGAGATCCGCTTCGGCCTGCTGCCGCAGGTCCTGCCCGTCATCGCCGGCCAGGTGCTCTATTTCATCGAATCCAACACCCGCTCGGCCACCATCATCGGCATCGTCGGCGCCGGCGGCATCGGGCTCCAGCTCGCCGAGCAGATCCGCGTGCTGGAATGGCAGAAGGTGTCGTTCCTGATCCTGATGATCCTGGTCGCGGTTGCCGCGATCGATTTCATCTCGGGCAAGCTGCGTTTTGCGATCATCGGGCGAAGGGCTGTGGCGTAGTCACAGCTGCCGTAGGGTAGGCAAAGCGCAGCGTGCCCACCATTTCGATCGAGATATTGAGAAAGACGTGGGCACGGCGCAAATGCGCCTTTGCCCACCCTACGATTCCGGATTCGCGGAGAGAGAGCCGCCCCTACGACTCCACCAGGAACTCCACCCGTTCCGCCGCAAACCGCGAATGCTTCGTCACCAGCGGCTTGCCCTGGAGATCGTGGTCGGTCGCGTCGACCACCAGGATCGGCCGTCCGAGCGGCAGATCCAGCCGCGCGGCGTCGGTCGCGTCGACGATGCCGGCGGTGATCCGGGTCGCGCCGCGGCTGTAGTCGCGGACGCCGTAGTGCTCGAGCAGTTTCGTCATCGAACGCGTCGCGGCGAACACGTTGCCCGCGCCCGGGAACAATTCCGCCGACAGCCAGGTGGTGGAGACGCAGATCGGCGTGCGGTCGGCAAGCCGGATCGCCTCGATCCGGACCAGCGGCGCGCCGGCCTTCAATCCCAGTTCCCGCGCCAGCTCGCGGGTCGCGACGTCTTCGGACGCCTCGATCAAACGGCCATGCGGCTCGCGGCCGTCGGCGCCGACGATCTCGGAAAAGCGGGTGCGCGAGCGCAGCGGATAGGCGAGGCGCTGCGCCTCGACATAGGTTCCGCTGCCGCGTTCGGCACGCACGATGCCGCGCTCGGCAAGCGCGGCGAGCGCGCGCCGCACGGTGTGGCGGTTCACCCGATAGGTTTCGGCGATTTCCATCTCGCCCGGCAGCTTGTCGCCGGCCGCAAAGCGCCCGTCGGCGATGCCGCGCTCGATGCCATCGGCAACGAGGCGCCACAGCGCGACGCCCGAAGAGGCTGTGTCCTGCATGCTCATGTTGCCGCGAAGCCTACTTCAGAAATCACACGTTTGTCACGAAACAGTCATGGCGCTTCCGTATCAAGTTGTCTATTATCATAGACAACTTGGATTCGGCAAGTTCTGTCAAAAGCTCGGTGGATTTGGTGACCCAGCACAACAACCAGCAAGCCCAGCGCAAGGCCGCGATGGCCGTGCTGGCGCACGCGGAGGCGGGCGAGATCGCCGCTCGCCTCCGCGCTCTCGTCCTGCCGGCACATCAGGAGCTGCGTGCGCCGGAAAACGGCCTCGTCATGCTGCGCGGCCGGGTCGGCGGCGATGGCGCGCCGTTCAATCTCGGCGAAGCGACGGTGTCGCGCGCGGCGGTCCGGCTCGCGAGCGGCGAGGTCGGCTTCGGCTACACGCTGGGACGCGACGGCGAGAAGGCGCGGCTGATCGCGCTGTGCGATGCGCTGGTGCAGTCCGGTGAATTCGGCGAGGCGGTGGAGCGTGACGTTATCGCGCCGTTGCGCGAGCAGCTTATGCTTGAGCGCGCGCGGGCGGCGGCCGAGACCGCCGCGACGAAGGTTGATTTCTACACCATGGTGCGCGGTGAGGGGTGAGGCCATGACCACGATTGCGGAACTGCCGCCGGGGTTCGCCGACAAGGTGTTGTCGGCGCAATCGACCTTTCGTTCGGTCATGGACGCGATGGCGCGGCCGGGCTCGGTCCAGCGCATCGTGCCGATGGCAGGGGCGCCCGGACCGATGATGCGCGGCACCGCCGCGATCGCGCTGACGCTGTTCGACCATGACACACCGCTCTGGCTCGATGCGCGCATGTCGGAAAGCTCCGACGTGACAAAATGGCTCAAGTTCCACACCGGCGCGCCGGTCGTGCAGGACTCGTCGATCGCGAGTTTCGCTCTGATCAGCGACGGCACGGCGCTGCCGGTGCTCGAGCGCTTCGCGCTCGGCACGAACGAATATCCGGATCGCTCGACCACAGTCATCCTCCAGGTCGATCACCTCGATGCAGGGCGCAGTTTCGAGCTGCGCGGCCCCGGCATCGATGGTGTCGCGACGCTTCAGGCGTCGATCAAGCCTTTCGACCTGTTCGAGCGCCTGCGGTTCAACGAGGCATTGTTTCCGCGCGGCATCGATGTGGTGCTGGTCGCCGATGACGCCGTGGTTGCGATCCCGCGCACCACGCGTGTCGTGAACAAGGGAAGCTAGTCGCATGTATGTCGCAGTCAAAGGCGGCGAGCGCGCCATCGACAACGCCCATCGCCTGCTCGCCAATGCGCGGCGCGGCGACAAAAGCGTTCCGGAAGTCACGCTCGACCAGATCTCGGAACAGCTTGGCCTCGCCGTGGACCGTGTCATGAGCGAAGGCTCGCTCTATGATCGCGAGCTCGCTGCGCTCGCCATCAAGCAGGCGCGCGGCGATCTGATTGAGGCGATCTTCCTGGTCCGCGCCTTCCGCGCCACGCTGCCGCGCTTCGGCGCGAGCGAGCCGGTCGACACCGGCGCCATGCGGGTGCAGCGGCGGGTGTCGTCGACCTTCAAGGACATTCCCGGCGGGCAGATCCTCGGGCCGACCTTCGACTATACGCATCGCCTGCTCGATCCGACCCTCGCTGAAGGCTTTGTGCCGGAAGCGCCGGCAACCGCCGAGGCCTCGACCGCGGCCACGCCGCGCGTGACCGACATTCTCGGCCGCGACGGACTGATCGAATCCTCGCCGCAGGCGGAAGACGGCGCCAGCGTCGGCGACCTCACGCGCGAGCCGCTGAACTTTCCGGCGGACCGTGATCTGCGCCTGCAAAATCTTGCGCGCGGCGACGAGGGCTTCCTGCTGGCGATGGGTTATTCCACCCAGCGCGGCTATGGCCGCAACCATCCCTTCGCCGGCGAGATCCGCTTCGGCGAGGTCGAGGTCGAATTCTCTGCGGAAGACGTCGGCTTCGCCGTGCCGCTCGGCTCGATCGAGCTGACAGAATGCCAGATGGTCAACCAGTTCAAGGGCTCCGCGACGGAGGCGCCGTGCTTCACCCGCGGCTATGGCCTCGCCTTCGGCCAGAGCGAGCGCAAGACCATGTCGATGGCGCTGGTGGACCGCGCGCTGCGCGCCCGCGAGTTCGGCGAAGAGGCCGTCGCCCCGGCGCAAGATGAAGAATTCATGATGTCGCATTCGGACAACGTCCAGGCGACCGGCTTCGTCGAGCATCTGAAGCTGCCGCATTATGTCGACTTCCAGTCCGAGCTCGGTCTGCTGCGCAAGCTGCGCCAGGAATTTGCCGAGGCCAATGCGCCCGATGCCATGAAGGAGGCCGCGGAATGAACGCGCCCGCCTACAATTTCGCCTATCTCGACGAACAGACCAAGCGGATGATCCGCCGCGCGATCCTGAAAGCGATCGCGATTCCCGGCTATCAGGTGCCGTTCGCCAGCCGTGAAATGCCGATGCCCTATGGCTGGGGCACCGGCGGCGTGCAGGTGACCGCTGCGATCCTTGGTCCGCAAGACACGCTGAAAGTCATCGACCAGGGTTCGGACGACACCACGAACGCGATCTCGATCCGCAAGTTCTTCGCCAAGACCGCGGGCGTCGCCACGACGACGTCGACGATCGATGCAACCGTGATCCAGACCCGTCACCGCATTCCCGAGACGTCGCTGCACGAAAACCAGGTGCTGGTCTATCAGGTGCCGATCCCCGAGCCCCTGCGCTTCCTCGAGCCGCGCGAGACCGAGACGCGGCGCATGCATGCGCTCGCCGAATACGGCCTGATGCATGTCAAGCTCTACGAGGACATCGCCCGCTTCGGTCACATCGCGACCGCCTACGCCTATCCGGTCAAGGTGAACGCGCGCTATGTGATGGATCCGTCGCCGACGCCAAAATTCGACAATCCCAAGATGGACAATTGCCCCGCGCTGCAATTGTTCGGCGCCGGCCGCGAGAAGCGCATCTACGCGATCCCGCCTTATACGCAGGTGGTGTCGCTCGATTTCGAGGATCACCCGTTCGAGCCGTATCGCTTCAACGCGCCCTGCGCGCTGTGCGCCGCCGAGAATTCCTATCTCGACGAGATCGTCACCGACGACAAGGGCGGGCGGATGTTCGTCTGCTCCGACACCGATTACTGCGAGGGCCGCCAGGCCGCCGGCCATCACGGCAGCCTCAGCGCCGCGCCGTACAAGGAGAAGTCGGGTTCCCATGGTTGATCAAGACATGCTCGAAAACGACCAGCCGCTGCTGGTCGCGGAGTCCCTCAGCAAATCCTACGGCCGCATTGCCGCGTGCCGCGACGTGTCGTTCTCGCTCTACCCCGGCGAGGTGCTGGCGATCGTCGGCGAATCCGGTTCGGGCAAGTCGACGCTCTTGCAAATGCTGTCGGGCCAGCTCGCGCCGAGCGCCGGCCACGTCTCCTATCGAATGCGCGACGGCATCACCCGCGATCTCACGACCTTGGGCGAAGCCGAGCGGCGCTTCCTGTTCCGCACCGATTGGGGCTATGTGCACCAGGATCCCGCGCAAGGCCTGCGCATGGCGGTCTCGGCCGGCGCCAATGTCGGCGAACGGCTGATGGCGGTGGGCTGGAATCACTACGGCCGCATCCGCGATACCGCGTCGGACTGGCTGACGCGCGTCGAGATCGACATCGCCCGCATCGACGATGCGCCGCGCACCTATTCCGGCGGCATGCGCCAGCGTCTTCAGATCGCGCGCAATCTCGTCACCGAGCCGCGGCTGGTGTTCATGGACGAGCCGACCGGCGGTCTTGACGTCTCCGTGCAGGCGCGCCTGCTCGACCTCGTGCGCAGCCTCGTCGCCGAGCTGCATCTCGCCGTCATCATCGTGACCCACGATCTCGCGGTGGCACGCCTCCTGTCGCATCGCGTGATGGTGATGAAGGGCGGCCGCGTCATCGAAACCGGTCTCACCGACCAGGTGCTCGACGATCCCCGCGAGCCCTACACCCAACTCCTCGTCTCCTCGATTCTGCCGCCATGAGCTTTCCCAAATGAGCTTTGCAATGACCGCCATGATCGACATCGCCGCCGCGAAGAAGACCTTTACGATGCACCTGCAAGGCGGCATCGAATTGCCCGTCGTCAGCGGCGTGACGTTCCACGTCAATCCCGGCGAATGCGTCGTGCTGTCGGGGCCATCAGGCGCCGGCAAATCGTCGATCCTGAAGATGATCTTCGGCAATTACCGCTGCGACTCCGGCCGCATCGGCATCCGTCATCGCGGCGCAGTGGTCGATCTCGCCACCGCCGAGCCGCGGCAGGTGCTGAACATCCGCCGTTCCACCATCGGCTATGTCAGTCAGTTCCTGCGCGCGGTGCCGCGGGTTGCGACCATCGATGTCGTCGCCGAGCCTTTGATCGTCAACGGCATGGCCCGTACTGATGCGCAGGCGCGCGCGGGCGCGTTGCTGCACCGTCTCAACATTCCCGAGCGCCTGTGGCAGCTTCCGCCCGCGACCTTCTCGGGCGGCGAGCAGCAGCGCGTCAACATCGCGCGCGGCTTCATCTCGGAGCTGCCGATCCTGCTGCTCGACGAGCCGACCGCCTCGCTCGATGCGGCCAATCGCGCCGTCGTGGTCGAGCTGGTCGCCGAGAAGAAACGCCAGGGGGTCGCCATGGTCGCCATTGTCCATGACGACGAAATCCGCCATCTGATTGCCGACCGTATCGTTGACGTCACCAGTTTTGCCGCCGCCGCCTGAAGGAAGAGGGAAATGAACGCCAAGCCGAAGGAATCCGTGATCACCAACGCCAGGATCGTGCTGGCTGACCGGGTGATCGAGCAGGGCTGGCTCGCTCTTGCCGACGGACGCATCGCCGAGATCGGCGAGGGCAGGGCGCCTGCCGGTGCAGAAGACGCCGGCGGCGATTTGATCATGCCCGGCCTGATCGAGCTCCACACCGACCATCTCGAAGCGCACTACGTGCCGCGCCCAAAGGTGTTCTGGAATCCGGTCGCGGCCGTGATCTCCTATGACGGCCAGCTCGCGACCTCGGGCATCACCACCGTGTTCGACTCGCTCCGGGTCTGGCGCGAGGACGGCGCCGAGGAAGTCGATGGCCGTGCCGGCGTGCTCGCCGCCGCGATCACGACCGCGCGCGACGCCAGCCTGCTGCGCGCCGACCACTTCCTGCATCTGCGCTGCGAAATCCCGATGCCGAGCGTGGTCGAGGAAGCCAAGGAGCTGATCGACCGTCCGGACGTCAAGCTGATGTCGCTGATGGACCACACCCCCGGCCAGCGCCAGTTCCGCGACGAGGTCAAGCTGCGCGACTACTATCGCGGCAAGGGCGGCGGCAAGACCGATGCCGAGCTCGACGAGCTGTTCGCAAAGCGCTTCGAGTATCAGAAGCTTTATGCTGCGGCCAACATGCGCGAGATCGTGGCGCTGGCGCACGAGTACAAGATCCCGCTCGCGAGCCACGACGACACCACCGAGGAGAACGTCGCGGATGCCGTGCGCGATCGCGTTTCGGTGGCGGAATTCCCGACCACGCTGGAGGCCGCGCGCGGTCTGCACCAGGCCGGCATCGACATCCTGATGGGCGCACCGAACGTCGTGCGCGGCGGCTCGCACTCCGGCAATATCGCCGCGGTCGATCTCGCCCGCGAGGGTCTGCTCGACATCCTGTCGTCGGACTACATTCCGTCCAGCCTGCTGATGGCCGCGCTGCAATTGCCGGAGCATGTGCCGGCGATCAGTCTTCCTGCGGCGGTTCGCACCGTGACGAAGGCGCCCGCCGAGGCGGTTGGCCTTACCGACCGCGGCGAGGTCGCGACCGGCAAGCGCGCCGATCTGATCCGTGTGCATGTCGCAGGCGACGTTCCCGTGGTCCGCAGCGTCTGGCGCGAAGGACACCGCGTCGCATGAGCGAGATCGGCGCCATGGCCGAGGACGCGGCAGGCGGGATCGGACCCGGGCGGCTCGTGCTCGTGGTCGGTCCGAGCGGCGCCGGCAAGGACACGCTTTTGCGGCTCGCGCAGGCGGCCTGTGCGGACGACCGCGATGTCGTCTTTCCGCGCCGCGTCGTCACCCGCGCATCCTCCGCCGACGAGGACAACATTGCGGTGAGCCAGGACGACTTCCGTCGCGGACGCGAGCATGGCGATTTCGCCGTGCATTGGGAGGCGCACGGGCATTCCTATGCCCTGCCGCTCGAAATCAACGACGATATCCGGGCCGGTC
The DNA here is from genome assembly GCF_024199855.1 of Bradyrhizobium sp. CCGB20. NCBI lineage: Bacteria > Pseudomonadati > Pseudomonadota > Alphaproteobacteria > Hyphomicrobiales > Nitrobacteraceae > Bradyrhizobium > Bradyrhizobium sp. CCGB20. The sequence goes on along the minus strand of NZ_JANADN010000001.1, from coordinate 8,759,518 downwards.
GCGCGGTCGTCGCCAATGTCTCGCGCACGGTGATCGGCGCGCTGCGCCAGGCCTATGCCAACGTCATCGTGGTTGCGATCACGGCGCCGCCGGACGTGCTGGCACAGCGGCTTGCCGCTCGCGCCCGGCACAGCGACGGCAATATCGCCGATCGCCTCGCGCGCAGCGTCGACGACGTATCGGCCGATGCCGATGTCACCATCCTCAATGCCGGCAGCGCGGAGTATCACAGCCGCCAGCTCGCGCGTGCGATCAGGAATGAAGGCTGGCAGGAGTAGCTGCCGGCACAACAAGGAGAACGGAATGTCGGTGATCGAAACGGTCGAACAGCTGGAAGCCATCTACGGCGCCGTCGGTGACGCTTCGACCGTGAAAGTCGCCGACCACGTCACGCCGCTCTACAGGATATTCATCGAGAAGGCGCCGTTCGCCGCGCTTGCCACCATCGGGCCCGAGGGCATCGACTGCTCGCCGCGCGGCGATCTCCCCGGCTTCGTCCGCATCCACGATCCCAGGACGCTGATGCTGCCGGATCGGCGCGGCAACAACCGGGTCGATTCCTTGCGCAACATCGTGCGCGATCCCAGGGTGTCGCTGATGTTCCTGATCCCCGGTTCAGGCAACGCGGTGCGGGCCAACGGCCGTGCCCATCTCTCCGTCGATCCCGAGTTGCTGGCTTCGTTCAAGGTCGAGGGCAAGGCGCCGCGCAGCGTCATGGTGATGACGGTCGACGAAATCTATTTCCAGTGCGCCCGCGCCATCGTGCGCTCCGACCTCTGGAATCCCGACAAGCGGATCGATCCGAAGACCTTGCCGACACCCGGCCAGATCCTCGCCGAGATGAGCGAGAACAAGGTCGGCGGCGCAGAGTACGACCGCATCTGGCCGGAGCGCGCAGCGGCGACGATGTGGTAGCGCTCTCTCGTCTCCCTCGCCCCGCTCTTGCGGGGAGAGGGCGGGGTGAGGGGCTTCTCTCGGCACGTGAGATCGTCGCGAGACCTGTACCCCCTCACCCGCCGCGCTCTGCGAGCGCGTCGACCTCTCCCCGCAAGCGGGGCGAGGTGAAGAAAGAGCGTCGCGCTGCCAAGGCGCTCTAGTTAAACGCCATCCCGCCGCTCAGCGCGACTGTCTGCCCGGTCATGTAGGCATTGTCGACCAGCAGCATCACCGCTTTGGCCACTTCCTCCGCCGTGCCGAAGCGGCCGAGCGGAATGCGGCTGACGAGCTGGGGCTGGCCGCTCATCATGTCGGTCTCGATCAGCGAGGGCGCCACCGCGTTGACGGTGATGCCTTCTTTCACCAGCCGCGCCGCATAGCCGCGCGTGAGGCCCTCCATGCCGGCCTTGGATGCGTTGTAGTGCGGGCCGATCGAGCCGGCGCCGCGCGCGGCACCCGAGGAGATGTTGACGATGCGGCCCCATCTCTTCGCACGCATTTCCGGCAGCACAGCCTGCGTGCACAGGAAGACGGACTTCAGATTGACCAGCATCGTCCGGTCGAAATCGTCCTCGGTGAGATCGTCGACGCCGCGCGTGATGGCGATGCCGGCATTGTTGACGAGGATGTCGATCGGCCCGAGTCCAGCCGTAACGCGCTCGACCATTGTGGCCACGGCTTGGCGCTGCGAGACGTCGGCGGCAACGACGACGGCACGGCCGCCTTGCTTGACGATCTCTCCTGCCAGCTGCTCGGCTTGCCCGATCTGCTCGCGGCAGTTGATCGCAACGGCCGCGCCTGATGCGGCCAGCGCGCGACAGATGGCAGCACCGATTCCGCGCGAGCCGCCGGTCACAAGCGCCGTGCGCCCGTTCAGATCATTCGCCATATATGGAACTCCCGAATTGTCCGCTTGGTGGCTGCCGTAGCGTATCACGGCAGGCCGCGTATCCGTGTTGAACTCATCGCGAGATGAATCCGTCTGTCAGCGCTTGCGGCGGGAGAAGCGCCCCAGCGCGCCAAAGCCAAATATGGATAGCCATTTCATTGACCGATCGCGTCAATCGCTCGATATTCGAAGCATCGAAACCGCTCCTCGAGCTTGATGCCGCGACATGAGAACCGATCACCAGCGTAACAGAGGCGACATGCAAGCGTGCATGACGCGGCGCTGTTTCTCGGCGGCCACCGGCGCCTGTTGTTGTTGCTGATCGCCTTCTAGCAACTCCCGCACAGCAAATCTCAAGACAGGAACGCCGGCACTTCGGCGAGCGAGCAGACATGTCTCAAGCCCAATCGAACGCCTACATCATCGAAATCCACGATCGCGCCGCCGGCATCATCACGCGGGATGAGCGCGGCTTCCGCTTCTTCTCCTCCGAGCGCCTGTTCGACAGCCTCGAAGGCCGCCAGTTCCGCTCGGCGCGCGAGGCCGAGCGCGCAGCACGCGCCCTGCTGTCCGAGAAGGGCCGCCGCGCGAATTCCCAACTCTTCGCCAACTGACCCGGAGCACCACGACATGATCACTCGACGACACATCCTCGCAACGACGCTCCTGCTCGCGACCGCCGTCGGCGCGCCCGCGCGCGCCGAGGACAAGCCGGCCGAAATCCGCGTCGGCACGCAGAAGGGCGGCTTCTTCCCGGCGGTGCGCCAGCGTCAAACGCTCGAGAATGCCTTCAAGCCGCTGGGTATCGAGGTCAAGTGGATCGACTTCCAGTTCGGTCCGCCGCTGCTGGAGGCCATCAATGTCGGCAGCGTCGATTTCGGCTTCGTCGGCGACACCCCACCGATCTTCGCCCAGGCGGGCGGGGCCAAGATCCGCTATGTCGCGGCGGTGAAGTCCGAAGGCGACAATCAGGCGATTATCGTGCCGAAGGACTCGCCGATCAGGACGTTGGCCGATCTCAAGGGCAAGCGCGTCGCCTTCGGCAAGGGATCGAGCGCTCACAATCTCCTGGTCGTCTCGCTCGAAAAGGCAGGGCTGTCGTGGTCCGACGTCACGCCGGCGCCGCTCGCGCCTGCTGATGCAACGGCGGCCTTCGTCAAGGGTTCGGTCGACGCCTGGTCGATCTGGGATCCGTATCTGGCGCTCGCCGAATTGAAGGAGAACGCGCGGGTTCTCGCCTTCGACAAGGACGTGCACAAGCCGAACGCCTATTACATCGCCAACACGGATTTCGTTGAGAAGTATCCGTCACTGGTCGCCAAGCTCAACACGACGTTTGCATCCGAAGGCAAGTGGGCGGAAGCGCATCACGAGGAGGTCGCGAAAGCGCAATCCGAGGCGACCGGTGTGGACATCGAGGCGGTCAGACGTTTCGTGAATCGCTCGACTTACAGCGTGGTGCCGCTCGACGCCGAGGTGATCAAGGGCCAGCAAGCCGTCGCCGACCGCTTTGCAAAGCTCGGCCTGATTCCGAAGCCGGTCAACGTCTCCGACATCGTCTGGAAGTGGACGCCGGGCTCCTGAGAGGACTCAGCCCTTCAGCGCTGCCAGTAACTCATCCGGACGCTCGGCCATGATCATGTGGCCCGCGCCCGGCACCACGACGGTCTTCGCATGCGGGATCGCCGCGGCGAGCGCCTTGCCGGCTTTCACCGGCGTCATCATGTCTCGCTCGCCGAGGATGAGGGTCGCAGGCACCTTCACACTCGCGGCAGCGGCAAGTGCGTTCGCGTAGGCATTGCAGGCGGACAGATCCCTGAACAGCACGCCCGGCTCGCAAGCCTGAAGCACCGCCTGCGCGCCGCCATGCATCCACAGGCCCGGTGCGAGGCTGCCGCCGAGCTCGGCGTTGAAGCCCAGACCCCAGATCGACACCATATCGTTTGCATCCTGCGAGTTGGCTTCGGCGGCCTTGAGCAGATCCGGGCCGACCGTCATGGTCGCGGCGGTGCCGATCAGGCTCAGCGCCGAGACCTTGTCGGGGTGACGCGCCGCGGTCTCCAGCGAGATCAGCGATCCCATGGAGTGGCCGATCAGATGCGCCTTGGCCACGCCGGCCGCATCAAGCAGCGCGGCCGTCCAGTCGGCCATCTCGGCAATGCTTCCCAGTGAAGGTCCGGCCGAGCGGCCATGGCCGGGGAGATCAGGCGCCAGCACGCCAAACCCGTGATGGGCGAACCAGCGCGTATGCAGCGCCCAGGTCGAACGATCGAAACCGGCACCATGGAGGAAGACGACCGTGGGCAGGGACTTGTCGAAGTCGCAGCCGCCGGTCGCGACAAACACATCAGTGCCGTTGACGGAAAGCTTCATGGCGTCAGACCTTTTGCGAGATGCGTAGCGCTTGGGCGAGATCGTCGATGATGTCGGACGCCGTCTCGATGCCGACGGACAGCCGCACCAGCTCCTCGCCGATGCCGGCGGCCTTGAGCTGCTCGGCATCCATCTGCTGATGCGTGGTCGAGGCCGGATGGATCACCAGCGTCTTGGCGTCGCCGACATTGGCGAGATGGCTGATCATGCGCAAGCTTTCGATGAACTTGCGGCCCGCGGGCCGGCCTCCCTTGATGCCGAAGGAGACGATCGAGCCCGCGCCGCGCGGCAGCAGCGTTTTTGCGAGTTGATAGTCGGGATGGGTCTCCAGCGAGGGATGCAGCACCCAGTCGACGGCCTTGTTGGCCTTCAATGCTTCCAGCACCAGGTGCGTGTTCTGCATGTGCCGGTCCATGCGCACGCCGAGCGTCTCGACGCCCTGCAAGAGCTGGAAGGCGTTGGTTGGCGACAGGCAGGCGCCGAAATCGCGCAGGCCCTCGGTGCGTGCGCGCATGATGAAGGCGCTCGTGCCGAACTGCTCGTCGAAGACGATGCCGTGATAGCCGCCATAGGGTTCGGTCAGCACGCCGAACTTGCCGGAGCCGCGCCAGTCGAAGCGGCCGCCGTCGACGATGGCGCCGCCGATCGCGATGCCGTGGCCGCCGATCCATTTGGTCGCCGACTGCATGACGATGTCGGCGCCGAGCTCGATGGGGCGGCTGAGATAGGGCGTGGCAAAGGTGTTGTCGATCAGCAGCGGAATCTTCGCCTGATGCGCGATCGCCGCGACCTCCGGAATATCGAGCACCTCGAGCCCGGGATTGCCGATGGTCTCGCCGATCACGAGCTTCGTGTTCGGCTTGATCGCCGCACGGAATGCGTCGAGATCGCGCGGTTTGACGAAGCTGGTGGTGATGCCGAAGCGCGGCAGCGTGTGCGCCAGCAGATTGATGGTGCCGCCATAGAGCGAGCTCGACGCCACGATGTGGTCGCCGGCGCTCAGCAACGTCGCGATGGCCAGATGCATCGCGGCCATGCCGCTCGCGGTGCAGATCGCGCCGACGCCGCCCTCCAGCGCCGCGAGCCGCTCCTCCAGCACGCCGGTGGTCGGATTGGAGATGCGCGTGTAGATGTGGCCGGCGCGTTCGAGATTGAACAGCGCGGCGGCGTGGTCGGAATCCTGGAACACGTAGGACGTGGTCTGGTAGATCGGCACCGCGCGGGCGCCGGTCGCGGGATCAGGATGCTGGCCCGCATGCAGGCTCAGGGTCTCGAAGGCAGGCGGTTTCGGCGCGGGCATGCGTGGCCTCGTTGGTCGGTCGGCGGAGGCGGTCGTTGTGCCACAAAAACGCGCGCCAAGTCAGCCCATTGACAGCGTCGCGTGATGCCGCGCAGCGCTAGCCGCCGATCGCCTGCTCGATGATCCCTGTCTCGCGCAGGAGTATCTCCACGACTTCCTGCTCGCGGCGCGGGCCGAGCCTCGTTCGGACGGCGGACACCGTCATCGCCGCGGCGGGGCGGCCGTCCGGGGTCTTGATCCAGGTTGAGATCGATTTCGTGCCCTGCACGAGACCGATCTCCCTCATGCCGTATCCCAGCCGTCTCGCCGCGGTGACCTCGCCGAGCACCGTCGCAACGTCGGTCCGGTAGGACTCAAATCTCTTCTCGTTGGCTGCGACGATTTTTCGCGCGTCCTGCGCCGGCATCGCCGCGAGGATGGCAACGCCTGCACTGGAGACGCCGAGCGGCCGGCGCGCGCCGACCTCGATCGACAGTACCTGAATCGGATAGATGCCGATCCTGCGATCGACGCACAGCGTGTCGTTGCCGGTCCGCACCGTCAGGAACAGCGTGTCGCCGATCTCCGCGGAGGCGCGCCGCAGCGACGGAGTTGCGGCGACCAGCAGCCGCGAGGGCCGCGCCCGTGCGAGCGCCAGCTCCGGCACCTGGTTGCCGATCGCGTAGCGGCCAGTCTTGCCATGCCGTTCGACGATGCCTTCCTCGATCAGCACGTGGACGATGCGATGCACGGTCGGACGGGTGAGGCCGGTTGCCCGCACGACCTCGGCCAATGGCACACCATCCTCGCGGCCTGCGGCAAGAATGCGCAGCACGGCCAGCGCGCGCCGGATCGCCTGCGCACCTTGTCGCGGCTCTGCGGAACTGTTGGCGGGCTTGCGTGTCTTGTCCATAATATGGACAAGAACGCCACAATTCGCTCGACAGGTAAAGCGCGCATCTGGAGATTGCGCCGCGATCGGGCGCCATGCACGACAGGCAACGGCACTCGAAGTGAATTGGAAGCGCCGCCGGGAGGTTAACATGAGATTAATCTGGATTGCCATAGCAGCCGCTGCCGCGATGCTGGCGGGACCCGCCTTGGGCCAGCAATGGCCGGCGCGCAACGTCAAGCTGATCGTACCCTATCCGGCCGGCGGCAACGTCGACAGCGCCGCCCGCATCATCGCCGACAAGCTCCAGGAAAAGCTCGGCCAGCCCTTCATCATCGAGAACAAGGCCGGCGCCGGCGGCATGATCGCGGGCGAAGCCTTCGCGAAGTCTGCGCCGGACGGCTACACGCTGTTCGTCGGCGCCAACGGTCCGGTTCTGTTCGCGACCGAAATCAACAAGCGCGAGGCCTATAGCTGGAAGAAGGACTTTCTTCCCATTTCGACGATCTCGATGACGCCGCTGGTGCTCGAGGTCCATCCGTCGGTGCAGGCAAACAATTTCAAGGAATTCATCGACCTCGCCAAGCGCGAGCCCGGCAAGCTGACCATGGCCTCGCCCGGTCCCGGCACCACCAACCACCTCCTCAGCGAGCTGATGCAGTCGAACCTGGACCTGCAATGGGTCACCGCGCATTACCGCGGCAACGCGCCGGCGATCAACGATCTGCTCGGCGGCCAGGTGCAGTTCGCGTTCGACCAGCTCACGGTCAGCCTCCAGCACATCAAGGCCGGCCTGTTCCGCGCGCTCGCGGTGACGAGCCCGCATCGCCTGAAGTCGCTGCCTGACGTCCCGACCTTCGCCGAACTTGGCTACAAGGACTTCGACGGCCAGACCTTTACGGGCCTGTTCGCGCCCGCAGGCACGCCGGCGCCTGTCGTCGACAAGCTGCACGAGACGCTGGTCGCAATCCTGAAGGACCCCGGCGTGGTCGACAAGTTCGAGAAGCTCGGCGGCGAAGCCACGCCGATGACGCCGGACGAGTTCAAGGCCTATCTCGAGCGCGAGGACGCCAAGTGGATTCCGGTCGTGCGCAAGGCCAACATCAAGGCTGACTGATCGATGCGGATCGACCCCACCGAGCTTGGCGCGGAGCGCATCTACCGGCTGATGACCGGCATCGTGGTGCCGCGCCCGATCGCGTGGGTGACGAGCCTGTCGCGCAGCGGCGTGCTCAACCTCGCGCCGTTCAGCGCCTTCACCTTCGTCTCGCAGAAGCCGCCGATGCTGGCCATCAGCGTCGGCCGCAAGGGAGCCGACTACAAGGACACCGCGCACAACATCCTCGACACCGAGGAATATGTGATCCACATCGCCGATACGCCGCTGATGTCAGCGGTGCACGACAGCTCCGTCGAGCATCCCCCTGAAATCAGCGAGGTCGCGGAGCTCGGCCTGGAAACGCTCGCGAGCGAGCGCATCAAGGTGCCACGGCTTGGCGCTGCGCCGGTCGCGATGGAGTGCCGCTTCCGGCAATGCCTCGAATTCGGCGAGGCGCGCAGCCGGCTCATCGTCGGCGAGGTCGTGATGTTCCACATCCGCGACGGCCTCGTGAACGACGGCAAGGTCGAGACCAAGGCGCTCGACCCGATCGCGCGCATCGGCGGACCGCGCTACGCCCGGCTCGGCGAGATCGTGACGCTGAACACCGTCTTCCAGACTCCCAAATCGAAAGACTGAGCGCGCAGCCTTGGGCCGCGCCTGAAGACCATTGGAGAACGACCATGCGACTCGTGAGCTATCTGGTGGATGGAGAGCCGCGCTACGGCGCGGCCGTCGCGGGCGGCGTGGTCGATCTGACGAAGCGGATTGGCCGCGACTTCTCCGACGTGAAGGCGCTGATCGCCGCCAATGCGCTCGCCGACGCGCAGGAAGCGGTGGCCGGCGCGACGCCCGATTACGAACTGGAAAATCTCGTCCTGCTGCCGCCGGTGCTGGCGCCGGAAAAGCTCTGGTGCATCGGCGTCAACTACGCCGAGCGCAACGCGGAATATAAAGACAATTCGGACCTGCCCAAATATCCGAGCCTGTTCGTGCGCAGCATGTCGTCGATGACGGGCTCCGGCCAGCCGCTCGAGAAGCCCAAGGTGTCCGAGCAGCTCGACTATGAGGGCGAGCTCGTCATCGTGATCGGGCAGGGCGGCCGTCACATCCCGCGCGAAAAAGCCTTCGCGCACATCTTCGGCATGACGCTGTGCAACGAGGGCACGATCCGCGACTGGCTGCGCCACGGCAAGTTCAACGTCACGCAAGGCAAGAACTTCGATCGCTCCGGCAGCATCGGGCCGTGGCTCGTCACGGCGGACGAGCTCGATCCGCGCGGGCCGCACGACATCGTCACGCGCGTCAACGGCGAGGTGCGGCAGCAGGACACGACCGAACGGCTGATGTTCCCGTTCGATTTCCTGATCTCCTATCTCTCGACCTTCGCGACCCTGAAGCCCGGCGACATGATCGTGACGGGCACGCCGACAGGCGCGGGCGTCCGCTTCGATCCGCCGCGTTGGCTGAAAGTTGGCGATGTCGTCGAAGTCGAGTCGAGCGGCATCGGCGTGCTGCGCAACGTCGTCGCCGCGGAGAGTTGAGCCATGCTGGACGCCGCCACGATCGAACGCCTTGCCGCGCGCCTCGATGAGGCCGAGCGCACCAAGGCGCTGATCCCGATGTTCACGAAGGAATATCCCGATTTCAGCATCGAGGACGCTTACGCCGTCCAGCGCGCCTGGACCAGGCTTCAGCTCGGCCGCGGCCGCGTCATCAAGGGCCACAAGATCGGCCTGACCTCGAAGGCGATGCAGAATGCGGTCGGCATCTCCGAGCCCGATTACGGCGTGCTGTTCGCCGACATGTTCTATGCCGACGCCACGCCCATTCCGTTCGACCGCTTTCACGCGCCGCGGATCGAGGTCGAGCTCGCCTTCGTGCTGAAAGCGCCGCTGCGCGGTCCCGACTGCACCATCTTCGACGTGCTCAACGCCACCGACTACGTCACGCCCGCGCTCGAAATCCTGGAGACGCGCATGCATCGCGTCGATCCCGAGACCGGCAAAACGCGAAAAGTCATGGACACGATCTCGGACAACGCCGCCAATGCGGCGCTGGTGCTCGGCGGCCGGCCGTTCCGCCCGATGGATGCGGACCTGCGCTGGATCGGCGCGCTCTTGTTCCGCAACGGCGAGGTCGAGGAGACCGGGCTTGCCGCCGGCGTGCTCAATCATCCCGCCAATGGCATCGCCTGGCTCGCCAACCGCCTCGCGCCGCATGACGAACACCTCGCGGCCGGCGAGGTGGTGCTGGCGGGATCGTTCACGCGTCCGGTCGACATCCGCCGCGGCGACACGTTTCACGCCGACTACGGCGCCTTCGGCTCGGTGTCGTGCCAGTTCGTCTGAACCAACAATAAAAGGGAGCGCACCATGACAGGCCAAACGCGGCGCAAGAGCATCCATATCGGCGGCTTCAAGCACGCCAACCCGATCCCGAACGCCTGCCGCATCGGCAATCTCGTGATGTCCGGCGTCATCCTCGGCCGTGATGCGGCCGGCGCGATGCCCGAGAGCCTCGACGCGCAATGCGCCAACATGTTCGCGCATATGAAGGCGACGGTTGAGGCGGCGGGCGGCACCACCGACGACATCATCAAGATGACGGTGTGGCTGAAGGATCGCACGCAGCGCGGCCCTGTTAATGTCGAGTGGCTGAAGATGTTTCCGGACGAGCATTCGCGCCCCGCCCGCCACGCGTTGCCGATGGACAACATGGACGGCGGCGCGCTGGTGCAGTGCGACTTCACCGCCGTGATCGACTGAAGGAGCAATAGCGCATGCCGACCTATCTGCCGTTCGATCCCAATCCGCGCCGCCCGGTCAAAGCACCGCCGCCGAAGACCGTCGACAGCCAGTTTCACGTGCTGGGTCCGATCGATAAATATCCGGAGCGTCCCGGTGCGGCCTATCGGATGCCCACGGCAACCTGGGAAGCGGCGCTGCGCGTGCACAAGACGCTCGGCATCGAGCGCGGCATCATCGTGCAGACCACGACCTACGGCGCGGATCATTCCGTCGTGCTCGACGGCCTCGCCGCGATGGGCCCGAACTATCGCGGCTGTGCCAACGCGCTGGTGTTCGCGGAGGCGAGCGACTCTTATCTTTCCAAGCTGCATGACGCCGGCGTGCGCGGCGCGCGCTTCAGTTTTCGACAGGAATTGGGCGCGGTGCTGTCGGACCAGGACTTTGCGCGTGCGATCGCACGCATCCGCGAGCTCGGCTGGTACGTGAAAATCCAGCCGGAGAAGGACGGCATCATCTCCAGCGTCGCCAAGTACGAGAACCTCGACGTGCCCGTGCTGATCGACCACATGGCGCGGCCGGTGCCCGCGAATGGCAAGGACGATCCGAATTTGCGCAAGATGCTGGAGCTGCTCAAGAAGGGTAATTTCTGGGTCATGCTCTCGCTCGGCGAGAAGACCTCGCAGGTTGGCCCTCCCTATGACGACGTGATCCCGATCGCGCGCACCTATATCGAGGCCGCCATCGACCGCTGCGTCTGGGCCAGCGACTGGCCGCATCCGGTCTCCGTCAAGCAGCCGCCGAACGACGCCGATCTGCTCGAGCTGATGTTCCGCTATGTCGCGGACCAGGCGGAGCTTGAAAAGATCCTCGTGCACAATCCGGCGAAGCTGTTCGGGTTTCCGGACTGAAGCTCTGCGCGCGCCTCGTCCTTCGAGACGACCGCTCTGCGGTCTCCTCAGGATGAGGCTAAGCGGCACCGGTGCCTACTGAACTGCTGCCGCGCGCTCTGCCCTCATCCTGAGGAGCCCGCCGAAAGCGGGCGTCTCGAAGGATGGGCCACAGGGAAACCGATTCTTACGTCACCGGCTGCGCCGCCAGCCTGTCCCGCACCTCGGCCGCGATCTCGAACGAGCGCAGCCGCGCGGCGTGGTCGTAGATCTGCCCCGTGGTCATCAGCTCGTCCGCGCCGGTCTCGGCGATCAGCGCCTTGAGCTTCGCTTCAACGACGGCAGGCGAGCCGACCGCGGAGCAGGACAGCGACTGGCCGACGCCGGCCTTCTCCGCCGGCGACCACAGCGCGTCCATGTCGTCGGCCGGCGGCGGCAGCGGGCCGGGGGTGCCGCGGCGCAGATTGATGAACTGCTGCTGCAGCGAGGAGAACATCCGCCGCGCCTCGGCGTCGCTGTCCGAGGCGAACACGTTGACGCCGACCATCGCATAGGGTTCTTCCAACTGCGGCGATGGCTCGAACCGCGCGCGGTATTCGCGCAGCGCCGGCATCATCATCTGCGGCGCGAAATGCGAGGCGAACGCGAACGGCAGGCCGAGCATCGCCGCAAGCTGCGCGCCGAAGGTGCTCGATCCCAGGATCCACAGCGGCACCTTCGTTCCCATGCCGGGCACGGCGCGGATCGCCTGGTTCGGCTGCACGTCGCCGAGCAGCGCCTGCAACTCCAGCACGTCATGCGGAAAGTTCTCGGAACTGGTGGCGAGGTCGCGCCGCAGCGCCCGCGCGGTGAACTGGTCGGTGCCCGGCGCGCGCCCCAGCCCGAGATCGATGCGGCCCGGATAAAGCGAGGCCAGCGTGCCGAACTGCTCGGCGATGACCAGCGGCGAATGGTTCGGCAGCATAATCCCGCCGGAGCCGACACGGATGGTTTTGGTCCCGCCCGCGACATGCCCGATCACCACTGACGTCGCGGCGCTCGCAATCCCCGTCATGTTGTGATGCTCGGCGAGCCAGAACCGCTTGAAGCCCCAGGCCTCGGCATGCTGGGCGAGATCGAGCGAATTGCGAAACGCCTGCGCCGCATCGCCACCTTGGCGGATGGGCGCGAGGTCGAGCACGGAGAAGGGGATCATTGGGGATACCGGTGAGGGGCGCGGAGCATGCCTGCCGATACGTAGTGCCTGCTATCAAAAACGCCAGTGCTGTCATCCGGACCGGTATGGCCCCCGCCCACAGTCCCGGATATAGCGGGACACTCTGATCAACTGCGCGCCTGGAGCATCGCAAGGATGACGTTTGCAAGTCCCGAGCTCATTATCTTCGATTCGGACGGGGTTCTGGTCGATAGTGAGGTTATCGCGCTGACCGTCTTTGCCCGAATTGCAGCGGAGGAAGGCGTGGCAATCAGCGTGGACGACGCCATACGCTCTTTCCGAGGGGTAAAGATGGCGGATTGCGTGCGCGAAATTGAACGCCGGTCAGGCCGCAGCGTCCGAGACACTTTCATCGCCGACGTTCGACGTGCAACCGCGCTGGCTTTTGATGCCGAATTGAAGCCCGTCGAAGGGATCCATGCCGCGTTGGCTGAAATTACCGTTCCTGTTTGCGTAGCGTCCAACGGGCCCATGTCGAAGCTCACACATGCGCTTGGATTGACGAAACTGCTGGGGCGCTTCGAAGGACGCATCTTCAGCGCGTACGAGGTTGGCTCGTGGAAGCCGGATCCCGGCCTGTTCCTGCATGCCGCTCAAACGTTGGGCGCGCACCCCTCACGTTGCGTCGTTGTTGAGGACTCGTTGTCCGGAGTTCGCGCGGCAAAGGCCGCAGGAATGAGAGTCCTGGGCTTCACTGGAGGTGATCCGGGAGTCGAGCTGGAGTCGGCAGCTATTTGCGACGACGTCGTTCGTCGGATGAGCGACCTGCCGGCTTTGTTGGAACTTCATATGGAATGATTGCACCGCAACTCCGTTCACAACCCTGTTATTGCGGGCCACGACGGCCTTCGTCTCAACTGGGCGTTTTGCGCTTGTTGTTGTACCCTCGGCGCAGCCACTGCACGGTTGTTCAGGAGGAACCGACATGACCCTGATCGTCTTCAATCGCCGCCGCCTCCTTGCTGCCGGCGGCTCCGTCCTGGCAACGGGTGTTTTGACAAATGCGGTTTCGGGGCTGCTGTTGCCGGCCCGCGCGGAAGGCCTCGCGCCGACCGAGACGATGTCGGGCGGGGCGAACAACTACCGCAAGGGCGCGGCGATCGTGGATCGGATCGGCAAGGGCGGTTTCTGGATGAGCGGCACCGTGCGCCGCGCCGGCGACGGGGCTCCACTTGCCGGGCAGCGCATTCAGATCTGGGCGCACACGACCGAAGGTCAGGAGCACGAGCCGCAGAGTCACGGCGCCACGCTCACCGACAAGGACGGAAAATTCCGGCTCGAGATGCCGCAGATCATTCCCATCTTCGGCCAGCCGCATGGCCACCTCGCCTATGACAGCGGTGAATTCAAAACCGTCTTCCTGCGGCCGGTGATGCGGAGCGCAAAGGAAACCAGCCTCGAGGCGCACTTCGTCCTTCAGCCGGCCTGACAGCGTTGCAAGAGAAGGGGAGGAGATCGGCCCGGGCGACCCTGATCTGGGTCGCCCTTGCTTTGGCCGTTGGCGTGCCGATCGCCGCAGCAGCGGGGAGCGAGCAGCTCGCATGGCGCGGTCCGGTCTACATCCTGGCTGGCTTCGCCGGGATCATCGCCCTCGGGCTTGTGCTCGTTCAGCCGTTGCTGATCGGCGGATATTTGCCGGGACTGTCGGCTTATCGTGGACGGCGTGCCCATCACTGGATCGGCGGCGCGCTGGTGCTGGCGGTGGTGATCCATGTCGCCGGCCTCTGGATCACCAGCCCGCCCGACATGATCGATGCCCTGACCTTTTCATCGCCGACGCCGTTCTCTCCCTTCGGTGTGACCGCCATGTGGGCCATCTTCGCGGTCGCGCTTCTGGCTCTCTTGCGTCGGCGATTGGGTCTGCGGCTGCGCACCTGGCGCATCATCCATATTCCCCTCGCGATCGTCATCGTTGCAGGGAGCGTCGCCCATTGCCTGCTGATCGAGGGGACGATGGAGACAATTTCCAAGGTGGCGCTCTGCGCGCTCGTTCTCGCAGCAACCGTCAAAGCCATGGTTGACCTGCAGCTGTGGCGAAAGCGAAGGACGTTGCGCGGCGAGAGCTCGTAGCCCGGATCGAGCGGCGCGCAATCCGGGACGGATTACGCTTGCCATCCGGGCTACGCCATTTCGCGTGGGATGTTCAGCCCAGCGGTCCCGGGGTCCAATCGTCTCCTGAAAGCGGGATAACTCTTACTTCACGAATGACTCCCAGCTCCAGGCTTGGATCGAAATGGCGCATCGTCCGCTCGTTGAAGTCAATGATGCGGCCAGGCCTTAACGGCCCCACGTCATTGATCTTGACGATGACCTTCTTGCCGACGGCCTCGACGAGGGCAAACTTCGGCCTTGCGCCAAATTGGACCCCACCAAATTTCCTGCGCAAACTCGTCTTGATGGCAGCCGCCCAGACAGAGGGATCATAGCGCTCGCCGGAGGCTGTGCTCGGACCGCCCTCTTCCTTACCGGGCTTGAACGGATTGTACATGGATGCAGCGCCAACGACCGCATCCCCAGAGGCGGCATCGACGACGGCGATTGAGTGAACTCCACCCGCTTCACTTCGAGCAACGGTAACGGAAACGGCAAGCGCAACCAGGGCGCCGCAAATTGCGGCGCTCGAGCGGAACAACATCATAACTCCTGTGATTTTTTCGATCGTCGGTTCCGATACCGCAAGCATGGGCAAGCGAACGCGGAAGCGTTCGTGGACTTGCGCCAATCCTGTGCGGAGTTCGAGCCAACCCCTGGCTACGGAACCGTTGTGCGAACCAGAGTGGTTCCCACGCAGTGTTTTAGGTTGTCACTGACTAAGACAGAGAATGCGTCAGCAGCATGACCTGATGGAACCTGGCGAGCGTGGCGCATGCGACGTTGACCGAGAAGCTGACACGCCGCGCGTGCATTGCCCGTCGGGCAAAACACCTGCCTCTCGTACAAACCCGTCAAGCCTCCTCTGTAAAAATATTCCGCTTTACCGAAATTCGGAATTACGGCATTCTCTCCACCGTCCCGGTCCGCGGAGAGGGGCGATCGTACGTCGTAACGAACGTGGACCGGGGTGCGGTGGACGCGGCAGCGCCGGGCGCGCGAAGGCGGGACCAGGGCGAGATGAACCTCGTGAGGTCTTGTCTGCGTGCAGACGGACGGCGCCAACGCCTTGCGAAGTCCTTCGGGGCGATGCGGGGCGAGCCGCGTACGGCAAAACCGTGTGGTCTTGACCGTCGTTGCTACGGTCAAGCCTTGCGGAGATGGATCGGGACTCGACCGGGTCGCGGGGCATCGCCAATTCGCGAGGTGACGGAGGCCAGAAGGAACTCGGCTCCGGGGAGAGCGCGCATAAGCCGTCAACCCATCGCGCAGGGAAGGCCGGGTGTTTTCCGGCCCACCTGTTTTCCGCCTGCGCATTTGCGTGTGCAAATTCTTGGCGCAGCGGACCTACGGGTGCCAGCCGGCACCCGGCCTTCCCTGCGCCCTCTTCACTTCAAGAGGGGCCGGAATGACGCAAAACTCGGGCATCTGGTGCCGCGAGAATGCCGCGTCGTGCGTGATTTGAGAATGGTTCTGTCAGAGAGGATTGATGGAGACGCTGGCGCGTGTCGCCCAGAGTCCACACCGCGCTGGAAATCTCCAGCTTGCGTGTCGCAAACGGTCGCACGCGCGGACGCGGTCTCTTTGCGCTTTCCCGATCAGGATTCATAGTGTCCGCCGATGATTTGCAACCGAGGGGCGGGGTATCAAATGACAGCGCGTAAGTGTTTTATCGTGGCTGCGGGCTTGATGACGGCGGGCGCTGCCCATGCCGAGGACATTCCATCCAACGCCGAACTGTTTCGCATGCTCAAGGCGCAGCAGCAGACGATCTCCGAGCTGCGGGCCGAATTGAAGCAGGCGAAACAGGAGCGGCGCGCTGCCACTCCGCGCGAGACGGCTGCACCGACCGTCAGGCCAGCCGGAGGTGACGTCGCGACGGTGGCGGCCACGCCGCCCGCGCAAGCCTATGCGATGTACAACAAGGGGCCTGCAGTCGTGCCGACGCGTAGTGGCGGTGCCTATGTCGGCGTTTTCGGCGGCGGCGGCAGCCGCGGCGGCACTGATGTCAGCCAGTTCGGTACCGTCTTTATCCCCGAGGCCGCCGGCGGTCCTCTGGCTGTCGACGCCACGGGACGAACCAGCAGTGGTGGCGTTGGGTTCGGCGGTGCGCAGCTCGGTTACGAGTGGTCGTATGGCGCGCATCTGCGGCCCGCCCTCGAGATCGAAGGCTTTTATTTGGCGGGTAACCAGCCGCGCGCGACGCTGGCGAACCCCACCGTGCGGCTTATCGAGCGCTCCTTCGACGATACATTCCCCACCCGCACCACGGTGCTTCTGGCGAACATGGTTGTCGGCTTCAACACGCCCTATCAAGGCATCACGCCCTATATCGGCGGCGGCATCGGGGCCGCCAATGTCTCCATCAACGGCGCCTCGTCCACCCAGACCGACCCGGCCGAGCCTGGCATCAACCACTTCAATGCGCGCGCGGACTCCTCGGCCTGGACCTTTGCCGCACAGGCCAAGGCCGGTGCGCGCTTCGCCCTCGGCAACAGCGGCGCCTATCTGTTCGGCGAGTACCGCTATTTGTACGTCGGTAGCGTCAATCAGGTTTTCGGCTCGACCGTCGATCCCGCTCATGCGTCGACCAGCCCGTGGACGGCCAGCTTCGGCGGGACGTCCCACCATCTCGCAGCCGGCGGCGTCGGCTTCGGCTTCTAGCCGAGCTTGATCTCGCGCGAACCGTCGTCCTCTTCACGGAAGAGGGCGACGGAAACAGCAAAACGTGGGCGTTTCGAGCCGCGAGAATGCTGATCTGTGCGTGATTGAACCCAGAAAATGGTGCTGCCAGACAGGATTGAACTGTCGACCTCTCCATTACCAATGGAGTGCTCTACCACTGAGCTACGGCAGCATGTGCTGGGATAAGAATCGGCCGCCACGAGGGGCCTACCAAGCGGGCCGATATCTGCCACAAGCCCCCCTCCTGTGCAAGCTTGCAGGACCCGACAAAACGAGAAAATCCGGGCGATATCAGGCCCAAAATGCCCGATTTGGCGTGAAACGACCGACTTTCCGCCGATTTGGGCTCCGATATCCCCGGCCAACTGGCCAGTTGGCCAAGCGATCGGATTCGGTCCATTTCGAGTTTCGCACGATCCGTTCGCGCGGGCCTCTTGAGCCGCCGTATTCCTTGGGCATGTTATCGCCGATCGCTGTATGGACCTGCCATGGTTGACGAGAACGACAAGAGCACGAGACAGGACCGATCGTCCCGCGACGACCGGCTGAAATCGGCGCTGCGCGAAAACCTGAAGCGGCGGAAGGTGCAGGCGCGCGAACGCGCCGCAAGCACCGAGCCCTCGCAGAACGAAAATGGTTCCCTAGATGAGGGGACCGCCGGCAAGGCCGGCGGCTAGAATTTTGCAATGAGCGAGTATGACGATGGGGCAGGACGGACAGCAACGAACCGGCAGGGATGAGCTGATGGCGCAGTTCTCGCGTCCCGAGCAGACCTTTCCGACGCTGAGCCCTGTCGAGATCGAGCGCCTGCGCCATTTCGGCGAGCTCAGGCCATATAAAGACGGCGAACTGCTGTTCGAAACCGGCAAGCAGGGACCGGGCATGTTCGTGGTGCTATCGGGCCACGTCGCCATCACCCAGCGCGACGGGCTCGGCCATGTCACGCCGGTGATTGATCAAGGGCCGGGGCAGTTCCTGGCCGAGCTCGGCCAGCTCTCGGGCCGGCCGGCGCTGGTCGATGGCCGCGCCGAAGGCGATGTCGAGGTGCTCCTGGTGCCGCCGGACCGGCTGCGCGCGCTGCTGGTGGCCGAAGCCGATCTCGGCGAGCGCATCATGCGCGCGCTGATCCTGCGCCGGGTCAGCCTGATCCAGGCCGGCATCGGTGGCCCCGTGCTGATCGGGCCGTCGAACTCCGCAGGCGTGGTGCGCCTGCAAGGCTTTCTGACCCGCAACGGCCAGCCGCATCATCTGCTCGACCCCGATAGCGAGCACGATGCGGCCGAGATGATCGCGCGCTATTCGCCGAAGCCGGAGGATTGGCCGCTGGTCGTCACTGCCGACGGCACCGTGCTGCGCAATCCCAGCGAGACCCAGCTCGGGCGCGCCATCGGCATGATCGGTGGTGCCAAGGACAACCGCATCTACGACGTCGCGATCGTCGGCTGCGGACCGGCGGGACTTGCGACCGCGGTCTACGCCGCCTCCGAAGGTCTCTCGGTCGCGGTGGTCGACACCCGCGCCTTCGGCGGCCAGGCCGGCGCCAGTGCGCGGATCGAGAACTATCTCGGCTTTCCGACCGGCATCTCCGGTCAGGCGCTCGCCGGCCGCGCCTTCACCCAGGCGCAGAAGTTCGGCGCCGAAATCATGATTCCGATGTCGGTGAAGTCGCTCGATTGCTCGCGCGCCGGCGGCACCTTCGCCCTGGCGCTGGATTGCGGGGATTCCCTGCGCTCGCGCGCGGTGGTGGTCGCGAGCGGCGCGCGCTATCGCCGGCCTGAGATCGAGAACCTCGACACATTCGAGGGACGCGGCGTCTGGTACTGGGCCTCCCCGGTCGAGGCGAAGCTCTGCGCCGGCGAGGAGGTCGCGCTTGTCGGTGCCGGCAATTCGGCAGGACAGGCGGCCGTGTTCCTGTCGGGCCACGCCAAGAAGGTGCTGATGATCATCCGCGGCGGCGGCCTCGGCGCCAGCATGTCGCGCTATCTCATCGAGCGCATCGAAGCGACGCCGAACATCGAATTGCTGTTCAACACCGAGATCACCGCGCTCGAGGGCGACGAGGCCTCGCTGCTGCGGCGCATCCGCTGGAAAAGCCGGCTGTCTGATGACGAAGACTCTGCCGACATCCGCAATCTCTTTTTGTTCGTCGGCGCCGATCCCGCCACCAACTGGCTCGACGGCTGCGGCGTGACGCTCGATCGCGGCGGCTTCGTCGTCACCGGGGCGCAGTCCGAGCAGAACCAGGGCCGGCTCGTTGCGCCGCTCGAGACCTCCGTGCCCGGCGTCTACGCCGTCGGCGACGTTCGCTCCGGTTCGGTCAAGCGCGTCGGCGGCGCCATCGGCGAAGGCGCGCAGGTCGTGGCCTCCCTGCACGGCTATCTCGGCGACGCCGCAAAACCGGCGCTTTAGGCAAGCAGAAGACAAGCGGATGGCAAGTCGAATGTGGCTTGCCATTGCGTCTGCAACTACAGACTATCCCCTCATCCTGAGGAGCCGCGAGAGCGGCGTCTCGCAGGATCGAGGCCACGCTGCCAAAGCCGGGCCTGCATGGTTCGAGACGCGTGCTTCGCACGCTCCTCACTATGAGGATCGACAAACAAAACGCTTACGGGAGGACTAAATGGCCGAACTCGTCGTGCTCTACAAAACGCCCAAGGACGCTGCCGCCTTCGACAAGCATTATGCCGAGACCCACATTCCGCTCGCCAAGAAACTTCCGGGTCTGAAGAAATACGCCGTCAGCACGGGCGCGGTCGGCTCGCCCGCCGGACCATCCGGAGTTCATCTCGTTGCCATTCTCTCCTTCGACAGCGTGGGCGACATCCAGAAGGCATTCGGCAGCGAAGCGGGCAAGGCCGCCGCAGGCGACGTGCCGAAATTCGCCAGTGGCGGTGCGGACCTCCTGATCTTCGACACCAAGGAAGTGTGAGTTTTCGGTTCAACTTTCGTCGAAAGTCTGCTGTCCTTTGTGACATCGGTGCAAAAAAATCAGCCATGCGTTTGTCGATTCGCACGACGACGCATGGCTGCGCACGCGCCTGTGACATTGCTGCGTGTAGCCATTCGATGAGGGCCGTAATACCATCTGGCCGTTTCCCGACGGAGAGAGCGAGATGATGCTTGGATTGAGCCTGCCCGCACTGACGCTGATCCATGTCATCATCAGCCTGATCGCGATTGCCGCCGGCCTCGTCGTGATGTTCGGCCTGCTCGGCTCGAAGTCGATGCCGGGCCTCACCGCGATCTTCCTGTTGTTCACGATCCTCACCAGCGCCACCGGCTTCCTGTTTCCGTTCAAGGAGCTGCTGCCCTCGCACATCATCGGCATCATCTCGCTGGTGCTGCTCGCGATCGCCTGCTTCGCGCTGTACGGCCAGAAGCTCGCAGGCGTCTGGCGTCCGGTCTACATCGTGACCGCGATGATCTCGCTCTATTTCAACGTCTTCGTGCTGGTGATCCAGTCGTTCCTGAAGGTGCCGGCACTCGCCGCGCTCGCACCCGCCGTGCCGCCGGCGCCGCCGTCCGGCCCCGTGTTCGCCGTGGTGCAGGGCCTCGTGCTGGTGTTCTTCGTCGTGCTCACCATCGGTGCCTGGCGCCGTTTCAGGCCGATGACGTTCGCCTGATGATTGATACTTCGTCATTCCCGGGCACCGCGCAGCGGTGGCGCGGAACGACGTCTCGCTGAAGGAGCCATTCATGCCCACGATCACCACCAAAGACGGCGTCGAGATCTTTTACAAGGATTGGGGCTCGGGCCAGCCGATCGTGTTCAGCCATGGCTGGCCGCTCTCGGCCGACGACTGGGACGCGCAGATGTTGTTCTTCGTCGCGCACGGCTACCGCGTCATCGCCCATGACCGCCGCGGCCACGGCCGCTCGTCGCAGGTCGCCGACGGTCACGACATGGATCACTACGCCGACGACCTCGCGGCCGTGACGGCGCATCTCGACCTGAAGAACGCCATCCATGTCGGCCATTCCACCGGCGGCGGCGAAGTCGTGCACTACATCGCGCGTCACGGCGAGAGCCGGGTGGCGAAGGCGGCGATCCTCTCCGCGGTGCCGCCGCTGATGGTGCAGACCGCGGCCAATCCGGGCGGCCTGCCGAAGAGCGTGTTCGACGGTCTCCAGGCGCAACTCGCCGCCAGCCGCACGCAATTCTATCGCGACCTCCCGGCGGGTCCGTTCTACGGCTACAACCGCCCCGGCGCAAAACCGTCGGAAGCGGTGATCCAGAACTGGTGGCGCCAGGGCATGATGGGCGGCGCCAAGGCGCATTACGACGGCATCGTCGCGTTCTCGCAGACCGACTTCACCGAGGACCTCAAGAAGATCAACGTGCCCGTGCTAGTGATGCACGGTGACGACGACCAGATCGTGCCGTATGCCGATTCCGCGCCGCTATCGGCCAAGCTGCTGAAGAACGGCACGCTGAAGACCTACAAGGGTTTTCCGCATGGCATGCCGACCACGCACGCCGAGACCATCAACGCGGACCTCCTGGCGTTCTTCAGGGGGTGAGGCGCTTCCCCTCTCCCCCTTGTGGGAGAGGGTGGCTCGCCGCGATAGCGGCGAGACGGGTGAGGGGTTGTCTCCGCAAATCCCTCTCTCACATTGTCATGCGCTGATAGAGACCCCTCATCCGGCGCTTCGCGCCACCTTCTCCCACAAGGGGAGAAGGAAGCGGCCTTCACTTCAATATCCCCCGGATCGCATCGAAGGTGCGCTTCACGGAAGCCTCCGGCTTCTCGCGCACACCTTCGCCGATCCAGCTCTCGCCGCCGACGCGCATCGCGCCGGTGGCGATCATGGCGACGAGCCGGGCCTTCAGCCGGTCCGATTTGTTTCGGGCGCGCTGTGAAAGCCCTTCGGCCAGCGCGCGCTCGAGCTTCTCGTATTTGAGCTGGTCGCGGGCCTGAAGCGCCGGATTGTCGCGCTTGAGCCGCGACATCGCCGCCGCTTCCGCAGGATCGATCCGCCGGACCGCCGCCGCGATCGCATTCTCCGCCGCGGTCAGCATGGATTCGTCCGCAGGCCGCGCCACGACCTCTGCGACCAGTGCGCTTGCCGCGCCCTCCTGCCAGGCGGCGACCACGTCCTCTTTCGACGCGAAATAGTGGAAGAAGCTGCGGCGCGACACGTCCGCTGCGGCTGCGATGTCGTCGATGGTCGTGGCCTCGAAGCCGCGCTCCAGGAACAGCGCCATCGCCCCGCGGGTCAGCCGTTCGCGGGTCTCCTGCAATTTACGCTGGCGCAGGCCGGGGCCGTCAGGGGATTTCGCTCCTGCCGGCAATGGCTTGGCGCTTGTCCTGGCCGATTTCGCAGCTGGCTTCGAAGCCTTCAAATTATTTCACCTCTTGCAAACTTGCACCCAGTGCACATTTAGACCGGTCGCGGGCCTTTTCCACCCCCTGATAGCGCCTGGAGACATGGCATGACCGACTGGACGACGGCAGACATCCCCTCTCTCAGTGGCAAGACCGCCGTCGTGACCGGGGCGACCGGCGGCCTCGGCTACGAGACGGCGATGGCGCTGGCGGGCGCCGGTGCCATTGTCATACTCACCGGGCGCAACGACGCAAAGGGCCTGCGCGCCATCGAGGGCATTTGCGAGCGGTTTCCCAACGCATTGATCGCCTATGAGCATCTCGATCTCGCCAGCCTCGCCTCGGTCGCCGATTTTGCCAAACGTTTCGCTGCCAGCAACGAGCAGCTCGATCTCCTCGTCAACAATGCCGGCGTGATGGCGCTGCCGAAGCGGCAGCAGACGGAGGATGGTTTCGAGATGCAGCTCGGCACCAACTATCTCGGTCACTACGCGCTGACGGCGCGGCTGCTGCCGCAGCTTCGCCGCGCCAGGGCGGCTCGGATCGTCAACCTCTCGAGCCTTGCGCACCGCCCCGGCGCGATCAATTTCGACGATCTGCAAAGCAAGCATTCCTATCGCCCCTGGCGCGCCTACTGTCAGTCCAAGCTGGCGATGCTGATGTTTGCGCTGGAGTTGCAGCGCCGCAGCCTCGCTGCCGGCTGGGGCCTGACGAGCCTTGCCGCCCATCCCGGCTACGCGCGAACCGATCTCATCCCGAACGGGCCGGGCACCAGCTCGTTCCAATCGCGTGTGAGCCGGTGGCTGCAGCCCTTGATCAGCCAGTCCGCAGCCGAAGGCGCGCTGCCCACCCTGTTCGCGGCGACCTCTCCGGCCGCCGAGCCCGGTGGTTATTACGGCCCGAACTGGTTCTACGAATTGAAGGGACCGCCAGTGCCGGCGAAAATCATGCCGCAGGCGAAGGATTTCGCCACGGCCGCGATGCTGTGGGATGTCTCGGCGACGTTGACCGGTGTATCTTTCGACGAGATCGCGGTCGCGGCATGAGCCGCGGGTCCGTTGGGGGCGTCCCGATGCAGGTCATCATCTTCGGTGCCACCGGCATGGTCGGGCAGGGCGTATTGCGCGAATGCCTGATCGATGCAGGCATCGACCGGGTGGTTGCGGTGGGGCGTAGCCCGACCGGCGTGCGCAGTGCCAAGCTCACCGAGATCACACACGGCGATTTCACGGACTATTCCGCGATCGAGCCGCAGCTCACCGGCTTCGATGCCTGTTTCTTCTGCCTCGGCGTCTCATCGATCGGCATGAGCGAGGAGCGCTACCGTCAACTCACCTATGATCTCACGCTCGCGGCGGCGACGACGCTGGCGAAACTCAATCCGCAGATGACATTCGTCTACGTCACTGGCGCCGGCACCGATTCCACCGAGCAGGGATCGCGGATGTGGGCGCGGATCAAGGGCAAGACCGAAAACGACCTGCTCAAGCTGCCGTTCAAGGCGGCCTACATGTTCCGGCCCGGCGCGATTCAGCCTTTGCACGGTATCCGTTCCAAGACGGCATGGGTGCAGGCGGTGTATGCCGCAACCTGGCCGCTCTGGTCGGTGCTGCGCCGGATCTCGCCGCGGCTCGTCACATCGACCGAGCAGATGGGCCGGGCCATGATTCGCGTCGCCCGGGAGGGGTATCCGCGGAAGGTGCTGGAAATGGAGGATATCAATAGCCTCTAGTCCGCTGGCCCGTTAGTTCTGAGGAAATTTCCGCGTCCGCGTGCGTTGGGCCCTATCGACCCCCCGAGGAGAAATGCCGGCGATGTCTCCACAGCTCAAATTGATCGCGCTCGACGCCGACGATCTCGCCGTGATCTCGACCCATGTGCAGGACGCCCGCGTCCAGGCCGCCGACATCATCTGGCGGCAGAGCGAGAAGCGGCTGGTGGTCGGGATGAGCCGGCTGGACTGGGAGCAGACGCTGGACGGCGAGGCCGAACCCCGCCGGCTGGTCGCCGCGCTCCGCTTCGATCGCGTGCTCGCCTGCAAATCGCGCAACATCGACCTCGGGGCCCCGGACGAGGTCCTGGACCTCGTCGGCATCGAGTTTCACTCCCAGGACGGCCGCAACGAGGAGCCCGGCGGCAGCGCCCTCCTGCTGTTCGCCCAGGGCGGCGCCATCCGCCTCGACGTCGAGTGCCTGGAATGTGAGCTGACGGACCTTGGCGCGGATGAGCTGGGGACGGCACTGGGGATCGAGGGGGAGGGGTGAGATGGCCTGTATACCAGTCGAACCGGCTCTGGGCTTCGCCGGAACGGCGCCTTGCGAGGGTTGACGCAGCTTCCCCGCCGCGCCATTGAGCAGGGGGGCAGGCGAGCCAATCCGCCCCAAAGACCAGCCGGAAGCCAAGCCAAAAATGCCCGTTCGTCTCGACCGCAGCAGCGCCGATTTTGACCAGCGATTCGCTGCCTTCCTTGCCGCCAAGCGCGAGGTCTCGGCCGATGTCGAGGCTGCCGCGCGCACGATCGTCGACGACGTGGCCAAGCGGGGCGATGCCGCCCTGCTCGAGGCCACGGCAAAGTTCGACCGCTTGACGCTCGATGCATCCGGCCTGCGCATCACCGCCGCCGAGATCGACGCCGCGGTAAAGGCCTGCGATGCCGCGACGCTGGATGCCTTGAGCCTCGCGCGCGACCGCATCGAGACCTACCACCGGCGCCAGCTGCCGAAGGACGAGCGCTTCACCGATCCGCTCGGCGTCGAGCTCGGCTGGCGCTACACCGCGATCGAATCCGCCGGCCTCTACGTGCCCGGCGGCACTGCGGCCTATCCGTCCTCGGTGCTGATGAACGCGGTGCCCGCGAAGGTCGCTGGCGTCGCGCGCCTCGTGATGGTGGTGCCTTCGCCGGACGGCAAGCTCAACCCGCTGGTGCTGGCGGCAGCCCATCTCGGCGGCGTCACCGAGATCTACCGCGTCGGCGGCGCGCAGGCCGTGGCCGCGCTCGCGCACGGCACCGCGACGATCGCGTCGGTCGCAAAAATCGTCGGCCCCGGCAACGCCTATGTCGCTGCCGCAAAACGGCTGGTATTCGGCAAGGTCGGCATCGACATGATCGCGGGTCCCTCCGAGGTGCTGGTCATCGCCGACGACACCGGCAATGCCGACTGGATCGCCGCCGATCTGTTGGCGCAGGCCGAGCACGATGCCAGCGCGCAATCGATCCTGATCACCGACTCCGCGCGCCTGGCAACCGATGTCGAAAATTCTGTCGAAGCGCAGTTGAAGACACTGCCGCGTACCGCAATTGCCGGCGCCTCCTGGGCCGATTTTGGCGCCATCATCATGGTGAAGAATCTTGCCGACGCCATTCCGCTCGCGGATGCGATCGCGGCCGAGCATCTCGAGATCATGACTGATGATCCCGACGCGCTTGCCGCAAAGATCCGCAACGCCGGCGCAGTGTTCCTCGGGGCGCATACGCCCGAGGCGATCGGCGACTATGTCGGCGGCTCCAACCACGTGCTGCCGACGGCGCGCTCGGCGCGGTTCTCCTCAGGGCTCGGGGTCGCCGACTTCATGAAGCGCACCTCGATCCTGAAATGCGGCCCGGACCAGCTGCGTGCGTTGGGACCTGCCGCGATGACGCTCGGACAAGCGGAGGGGCTCGACGCCCATTCGCGCTCGATTGGATTGCGCCTCAATCTGTCATGACCCAGCCGCCCGAACAGGACGACTCGACCAATCGCATCGTCGCGGTCACGCTCGACGAGGACTCGATCGGCCGTTCCGGGCCCGACATCGAGCATGAGCGCGCGATCGCGATCTACGATCTGATCGAACAGAACCTGTTCGCGCCTGACGGTGCCGACGGGAAGGGGCCGTTCACGCTGCATATCGGCATCACCGGCAGCCGGCTCATGTTCGACATTCGCCGCGAGGACGGCGCGCCCGTGGTCGCGCATCTGTTGTCGCTGACGCCGTTCCGGCGGATCGTGAAGGACTATTTCATGATCTGCGACAGCTACTATCAGGCGATCCGGACTGCGACGCCGGACAAGATCGAGGCCATCGACATGGGGCGCCGCGGCATCCATGACGAGGGATCGCGCACGCTCCAGGAGCGGCTGAAGGGCAAGGTGCGGGTCGACTTCGAGACCTCGCGCCGGCTGTTCACGCTCATTACTGTCCTTCATTGGAAGGGTTAAACGCGGATGGCTGCGCCCACACGCGCACGCGATCCGCAATCGGTGCTGTTCGCCTGTGCGATGAACAGCGTGCGCTCGCCGATGGCGGAGAGCCTGCTGCGGCACATGTTTCCGCAAGGCCTCTACGTGAAGTCGGCCGGCGCCAGGCGCGGCGAGCTCGATCCGTTCGCGGTCAGCGTGATGGCCGAGCTCGGCCAGGACATCTCCGTCCACAAGCCGCAGACCTTCGAGGAGCTGGAGGACTGGGAGGGGCTGAATTTCGACCTCATCATCACGCTCTCGCCCGAAGCGCACCACAAGGCGCTGGAGCTGACCCGCACGCTCGCCGCCGACGTCGAATACTGGCCGACGCAGGATCCCACCACCATCGAAGGCAGCCGCGACCAGAAGCTCGCTGCCTACCGCGAGGTCTGCGACCAGCTCCTGATGCGCATCCGCCGGCGCTTTGCGAAGGTCGGCGCGGCGAGCGGGTAGCATCGGGCGGGCGTAACACCCGCGTCACAGACTGAGGGCACACGCATGTCGGAAGCCTCGAATCACCAAAGTCCGGGTTCCCGGGTTGTGAAATCAGCCCCCGTCCGATAGGTTCCGCGCGCAATTCACCCCCTGCTTCATCTCCCAAAATCACCTGATGCTCGGCCGCCCCAAATTCGTACTTGCCTCCGGTTCGCCGCGACGCCTGTCGCTGCTCAACCAGGCCGGCATCGAGCCGGACGCGCTCCGGCCGGCCGACGTCGACGAGACGCCGAAGCGGGGCGAGCTGCCGCGCGCCTGTGCCAATCGCCTCGCGCGAGCCAAGGCCGATGCAGCGCTCAAATCGGTGCAGCTCGACGACGAGCTGCGCGGCGCCTTCATCCTCTCCGCCGACACGGTTGTGGCGGTTGGCCGCCGCATCCTGCCCAAGGCCAATCTCGTGGACGAGGCGGCGCAGTGCCTGCGGCTGCTGTCGGGCCGCAATCACCGGGTCTACACCGCGATTACCCTGGTGACGCCGCGCGAGGCCTTCCGCCAGCGCCTGGTCGAGACCCGCGTCCGCTTCAAGCGCCTCTCGGAAGACGACATCCAGGCCTATATCGGCTCCGGCGAATGGCGCGGCAAAGCCGGCGGTTACGCCGTGCAGGGCATCGCCGGCTCCTTCGTGGTCAAGATGGTCGGCTCCTACACCAACGTCGTCGGCCTGCCGCTCTACGAGACCACGACGCTGCTCGGCGGCGAGGGTTTCCCGATCCGCTTCGGCTGGCTCAACGCCACGGCGGTGTGAGCTCCAACTAAATTCTCGAAAACAACCCCATGCACAGTAGAATGGGCCCATCGGAGCCCGGCGGGACCGCATACGCCGCCGCCCGAGGAACCCGTTTGCCGACAGGCTCTTGAACTCTGTCACCTCCCGTAAGCCGCCGACATCATGGACGACCAGGTCAAAAAGCCCTCCGGGCCGCTCAAAACCTGCCCGATCTGCGGCAAGCCGCAGGCGCAGGCCACCCGTCCGTTCTGCTCCTCGCGCTGCCGCGACGTCGACCTGAACCGCTGGCTGAAAGGCTCCTACCTCATCCCCGGCCGCGACGACGATGTCGAAGACGTTGAATAACTTGGTAATATCAAGTCGTTACTTGATTTAACGATGCGCCGCGCGCCAGCCGCGGCGGGGCGGCCCCACCTTGTGCACAGCCGGGCCGCGCCCGGCGAAGCCAAAGGCGAAGCGTGGGTGGACAGGCCGCTTCCAGCCCACTATAAACCGCCCGCTCGATGGGCCTTGGGTCCTTCGCTCAGCACGCCCAGGTAGCTCAGTTGGTAGAGCATGCGACTGAAAATCGCAGTGTCGGTGGTTCGATTCCGCCCCTGGGCACCATTTCACCTCAGCGCCAGTTTTGATCAGCCGGCCCGCGCCGTTTGCCGGGACCGTAGATAGTCGCCGAACGCCGTGAGGGCGGGCTTCGCGGCAAGAAGAGAATATCGAGCCACAAGAGGCCAGTGCCGTTGCCCACGTCCCGCACCAAGTTGGGCTGGCGTTGAAGTAGGGGACGACTCGGCGAGCATCAACTCAGGTAGCCCGGATGAGCGAAGCGACATCCGGGGTTGGGTTGACGCTGCTCCCCGCATGTCGCTTCGCTCATGCGGGCTTTTGCTGCAACCATCGGTCTATGGGGCTGAGGGAAGGTGGATTGCGGGTGGCCTGCTCGACGGCAGGATAAAATTGCCCCTCTGGACAGCGACGAAGTAGGAGAGCAGAGCTGCGAAGGCGAGGAACGCCATCCAGTAGACGGCGCCTACCAAGCAGGAATGGCCGCGCATCGACTTGAGACGTCGCCCGTCATTCTCCGCCTTTTCGGTCGTGAGCACGCCCTTGAACAGGGCGCCAGCGTCGTTGATTTCCCGAAAGCCGTGCGCAAAGAGAAGTTGGGCTTCAATCAACCGGATTGCACGTTCGCTCAAATGAATGATCTGTCGGTTGCGGCGGTCTAATCCGAAAAAGAAGATCGCGAGCAGCGCTCCCGCAAGTGATGCGATCATACCTGGCGTGTAGCCCACCATCTCCCGCTCCCTGAATAAGTAGAAGCAGCCGCCAAAAAGGAAGGGGGCGAGGATAATGAAGAAATGGAACAGTTGCGTGCGCTGCTTGGCGTGAAAATCGAAATAGCGCCAAGCAAGCTCGAAGCGCATCTTCTCGAATTCCATTGTTGCCCGCGCGTCTTCCGGCGGCTTAGCCGAAGAAATAATATCGGTCAGCATTTTCTTCCCCCGTGCCTATCAGTCGGATAATGCACGGTGGATCCAATGAAGTGAAGTTGGGGAGCACTTTGCTGCCACGCACGCCGCCGCGTAGTCCCAGCAGAATTCCCGCTTCGCCCTCTACCGTCCCACCTTCGCCAGGCTCGCCAGGCTAGCCGCCAGCTCGTCGCTTCGGAACGGCTTCGTCAGCCGCGACAAGTCCGGCGTGATGCCTTCGTTGTTGGCGTAGCCTGACACGACGAGGATCTGAAGCTCGGGATATTGGTTGCGCAGGGCGAGACCGAGA
Organism: Bradyrhizobium sp. CCGB20; assembly: GCF_024199855.1. Classification (NCBI taxonomy): domain Bacteria; kingdom Pseudomonadati; phylum Pseudomonadota; class Alphaproteobacteria; order Hyphomicrobiales; family Nitrobacteraceae; genus Bradyrhizobium; species Bradyrhizobium sp. CCGB20. The sequence goes on along the minus strand of NZ_JANADN010000001.1, from coordinate 8,729,879 downwards.
TCCGTTCCGCTCATGCCGGGCATCAGATGGTCGGTGACGAGCAGGTTCGGCCGCAGGCCTTCCCTGACGCGCTGGAGCGCGTCCTCCGCGGAGCCGGCTTCGACGACGCTGTAGCCGAGCTCGCCCAGCATCTCGGCGGTGCTCATGCGCACCAGTGGTTCGTCGTCCACCAAAAGGGCCGTGCCGACGGGAAGCGGCCGCAGCTTTGGTTGCGGGACGGTGTGGCTCTGCGCTGTGGACGCCTGGCTGACCGGCAGCCACAGCTCAACTGTCGTGCCCAACCCCACCGCGCTCCTGATCGTCAGCGCGCCGCCGAGCTGCGACGCAAGGCCGTGGACCATCGAGAGGCCGAGACCGGTGCCTTGCCCGATCCCCTTGGTCGAGAAGAACGGTTCGACGGCGTGGGCGAGTGTGGCTTCGTCCATACCGATGCCGGTGTCCGCGACCGAGATGCAGACATAGGCGCCCGGCGCCAAATCCGAATGATGTCCGCGGACGACCGTCCTGGCCTTGGCCGAGATGCGCAGCTTGCCGCCGTCGGGCATGGCGTCACGGGCGTTCACACTGAGGTTCAGGATCGCCATCTCGACCTGGTTGGGATCGGCCATGGCCTCAGGAAGCCCTTCCGGCGTATCCACCGTCACCTGGATCTTGGGTCCCGTCGTGCTGGAGATCAGATCGCCCATGTCGGCGACGAGGCGGCCGATGTCGACCGGAACGGCCTGAAGCGGTTGCCGGCGCGCAAAGGCGAGAAGACGCTGAACCAGCGTCTTGGCGCGCTCGGCCGCCTGCGCCGCACCGGCGATCAGGCGATGCTCGCGCTCGCCGCCGATGCCCTTGCGCTGGAACATGTCGAGCAGGCCGACGATCGGCGTGAGCAGATTGTTGAAGTCGTGCGCGACGCCGCCCGTGAGCTGGCCCATCGCCTCCATCTTCTGGGCCTGACGCAGCGCTTCCTCGGCTTGCGCAAGCCGCGCCTGCTCCTCCAGGCGATCCGTCACGTCGATCCCGGTCAGGAACGCACCGATCCGCGTGCCGTCAGGAGCGCGCAGCGCCTCGAACTTCATTTCAAAGACGCGGCGGTCGAATTGCGGATCGCCGAACTCGTCGATGTTGGTGAAGGCCTCGCCATCCAGCGCGCGGGCCCAGATCGCCGTTGCCGCCGCGAGATGCTCGGGCCGGTCGGCGAGGAATTCGTGCAGGGAATCGCCGACCTTCGGCCGCTTGCCGTAGATCCGCTGATAGGCATCGGCGCAGGACGTGTTGATGGCGAGCCAGCGATAGTCGAGATCGAGCGCCTGGATCTGCCCGTCGGTGGTTTCCACGATGGTGGCAAGCAGATGACGTTCCGCCGTGCGTTCGGCGACGCGCTGCTCGAGCGTCGTGGTCAGCTCCCGGTAGCGCGCCTCGCTATTCCGCAGCCGCGCCTCGCCAAGAATACGTTCGGTCGTCTCCGACACGATGCAGAGGACGCCGCCGACCGAGCCATCGTCGTCAGGTACGGCCGAGTAGGAGACATCCCAGTAGCTGGTTTCGCCGTAACCATGACGCTCGACGTAGAAGGGACGATCCTTGGCGGCGAATGTCTTCCGCGTCCGGCGGACTCCGGCAAGGAGCGGTTCGAGATCGTCCCACAGCTCGCCCCAGTTCTCGATCGCCGGGCGGCCGAGGGCGCGGGGGTGATTGGCGCCGATGCCTGGGGAATAGGCGTCGTTATAGAGCGCGACGAAATCAGGACCCCAGAACAGGACAATCTGGGCTTGCGCAGCCAGCAGCATGCCGACCGTCGACTTCAGCGCCCGGGACCAGTCGCGGGGATGACCGAGCGGTGAATCCGACCAGTCGCGGGCGCTCATCATGGCGCCCAGCTCGCCTCCGTCAGCGAGGAAGCCCATTTCAGCTGACTGCCGAGCGTTTGTCTCAGACAGCACTGGACTCCCCTGCGACGCGTGACATGGGCGTCCTTGCCCATTCGAGCCCCGATTTGGGAGGCTCAAGACCTGATAACACCCGGCCCGCACCCTGGTTCCAGCGCAGTCGATTTGTGCCGTCCTTGTGCTATTGCTGCGTCCCGCAACGACGCGAGGACACCCATGCTCCCCATTCCCGCCGACATCTTCACCGAACCTGAGGACGTCTCGCCCGACGGCCTTGCCAATCTCGGCCCGCTCCGCCGGCTCGCGGGCGCTTGGCAGGCCGACAAGGGCATCGACATCAATCCGAAGGCGGAGGGACCGGAGCGGCGGACCTTCATCGAGCGCATCCGGATGGACCCGATCGATCCGCAGGCCAACGGGCCGCAACTGCTTTACGGGCTGCGCTACCACATTCACATCAACACGCCCGAGGAGGACATCACCTTCCACGACCAGGTCGGCTATTGGCTGTGGGAGCCCGCGACCGGGCTGATCATGCAGACGCTTGCGATCCCGCGCGGGCAGGTGCTGCTCGCCTCGGGCAAGGCCGGGCCGGATGACAAGACGATCTCCGTCACGGCGAAGCGCGGCGATACCGCTTATGGAATCTGCTCGACCGATTTCCTGGAGCAGGCTTTCCGTACCGACTCCTATCGCTGCGACATCACCTTCAACGACGACGGAAGCTGGACCTATCTGATCCAGACCGAGTTGTTCGTGCGCGGCGCGCCGTTCAATCATCGCGACACCAACACGCTCAAGCTCGTCGCCCCGCCAACGCTCAATCCGCTCGCGGTGATCGTGAACGATCGCGCCAAGGGCAATGAGCCGGCGTGAGAGGAAGTCCGGAGAATTTGCATGAAGCCTTACGTCATCTGTCTGATGCATTCGAGCCTCGACGGCCGCACGCATCCCAGCCGCTGGCGGCCAAAGGGCGCGGGCACGGACTGGTTCGAGAAGATCCATGACGAGTTCGGTGGCGATGCCTGGGTGATCGGCCGCGTCACCGGCTCGGAGTTCGCCAAGGGCAAGCCGTACCCGTCCGAGACGCGCGAGACATTTCCCCGCGAAAACTGGTTCGCGCGGCGCGATGCGAAAACCTACGGCGTCGTGCTCGACGCGCAGGGCAAGATCGGCTGGGGCCGGTCCGACATCGGCGGCGATCCTGTTGTCGTGGTGCTGACCGAGGGCGTGCCGGATTCGCATCTGGCCGGGCTCCGTGGCGAGGGCGTGTCCTATATCTTCGCCGGCAAGTCCGAAATCGACCTCGCGCTGGCGCTCGACATCCTCAATCGCGAGCTTGGCGTGAAGCGCCTGCTGGTGGAGGGCGGCGGCGTCGCCAATGGCGCATTCCTGCGCGCCGGTCTGATCGACGAATTCAATCTGATCCTCAGCGCTGCAATCGATGGCGCCAGGGGCGCACCCTTCGCGTTCGACTCGACGGATGCCGACAGCGACCAGCGCGCGCCGCTGACCGCGATGACGCTGGAGAGCACGCGGGATCTCGGCGGCGGCGTCTTGCTGCTGCGCTATCTCATTCAGAACGACCCGCAAGCCGTCGGCAAGTAAGCACCGGCATGTCGGGACAATCGGAGCATATCGTCATCGTCGGTGCCGGCGCGGCCGGGCTGATGGCGGCGCGCGAATTGGCGCGCGCGGGCAGACGCGTGACGATCCTGGAGGCGCGCGAGCGCTGCGGCGGGCGCATCCATCCGCTGCCGGCGGCGGAGTTCGGCTACCCCGCCGATGGCGGCGCCGAATTCGTCCATGGCGAGGCGCCGGTCACGCGCGGCCTCCTGCGCGAGGCCGGGCTGTCGCTTCAGGAGATCGAAGGCGAGCAGTGGAGTTTCGACGGCGTAGACATCTCGCGCGAGGATCGCCACGATCGGCACAAGGCCGAGCTGCAAACCGTGCTTCGTGAATTGACGGACGATCTCACCGTTGCCGATTTCCTGCGCCGGCATTTCGCCGGGAATGACTACGCGCCGATGCGCCATTCGATCGAGCGAATGGTCGAGGGCTATGACGCGGCCGACCCCGAGCGCGCCTCGACGCTGGCGCTGCGCGAGGAATGGATGGATGGCGGCCACTCTCCGCAAGCGCGCATCAATGGCGGCTATGGTGCGCTGATCGACTTCCTGGCGGCCGAGTGCCGCAGGCACGGGGTTGCGATCCAGTTCGGTCGTGTGGTGTCGGCCGTCGCCGAGGAGGGCGGCGCGATCCTTGTCCACTGCGCGGACGGCGCCGTGCATGGCTGTGATCGCGTGATCCTCACCGTGCCGCTGCCGCTGCTGCGCGAGATGGCGCTGCCGGCGAGCGCGCGCGCGAAGGCGGCGGCCGCCGACGACATCGGCTTCGGCAACGTCGTCAAGATCCTGCTGCGTTTCACGCGGCCATGGTGGCGCGAGCGCAAGCAAGAGCTCGCGGACATGACCTTCCTGCTGTCGGACCAGACGATCCCGGTGTGGTGGACGCGGCACCCGGACCAGCATCCCCTGCTCACCGGCTGGTTCGGCGGCCCGCGCACGGTCGCGCTGGCGAAGCTCGATCGGCAAGGACTGATCGATGCCGGGGTCGATTCGCTTGCGGCGATCTTCGGCGTGCCGCGGGACGACATCGCGCGCGATCTCGTGGCGAGCGCGGCGACCAACTGGCTGCACGATCCCTTTGCCCGCGGCGCCTATTCCTGGGCAACGCCGCGGACGCGCGAGGCGCAGGCGCTGCTCGCGCGCGCCGACGGCCCGGTGCTGTTCTCAGGCGAAGCGCTCTATCGCGGCCGCGACATGGGCACGGTCGAGGCGGCGCTGGCGAGCGGACGGGAGACGGCGGAGATGATCTTGCGGGGATAGGAAAAAGGCCCGCATCTCTGCGGGCCTTTTTGACTTACCAGCGGCCACCGCCGAAGCTGAAGGTCACGCCGGGACCACCGCCGCCATAGTAGCCGTACGGTCCGCCGCCGTAGTAGCCGTGGTGGCGCGGATAATAGCCGTAGCTGCGGTAGTGCGGGCGATAGTAGCCGTGGTGGTGATGGCGCCAGTGGTGATGGCGATAGCCATGGTGGTGGTGCCTGTGCTGCGCGCTGATGTCAGTGGACTGGCTGGTCTGCGCGTTCTGCTTCGCGCTGGCCTTGCCCGCCGCGTTGGCCGTGGATCCGCCGGCGAGCGCCGCAGCACCGACAGCCATCGCGACAAAGAGATACTTCATGTCTTCACTCCAGTTGAGACGTCGTGTGACAACAGATGGGAGTCCGATGCGTTCCGAAAAGCGCGGGCGTCGAAACGACGCAGATCAGTTCCGGTCAACGCGTGTGAGTGAGTCGATGTCGCGCGGTCTATTGTCGCATCGATTCGAGTGAAGCGACGACGTCATCCGTGGTGACGATGCGCGCGAATTCGCCGTCGAGATTCGACAGCGTCATCGCATGGATTTCCTCGGCGGAATGCTTGTCGCCGTCGGGCCCGATGCGGTCGAACGTCCAGCTCGCGTCGCGCACGAGGCTTGTGTCGAAGCCGAGATTGCCGGCCATCCGCGTCGTCGTTTCGACACAGTGATTGGTGGTCGCGCCGCAGATCACGAGTGCGGTGATATTGCGCGCACGCAGGCGCTGCTCGAGATCGGTGCCGATGAAGGCGCTGTTGACGCGCTTGACGATGACCGGCTCGCCCGGCTGTTCGCGCGCTTCGTCCTTGACGGCGTAGCCGGAGCACGATGGCAGAAACGTCGAATTCGGCTTGGTGCCTTCGTGGCGGACGTGGAAGATCGGCGCGCCGCGCGTCCGGAACGCCTTGAGGAGATCGGCGATGCGCGCCACCGCATCCGGATTGTTGCGCCGCTTGCCGGCCGCCTCCCACTCATCGAACGCGCGCTGAACGTCGACGATGATAAGGGCGGGGAGGGGGCTGGGCATGGAGGAGACGCTTTCAGGCTTGCTTGCTGCACCAACTATGCGAGGCCTTTGGGAAACCGCACAATGCCAATCTTCCCTCGTTTCGCGACGAAGGTCCTCCCACGATCACGGATGCGGATCGGGAAAGCCGTGGCGTTCGGAGAGCGCGGCGAGGATCGCGTCCTTGTCGGCGATGAAGGCGCGGCCGTGGCGGCTGCCGGTCTGGTGCGGCGACGTCGTCCCATCCGCCAGCACGAGCAGCGGAAGCGACTGGTTCTCCTCGCCGACCAGCGCGATCACCGGCTGCCGTGGCTGCGGCCATGCGATGCGCTCGACGTCGAGCTTTGCGGCCAACGCCGGAAACGAGGCGAGCACCCCCTCGATCAGCGCGCAATGCCAGCAATAGAACAGGCGACCTGGAAAGGCCGGGTCCTCGAAACCTGGGCGCAGCAGAAACAGGCGGTCGCGCGTCATGAGTCGCTCCGAAGCATGGCCGCGATCATACACAATGATGGTGAGACTATTTGAACGGATCCTGGATCGACGGCGACGATTGCCGGATGCGGCGTACGCTCACGGGCTTGCCGTCGGAGACGAACAGCAACTCGTATCGGCGGCCTTCGCTGTCGGTCGCCGTGCAGGTGACGTCAGAAACCTGCTTGGCGGCAAAATTGCCGGTCTGGCGGCAGACGCCGGTCGAGATCTGCTCGGCCGGCACCGGCAGGCCGTCGACCTTGGGTCGGTCCTTGGAATTGAGCAGCATGCGGTCGATTCGCAGCTCGTAGGAATTGTCGTCCGCGCGCTTGCCGTTCTCGCCGGAGAACGACACGACGTGGTTGGAGTCGGAGGGATCGTCGACGGCGACCGCGAAATTGACCCGGCCCTTGTCACCGTGGGCGTAGGCCACCGTCTTGCACGCGAAGGTGCGCCCGGCGACCTTCAGCGTCTTGCAGTGGCCTGACATCAGCGCCAGGAGGTCGATGAAGGCGTTTTGCGCTGGAGGGTTGTTGACCGGGATAGGCGCAGAAGACTCGGCCAAACAAGGGCTTGCGAGAGCCGCGAGGGCCACGGCGAGGACCGGTCGGCGCAGGCGCATCGTCAGCCTCGTATGCCAGGGGGCCACGGCGGCGGAAAAGTTCCGCCCAACAACGAGCGAACCGCAAATTGGTTGCGATCCCGTTTGTTCAGCCGATCCCGCCTGGAATACCACCGCGCCACCCCTCGACGATTCGCCGGCTTGCCCCGCCTCCGTCCTAGCAGGCACTTGCTGCCAGGCCGATGTTTTTTTCGTGGCAGAGCTAGCCCATCGCCGCCTGCCAGCGGGTGTCGCGCAATGAGGGACGGCGATGCAGCCGGGCGTCGAGCAGCGCACGGGCGCGGGGCAGCTCGCCGCTGCGCATGAGCGCGACGATGTAGGTGTCCTCGATCAGCTCGCGCTGGGCATGGCTGCCGCCGATGCGCACGACCTCGCCGAGGACGGGCGCGAGCGTTTGCACGCATGAAGTGTAGTCCTCATCGGCAAAGGCCACGAGCGCGCGGCAGATCGCCGGCACCACGGGACCGGCCGGCAGCTTGCCGTCGCCGAGCCGCTGCTCGATTGCCGTAAGGCGCGCGGCGAGCGCCGCCTGGTTCTGCGTCGCCGCCGCGAACAGCGCCATGTGGACGTCGGCAAAGGGCAGGCTCGATTTCGGAAACAGTTTTTGCGCGGTGGCATCGGCATCGAGCCAGAGCGCCTCCGGCACGGCGTGGCCGTAAGCCGACAGGCGCCAGAGCAGCGAGGCGCCGTCGGTGACGACGTTGAGCGGCGGCGCCTGCGTGGCGGAGGGCTGAAGCACGTCGGCATAGATCGCAAGCGCGCGCGCCGCATCACCATGCTCGAGCGCGCCGAGCGCCTGATGCCAGAGGATGTGGCCGTGCAGGATGCCGGTGCGGTCGTAAAAGGGGATCCACTCGTCGACGAGACGGTCGGCAGCCTCAATCGAGCCGTCCTCGAACATCGCATGCAGCACGGCGTGCGCGGCGTGGGCGTTGTGACGGCGCAGGTCGAAGCCGCGCTCGGTGACGGCGCGGCCGCGCGCGACGTCGCCGTTCTCGGTCATGGCCCAGCCGGCCATAGTGAGAAACCACCAGTCCTCGCCATAGTGCTGCGCCACGCGCTCGCACAGCTCATGCCGTGCGCGGTCGTGATCCGCCATGCCGGAGAACGCGAACAGGCCGAACGCGCCGAGCGGCAGCGACAGCACCACGGCATCGCGCGGCCAGCTCTCGATGTGCCTTCGCATTGCCGCGATGGCTTCGATCAGCCGGCCCTCGATCGCGAGCGCCAGCGTCTCGACATGCGAGCGCTCGCGTTCCGTGCCGCGCTTCGCCACGAGCTCGCGCGCGCGTGCCGCCTTGCTTCGCGCGAGATCGCCCTGCTGATAGAAGCCATGCACGCGGGCGCGGGCGATAAGGGCCAGCGCGAAATCCGGATCGGTCGCAATCGCGCGCTCCAGCGTCTCCGTCGTGCCGGTCCACCCCGCGAGCATGAGGTCGACGCCTTCGCGATAGGTGCTTGCCGCCTCGTCTGACGAGGTGGAGAGCGGCAGGCCGTAGCGGTCTTCGTGCGCCATCCCCGTCTCCGTCTCAAGCCGTTCGCGCGCGGCGTCCCTCGATCGGATAGGCCGGGTCGTTGTAGCCCGGCGTCGAGGGATGGCCCGGCACGACCAGCCGGTCGATCAGCGCCTCGTCATCCGCCGTGAAGCGGTAGTCGAGCGCGCTCATGTAGCCGTCCCACTGCTCCTCGGTGCGCGGGCCCGCGACGATCGATGAGACGAAGGCGGAGTTGAGCACCCAGGCGACCGCGAACTGGCCGGCGGTGATGCCTTTCTTCTCGGCGTGGGTCTTGATCTCCTGCGCGAGCTGGAGCGATTCCGGCCGCCATTCCGTCTGCATCATGCGGGTGTCGTTGCGGCCGGCGCGCGTCTCCTTGTCCGGGGCTGCGTCGGGCTTGTACTTGCCGGTGAGCACGCCGCGCGCCAGCGGGCTGTAGGGCACGATGCCGAGGCCGTAATAGGAGCAGGCCGGAAAATGCTCGACCTCGGGCATGCGGTTCATGGCGTTGTAATAAGGCTGGCTCACCACGGGCCGGTCGATGCCGAGCCGGTCGCAGATGTTGCAGATCTCGGCGACGCGCCAGGCGCGATAGTTCGAGACGCCGAAATAGTGCACCTTGCCGGCGCGGATCAGGTCGCCCATCGCGCGCACCGTCTCCTCCAGCGGCGTCGCATGGTCTTCCTTGTGCAGATAGTAGATGTCGATGTGGTCGGTGCCGAGCCGCTTCAGGCTCTCGTCGGCGGCCTGCAACACCCAGCGCCGTGACAGGCCGACACGGTTGGGATCGTTGCCCGTATCATTGTTCATGGGGTTGGCGAGCTTGGTCGCGAGCACCCAGGCCTGGCGATTGCCCGCGATGGCACGGCCGACGACCTCTTCGGACGCGCCTTTCGAATAGGCGTCGGCGGTGTCGATGAAGTTGATGCCCGCCTCGTGCGCCTTCGCGATGATCCGTTTGGATGCGGCTTCATCCGTCGGCCCGCCGAACATCATGGTGCCCAGGCAGATCGGCGACACTTTGAGGCCGCTGCGGCCGAGTTGGCGGTATTGCATGGGCGGGTCCTTTGCTTTTTGTGGGCGCAGCATAGCCAGCTCCGCCCGTCATTGCGAGCGCAGCGAAGCAATCCAGAAATGCGTCGGGTACGCCCATGCCCCACACTCGGTGTCATCGCCCGCCTTGTGCGCAATTGCGCACTGGGGCGGGCGATCCAGTATTCCAGAGACAGTGTTGGGATACGGAGAAGCCGCGGCGTACTGGATTCCCCGCCTTCGCGGGGAATGACAGCGGTGGGTGTGACCGGCTTCGGTGGCGGCCTGACCGCGTAACGCTATGCCGGGCCCTTCAAAATCTTGAACACGCCATTCGCCATCACGATGCAGCGGCCGTCGACGGTGACTTCGGTGCTCATGAAGATGAGGCTGCGCGTCGAGCGTACCACGCGCGGGCGGGAGATCAGGACGTCGCCGATCTGGCCGGCCTCGACGAAATGGGTGTCGAGCTGCACCGTTGCCATGAATTCCTTGCCAGAGACGTAGCGGGCGGTCATGCCGCAGGTGCGGTCGGCAAACGTCATCATCACGCCGCCCTGGACCATGCCGCGGCGGTTGTGGTGCTTGTCCTCGGTCGCGAGTGCGAATTCGTAATGGCCGTCGATCTTGCGTTCCCACAAGGGGCCGATCAGGTGCATGAAGCCCGTGGTCTCGAGGATGCTCCAGCCGTCCGATTTGAGCCTTGCGGCGGCCTTGTTGGTCATGTGGTCGTCCATTGCTGCGCGGGTCTTGCGATCTCATTTCATCGGGGCCCGACGTGGTGTAGTCAAGCATGATGAGACCGTTCGACGATGCCACACGGCGGAATATCGCGGCTGCCTGCGCGGCCTTCACGCGCCTGCCCGAGGACGATGCGGCGGCGGCATTGAAGCGCGCCGCGGTTGTGGTCGCGCTGACCGGCACGACCGGCGGTGATGACACCGCATTCCTGCTCACGCTGCGCGCCTCACATCTGCGCGCCCATCGCGGCCAATGGGCCTTGCCGGGCGGTCGCTGCGATGCCGGCGAGACGCCGGTCGAGGCGGCGCTGCGCGAGCTCGATGAGGAGCTTGGCCTTCGCCTCACCAGCGCGGATGTGCTCGGCACGCTCGATGCTTATCCGACCCGCTCCGGCTATCTGATTACGCCGGTGGTGGTCTGGGCGGCGGACAGTGCCGCGATCCGGCCGAACCCGGATGAGGTCGCCTCCGTCCACCGCATCGCGCTCGCCACGATCGAGCGCGAAGACGCGTTCGACTTCATCGCAATCCCCGAAAGCTCCCGCCGCGTGATCCGCTTCCATCACCAGATGAGCCTGATCCACGCGCCGACGGCGGCGCTGATCTACCAGTTCCGTGAAGTGCTGGCGGGGCGGCACACCCGCGTCACCGAGCTGGAGCAGCCGGTGTTCGCCTGGAAGTGACGATGGTAAACAGCGCGTTAACGTGACGGTTACCGGATGCCTGCTAAGAGGGCAGCATGCATCATTCGATTCGAAATCGCCTTGCGTTGGTTCCATTCGCGCTCGTCCTGCTCGCGCCCGCCGCGCGCGGCGGCACTTCTGACGCGCTGCCGCCGACCGTCCGCGATGCCAACGCGCAGCTCCTGTCGCAATTTTTCGCGCAAGGCGGGGCATCGCCCGCCGCGCTCGAATATCGCCGCAAGCTCGGGGAATATCAGGCGGCCCGCGCGGCCTTCGACGAGGAGGCGGGCGCCTATTGGAGCCAGATCTCCGAGAAGCGCCGCGGCCGCAACGCCAAGCGGCGCAGCGGACAGCAGGTCACGTTAGACGATTACGTGCTGGAGCACCCGCCGCTCTATAACGGGCCGAAGCGGCCGGTGAACCCCGAGCCGGAAGAGACGCCGGATCGTCCGACCAGAAAGCCCATCCCCGTGGTCGCCGATCTCCTGCGCGCGGCGCAGGAGCTTTACCAGTTCACGCCGCAGCGCCCGTCCAGCGAGGTCGAGTTCAAGCGCGCCTATGCGCGCTATGCGCTCGCCTCGGGGCTGACGCGCGAGCAGGCCGTGCGGGTCTATTCGTTCGAGACCGGCGGCACCGGCAGCTACGATGTGCAAGCGGGCATCGAGCATGGCGGCAAGCGCGCGATCTCGACCGCGATGGGTTACAATCAGCTGTTGACGACCAACAGCGTCGAGCTGCTGGCCGAGCAGGGCCATGAATTCATTCGCGCGCTCTCCGACAAGGTGGCGCGGACCTCGGGGCCGGCGCGACAGTCGCTCGAGCACAAGCTCACTGTCCTGAAGAAGATGGTGGCGCATGCGAAGTCGGTGCCGGACACCTGGTCGGAGCACGAGAAGATCGGCAACACCGCGCAGGGCTGGGCCATGCATGCCATGGTGCTGGACATCGATATCGGCCCGATGCTGCAAACCCATAAGCTTTTGACGTCGGTGCTGTTCGCCCGCGCAAAGGGTTACAGTCGCCCGCTCAGCGCCGCCGAGCTCGAGATGATGAACCTCACCGGCGACGGCACCGGCCTCGACATGGTGACGATGCCGCAGGCGATGCGCGAGCAGGTGCCGACCTCGAACTTCTTCCAGCGCGGCGGCTACGAACGCAACCCGGTCGCGATCCGCCACAACACGGTGGCCAAGCTGCTGGCGGTGACCGACACGCGGATGGACAGCAACAGCAACAACGCCGGCGCGCGGGAGCTGGCAGGCGCGTTTTAGTCGCGCCGCCGTAGGGTGGGCAAAGCGCAGCGTGCCCACCGCTTTCAACCGGAATGCGCTGATAGACGGTGGGCACGGCGCTGACGCGCCTTTGCCCACCCTACGGAGCCGCAAATTTGGCGCCGGTCTTGCCGCCCCTTACTGATCCGACCCGAACTTGAACTTGCCGTCGCCTTCCAGATACGGGCCGCTGCGCATGTAGAGCTGGCCGTTGTGTCCGATGAAGAACAGCGTGCCCCGCGGCACCTTCTTGGCGCCCTTCAGCAGTTCGCCGGCATTGCTGGTGCCCATCTTGTAGGAGAAGGTCTTGCCTTCCTTGTCATAGGCATAGCCGGTGTCGGGCTTGAGCTCCCAGGGCGTTGCAGCGGTCTGCGCCAATGCAGGTGCAGTGAACGCGCCGAGCACGGCGGCAATCAATAATGTCTTCGTTGAAAATGCCATCATCCTATCCTCCCCATCGAGGCACCCGGCTTGAACAAATCACGAACGATGCTTCCGGGTCAATTTGCGAAAGCGCCGCATTGCATCACGCCTCGCCCAGCAGTTTGTGATTTTCCCTTCGTCCCCGCGCGACTATGTTCCGCTTTCCGTCTAGAACGCAATTCGACAAAAATATTGGTAGGGATGATTCGGATGAACCATGTCATTAATGCCTGCTGGGCCGCCGCGCTGTTGCTGACGGCGCTGGCGCCGGCTGCCCGGGCCGACGATTACCAGCTCAGCCACAACCAGCGGATTTCGTGCAGCCGTGGCCTCGCCCCGGGCAAGCTGAACACTGCGACCTGCAAGTCCTACACCTACCTGTTCAATACCAAGACCTCGGAATATTTCCGCTGCCAGGTCTCGCTGGCGCTGACCCGCGACAACAAGGAAGTCATCAACGTCCAGACCGACGGCGGCTGCACCAAGAAGCCGCGCATCTTCGAGACCGACGGCCATTACGATTTCGACGCCACCGAGACCGAGCCGCCGAACACCAATTCGTTCTTCGGCCCCGGCGGCTACTCGGTCTGGGCCGCCGACGTCAGCGCGCAGAAGGTGCGCGGCTGCATCATCATCTCCTCCGGCCTCGGCTCCGACATCTCCAAGTGCCTGGACATGACGTTCCAGTGAAAGCTTGCCAATAGAGCTTGCCGCGACGGCGAGGCGCGCTCCCAAAGCCTGGCTGCGCCACGTCGCCGCACCTGCCGGGTTCCCCAAAAGTCGAGCCGGATCGGCCATTTAGCGCAGTCCTGTTTTGTCTTTTGGATGGGTTGACCCGCTCCCCTCATCCGGCCAATTTCGCCGCCGGTTTGGGGAGTACAAAAACCATGAAACGGACGATTCTCGGCGCGGCCGCGGCTCTTGCCCTGGCGGCGTCGGCACCTTGCGCGCATGCGCAATCCTTCATCAACGTGCTGACCGGGGGCACCTCCGGCGTCTACTATCCGCTCGGGGTCGCGATCGGGAAGATCTACGGCGACAAGATCCCGAACGTGAAGACGCAGGTGCAGGCCACCAAGGCGTCGGTCGAGAACCTGATCCTGCTCCAGCAGGGCCGCGGCGAACTGGCGTTCACGCTGGGTGACTCGCTCAAGGCCGCCTGGGACGGCGACGAGGAAGCCGGCTTCAAGAACAAGCTGGACAAGCTGCGCACCATCGGCGCGATCTATCCAAACTACATCCAGATCGTCGCGACCGCCGAAAGCGGCATCAAGACGCTGGCGGACCTCAAGGGCAAGAGCCTGTCGGTCGGCGCGCCGAAGTCGGGCACCGAGCTCAATTCCCGCGCGATCCTCAGTGCTGCCGGCATGAGCTACAAGGACCTCGGCAAGGTCGAATACCTGCCGTTCGCCGAATCCGTCGACCTCATGAAGAACCGCCAGCTCGGCGCGACCCTGCAATCGGCCGGCCTCGGCGTCGCCTCGCTGAAGGACCTGTCGACGTCCAGCGCGATCACCGTGGTGTCGGTGCCGAAGGAGACCGTCGACAAGATCGGCCCGCCCTTCATCTCGGCGATCATCCCCGCCAACACCTATACCGGCCAGGACAAGGACGTGCCGACCGCGGCCGTGGTCAACTATCTCGTCACCAGCTCGGCGGTGTCGGACGATCTCGCCTATCAGATGACCAAGCTGGTGTTCGAATCGCTGCCCGAGCTCGCCAATGCGCATGCGGCCGGCAAGGAGATCAAGCTCGAGGCGGCCGCCAATGGCAGCCCGGTTCCGCTGCATCCCGGCGCGATCCGCTATTACAAGGAAAAAGGGCTGATCAAGTAACTCTCCAGTCATTCCGGGGCGATGCGCAGCATCGAACCCGGAATCTCGAGATTCCGGGTTCGGCTCTTGCGAGCCGCCCCGGAATGACGACGGGGGACTTTCGTGAATGCCCGGGATAACCCCGGGCATGACGTTTTTGGGACCCTGTGCCAATGCTATCCGGCACGGGCAGGCTGGGGACGAGCAATATGCTGGAAAAGGCAGAGGGCACCGATGCGGCGCCCATCAAGGTTGAGTTCGACAATTTCGAGCACGGTTTTCCGGAAGGCTTTGGTCCGGGCTGGTGGGGCACGCTCGCCTACTGGATCGGCATCGCCTTTGCGACCTTCCAGCTCTATGTCGCCGCCTTCAACTATCTGCCGAGCCAGGTGGTGCGCGGCGTCCATGTCGGCTTCCTGGTGCTGCTCACCTTCGGCCTGATCGCCAACTTCACCGCGAAGAGCGCGTTCGGCCGCGCGCTGGGCTGGGCGATCGGCGGCGCCGGCTTCTTCTGCGGGCTCTATCAATGGATCTTCTACGCCGATTTGATCGCGCGCGACGGTGATCCGACCCGGCTTGACCTTGTGGTCGGCACGCTGCTCGCGGTGCTGATCTTCGAGGGCACGCGGCGCCTGATGGGCGCGGCGCTGCCGCTGATGTGCGGCGCGTGTCTCGTCTACTGGTTCTTCGGGCAATATTTGCCGTCTCCGCTCAACCATCGCGGCTATGATTTCGACCAGATCGTCACGCATCTGTCGTTCGGCACCGAAGGCTTCTACGGCGTGCCGATCTACGTCTCGGCGACCTACATCTTCCTGTTCATCCTGTTCGGCTCGTTCCTGGAACGGGCCGGCATGATCCAGCTCTTCACCGACGTTTCGCTCGGCCTGTTCGGTCGCACCCGCGGCGGTCCTGCCAAGGTCGCGGTGTTCGCCTCGGGCATGATGGGCACGATCTCCGGCTCGGGCGTCGCCAACGTCGTCACCGTCGGCCAGTTCACGATTCCGCTGATGATCAGGTTCGGCTATCGCCGCGCGTTTGCCGCTGGCGTCGAGGCCACGGCCTCGATGGGCGGACAGATCATGCCGCCGGTGATGGGCGCGGTCGCCTTCATCATGGCGGAGACGCTGGGCGTTCAGTACTCGGAAATCGTCAAGGCCGCCGCAATTCCCGCCATCCTCTATTTCGCCTCCGCGTTCTGGATGGTGCATCTCGAAGCCGGCAAGCACGGCCTCGTCGGCATGAAGCGCTCGGAAATCCCGAGCGCCTGGAAGGCGCTGGTGACGCGCTGGTACCTCGTGCTGCCGCTCGCCGCACTGGTCTACATGCTGTTCGAAGGCTTTACGCCGCTCTATGCCGGCAGCATGGGCCTTGCGCTGACGGTGGGACTGATCCTTGGCACCGCCATCACGACGGGCGCGTCCTCGATGGCGATCCGCTACATCTTCTGGATCGGGCTTGCGCTCGTCGTCGCCGCGCTGTCGCGCGACGGCCTCCAGATCGTGCCGGTCGCGAGCGTCGTGGTCGGATTGATCGTGATCACCGCGTTCGTCCGTGGCGGGTTCAAGGCGCTGCGCGACTGCCGCGACGCGCTGGCGGAGAGTGCCAAGTCCGCCATCACCGTCGGCATGGCCTGCGCCATCGTCGGCGTCATCATCGGCATGATGTCGCAGACCGGCGTCGGCACCATCTTCGGTGGCTGGGTGATCGGGCTCGGCGAGAAGAGCCTGTTCCTGGCGCTGATCATGACCATGCTGCTGTCGATCCTGCTCGGCACCGGCATCCCGACCATCCCGACCTACATCATCACCGCCGCGCTCGCCGCGCCGGCGCTGGCGAAACTCGGCGTGCCCCTGATCGCGAGCCACATGTTCGCGTTCTATTACGGCATCATGGCCGACCTCTCGCCGCCGGTGGCGCTGGCGGCGCTCGCGGCGGCGCCGATCGCGAAGGAGAATCCGGACAAGATCGGCTGGGAGGCGATGCGCATCGCGCTCGCGGGCTACGTCATCCCGTTCATCTTCGTCTATTCGCCCGCCTTGATGTTGCAGGCCGGCGATCCCATGGCCGCAAAACTCGGTTTCTACGGGGCGGTGGCGCTGGCGAGCTTCAAGGCGCTGGTGGCGATCGCGCTGTTCGGCATGGTCGCGATCGGCTTCCTGTTCACGCGGCTGACACTGCTTGAACGTGTCGTCGCGCTCGGCGCCGCGATGTGCCTGCTCGGCGA
The DNA here is from genome assembly GCF_024199855.1 of Bradyrhizobium sp. CCGB20. Classification (NCBI taxonomy): domain Bacteria; kingdom Pseudomonadati; phylum Pseudomonadota; class Alphaproteobacteria; order Hyphomicrobiales; family Nitrobacteraceae; genus Bradyrhizobium; species Bradyrhizobium sp. CCGB20. The sequence continues at coordinate 8,713,295 of NZ_JANADN010000001.1, read as the reverse complement.
CTTCGCGTTCAGTGACACCGCGGGCTTCGTGCTCTCCGCTGCGCTCGTGCTGTGGCAGTGGCGGCAGCGTCCGCCAACCGTCGCCGAAGCCGCGTGAGCCTCTGCTTCGCAACAGCCGGAGGCGTGAAGGCGCTCGCGCTCTCCGCCTTCACGCTGGTGTGGACGCATTCGATCGCCAAGGTCGACTGGCAGGAGGATTGGCGCGTCACGCCCGCCGGCCTCGAGCTGGTGCAGGCCCGCGTCAAGGGCACCGGCCCCGGCATGGAGCCGCCGCCCGAGGCGCGGCTCGTGGACGGCTGGTTTCAATGGAGGCCTGAGCGCGCGCCGATGCCGGAGGTCGTGCTCGGCAATTCCGGTGCGGCCGGCGAATGGCGGTTATGCCATGATGGGAAGTGCCGGACGCTATCGGAGATTGTCGGGCATCCCATCGGTGCTAACGTCACCACGATGAAGATCTGTAACGATCCGTAGCCCGGATGAGCGAAGCGATATCCGGGAACGGTGGCCCCGGATATCGCTTCGCTCATCCGGGCTACAAGAACAACAACACGGGAGACACGCGATGGATCGGCTCAAGGGCAAGGTTGCGATGGTGGTGGGGGCCGGCTCGATCGGACCCGGCTGGGGCAACGGCAAGGCCACTGCGGTGACCTTTGCGCGCGAGGGCGCGCAGGTGTTTTGCGTCGATCGCAACGGCGCCGCCGCCGAGGAGACCGCGAAGATCATCACGGGCGAAGGCGGCAATGCGACCGCCTTCACCGCGGACGTCTCCCGCGCGAGCGAGATTGAGGCGATGGTTGCGGCGTGCCTGAAGGCCTATGGCCGCATCGACGTACTCGACAACAATGTCGGCATCGCCGAGATGGGCAGTGTGGTCGAGGTGGCCGAGGAGAGCTGGGACCGCGTCTTCACCGTCAACCTCAAGAGCGCCTATCTCGCCATGAAGCACGTCATTCCGGTCATGGTGAAGCAGGGCGGCGGCTCCATCATCAACATCTCCTCGATCGCCTCGATCCGCCATGTCGGGATTTCCTATGTCAGCTACAACGCCAGCAAGGCGGCGATGAACCAGTTGACGCGCTCCACCGCGATCGAGTTCGCGAAGAACCATGTGCGGGTGAATGCGATCCTGCCCGGCCTGATGAAGACGCCGATGGTGGAGCATTCGGCAGGTCTCGCCAACAGCTACGCCAAGGGCGATGTCGAGGCGATGTGGCGCGCCCGCGATGCGCAGGTGCCGATGGGCCACATGGGCGAGGCCTGGGACGTCGCGAATGCCGCGCTGTTTCTGGCGTCGGACGAATCCAAATATGTGACGGGGATCGAGCTCGTGGTGGACGGCGGCATCACGTGCAAGGCGGGGGCGTAATTCCAATCTCCGCTGTCGTCCCGGATCTTCGCTGCGCTTGTCCGGGACGACAGTGGTGATTTACTGCGCCAGCGCCAGAATCCCGCCGGCAAATGAATGCCACGCGGCGGTCTCGCTGATCGGCCAGTTCAAAACCTTCACCGCCAGCAGCGCGAGCGTGCCGTAGATGTAGACCGGATGGACGCGGCCATCGCTGCGCCAGTCGCGCACCATGGCGACGACGAGCAGGAGCGAGGCGACCACAGCCGGGGCGATCGTCACGGGCACCGGCGGCGGGCCGGGCGGTCCGGGAGGCGCGAGAAACGTCAGGAACCAGCGCGCGATCGCGGCATCGAGGATCGAGACCGCGGCCAGCAGCATCAGGCGCTTGTGAATCTCGGGTTTGCGCGTGTTCACGATCGCGAGCATGAACACCACCGCGAAGAACGCGATGCCGCTCATCGGCACGATCGAGAAGCCGATGCCGGCGTCTTTCTGCCCGAGCGCGGCTGCGTGCTGCATCACGTGCACGGAGGCGAGGAAGCCGAAGATCGTCATCGCGGTCGCAAGCGACACGCCGGCAATCCCGAGCGCGCGGTGATTGACCACGCGGCCCGACGCCGCGAGCCAGGTCTGGATCACGAAATAGAGAGACCAGGTGAAGAACAGGAGCGCGTGAAAATGAATCACCGGGCTCGCGGAAAACGTCCGCTGCGCGAGCGGAACGAAATAGGTCGGTGCGAAGCCGAGAAACGCGGTGGCGGCGCAGGCCAGTGCCATATTGAGATAAAAATATCGTGCAGGCGACGCATCACGCGCGCGTACACGACGGTCGTCGATCAGGGTCGTCATCAGGAGTGAGTCTGGAGCGGCGGTGTTTGGTTCAATGCTCTCCCTCTCCCCGTCCTTACGGGGAGAGGGTCGGGGTGAGGGGCTCTCTCCGCATGCGAGTCTGCCGACTGACCTGTACCCCCTCACCCGCCGCGCTGCGCGCGTCGACCTCTCCCCGCAAGCGGGGCGAGGTAAACAAGCTTTATCCCCCCGCGCTCAATTCTGCGCGATCGAGCTCTTCCTCGATCTTGTGAAACGCGTCGTCGCCGATCACTTCAGTGGCGCGGAGGTCGAAGATCGATTTGCGCGCGGCTTCGATGGCGCGGCGGCGCAGGGGATCGGCGGGCAATTCGCCGCTGGCGATGCCGCCGTGCGGATCGTCGTCTGCCTGCATCAGGATGGCGCGGTATTCGAGCCGCAGGATTTCCGCTTCCTCCGACGGATCGTCCTCGATCGCATCGAGCGCGGCGCGATAGGCGACCGCGCGGGCGCGCGCGACCTCGATGCCGACGGGATCGTCGTCCTTGAGGCCGAAGGCCAGGATCAGCGGCCGCAGCGTCAGGCCCTGGATGATCAGCGAGCCCAGCACAACCGCAAAGGCGATGAAGACGATGAAGTCGCGATAGGGAAAATTCTCCGGCAAAGCAAAAGCGGTGGCGAGCGTGACGAGGCCGCGCATGCCGCACCAGGAGATGATGAGGCCGCCCTTCGGCGAGGCGACCTGCTTGGGATCCTTCGGATGATAGAGCCCGCGTGCGATCAGCACGCGCAGCGTCGTGCGGTAGAACGTGATCCAGGCAAGCCGCACCAGCACCACCGTGAGCAGGATCCAGGCGGCGGCCACGCAATATTCCCAGCGCACTTCCGCGTCCAGCCGTGTCCAGATCGGGCGCATCTGCATGCCGATCAGCATGAAGGCGAGCACGTTGAGGACGAACACGATCGTCTCCCACACGGCATAGGACGGCACCCGCAGCCGTGCCGGCATGCGTGCCCCCGCCGTGCGCGCGACGGTGATGGCATAGACGACGATGGTGAGGATGCCGGAGAGGCCGAGATGCTCGGCCGCGATCCAGACCATGAAGGTGGTGGCGAACTGCACGATGATCGCGCTCGGTGCTTCCGTCACGCGTTCCAGGAACAGCGGGATGATGCGCCCCGCCAGAAGACCGGCCAGGACGCTGCCGACCAGCCCGAGCGCAATCGTCGGCGCGACCTCGCTCCATTTCAGGTGCTCCATGACGACTGCGCCGACTGCGATGCGATAGATCAGCAGCGCGCTGGCGTCGTTGAGCAGGCTCTCGCCCTCCAGCACCTTCACCATACGATAGGGCAGCTTGACCTGGCTCAGGATCGCAACCGCGGCCGCGGCGTCCGGCGGCGCGACGATGGCGCCGAGCGCAACGGCGGCGGCCCAGGGCATGTCAGGCATCAGCCGGTGCGCGACGAAGGCCACGCCGATTGTGGTCAGGCCGACCGCGGCCACCACCAGGGTGGAGACCGGAACCCAGTTGTTGCGCAAGTCCCGCAGCGAGGTGTCGAAGGCGGCGTCCATCAGCACCGGTGCGACAAAAAGTGCCAAGGCGAGGTCGGGTTCGAGCGTCCAGGACGGGCTGTTCGGCACGAAGGCGATTAGCGCGCCGCCGATGGCGAGAAAGGTCGGGTAGGGGACCTTGATCCGCCGCGCCAGCGCCGATAATGCAACGGCGCCGAGCAGAAGCGCGATGACCCATTCGAATGTCGACACGATCGTCCCCGAAACCGATTTGAGCGGCGCTACAAGCTAGCACCAATCCGGCCGTATGGTGGATAGTACGGCCCCAAGGCAAGACTTTCCGACTGCAACAAGCATGCGTTTTCAAAAACTTGTTCAACTGTCAGGGGCCGTCGCGCTCTCAGTGCTGTCGCTCAGCGCGTCCCACGCCGCGACCGGCGGCGAGCCGGCTGCCGTCACGCAGGTCGATATCGCCCCGTGCCTTGCCGCGGCCGCGGCCGACGACATGGACAAGGCCGGTCCCGCCTGCGCGGCGGTCATCGACAACGAGAAGACGGCGAAGGCGGACCTGGTCAAGGCGCTGATCGCACGCGGCGCGATTCTGGCGCGGCACGACCAGATCGACCGTGCGATCGCCGACGACAGCCGCGCGCTGCTGCTCGATCCCACCCTCGCTGACCTCTTCAACGCCCGTGGCGAGCTCTGGCTGAAGAAGGGCGACAAGCCCAAGGCGGTGCAGGATTTCGGCGCGGCGCTGAAGATCGATCCGAACCACGAGAAGGCCAAGGCCAATCACAAGGCGATGGCGCGCGAGCTCGAGCGGATCGGTGCTCAGATGGCCGTCGCCGGCAAGCCCAGCTTCAATTGCCGGAGCGCGCGCCGTGCGGTGGAAAAGGCGATCTGTGGAAATCGCGAGCTCGCCGACCTCGATCGGGAGATTTTTGGATCGAATGCGCGGGTGATCCGGGAGGCGCGCAGTCCCGCGGAAGCCAAGGCGCTCCAGCGCGAGCAGGACGATTTCATTGCCCGCCGCAATGCGGGGTTCGGCCGGCCGGGATACGATTTGAAGAAGGCGATGCAGGAGCGGCTGCAACGGATCAACGGGGTCGACGGGTATTGAGGGAATCTTCGCCTCTCCCCGCGTGTGGGGAGAGGGAGCGCGGGCGCCGGCGCGCCCCAGACCCGCCCCGAATTGAACCCATCGCTTCCCCGCCGCGACAATGGTGAAAACCTGATGTCACGGAGCCTTCCGATGTGCGGCATGCCCCCTTCCGCGCAAACGTCGCCGTTTGCCAAAATCTCGCTGCGCACCTTCCTCCTCGGCGCTGCGGTGAGCCTGATCCTGGCAGCCCCGGCCTCGGCCGGCACCGATTGCGTGACGGGCAGCAAGGCCGCGCCGGCCGAACTTGTTCCGGCTTGCAGCGCCATCATCGACCAGGCTTCAAATTCATCCTCCGAGCGCGCCACGGCTCTGCTGGTTCGCGCTGACGCCCATGCGCGGACCTCGGGCGGCCTCACGCAGGCGCTGCGGGATATCGACCGCGCCATCGCGCTCGACGGCAAGAATGCAAAAGCCTGGCGCCTGCGCGGCGATCTCCTGCGCGAGGCCGGCGGCGATCTCAATCGCGCCGCTTCGGACCTCAGCAAGGCGATCGAGCTCGATCCGCAGGATGCGGAGGCCTATGAGCTGCGCGGCGTGGTCTACACCACCCAGCGCAGGCTCGACCGCGCGCTCGCCGATTACGACCAGGCGATCAAGCTGAAGCCGGATGATGCGCAGGCCTGGTCCGATCGCGGCGTGAACTATTATCTCGGCGGCGACAATGAGAAAGCGATCAAGGATCTCAGCGAGGCGCTGCGGCTCGATCCGAACCGGCCGCGCAGCTACACCAACCGCGGCGCGGCCTACAAGAAGCTCGGCCAGCTCGACAAGGCGGTCGCGGACGACGGCGAGGCGATCAGGCTCGATCCAAAGGTGCCCGAATATTTTGACAACCGCGGGCTCACCTATGCTGCAATGAAGGAATACGACAAGGCGATCGCCGATTACGACCAGGCGCTGCGGCTGGCGCCGCGGCCGAACTTCTTCACCAATCGCGGCGATTCCTACCAGCTCAAGGGCGAGCTTGGCACGGCGCTGAGCGACTACGAGGCCGCGCTGAAGATCGATCCGAATTTTGCGCAGACCTATAACAACCGCGCGGTGCTCTACAAGAAGATGGGCGAGCGCAAGAAGGCGCTGGCCGATTACGAGACCGCGCTGAAGCTCGATCCCGGCAACGAGAATGCCGCCGCCGGCCGCCGCACCATGATCTCCGAGATCGCCAAATTCGGTGCCGAGCCGCCGCGCCCTCTCGCAGCGAATTCCGGCAATGGTCCGTCGTTCGACTGCGCCACGGCCAGGCGCGAGGTCGAGAAGGTGATCTGCGCCGATCCGCAACTGGGCGTGCTCGACCGCCAGATTGCCGAGACCTATGAGCGCGTGCTCAAGTCCGCGAGCAAGCGCTCGGCTGGCGACCTGCGCAAGACCCAGCGCGATTTTCTCAGCATGCGCAACGCCAGCTTCGGTCGGCCCGGCTATGATCTGCGGAAGGTCATGCAGGATCGCCTGCAGCGGCTGAATGCGATGGAGAGCTAGCCGTCACCGCAACCCTCTCCGCGCGAGCGAAGCTCGTCGCGGCTCCGTAAGAACGGGGAGAGGGACGCCATTTCCAGTTCTTTTCAGCTTGAACCGCGGCCCGTTCCCGGGAAAATAGCCCTCAAACAACGCCAGTGTTTGATCCCTGTCATGGCGGGACGTCTGTCCTGCCGCAAGGTCGAGGCCAGGCGGATAAAGGGAACGGGAGCGCGGGAATGAATGCCCAGGGGAAAAGTCTCTATCACGAGGTCCACGCGCGCTCGCTGGCTGATCCCCAGGGCTTTTGGGCCGAGGCGGCCACGGAGATCGACTGGATCGAGCCGCCGAAGACGATCTTCGACGGCGCGCAGGGCGTCTATGGCCGTTGGTTCACGGGCGGCGTCGTCAACACCTGCTACAACGCGCTCGACCGCCATGTCGAACGCGGCCGCGCCGACCAGGTCGCGCTGATCCATGATTCGCCGCTGACGAGCGCGGTCACCAAATTCACCTATGCCGAGCTCTTGGCCGAGGTGCAGGCGCTCGGCGCCGTCATGCAGGATTTTGGCGTCGCCAAGGGCGATCGCGTCATCCTCTATATGCCGATGGTGCCGGAGGCGGTGGTCGCGATGCTGGCCTGCGCGCGCATCGGTGCGGTGCACTCGGTGGTGTTCGGAGGTTTCGCCGCCAAGGAGCTCGCCACCCGCATCGATGATGCGCAGCCGAAGCTCATTCTCTCCGCCAGCTGCGGCATCGAGCCCGGCCGCATCGTGCAGTACAAGCCGCTGCTCGACGAGGCGATCAAGCTTGCCGGCACGAAGCCCAAGGCCTGCATCGTGCTGCAGCGTCCTCAGCTCGTCTGCGACCTCGCGCCCGGCCGGGACTACGATTGGGCGAGCCTGCGCCGCAAGGCGATCAACGACGGCAAGAAAGCTCCTTGCGTGCCTGTCGCCGCCACCGATCCGCTCTACATCCTCTACACGTCAGGAACGACCGGCATTCCCAAGGGCGTCGTGCGCGACAATGGCGGCCATCTGGTCGCGGTGAAATGGTCGATGTTCAACCTCTATGGCGTCAAGCCGGGCGAGGTCTGGTGGTGCGGCTCCGACATCGGCTGGGTGGTCGGCCACAGCTACATCATCTACGGCCCGCTGCTGCACGGCGCGACCTCGATCATGTATGAGGGCAAGCCGATCGGCACGCCCGATGCCGGCGCGTTCTGGCGCGTCATCAGCGAGCACAAGGCGGTCGCCTTCTTCACCGCGCCGACCGCATTCCGCGCGATCCGCAAGGAGGATCCGGAAGGCAAGTTCATCCGGCAATACGATCTCTCCAAATTCCGCACACTGTTTCTCGCCGGCGAGCGCGCCGACCCGCCGACGGTGGAATGGGCCGAGCAGCAGTTGAAGGTGCCGGTGATCGATCATTGGTGGCAGACTGAGACGGGCTGGTGCATCGCCGGCAATCCCGTCGGTCTCGGCATGCTGCCGGTGAAGCATGGCTCGCCGACGGTGCCGATGCCTGGCTACCAGGTCGATGTCGTGGACGAAGCCGCCAAGCCCGTCGGCCCGAACACCATGGGCTCGATCGTCATCAAGCTGCCGATGCCGCCGGGCTGCCTGCCGACGCTGTGGAATCAGGACGACCGGTTCAAGGAAGCCTATCTCACCGAATTCCCCGGCTACTACAAAACCTCGGATGCCGGCTACAAGGACGAGGACGGCTATGTCTTCGTCATGGGCCGCACCGACGACATCATCAACGTCGCCGGCCATCGTCTCTCCACCGGCGGCATGGAGGAGATCCTGGCCTCGCATCCCGACGTCGCCGAATGCGCGGTGCTCGGCGTCAAGGATGCGATCAAGGGCGAGGTGCCCTGCGGCTTCCTGGTGCTCAAGGCCGGCGTGAAGCGGCCGCCCGCGGAGATCGAGAAGGAGATCGTCGCGCTGGTGCGCGACCGGCTCGGCCCCGTCGCCGCCTTCAAGCTCGCCATCACCGTCGGCCGCCTGCCCAAGACGCGCTCGGGAAAGATCCTGCGCGGCACCATCAAGAAGATCGCCGACGGCGAAGCCTGGACCATGCCGGCCACGATCGAGGACCCCAAGGTGCTGGACGAGATCGGCGAGGCGCTGAAGGGGAGGGTGTGAGGGTCAGATGGGGCTTGAATAGGCCGTATTTTTCGGCTCAACCCTCATTCTGAGGAGCGCCCCTTGCGCGCGTTCCTCACCATGAAGATGAGAGAGCTGTTATGAATTCGAAGCCGTTTCTTGCGATTGTGTTTGCGGGCCTCATGCTCTCTGCCTGCTCCGCGCGCTACCAGACGCCGGTGGCGATGGGCGGTGACGATGACGACGCGGTGTGCCAGAGCCGCGGCTATGCGCAGGGCTCGCCGGAATACGTTGCCTGCCGCAAGGACCGCGACGTCCAGCGCAATGCCGCGATCGCCCGTTCCGACCGCCGCCAGCGCGATCTCGGCGAATACATGCTGAACCATCCCGAGCGGCCGTAAGCCGCCGTCGTCTACGGAGGCCGTCATGGACGAAGACCAGTTTAACACCAGCCTGCGCAAATTCCTGAAGCAAGTCGGTGTCACCTCGCAGCGCGAGATCGAGAAGGCCGTGCGCGACGCGATCGCGGCGGGCCAGATCAAGGGCCATGAGAAGCTCACCGCGAAGATGGTGCTGACGATCGATAGCGTCGGACTCGTCCATGAGGTCAACGACACGATCGCGCTGGGCTGACTTGCCGATCGCGCGAGCCGCACGTTGACGGCTCCCGCGCCGACGATGGGTGCGATCTTCATCGTAAGCCGCAAACAAAAACGCGGCGGGTCATCCCGCCGCGTTTGCATTCGATGAAGAGTTGAGAGGAGGGACTTACTCCTCCTCCTCGTCCTGCTTCTTGCCGCCGAGCGTCTTCAGCTTGGCGAACACGGCGTCGACGTTGAGGTCGTCGCTCGATCGCTCCGCGGGTTCGTACTCGTCCTTCTTGGTGGTTTCGGAGGCCGGCAGCAGCGTGGCGCCGCCATAGGCTGCATCGATCGGCTTTTCCTTCGCCGCGCGCGCCACTTCGAAATCGAGCTCGATCTGCGAGCAGAGGCCGAGGGTCACCGGGTCGATCGGGGTCAGCTGGGAGGTGTTCCAGTGGGTGCGGTCGCGAACGCTGGCGATGGTGCTCTTGGTGGTGCCGACCAGGCGCATGATCTGGGCGTCCTTGAGCTCCGGATGGCTGCGCAGCAGCCAGAGGATGGCGCTCGGGCGCTCGTGGCGGCGGGAGACCGGCGTGTAGCGCGGGCCCTTGCGCTTCGGCTGCGGCGGCAGCACGACCTTGCTCTCCTGGAGGCGGAGCCGGTAGTCCGGGTTGTTCTCGCCCTTCTCGATCTCCTCACGGGTCAACTGGCCGTTGGAGAGGGGATCCATGCCCTTGATGCCCTGGGCGGCGTCGCCGTCGGCGATCGCGCGCACCTCGAGGGGATGCATCTTGGTGAAATCGGCGACCTGGTCGAAGGTCAGCGCGGTGTTGTCGAGCAGCCAAACGGCGGTCGCCTTGGGCATCAGAGGTGCGTTGCTCATGGCAAATCTCCTTTGTGCTTCGCCCACCCCTCTGGAGGCGAAACCGGTGGTCATCAGCGATGACAGGGAATTCGCGCTATATAAGCCCGGAGGGGCTAACCACGCAATGGTTCTGCTATAGATAGTGCCTTGACAGCGGCCTAAAGGGGGCCCAATTCCCTTGGAAGCGCCTGTAAAGTCCTAGCAGACCCTTTTAAGCCCAATTCCATCCATTGACCGCCCCCGCCAGAAGGCGAAACGGGTGATTCGGTCCCGAGATCGCTCAATGTCAGCCAAACCAGACCTTAAGATCGTGCTTTGTTCTCCCCGCGGCTTCTGCGCCGGGGTGGTCCGGGCGATCGACACCGTGGAACGGGCGCTCGATAAATACGGCGCCCCCGTCTATGTTCGCCACGAGATTGTACACAACAAATACGTCGTCGACGGGTTGAAGAAGAAGGGCGCCATCTTCGTCGAAGAGCTCGCCGAAATCCCGGAAAACACCACCGCGCCGGTGGTGTTCTCGGCCCATGGCGTGCCGAAATCGGTTCCGGCCGACGCCACGTCGCGCAACCTGTTCTCGCTGGATGCGACCTGCCCGCTGGTGACCAAGGTGCACCGCGAGGCCGCGATCCACTTCAAGCGCGGCCGCGAGATCTTCCTGATCGGCCACTCCCACCACCCCGAAGTGGTCGGCACGCTCGGCCAGCTTCCGGTCGGCGCCGTGACCCTGATCGAGACCGCCGAGGACGCCAAGACAATCGTCCCGAAGAACCCCGACAACATCGCCTTCGTGACCCAGACCACGCTGTCGATCGACGACACCGCCGAGATCGTTGCGCTGCTCAAGGAGCGCTTCCCGAACATCAACGGTCCGCACAAGGAAGACATCTGCTACGCCACCACCAACCGCCAGCTCGCGGTGAAGAAGGTGGCGCCGGTGGTCGACGCGCTGATCGTGGTCGGCGCCCCCAATTCGTCGAACTCGCAGCGCCTGCGCGAGGTCGCCGAGCGCGAGGGCTGCGGGATCGCCGTGCTGGCGCAGCGCGCCACCGACATCGACTGGGACAAGTTCGGCAACATCAACAGCCTCGGCATCACCGCGGGCGCGTCGGCGCCGGAAGTGATCGTCGAAGAGATCATGGACGCGTTCGCCGAGCGTTACACGCTGCATGTCGAGACGGTCTCGGCCGCGGAGGAGAACGAGTTCTTCCCGCTGCCGCGTCAGGTGCGCCCCGAAGCCGCCGCCGAGTAGACCTTTATGGCGGTCTACACCGACGTTGCCGCCGACGAGCTTGCGGATTTCCTGAAGCAATACGATCTCGGCGAATTGCTCTCCTACAAGGGCATCGCCGAGGGCGTCGAGAATTCAAACTTCCTGCTGCACACGGGGCAAGGCTCGTTCATCCTCACGCTCTATGAGAAGCGCGTGGCGAAGAACGATCTGCCGTTCTTCCTGGCGCTGATGACGCATCTCGCCGAGCATGGCGTCAACTGCCCGCTGCCGGTAAAGGGCAGAGACGGCGAGGCGCTGCGCGAGCTGTCGGGCCGTCCGGCCGCGATCATCACCTTTCTCGAAGGGGTCTGGCCGCGCAAGCCGAACGCGACCCATTGTGCCGGCGTCGGCGAGGGGCTGGCCAGGATGCATCTGGCCGGCGCCAATTTTACGATCAAGCGCGGCAATGCGCTGTCGGTGTCGGGCTGGCGGCCGCTGTTCGACGCGGCGGCAAGCCGCGCCGATGAGGTCCAGCCGGGCCTGCATGCGTTTCTCGCCGCCGAGCTCGATTATCTCTCGAGCGGGGTCTGGCCGAACAATCTGCCGGAGGGCGTGATCCACGCCGATCTCTTCAACGACAACGTCTTCTTCCTTGGCGACAAGCTCTCGGGGATCATCGACTTCACCTTCGCCTGCAACGACATGCTGGCCTATGACGTCGCGATCTGCCTGAATGCCTGGTGTTTCGAACCGGATCATTCGTTCAACGTCACCAAGGCGCGCGCCTTCCTCAATGCCTATGGCCGGGTGCGAAAGCTCTCCGAGCCGGAAGAAGCCGCGCTGCCGCTGCTCGCGCGCGGCGCCGCGATCCGCTTCCTGCTGACGCGGCTGGTCGACTGGCTCAACGTCCCTCCGGGCGCGCTGGTCAAGCCGAAGGATCCGCTGGAATATTTCCGCAAGCTGCGCTTTCACCAGAGCGTGTCCAGCGCGCGCGATTACGGGCTGATGCCGTCAGGACTGGTCGCGTGAGCGAGCTTCCCATTGTGACGATCTATACCGACGGCGCCTGCTCGGGAAATCCCGGGCCCGGCGGCTGGGGCGCGATCCTGAAGTTCGGCGACAAGGAAAAAGAGCTGAACGGCGGCGAGCGCCACACCACCAACAACCAGATGGAATTGATGGCGGCGATCTCCGCGCTCGAAGCGCTGAAGAAGCCGTGCACGGTCGATCTCTACACCGACAGCCAGTATGTGCGGCAGGGCATCACCGGCTGGATCCACGGCTGGAAGCGCAACGGCTGGCGCACCGCCGACAAGAAGCCGGTCAAGAATGTCGAGCTATGGCAGCGCCTCGATGCCGCGCTGAAGGCACATGACGTCCGTTGGCATTGGGTCAAAGGCCACGCCGGGCATCCGGAGAATGAGCGCGCGGATCAGCTGGCGCGGGATGGAATTGTGAAGGCGCGAACGCAGCAGCGGGTGACGGAGTAGGCGTCGAGGGGGCCACACTCTCCGCCGTCATCGCCCGGTTTCGTAGGGTGGGCAAAGCGAAGCGTGCCCACCACTTTTTTAAATCGAGGAAGATGGTGGGCACGGCACTGACGCGCCTTTGCCCACCCTACGGTACTTCCGCCGCGACTCAGAGCTGCCCCAGCAGCGTATCGCCGCCGGATACCTCGACCTTGCCGGGCATCGCCTCGAGGTTCAGCCTCTTGACCACGCCGTCCTCGACCAGCATCGAATAGCGCTTGGAGCGGATGCCGAGGCCGTTGCCGGAGGCATCGAGCTCCATGCCGATCGCCTTGGCGAAGTCGGCGTTGCCGTCGGCGAGGAAGATGGCCTCGTCGCGCTGGTCGGTGTCGCGCTTCCAGGCGTTCATGACGAAAGCGTCGTTGACGGAGACGATGGCGATGGTGTCGACGCCCTTGTCCTTCATCGCGTAGGCGTTGAGGAAGATGCTCGGCAGATGCATCTTGTGGCAGGTGCCGGTGTAGGCGCCGGGGACGGCGAACAGCGCCACCTTCTTGCCCTTGAAGATATCGTCGGTGGTCTTCACCTGCGGACCTTCGGCCGTCATCACGCGGAATTTCGCCTCGGGCAGCTTGTCGCCAGTCTGGATCGCCATCGTCAGTCTCCCTGAAAATCGGTCCCGCTTTTTAGACCGTGCGGCGGCGCCGCACAATATTGACGGCGGGAGACGACGAGGGCCGCGGCCCCTTCACCATTATGTCATCAGCCGGCAAACCCGCCGCCGTCGAGGAAAGCCTGCTCCTCCTCGGTGGTGTCGCGGCCGAGGAGGCGGTTGCGGTGGGGGAAGCGGCCGAACCGCTGGATGATGTCGGCGTGCTCCCGCGCGTATTTCAGGTTCTCGGCATTGTCGGTGTCCTGAAACAGCGCGACGCAATGCAATTGGTCGGGCAGGTGCTCGGAATGCATGAAGGGCAAATAGAGGAATTCGAGCAGGATCGGATCGATCTTGCGATCGACGCCCCGATCGATGGCGCGGCGGGCGAGGTCGCGCGCCAGCGCGTCGCTGGCAAAGGCCTGCGGCGTACCGCGAAACATGTTGCGGGGAAACTGGTCGAGCACGATGACGAGCGCGAGCGTGCCGTCGTCGCTCGCCTCCCACGAGGACAGCTCGCCGGCAACCGCCTTCTGCCATAGCGGAAGAAAACGGAGCCTGACCTCCGCGTCGAAAGCGTCGTCCCGCTCGTACCAGCGTTCGCGGCCGGCCTCGCGCCAGAAGGCGAGAATGCCGGCCGGGCTGATATTGGCCTCGTCAGTCATGAACCAGAGGCGCGGCTTACGCCGCCTCCGCCTTCTTCTCGTCGCGGAGCTGCCGGCGCAGGATCTTGCCGACATTGGTCTTCGGCAGGTCGGTGCGGAATTCGATGTGCTTGGGCACCTTGTAGCCGGTGAGCTGCTCCTGGCAGAACTTGATCACGGCTTCCGCCGTGAGGTTCGGGTCCTTCTTGACCACGAACGCCTTCACCGCCTCGCCCGACTTGGAATCGGGGATGCCGATCACGGCGCATTCGAGCACGCCCGGATTGCTCGCGATCACTTCCTCGATCTCGTTCGGATAGACGTTGAAGCCGGAGACCAGGATCATGTCCTTCTTGCGGTCCACGATCTTGGTGTATCCCTTCTCGTCCATCACGCCGATATCGCCGGTGCGGAAATAGCCGTCCGCGGTCATCACCTTCGCGGTCTCTTCCGGCCTGTTCCAATAGCCCGACATCACCTGCGGGCCCTTGGCGCAGATCTCGCCGGGCTGGCCGAGCGGCAGCTCGTTGCCGTCATCGTCACGGATCGAGATCCAGGTCGAGGGCACGGGGATGCCGATCGAGCCCGAGAACTCGGTCGTGGTCGCGGGATTGCAGGTCAGCGTCGGCGAGGTCTCCGACAGGCCGTAGCCTTCGGCGATGAAGCAGCCGGTCACGGCCTTCCACTGTTCGGCCACCGGGCGCTGCACCGCCATGCCGCCGCCGTTCGAGATCTTGAGCTTGGAGAAGTCGAGCTTCTTGAAGTCGGGATGGTGCATCAGCCCGTTGTAGAGCGTGTTCACGGCCGGGAAGCTGTTGACCTGGTACTTCGCCAGCTCCTTGATGAAGCCCGCGATGTCGCGCGGATTGGGGATCAGCAGATTGCAGCCGCCGGCGCGCACCGCGAGCAGGTAGCAGGCCGTCAGCGCGAAGATGTGATAGAGCGGCAGCGCGCAGACGATCATGAGCTGATCGACATGCGGAGGTGCGGCCATCGCCGGCTGAAGCCACGCGTCGTTTTGCAGGACGTTGGCGACGATGTTGCGGTGGAGCAGGGTGGCGCCCTTGGAGACGCCGGTGGTGCCGCCGGTATATTGCAGGAAGGCGACGTCGCCCGGCGACAGTTTTGGCTTGTTGAACGTCATGCTGCGGCCGGCCGATACCGCATCGTTGAAGGACACGGCGCCCGCCAGCGACCAGGCCGGCACCATTTTCTTCACGCGGCGGACGACCAGGTTGACGATCACGCCCTTGAAGCCGAGCAGATCGCCCATGCTGCCGACGATGACATGCTTGACTTGTGTCTTCGCGATCACCTGCTCGACCGTGTGGGCAAAATTCTCCAGCACGATGATGGCTTCGGCGCCGGAATCCTTGAGCTGGTGCTCGAGCTCGCGCGGCGTGTAGAGCGGGTTGACGTTGACCACCGCGAAACCGGCACGCAGCACGGCGGCGGTGGCGACCGGATATTGCAGGACGTTCGGCATCATGATCGCGACGCGCGCGCCGCGCTGGAGACCGCGACCCTGCAAATAGGCCGCGAGCGCCAGCGACATCTGGTCGAGGTCGCGATAGGTGATCGCCTTGTCCATGCAGATGAACGCCTTGCGGTCGGCGAACTTGGAGAAGCTCTCCTCCAAGAGGTCGACCAGCGATGCGTATTGGGTCGGCTCGATATCAGCGGGCACGCCGGGCGGATATTGCTTGAGCCAGATGCGCTCCATGGAAAACTCCCCTCATTTGCCAGAGCCCGTTGTGTCTCGGGCTTGCCTCATTGCCGGCAGTATCGAGCCTGCCGGAACGGGTGGCAAGCCGGTCGAGGCTTAGGACAAAGGTCAGGGAGTGGCTACTGGAATCGTCGCAAACCGCGCTGCCGCAAGTGCGAAGCGCGGGGCGGTTTTGGCCGCGAGGGCGTTAACTGTTGTTGGCCGGCTTGGCGGCAGGCTTGGTCGCGGCCTTGGGCTTGGCGGGCTTGGCCGCCGGCTCGCCGCTCGCAGCGGGCTTCGCGGCTGCATCAGGCTTTGCTGCAGCGTGCCTGGCCCCGGCCGGTTTGGCCGCGGTCTTGGTGTCGCTCTTGGTATCGCCCTTGGCGCCGGATTTGGCATCCGGCTTCGCCGCCGTCTTGGTGCCCGCGTCTTTCGGCTTGTCAGCTGCGTCCGGCTTCTTGGCGACGCGCGACTTCTTGCCACGCGGCTTTGGCGTGGCCTGCTGGTCGGCATCGGCCGCGACTGCCGCGATCAGGGCGGTGCCGGTGCGGGTCGGGCCGGTATAGACCAGCACGGGTTCGGCCGCAGCGGGGGCGGTGGCCATCAGCTCGGAGGCCTTCATCAGCGGCGGCTGAAGGCCCGCCGTGAAGAAGCTGACCTGGGCTTCGCCGCCGGTGGCGGAAGCCGATCCGGACGTGCCGCCATTGGTGGCGATCAGCGCGTCGTCATCGTCGCTGGCCGGCCGCTTGCGATGACCGCCGCACATGTCCTCGCGCAGGTTCGGCGGTGAGGCGTCGACCGGTACCAGCCTGTCGACGGTGCCGAGCGAGGGGCGCAGCCAGGTGAGATTGTCCTGGCTGAAGCCGCGCTCGAGCAGCTGCGCCGCCTTCACCGCGCGCGCGGTGCCGGAATTGGCGCCGAGCACGACGGCGATCAGCCGGCGACCGTTGCGCGTCGCCGACGCCACGAGATTGTAGCCGGAGGCGCAGATGAAGCCGGTCTTGAAACCGTCGGCGCCGGGATAGCGGCCGATCAGCTTGTTGAAATTGCCGGTGACGCGCTTGCCGAAGCGGATCGCCGGGATGTGCACGAAGTACTCGTATTCCGGCAGGTCGCGCAGGAACGAGCGCGCGAGAATGCCGAGGTCGCGGGCCGACGTGATCTGGCCGTCGGCGGGCAGGCCGTTCGGATTGACGTAGCTCGTCTGCGTCATGCCGAGCCTTGCGGCGGTGTCGTTCATCATCGCCGAGAAGCCGTCGATCGAGCCGCCGACGCCTTCGGCGAGCACCACGGCCATGTCGTTCGCCGACTTCACCATCATCATCTTCAGCGCGTTGTCGACGGTGAGCTGCGTTCCCGGACGGAACCCCATCTTCGACGGCGACTGCGATGCGGCCGTCGGCGACACCGTGAGCAACGTATCGAGCGTGAGCCTGCCGTCCTTCACCGCCTTCAGCGTCACATAGGCGGTCATGATCTTAGTGACGGAGGCCGGATACCAGGGAATGGTCGCGTTCTCCGCCTGCAGCACCTTGCCGCTGTCGGCTTCGATCAGCAGCAGTGCTTCGGCGTTCGCCGTGCGCGGCGCAAGCAGCGCGGTGCATGCGAGGGCCGCAGCGAGCAGATTGAACAGGGACTTGCGAAGCAGCGGGCGAAGGGCGTGCACTATCCGATTCCGGTCCTTGGAGACCCGCCGGTTCCGGTCGGCTCTCGTGATCTGATGTTCGGTTCTGAAATCCGGCGCCGCCGCTTGCGGCGTCGCAAACCTATACCGGCTGTTGCGTCGAGAATAGGGGCTTCGGTGCGGTATTCCGCAATGAAATAGGCCGAATTTCGACGGTGCTGCGGGGACTTGCTAGGGGGATTTGGCCGCAGTCGCGGCAGCCTCAGCGGCCGTCACGCTGGCCCGTGTATTCTCATGAACCATGAACTGGGCCCTGGCGAGCTCGGCGAAATGGCCGCCTTTGGCCACGAGTTCATCGAAAGTTCCGCTTTCGATCACGCGGCCGTTCTCGAACACCAGGATCCGCGTGGCATTGCGGATGGTGGAGAGGCGGTGGGCGATCACGAACGTGGTGCGTCCCTTCATCACTTCGTCGAGAGCGGCGTTCACCTTGGCCTCGGTGACGGCGTCGAGTGCACTGGTGGCCTCGTCCAGGATCAGGATCGGCGGATCCTTCAGCAGCGCGCGGGCGATCGACAGCCGCTGGCGCTCGCCGCCGGAGAGCATGCGACCGCGCTCGCCGGCATTGGTCGCGAAGCCGCCGCTGCGCTCGATGAATTCGAGCGCCTGCGCGCGTTCGGCGGCCTTGCGCATCTCGGCCTCGGTCGCATCCGGTTTGCCGACGCGCAGATTTTCCTCGATCGAGCGGTTGAACAGCAGCGCTTCCTGGAACACCACGCCGATGTTCCGCCGCAGCGACGTCAGCGTGACGCCGCGCACGTCCATGCCGTCGATCCTGATGAAGCCGGATTGCGGATCGAAGGCGCGATGCAAGAGCGCGATCGCGGTCGACTTGCCGGCGCCGGTCGGGCCGACCAGCGCGATGGTCTGGCCCGGCAGCGCGGTGAAGGAGAGGTCCTCGATCGCCGGGCGCTTGCCGTCATAGGAGAAGGTGACGTCGTTGAATTCGACGAGGCCGGAGAGCCGCCCCGCATCGATCGCGTCGGGGCGGTCGTGCACCGCGGGCACCGCATCGAGCACGTTGAAGAATTCGCGCAGGCGCGGGGCTTCCATGAACACGTTGTTGATGAAGCTGACGACCTGCTCGAGCTTCTGGATCAGCATGGTCGCGAAGCTCACGAACATCACGATCTCGCCGACAGTGGTAAGCCCCTGGTCGTGCAAGGCGATGCCGAGCGAGAAGATCGCGAGCACCGTGATGGTGGTGGAGGCGCGGGTGATGACGGTGACGAGCGCCCACCATGACAGCACCGGCATCTGCGCGGCCAGCAGATCGTCGGCGACGGAACGCAGTCCCTTCACCTCGGATTCGACACGGACGAAGCTCTGCACCAGCGCGACGTTGCCGAGCGCGTCAGAGGCGCGCGCGGAGAGCTCGCTGTAGTGCTCCTCGACCTCCATCTGCATGCCGAAGGTCCTGCGCACGACGAAGGTCGTCAGCGCCGTGAAGACGATGCAGAGCACGAACAGCAGGATCGCGAGCCGCCAGTTCAGATAGAGCGACAGCGGCAGCAGCACCACGACCGAGAGGATCGCGGCAAAGTGCTCGCGGAAGAAGCCGAGCCAGAGCCGCCACAGCGCATCGGTGCCGTTGAGCATCACCTTCATCAGCCGGCCCGAATGGGTGCCGGAATGGAAGGTCAGCGGCAGTTGCAGGATGTGCTCGAAATAGTCGGTCAGCACCGCCTGGCGCTGGCGGTGGGAGAGCCGGTCGGCCTGCAGCGCCACGAGCGCGCTGCAGACGATGGTGAACAGCCCGAACGCCACCCAGGCCATCAGGAACGGCCAGGCCGAGTTCGATCCGGCGACCGTCTTGCCGGAGAGCACGTCGACGATCCGGCCGAACAGCACGGGTTCCGCGAATTGCGAGGCGGCCAGCAGGAGATTGGCAAACGCCAGCAACCAGCCCAGCCGCGCCTCCTTGCCGAGCAGTTCGAGAACGCGGGTGTAGAGGCGGAGGATGGGCATGCGGGCGAAGAACTCGGGCTCTTGAGTCAAAGGTGAGCCCGTATTCTAAGCAGGGTCGCCCGCGAGATACAGCGGAAGCTGTCGGTTTTGCTCAGTTGATCAGCCGCCCCGCGACCGGCGGCAGGAACCGGTCGTCGAAGATATCGCCGGCCGTCGGCCGTTTGCGGAATTTGAAGTCCTGCGCGATCTGGTCGATCGAGCGGTCCAGGCGCGCCGGGTCGATGCCGCCGAGGCCGTTGCGCTTGACCTCTTCGGTCAGGATGTTGTCGATGAGCGCGCTGCGCAGGCGTTCCAGCTCGAGGTCGCGGTCGCCGTCGTCGATCCGGCTCGCGGCCTCGCCTGCCGCGCGCGCCGGCTCTTTGACGGTCGCGTTGACGCCGGCGATCAATGCGCGGACGAATCCCTTCACTGCGTCGGGCTTCGCGGCGGCGAAAGCGGGGTTGGCCACCACGGCGAAGCCGTAGGCCTCGCAGCCATAGTCGGCATAGCGGAGTACCACGAGATCGCCACCGGGCACGCCGCGGTCGCGCAGGTTCACCGCCGAGAGATAGCTGAAGCCCGCGACCGCATCGACCTGGCCTGCGGAGAGGAGCGGCTCGCGGACCGCGGCGCTGATCTTGTGGAATTTCACATGCGACGGGTTGATGCTGTTCTGCTGCGCCAGCGCCGGCCACAGTCGCATCGACAGATCGCCGTCGGCAACGCCGACGGTCTTGCCGTCGAGATCGGGCAGCAAGTGGATGCCGCGGCTCCGGCGTGCAACGATTGCATAGGGCGCGCGGTTGAACAGCACGAACACCGCCTTGATTTGCGCGGCATCGTCCTTGTCGCGAAAACGCATCAGCTCGTTGATGTCGACGAGCGCGAGCTCGCTGTCGCCTTTGGCGACGCGTGCGAGCGCGTCGGGCGATCCGGCCGCGCTGTTGAAGGAGACGTTGAGACGCTCGGCGCCGAAATTGCCGTCCTTTGCAGCGATGAAGAACGGCGCCATGCTCGCGTCGATCGGACGGTCGAAGGTGAAGTGAATCGCAATGGAGGGCGCGGCGGTCTCGGCCGCTCCGACATCGCGTGCAGTCAGCGCGGCGAGAGAGATTGCAAGGGCCAGCAGGCCGCGAAGGGCGATTGTCTTGAATGCGAACATCAGTCGCGCCGGTCCCGCATTGTTTGGTGTGGTGACGCTCGGAGCGCCGGCTGGCGGCGACTGTGTCCGTGCCAACATGAACGGCGGATGAGCGGCGGTTGCGGCATGATTACGCAACCCCGTTCAGCTTGTGTTGGGGTTGGGGAACCCAACATGGGATGCGGGTGTTTGAAAGACATGAGCCTGTCGTCAGGCACCATTCGAGGTCCCAAGGAGGGTCCAGGACATGTTTGACAGATTTTCCAGATTTGCGGGCCGTAAGGCCGTCCTTGCCACGGCCGCCGTGGTGGCGCTGACTGCGGTCGCCCCGACTGCCTCTTACGCAGGCGGCCGCCACTGGCATGGCGGCGGCGGGGCAGCCTTCGCCGGCGCCGCCATTGCGGGCGCCATCGGCACTGGCCTTGCGATCGCCGCGACCCGTGACGCCTACGCCTATGATTACGGCCCGGGGCCGGGCTACGGCTATTACGGTGGCCCTGTCTATTATAGCGCCCCCGCCTACGGCCCCTATTACGGTCCGGGCCCGAACTATCAGTATCAGCGCTATGGCGGCTCGGCTCCCTCCGAGCTCTGCGGCCAGGGCTACGCCCAGAACTGCTACTAGCTTTGGCTAGCAAGTCTTGACCATAACTGGCCGTCGCGCTTGCCGCGGCGGCCGGTTTTTTGCTTTTACTATCGAACGTTAACGCGCTCTCCATTGGTTTAGAGTAGTTTCCAGTACATGAGTGATTCGCTTGAGCGGCTATATCTGGCTGTGCTCGCGGCCAAGGATCTTGATCCGGCAACATCTCGTACGGCCCGGCTGTTTCAGCGTGGCCCCTCCAAAATGGCGAAGAAGCTGGCCGAAGAGGCCATCGAAGTCGTGATCGATGCGGTCAACGGCGACAGCGAGGCCGTGGTCCGGGAAAGCGCCGATCTGCTCTACAATCTCACTGTGCTCTGGGCTTCAGCCGGCGTGCGCCCTGAAGACGTCTGGCGCGAGATGTCGCGGCGGGAAGACATGCTCGGCATTGCCGAGAAGCTGCCGAAGTCGGAGATGAAACTGCCCAAAGTTGCGTCACCGCGTGTTGCCGCCAGGCGGCCAATTGTCGCGCTGGAAGGGCGCGTCGCGCGCAAGCGCCACTAAAGCGCGATGACATTGGAACGAAGCGTCATCGCGCTTTAGGTTATTGTTTGAGCGGGATCTTTTCGGAATACCGCGACACACTTTTCCGGATCACGCTAAAACGTCACAAACTCGCGATGGACAAATCCGTCCCATGGTGCTTCATCGCGGCGCCATGCTGAAACGTATCTACGATTGGTGCATCGACGCCGCCCACAAGCCCTACGCGCTCTGGATCATGGGAGCCGTGTCTTTCGCGGAAAGCTCGTTCTTTCCGGTCCCGCCGGACGTGATGCTGATCCCGATGTCGCTGGCGCGCCCGCAGCGCGCCTGGGTCTATGCGGCGATCTGCACCGTCACCTCGGTGCTCGGTGGCGTCCTTGGCTACGCCATCGGGGCGCTGCTGTTCGACTCGGTCGGTCACTGGCTGATCCAGGTCTATGGCCTCGGCGACAAGGTCGACGCTTTCCGCGCCTCCTATGCCGAGTGGGGCGCGGTGATCATCCTGCTCAAGGGTCTGACGCCGATCCCCTACAAGCTCGTCACCATCACCTCGGGCTTTGCTGGCTACAATCTCATCCTGTTCATCCTGTGCTCGATCGTCGCGCGCGGCGGACGCTTCTTCATCGTGGCGATCCTGCTCAACCGTTACGGCGACTGGATCCGGCACAAGCTCGAGGAGCATCTCGGCCTGTGGGTCACGCTCGGCGCCGTCGTGCTGGTGCTCGGCTTCGTGGTGGCGGTCAAGCTGATCTAAACCTCCGCGCTTTGCCGCTGCGGCGGGTTCGGCTACGGTTGCGGTCATGATGGTTCGATCCGGCAATCCGGTCCTGCGACTGGGGACGCTGACATTTGCGGTGCTTTGGCTCCTGCTCGGTGCTGGCGGGACCGGATGGCCGCAATCCGCGCCGCCGGCGCTTGGATTGCAGGAGCAGGGACCGCAGACCGCGCCGCCGCCCTCGACTCCCGCGCCGGAAAATCCCGGGCTGATCAACGAAATGGGCAAGCTGTTCGACAAGCTGCCCTCGATCCTGCCGCCGATCAAAAGCCCGAGCGAGACCATGAACGACCTGTCGCGGCTGGCGACGCCGTCGACCATGGTGTCGGGGCGTGTGGCCTGCCCCGCCTCGTCGAACGGCGCGCCCGATTGCAAGCAAGCCGCCGACCAGCTCTGCCAGAGCAAGGGCTACAAGGAAGGCAAGAGCCTGAACGCCGATTCCGCGGAAAAATGCTCGGCCAAGGTTCTGATCCCGGGCCGGCAGCGCAAACCGGATGACTGCCGCACCGATACCGTCGTTACCAGCGCGCTGTGCCAGAACTGAGGACGTCGCGCCAGCAAAGGAGCGCCCATGAGCCGCACTGAGCAGGACTTCCTCGGACAGCGTGAGATCGCCGACGACATCTACTACGGCGTCCAGACCATCCGCGGGAAGGAGAACTTCCACATCACCGGCATTCCGATGAACCAGGAGCCTTACTTCGTGAAGGCGCTTGGTTACGTGAAGAAGGCCGCCGCCATGGCCAACCGTGATCTCGGCGCAATCGACGCCAGGGTGGCGGACGCGATCATCCTCGGATGCGACCGCGTCATCGCCGGCGACATGATGGACCAGTTCGTCACCGACTTCATCCAGGGCGGCGCCGGCACCTCCACCAACATGAATGCCAACGAGGTGATCGCCAATCTCGCGCTGGAATCGCTCGGCTTCGGCAAGGGCGACTACCAGCACGTCAGCCCGAACGATCACGTCAACTACGGCCAGTCGACCAACGACACCTATCCGACCGCCTTTCGCCTGGCGCTGATCCTGCGGCTCGAAAGCTACATGACGGCGCTGCGCCAGCTCCAGGAAGCCTTCTTCACCAAGGGCCGCGAGTTCGACCGCGTGCTGAAGATGGGACGCACGCATCTCCAGGACGCGGTGCCGATGTCGCTCGGCGCCGAATTCCGGGGATGGGGCACCACGATCGGCGAGGAGGTCGATCGCATCTCGGAGGCGCGTGCGCTGCTGCGCGAGATCAATCTCGGCGCCACCGCGATCGGCACCTCCGTCACCGCGGCGGTCGGCTATCCCAAGCTCGCGGTCCGGCATTTGAGCGCGCTGACCGGCGTCGACTTCATCCTCGCCGGCGATCTCGTCGAGGCGACCTCGGACACCGGCGCCTATGTGCAGCTCTCCGGCGTGCTCAAGCGCACGGCGAGCAAGCTGACGAAGATCTGCAACGACATCCGCCTGCTGGCCTCCGGCCCGCGCGCCGGCTTCAACGAGATCAACCTGCCGCAGCTCCAGCCGGGCTCGTCGATCATGCCGGGCAAGGTCAATCCCGTGATCCCCGAGGTCGTCAACCAGACCAGCTTCCTCGTCATTGGCCTCGACACCACCGTGACGTTGGCTGCAAGCGCCGGCCAGCTTCAGCTCAACGTGATGGAGCCGGTGATCTCGTTCGCGCTGTTCTTCTCGATCCGCACCATGGAGCGCGCGGTCAACAGCCTGCGCGAGAACTGCGTGCTCGGCATCACCGCCAACGAGGAGCACACCCGCAACATGGTGCTGAACTCGCTCGGTATCGTGACGGTGCTGAAGCCGCTGCTCGGCTACAAGCAATGCGCCGAGATCGCGCGCGAGGGCTACAAGAGCGGCAAGTCGTTGCACCAGATCGTGGTGGTCGAGCGCAAGCTGCTGACACAGGAGAAATGGGACGAGATGTTTTCGTTCGAGCGGCTGATCAATCCGGATTTGATCGGGTAGGATCGCTGTCATTCGGGCTCGGCGCTGCGCGTCGCGCCGGAATGACAGAGAAGGAATTCCGCGCGTTGGAATTGCGGTAACGACGTCCGGTCCGGCGTCAAAACGCAATACTTGACAGTGGAAAGATTGCCTTGTTGGTATGGTCCCCAACCTTCAATTTGTCGGCCAATAGAGGATCGTTCCGCAATGTCCATGCCTGCCTTGTTCAAGGGACGCCTGTCGATCCCCGTGATCGGTTCGCCGCTCTTCATCATCTCGGTGCCCGATCTCGTGATCGCGCAGTGCAAGGCCGGTGTGGTCGGCTCGTTTCCGTCGCTGAACGCGCGGCCGCCGGAGCTGCTCGACGAATGGCTGGCGCGGATCACCGAAGAGCTCGCGGCCTATGACCGGGCCCATCCCGACAAGCCGTCGGCGCCGTTCGCGGTGAACCAGATCGTGCACAAGTCCAACAACCGGCTCGATCACGACATGCAGCTCTGCGCCAAGTACAAGGTGCCGATGATCATCTCGTCGCTCGGCGCGCGCGAGGAGCTCAATCAGGCCGTGCACGGCTGGGGCGGCATCGTCTTCCACGACGTGATCAACCAGAAATTCGCTCACAAGGCGATCGAGAAGGGCGCCGATGGCCTGATCCTGGTCGCGGCCGGCGCCGGCGGCCATGCCGGTACCATCTCGCCGCTGGCCTTCGTCGCCGAGACGCGAAAGTGGTTCGACGGCCCGATCGCGCTGTCGGGCGCCATCGGCAACGGCAAGGCGATCCGTGCCGCGCGCATCCTCGGTGCCGACTTCGCCTATATCGGCTCGGCCTTCATCGCCACCAAGGAAGCCAACGCGGTCGACAATTACAAGGAGATGATCGCGGGCTCGACGGCCGACGACATCGTCTATTCCAACCTCTTCACCGGCGTGCACGGTAACTATCTGAAACCTTCGATCCTCGCCGCCGGCATGGATCCGGAAAATCTGCCGACGTCCGATCCGTCCAAGATGAACTTCGGCACGGATGCCTCCGGCGAGCGCGCCAAGCCGAAGGCCTGGAAGGAGATCTGGGGTTCGGGCCAGGGCATCGGCAGCGTCGAGGGCATCGTCCCCGCCGCCGAATTGATCGCGCGCTTCAAGAAGGAATACGACGAAGCGATCGATCCGCCGTTGTGATCGCTCTCGTAGCCGTCGTCCCGGACAAGCGCAGCGAAGCGGAGCGCCGATCCGGGACCCCCGCGCGAGCGCCTGCGCTCGTCGCGCTAGCCACAGGAAGTAGTTCGATGAAGACTCGCGGTTGCCAGCTTGCGCAACAACTTCTCCCTGTGGTTATGGGTCCCGGCGTTCGCCGGGACGACACTTTTTTCTGAGCTCCGAATGTGCTCCACGGAGAAACGATGACCGCCATCTACCGCGTCGACGGCAACAATGTCGTTACCAGCCCTGATGCCGCCGGCCCCTGGGACCGGCGCATGCAGCACGGCTCGGCGCCGGCTTCGCTGGTGACGTGGGCGGCCGAACGGATTCCGACGCCTGTCCCGATGGACATCGCGCGCGTCACCATCGATCTGATGCGCCCGGTCCCGGTGGCGCCGCTGACGATCGCGACCGAGGTATTGCGCGAGGGTCGCAAGATCCAGCTCTGCGAAATCAAGCTGCTCGCGGACGGCTTTCAGGTCGTCGGTGCCACCGTTCTCAAGATCAAGCGGCAGGCGTTGA
This sequence comes from Bradyrhizobium sp. CCGB20, assembly GCF_024199855.1. NCBI lineage: Bacteria > Pseudomonadati > Pseudomonadota > Alphaproteobacteria > Hyphomicrobiales > Nitrobacteraceae > Bradyrhizobium > Bradyrhizobium sp. CCGB20. Next base: position 8,687,421 of record NZ_JANADN010000001.1, on the reverse strand, counting down.
CGCTGCCGGACGGCGTCGAGGAGCTCCTGGTCACGCTGCCGTCACCGGAGGACTCCCTCGTCGAGGACGGTCACGCCGCCACCAGCCCGTTCGTGCGCTCGGTCTCGATGCGGGCCGCCCGCGGTCGCTTCGGTCAGGCCGGCGCCGGCGCGATCTGGTTTCGCGTCGACAGTCCGCTGATCGAAGGCGAGGCGGTCTCCCAGGCGATGCGCGCCGTGGTCGCCGCCGACTTTTCCAACGGCACCGCCTCGACGCTCGACTTCCGTGCCTGGACCTACATCAATGCCGACCTCACCGTGAACCTGTCGCGCCAGCCGGTCGGCGAGTGGATTCTGCTCGACGGCGAATCCTGGATCGGCCCAGACGGTGCCGGGCTCGCGATGTCGCGGCTCGCGGACAGGCAGGGCTACTTTGGCCGCGCGGTGCAGAGCCTGGTGATCGAGAAGCGGTGAGCGTGACGGCGGGTGCCGCGATCGCTCCTTGGGCCGATTGAACGGCAGGCTTCCGCCGCCGCGGAAGGGACGCTTGGCCACGAGCTTCCTGTCCGGAAGTCTCTTGTTTGACGCGGCATCCTGCCTGTTCACATACCGTAGAAGATCTTGATCTCCCACAGCACCACGATGATAGCCGTGATCAACGTGACCGCGGCCACTGCACTTTCCAGGGAAGCGACTCTCATTCTACTCTCCGCTTCCCAGCCCCGTTATCGGTCTAGTTGATTCGTTGATTCGCCCGCAATTGCGCGGACGGCGCGCCTGAAAAGTCCCTTGCGCGCTGTTGTTCGCGGGCCACAGCGACACCGTAAAACCCCGGTGTCGGATACGGGAAGCCGTGCGGCGCTGCGTGCCACAGGTTGCAGATCGAGATGACTACCCCACCATCCGGTCCCGTCCGCTCCAGAAGCCTGCGCGCAGTAACTTCTTGTCGACCTTGCCCACGCCGGTCATCGGCAGCTGCTTGACGAACTGGATCTGCTTTGGCGCATGTGCCGAGCCTTTTCGCCTTTTCACCAGATCGATCAGCTCGTCTTCGTCGGGTTTCGCGCCCTCGCGCGGCACGACGATGGCGGTGACGGCTTCGCCCCATTTCTCGTCGGGAATGCCGACGACCGCGACCATCGCAACGTCCGCATGCTGCGACAGCACGTCCTCGACCTCGCGCGGAAAAATGTTGAAGCCGCCGGAGACGATCATGTCCTTCTTGCGGTCGAGGATGAACATGTAGCCGCGCTCGTCCTTGCGCGCGATGTCGCCGGTGTGGACCCAGCCATTCTTCAGCGTCTCGGCGGTGATGTCAGGCCGCTTCCAGTATTCGGCCATGACATGCGGGGCGCGCACGCAGATCTCGCCGGCCTCGCCCGTATTCACTTCCTGGTCGTTGTCGTCGAGGATCCTGACCTCGCAGGCCGAGATCGGGAAGCCGCAGGACAGGAACAGCTCCGGCGTCTTTGGATCATGATCCGCCTTGCGCAGCACCGAGACCGGATAGCATTCGGTCTGGCCGTAGAGCTGCGAGAACACCGGCCCGATCCGCTCGATGCCCTCGATCAGCCGGCTCGGCGACATCGCGGAGGCGCCGTAGAGCACGAGCTCGAGCGAGGAGAGATCGGTCTTGCCCAACGCGGGATGATCGAGCAGCACATAGATCATGGTCGGTACGAACAGCGTGAAGTTGATGCGCTCGCGCGCGATGGTCGCCAGCACGGCCTCTGGATCGAAACCCTTCAGCATGTGCACGGTGCCGCCGCGCATCAGTGTCGGGAGCACCTTCGTGCCCGCGACGTGGCTGATCGGCGCGACCGTCAGATAGCGCGCTTCTTCCGGGATTTCGAAGTCGGCGAGGATCGCGCCGGCGGCCCCGCTGTTTTCGCGGTGGTAGCGTAGCGCGCCCTTGGATTTGCCGGTCGTGCCGCCGGTGTAGTTCAGCGTGGCGAGATCGTCGGGGCGGGCGAGGCACAGCGCGCTGGCATGGCCTTCGATCTCGATCGCCTGCAACAGGTCGACACCGTAGTCGGCGGGGCCCATGGTGAAGACCGCTTTGAGCCGGCCCGCCTGCGCGGCGAGCTCGCCGCCGCGCTCGCGGAAGGCGGCTGCATCGACCACCAGCATTTCGGCCTCGGAATCCTCGAGCTGGAAGAGCTGGTCTCCTCGCGACCCCAAGGGATGCAGCCAGGTGATGCAAAGCCGGGATAATTGCGCGGCGACGCCGGCGCACCAGGTGTCGGCGCGGTTCGCGGTGAGAAAGGCGACGCGCGCGCCGGGCTGCAGTCCAAGCCGCATGAACACGCCCTGGATGCGTCCGATCAGGTCGATGGTGCCCTGATAGCTGAGCGATCCGCCGGGCCAGGCGAAGGCAGTGCGGCCGGGATAGCGCGACAGCGCGCGTAGCGTCTGCGCACAAGCCGGGAGCGATGCGTGGAGCGGATCGGACATTTGTTTCCTCGTTGCTTTGTCATCGGCTTCTGGCGTGCCAATGTTGCGTGCAACGCTAGCACAGAGAATGCGGGATGGAACGCCAAAGCCCGCATAGGGCGGCTTGGATGAAAGCAAGGCTTCGATGAAAGCAAGGCTTGGATGAAAGAGAGGCTTGGGTGACATCCGATCGACTGCACCACTTCCGCGATCGTCTCAGCCTGCCTTTGATCGCGGCGCCGATGTTTCTGGTGTCGGGCGTCGAGCTCATGGTCGCGGCCTGCCGCAACGGTGTGATCGGCAGCTTCCCCACCGTGAATTGCCGCAGCACGGAACAACTCGATGCGTGGCTCATCGAGATCGAAGCGCGGTTGCGGCAGCATGAGGATCAAGCCGGCCGCGAGGCCGCGCCGCTCTGTCCGAACCTGATCGTGCATCGCTCCAACGCGCGGCTGGAGCAGGATCTCGCCGTGCTGCTGCGACACAAGCCGGAGATCGTCATCACCTCGGTCGGATCGCCCGCGCCGGTGCTGAAGCCGCTGCATGAGGCCGGCGCGCTGGTGCTGGCGGACGTGGCCTCGATCCGCCACGCCCAGCGCGCGGTGGAGGCCGGCGCCGACGGGCTCGTGCTGCTCACCGCGGGGGCAGGCGGGCAGACCGGCTGGCTCAATCCGTTCGCTTTCGTCCGCGCGGTGCGCGCGTTCTTTGACGGCATCATCGTGCTCGCCGGAGGCATCAGCGACGGCCATGCGCTGCACGCGGCCGAAGTGCTCGGCTGCGATCTCGCTTACATGGGCACGAAGTTCATCGCGACGCGCGAAAGCATGGCGGACGAGCGCCACAAGGACATGCTGGTCGGAAGCAGTGCCGACGACATCCTGCTCACCACCGCGTTCACGGGATTGCAGACCAGCATGCTGAAGCCGTCGATCGTGGCTGCCGGCCTCGATCCCGACGATCTGCCGGCACGCGGGGCGATCGACATCGGCAAGGACATCGACGTCAGCGCGCGCGAAAGCCGCCCGAAGCGCTGGCGCGATATTTGGAGCGGGGGGCACTCGACGTCGGGCGTGACCGACGTGATGGCGGTCGACGATCTCGTTGCACGGACACTCGCCGAGTATCGCGGTGCGATTGGGCGGTAGGCGCTTCCTTCACCTCGGACCGCTTGCGGGGGAGGGGAAAGGAGCAGCCGCCGCTCCCGATCACGGTTAATCGAGCCCTCTCCGCGCCCCCGCACTTAACGGCAGATTAACCAACGCCCGCCAAGAATCCCCTCACGGCCGCCAATCAGGACCGTGAGGGACAGGCGATGGACTTCGATTTTCTCAACAGCAAGACAGCCGCGACGCTGGACGAAATCCGGGTCCGCGTGGCCCATGCCCTGGCCCGTCACCCGCTGTGCCGCAACGTGCGCTTCGACATCGTCAGCGTTCCCCGCACCCGCCGGGGCGGCAACTGGACCGTGACGCTGCAATCGGTCGAGCCGCGCGCGGTCTGGGAAGCCTCCGAGATCGTCGCCGACATCCAGGATGCCTACGATCTGGCGCTAGCTGCCTGATTTTCTTCAGGTTTCCGGGTCATGTCGCCGCAGTCCGCGCGATTGTCACTACGCCGGCACCGTTAAGCCTTAATTACCGCCCAGTTTCCGGGCACTGATCACGTGGACTTGAAGTTGGGCGCGGAGAGACGTTTGTCCAAAGCCATCACCATCGTCGTGTTGACCTGTTTCCTCGTCCTCGGCGCCGCCACCACCGCTATTCTCGGCCGCGACAGCGTGCCCAGTGTCAGCGCCGAGATGATCTCGCAGGCCCCGCCGAAGCCGCTCGCCACCAACCGCGCCGCCAAGGCCGACCGTCTGGTTCCGACGCTGGCGCTGGCTTCGGCCGCGATCGAGCCGGTTCAGGTGCCCGCGGACAAGCTTTCGCAGACGCCGGTGCTGACCGAGCCGCTGCGCCAGGCCTTTGCCGCCGCCACGCCTTCCGATTTCCCGATGACCAAGGCAACTTCGCATGAAGCGCCTGCCGCGATCGAGGCTCCGGCCAAGCCGAAGGTCGTCGCCAAGCCGCAGCCGCAGAAATCCTATTCGCTGCTCTCCGACGTGCAGATCGCGGGCATCAGGGATCGCCTGAAACTGTCGTCGTCGCAGGAATATTATTGGCCCTCGGTCGAGACCGCGCTGCGCAACGTCGTCCGCAAGATCTCCGCAAACAAGCTCTCCAATCCGAACGCTCCGGGCGTGCCGATCGATCCGAATTGCGACGAGGTCCAGCAGTTGAAGTCGGCGGCGATGCCGCTCCTGTTCCAGCTGCGTGAGGATCAGAAGGAAGAAGTGCGCAAGCTCGCCCGCATCATCGGGCTGGAGAAGGTCGCGCAGCAGATCTGACGCGGAAGTTCCTCCGGGAACCGCGCCGGTATCAGGAACATCCGGCAATCGACAAGCGTTGCCCGCTCCAAAGAGGGAGTGGACCAATGCGCGCCTCGACAGCCTATTTCGTCGGTGCCGGAACGATCATCGCGGCCATCGCCATTGGTCTCGGCGGCGGCATTGTCGCCGGCAATATCATGAATCCGGTCTCGCCCAGGCAGGGACCGGACACGAGCAAGATGGCGCAGCGTGCTGAAGCCGCCAAAACCGCGACGACGAACGCGCCGTCCGAGCGCCTGCAATATCTCACCGGCTCGCAAGCCTTCGGCGCCATGATCGCCGCGCCGGCGCAGGCCGAAGCCAAGCCTGAGGCCGCAAAGCACGATACGCAGGCCACCCAGGCGAAAGGCGAACCGCCGGCGCCGCAGCCCTCGCAAGCGGCCGCGGTGGAGCCGCCCAAGCCGGCACCGGCATCACCTCCGCAAGTCGCAAAACCTGCCGAGCAGCAGGCCTCGACGGAACAGCCAGCCTCAGCCGACAACGCCTATGCCAAGGCGAGGGATTCCGACGTGAGGCGCGCCGCGTCGGAACGGCGCCGCATGGAGCGCCGCGAGCGCTGGGCCGAGCGCCGGCACTACGATTCCCGCGAGCCGCGCGGCATGCGCGACCGCACCGATTGGGACGACGTCGCACGCAACATCCGCGAAGATTCCGATGCGCGCGATGTCGCCAGCCGTCCGCGCGGCGGCTTCCCGCAGATGAGGCTGTTCGGGCCTGACGACGATTAGCGCCCTTCCTCGCCGTCGCGCACGGGATCGTGAGCGCCGGTTCGTTCTACGGGCGCGCTTGCCTCGAATTTCAACTTCCAGACGATCTTCATTCAATGCATGATTGACGCAGCCAGCCAAAGGCCGCGTCATGGGCGTAGCGCTGTTAGCTTGGAGCTTGTTCGGGCCGGACGGCGAAAGCGTCAGCGCGCCTGTTGACGGAGCCGGCGCACCCCGGCTGATCGAGCTTCCAGTGCGACATGCGCGGGATCCCGGCTTCACCGCGCTGCAATTGCCGTCGAAGGCGGACGGCGGCGCGGCCTTCTCGATTGATCTCACTTGTCTCGCATTGCAAACCTTTTGGAGGTCGCGATGTCATTGCATCTGTTGTGGACGTCCGCGGACAGTCTCATCGCGGCCTTCGCGCTCGCATTCATCGTTTCGCGACGGCATGTGCTGCCACTCGTCTTGATGTTCGGCGTTTGCGATGCGCTGGGCTCCGCGCTCGGCGTCGCCATGCCGGTCGCGGGCGGGCTCGCCGCGATCCTGTTGATCGCGTGCGGTGCATCGCTGCTGGTGCGTCACCCCATCGCGCAACGCCTTTTGAATGCGCCGGGCTGGTTCTATGTGCTGCCACCGCTGCTGGCGATCGACAATTTCGTGTTGCACTCAGCTGATGCGCCGGCCGTTGCCGCGCTGTCGAGTGCGATCATGGCCGCCCTCGGTTTTGCCTGCGGAGCCGTCGTGTCGAGCGCGTGGCGCGCAGGCTTGTACGACGTACGACGGCTTGCAGCGGCTTGCCTGATTGCGGCCGGAAGCCTCCTCGCCTGGGGGGCCTGACCATGGTCGCCTCCGTCACGACCCGCAGCTACGATCGTGCCCGGACCGGTGCGAACAATTCCGAGACGGTGCTGACGGCGACCGCCGTCCGCACCAGGGGCATCGTCAAACTCTTCAGCCTTCCGATTCCCGACGATCCCAGGCTCGAGGCGCAGCCGCTGGCCGTCGGCGGCGTCCACACCGCCGATGGCAAGACCCGCGACCTGATTTTCCAGGCCAGCATGGGCAATTGGGTCTATGCATTTGACGCTGTGAGCGGCGAGAGGATCTGGGCGACGAACCTCGGACGTCCCATCGTCGGAACGAGGGCCATCGACGGCCACTTGACCAACATTCATTGGGGCATTCTCTCGACGCCTGTGATCGACGAGGGGGCGGGTATTCTCTATGCGTGCGCCTGGATCAGTGACGACGGCAGCGCCGCCAGGGGACAGCATTTCCTCGCCGCGCTGCGGATCCGCGACGGCTCGAAGGTGCACGGCCTCCTGAACCTGGAGGGCGCGGTCTACACGCCGCCGAACGGACTGCCGGTGCAGAAATTCGTCTCGGCCCAGCGCAAGCAGCGCAGCGCCTTGACGTTGATGCAGAACCACGTGCTGATCCCCTTCGGCACGATCGCCGAGACGTCGAAGACGGCGCGCGGCTGGCTGCTCGCGGTCGACGTCCAGGCCTGGCGGCTCGCTGCGTCGTGGTGCTCCACCGTCACCGGCTCCGGCGGCGGGCTGTGGCACAGCGGGGCCGGTCCGGCCGTCGCGCCCGACGGTTCAATCTACGTCATCACCGGCAACGGAGCGTTCTCGCCGCAGCATGGCGATTTCGGCGAGAGCATCGTGCGGCTCGCCTTGCACACCGGAGACCATGCGCATTTCGAGGTCGTGTCGTGGTGGGCGCCATGGACCGACGCCAACCGCGTCGGCGCGGCCGCGGTCGCGGCAGCCGGCGCCGATGACGACGATGACGAACCGGCGTTGCCGTCCAACGTTTACCTGCCCTCCGTGATCGCGCATGCCAGACGCATGGGAATGCCGCTGAAGCCTCGCCATGCGCGCGAGATGCCGCATGTCGCGGTTACCGCAAGTCGCACGGCAATTGATGCGCAGATCGCGCCAATCGTGGCGCATCACATGGAGGCGGTGAACGAGTCGATGTGGGGCGACCAGGATTTCGGCTCCGGTGGTCCGGTCTATGTCGCCTCCGCCCATGCCATTCTGGCCGCCGGCAAGGACGGCATCCTCTACACCGGCAATGCCAATGCGCTCGGCAAGACGCAACCGGGCGAACTCGTGGCCGGCCATTTCGCAGCGAACTACGACAAGCTTCGCATGCCGCCGATCCTGTACACCTATTTCGATCCTGGCGTACCGCCGGCGCCGGCCTCACCGATGGAGCTGAATCTGTTTCCCGGCGGCGCGACGCGGCATCTGCATGGCACGCCGTTGCTGTTCCAGTCCGCCGTCCACGGCACCATGCATTTCGTCGGCGGCGAGAACAGCGCCTTGCGGGCTTGGTTGATCGCGGCCGATGGGAAAACGACCTATCTCGCCGGAGGCAACGAGATCGCCTCGCCGCAATCGCCGCGTCCGCCGGGCGGCATGCCGGGCTGGAGCATCACTCTTGCCGCGAACAACGGCACTGATGGCATCGTCGTGGCGATGGTGCCCTATCAGGACAGCAACATGATCCTCAGCCCGGGCCGCTTCCTGGTCTATGACGCGCAGAATTTCGCCACCAATCCGGATGGCTCCAAGCGGCTTCAGGTGATCTGGGACAGCGAGAACTGGGGGCCCGAGCACGCCTTCATGCATCCGAAGTTCAACCGTCCGATCGTCTGGAAAGGCCGCATCTATCGCCCGACCTATGACGGCCGCATCGACGTCTATGGCCTGACGCATTAGCGCCGGACGCGATTTTTCCGGGACGCGCCAACGGCGCGAGCCCGGAATGACGGCTTGCTCACCCGCCGTGCGACTCCACCACCTTGCGGCAGGCGTCCGAGAGCTTGGTCTTGTTCTCGCGCAGGCAGGCATTCATCTGCGGCGGCTTGCCGATATGTTCGGCGCAGAATTTGCCGGCGTCGCTGCGGCAGGCCATCTGCTCCTGCGGCGTCGGACCGGATTGCGCGGCGGCGGGCAGGGTGGCGGCAGCGAGCAGCAGCGCGGCAAGAACTGAAGTTTTCATGAAGCACCTCGTTGGGATTGTGAATGGTCCCGCTGGGATCGGGTGAGCCGGACCATCTCGCGGGGGCCCATGGCCGGTCCATGCCATGTTCATGGCATCGGCCCTGCCGCCGCCCCCCCATCTTCATGGCATGTATCTGCGCGCCGCCTTTTGCCATTCAGGCTGCACGTCGGCTGCGAGACCCGGTGATTGCATCGGGGCGCCGAACGGGAAGCAGGAGAGCAAGATGTCGAAGAACGTGGGAGCGCTGAGCGCCGGGCTGACAGTCATGATGCTCGCGGGTGCGGCAATGGTGTCGCTGGGCACGAGCCCGGCGCAGGCGGTGGTCTATTGCAAGACGGTCGGCGTGCCCAAGGGCTGCGTGGTGCGGCCGACCGCGGCAGTCGTGGTTGGCGCACCGGTCGCAGCAGCGGCGGTGGCAACGCCGGGCATCGGTGCGCCCGGTGTCGGCGTTCGCGCGGGAACGCCGATGAATCGCGGCGGTCCGGTCAATCGTGTCGGCGTGCGCTGACGATCTCGTTCGATTGAGTTGATTGCATCGCTTCGGGCGACGGAGTCTTGCGGACGAACCCCCCGTCCTCCGCATGACAATAATCCGGCCCGTTCCCTCTCTCCGCGCGTCCCACACGTTCGGGGAGGGGGCTTTTCAGCCGGTGGCGGCGTCGCTGTCCGGAAAGACCTGCGGCAATTGCAGCCGCACACGCGTCCCCGAGAAATCCGAGTTCAGCTCGAACGCGGCCCCGCAGCGTGCGGCACGGCTTTTCATGTTGCGCAGGCCCCGCGCGGTCTGACTTGTGGCCTCGCCGGCGAGCGCAAACCCCTTGCCGTCGTCCGCAACGCTGATCACGCCACACGCCCCCTGCCCATCGTCGATGGTCTCGATGGTCACCGCGATGTGGCGTGCCTGCGCGTGCTTGACCGCATTGGTGACGGCCTCGTCGAGGATGCGGACGATCTGGATGACGTGCCATGGCCGCAGCTCAGGATGCAGCGGCAGGCCCTGCGGTGTGGCCACGCGCCAGTCGAGCGCGATGTCGTGCGGGCGCAATTGTGCCGCCGCGCGCCCGCGCCAGGAGCCGAGCGCAAGCATCAGGTCGCCGCCAATGTCGTCCATGGAATCGATGACGAGGCGCAGGTCCTTCAAGGCGGCGCGCGCCGCGTCCGTGATGCTCGCGCCTTCATGGCCGCGCTCGGAGAGCGCGACGATGCTGACGAGCTGGCCGCCGAGGCCGTCATGGAGGTCCCGCATCAGCCGTGTGCGCTCGTTGGCGAGCGCCGCGGCCCGCGCACGCTCCTCCTCGCGGGCAAAGCTCGCCTTCAACCGCTCCTCGGCCTCGCGCACGCGCGTCACGAGCTGATTTGCAAAGCCGTCGACCTGGTTCAGCGCGCGGGCGAAGCGCCAGGTCAGCCCGGCGCCGATCGCGACCAGCATCGCTGAATAGGACAGTCGCGAGACGAAGATGCGCTCGTTGGTCATGATTTCGAACGCCGCCAGCATGTCGTGGACCCAGCAGGTCAGCACGATGGTCACCGCGCAGCCGAGCGTGAAGCTCGCCGCGTCCTGCCGCCGCACCACGGCGGCCGCGGTGACGCAGGCCATCAGGAACAGGCAGAGCCCGACCGTGGGGATGCCGAGCACCAGGAACAGAATGCGCGGCAGTGGTGGCCCCGCGATCAGTCCGACCACGAACACGACGAGCCCCGGCACGAACAGCAGCGTTCCGTAACGCGGCCAGCGCCAGCCGAAGAACAATACGCCGAAGGCGACGATCAAGGCGCTCTCGATCGGTGCGGATGCGAGCAGCACTGCGGCGAGCCGGGACACCGGCGCCGGCGGCACCGGCGGCGGCGAGAATGCCTGTACGACGCCGAGCACCATTGCCACGGCCAGCACGCCATAGACCGGCTCGCGGCGCCGCATCAGCCACATGATCGCGAGGATGACGGCGAGGATCGATTGCCAGGCGGAGAACGCCACCGGCAGCGTGACGAACAGCAGCGTGCGTGTCTCGTAGGACGGACGCAACGCGGTATCCGGTCCGACATAGACGGTGTCGAGAAAGCCCTTGAGCGGGCCCCAGACGAACAGCCGCACGGTGATCTCGTTGCTGCCGTCGTGCAGCAGCGAGGCGGGGATGAGCGCGATCTGCGGTGTGTTGCGGTCCGGGCGGTTGGCGTTGGCGTCGCGGCGGGAGTCGAGCACGACGACGCCGTTGACGGCGACCTCCACCGCGTTGCTGAAGCGCGGCAGGTACACGGACCATCCGGCGTTGGCGCTTCTGAACGTGAAGGTGCCGGTGTAGAGCGGGGGATCGACAAGCGAATAACGCGACGACGTGAAATGCGGCAGTGTCACGGGACGGCTCGCGCCGTCCTCCCGCAGCGAAAATCCGTTCAGCGCGAAGTCCTCGGGATCGCTGGGCTGGAGCAGCCGCAGTCCGAGGATGGTGGCGATCACGATCAAGACCTGCAGCAGCAGATAAGGCACGAGGCGCGAGCCAATCAGCCGGCGCCTGGTGCGCGTGGGTGCCTTCGCCGCAATCTCGCTCACAGCTTGATCAGGCCCTGCTGCACCGCCTCGAACACCGCTTCGCCGCGCGTGTGCACCTCGAGCTTGCGATAGATGTTCTTGATGTGGCCGGGCACGGTCTGCCTGGACAGGCCGAGATGACTCGCGATCTCGGCGTAGCTGAAGCCCTTGGCGATGCCCCAGAGAATGTCGATCTCGCGTGGGGTCAGTCTTGCGGTGTTGAGCACAGGGCCCGGCGGCGGCTCGGCCGAGCTCTGGGCGGCACCTTGCGTTCTGCGCACGATGAAACGGGCGATCGAGGCCGAGATCGGCGAATGGCCGGCGACCAGATCGCGTACGGTGGTGGCGATGTCGGTCGGGAAGGCATCCTTCAGCAGATAGCCGGTGGCGCCGACCGTGATCGCGGAGATCACGCTTTCCTCGTCGCCGAGTGCCGAGATCACCATGATCTCGGTGTCGGGAAAGCGCTGCCGGGTCTCGCGGATCAGCTCGACACCGTGGCCGTCGGGCAGCCGCAGGTCGGTCAGCAGCACACGCGGCGCGCCGCCGTTCAGGGCCTGACGCGCCTCACCGAGCGTGCCCGCGCTGCGCACCTCGTAGCCGGCCTTGACCAGCGCATCCTGGAGCCGCCAGCAGGTCGGCGCGTCGTCCTCGACGAGGAGGATGGTGATGGCCTCACCCGTCTCGCCCTGTTCGCTCATGGTCATCGTCCCGCACCGCGTGTCCCCCGCGGCGCAAGGCCAAGCTTAGCCGCAGCGCGGATGCCGCGACACCCATAATCATGGGGGCGGCAACGGCGCGGGGGGGTACTGCTTCGCCACGGCCGGTTTATCCGTCGGCATAGGCGGGCTCGGCAGTCGCTGCACGACGATGCGCGCGGTACCGGCATTGTTCTTGTAGAACTGCTCGTAGGGCCCCTGGACCACGCCCAGGGTCGGGTAAATCTGCACGGCGTCGTTGACGTAGAAGAACAGATCGCCGGCGTCTGGCGCGACGAATTCCGCCACCAGCCGCCCCGACAGTTTCTGATTTTCCCAGATCGTTTGCGCCGTGGGATCCTTCGGCACCGGGTCGAAGGGTCCGAGCTTGCTGACCGCGAGCTTGAGCGCATTGTCATCGGGAAGAGCCTCGAACTCCTTCGTCTTGTCGAGCCGGGTCGGATACCTGCCCTTGCGCTTGTCCGCATCGTTCTCGGCCGGAATGGTCGGATTCATCCGGCGCGGCAATTCGTCGGCCGGCATGACGTTGCCGGCCGCCAGCGGAATGTCGTTCATTCCCTTCGTGCCGACGCGCACCACGGGCTGGAACCATGCGGCGCCGAACTGACGGAGCGTCGGCAGGGCGAGATAATGGCGCACGAAATAGGTCTTGAAGCCATTCGTACCGCTCAAGATGGTGCGATCGAACCAGGGATCCTCGATCTCGACCCAGACGCGGTATTTGCGACCCTTCTCGACCGCAAGGCCGCTCCACCAGCAAAACTCCTTTGTCGCGAAGCGGCTGCGCGCATCGATCGGCTCGTCGAGCACCGGCGTCCCGGGCTCCGGCCCGGGGAGAGTGCAGATATTTCCGGTCGCGGTGCGGGCGGTAAAGACGCTGGTCGCACCAATGAGCAGCGCCGAGTAGAAGATGATGAGCAGGAAGATGCCGGGCAGAACGAACCTTGCGAAGAGAAGGCGCGCCGGCCCCGCATTCAGCCGCATCCATCGGGCGAAGCGGAGCAGCATGCCGGGCTCGTCGACATGCCGCCGGCTTGCCATGCGGTGTGGCCTGCTCCAGGCCAGCCGCGCGCGTTCCTGGATGGCGTCGCGCAGCACCGTGTTCCTGCGCCAGATCAGATAGGTGATGGCCAGAACGATCGAGGTGGCGAACGGGTAGTACAGCGTGATGTCGAGCCACGGCGCCGCATAGGATGGCAGGACGTTCCTGACGAGATTGGCCAGCGGACCCAGCACGCCGCCAACGAGCCAGTCGATGGTGGCGATGATTTTCAGCAGCATGGTGCCTTGCAGGCCACTGTCCTTCGACACACCGATCAGGCTGCTGGCGATCCAGGGCCAAACCACGATCACCCCGGCCATGACCAGCAGCGAGAAATAGGCGACGCGCCGCCACCACACGGTGTCGCGCGTGAGCCTGGCCATTTCGTCGCTGGGCGTGTTCATGCGGATGAAGGCTTCGGCCTCCGTCTCGCGCCGCGGGCCGGTGGCTTTGGCCAGATAGGCCTGTTTCATCGCTTCGCGGGTGCCGTCCTCGATCAGGTTCTGCTTGCTGCCGTCGGGCATCAGCACCAGCGAGTCCGCCGGCAGCATGATCGGCGCGTAGTCGTCGCAGCCGAACAGCATGCGCTCGATGACGGCGAAGTGCACGACCGGCAGCCCGCCATTGACCTGACCGGCGAGGATCGGGCGCGGGCCGTAGCGATAGAGCACCGCGGCGCCGCTGCGCGAATCGTGCTTCGGCCCGATCGCCGATTGGTATTCCCTGAAGTGCTCGATCTCGCCGTCCTGGAAGCGGAGCCGGCCGCCGAGCTGATCAGTCATCCAGACCAGCGGTACGAAGGACAGCGTGGAGTCCGGATAGCCGCCGCCGATGTCGGAATGCACGCCGGCGAACCACACCTCCTTGACCGTCTGGTCTGGCGCCAAATGGCTCTGGTCGATGCGCAGCGGATGGAAGGTGGTGCGCTCGTCGTCCAGCGCCAGCGCATGACAGATGTGCTTCACCTTGCGCGAGGGCCGGTGATTGCGGAACGAGATCGGCCAGATTGCCCAGTCGATCGCGACGCGCAGCTCCTCGATCGGGACGCCGTAGGCCTCGACCGTGTCGAACAGTCCCATGAATTCGATGTCGACGTCTTTGCGGCCGTTCATCGCCGCGCGGACATGGTCGTAGGAACGGTGCCCGCAGATCGCGTGATAGAGATAGAGCAGGGCATCACGGATGAGGCGCGCGATCCAGATCGTCGGCAGGCTCTTGTTCAATGGCACGGTGCCGCGGCGATACTCGCGCCACGCGGCCATGGCGTTGCGGTCCATCTCCGCATGCGACACCGGCGTGCCGCCGATCTCCGCCGGCACCAGTCCCTGGCTCGCGATCATGGCTGCCAGCGTGCGCGCGGTGAAGGCGCCGCGGCTGAAGCCGAAGATGTAGATCTCGTCGCCCTCGCGCCAGTTCCAGCACAGGAAGCGGTAGAGCTTGCGGACGTTGCCGGGCACGCCGATGCCGGTGGCGCCGTCGAGCGCGGCGAGCGGCGCCCAGCCCGCGGTGCCGACACCCTTGATGTAGTGGGCGATCTGGTCCGGCTGGGTGTGGTCGAGCGCTTCATAGAGACGCCACACGCTCGATTCCTGGGCGGTGAACGCGTTGCCCGTGCCGTCGGCGAACAGCACGAGCTTGCGCTTCGGCGGGGTGGTGGTCCCGTCGGCGCCTACATCGTCATGCGTGTGTTTGGGCTTGGCGGAATCGACATTCTGCTCGCCGTCATGGTGAGTCATGGAGCCCCTCCGGCAATCGACGGTGAAGCACTTCAGGCCGAAGCCGGGCAGCACTCCCCGATTTCAGTCAATGGTTGCGTCATGGAAATGAAGGTGCATTTTGTGCATAATCCCGCTGAGGTAGCAAGCGGGATCGCGCAGCCGTGGCACGACGTCGGGTGAAGGAGCGCGGAATTTCGTCTTGCTGGCGGCGTGTCGGACGGCCGGAGCAGCCGTCCCGGCGGTCGCCTCGCCCCAGCGAACGGGGAGAGGCGAAATGTTCAGCCTCTATTTGCCATTGCCGCGGCACGCGCCGCCGGGGCCGATATGGTAGCCGCGCGGGCAAGCATGTGCGGCCGGGTTGGCGTAGTTTCTCAGGCAGCCGCCATAGGGGCCGCGGTGCCAGCCGGGGCCGCAGCCGCCGGCGACTGCGATGACGTCGCCATTCGCGCCTGCGCCAAGCGGGGCGAGTGGCATGGCCTGGGCAGAGCCTGTGATCGCGCCGAGTGCGAGGGCTGCGGCAAACACGGTTCGCATCATGTCTTGTCCTCCCGAATGCCGTTGCTTCAATGGCCGGCGGCGAACGCGATGCCGGCGCGCACTTCGGCGATCGCCTGGTCGATCAACCCGATCGCCTTCTCGCGATGGCCGCCCTTGTTCGGCTCGGCCTTGCCGAGCTCGGCGCGGGCCGATTGCAGGATCGCGATGGCTTCGTCCATGTGCGGCTGCGCGCCGAGCGCGTAACCGATCGAGAGGCTGGTCGCGATGGCGCCGCCGAGCACGAGGCTGCGGGGTAGAGAGGTTCGCATGTCGTCGTCTCCTCCAGCGGGCGTCAGGCTGGGGCCGCCCGGTTGCCCGGATGCACTCCCATATGTGCTGGGATGCCGCATCCGCCGCCTGAATAGGGCCCGTCCGGGCGTGCCGTCTTGGACTATCCGGCGCCGACGGTGGTGCGGCTTGGACTGACCGGCGCAGCTTGATTCACGTTGGCGTGCTGATAGCCTGCTCTCGCCGGTATTCAGCGGTCGTTCATTTTTGCCTGACAGGTCACGGCACGTTTTCGCGCACGAGCTTTTCCCAGAAGTCCTTTTGGAAGTTCTTTCGATGTCCGTCATCAGGAAGGCGCTCTCGACCGACATGCTGCCGCAGGACCTGTCCGACCGGCAGCGCTTCATCCGCTTCGCCGAATTGTTCGAGCATTTCTCCAACACCGGCGAGCTCGATCCGGCGTCCGACGTGCCGTTTCGCGCCACGATGAACTCGATTCATATCGGCACCACCATGCTCGGACGCTGCGACGGCAGCTTCGTCACGGTCAGGCGCGAAAAGCGCCAGGTGCTCGAGACCGGCGACGACCGCTTTTGCCTCGCGCGCAACACCGGCGACCGCCCTTCGCAGGTGGTCCATCGCGGCCGCGAATTCACCATGCGGTCGGGATCGATGGTGCTGCTCAAGCTGGACGAGCCGTTCTTCGCCGCCGACGGCGCCAGCCACAAGCGCTTCACCAACGTGCATCTGCCGGTCGATACGCTGCGCGCGATGGTTGCCGACGTCGACGATCTCGTCGGCTGCGAGCTCGAACCCGGCGGCGCGCTGTCGCTGGCGATGGACTACAGCGATCTCCTGCTACGTCATTCGACGGCTGCTGACGAAGCCGGCATGGCCATCGCCGCGCATCTGCTCGACCTCGCGGCGATCGGTCTCGGTGCCCGCGGCGATATCGCCGCTGCGGCGCGACGCCGGGGCCTGCGCGGCGTGCGGCTCAAGGCCTTGCTGTCGATCCTCGAGGCGCGCTTCCACGAGTCGGATTTTTCCGCACAAAGACTCGCCGTCGCCGCCGGTCTCTCCGCACGTTACGTCAACGAGCTGTTGTTCGAGGCCGGCGCCAGCTTCACCACGCGCCTCAACGAGCTGCGCCTGCGCAAGGCCGCCGATCTTCTCGCTCATCGCGAAGGCCGCATCAGCGACATCGCCTTCGCCTGCGGCTTCAACGACCTCTCTTATTTCAACCGCAGCTTCCGCCGGAGGTTCGGCCTGACGCCGACGGCGGCACGGGGGAAGTGAGGGATCGCTTTTTGTGGTTTGTTCGTAGGGTGGGTTAGCCCTGCGGCTGCGCGAAGCGCAGTCCCGCTTGGCGTAACCCACCTCTTCTGTTCCCACGGATGGAGACAGTGGTGGGTTACGCTGACGCTAACCCACCCTACAAGACGTCAACCCTCGGCGGCGGATAGCGCCGTGCCAGTATCGACAGCGACAGATGCCGCTCGTCCTCCGGCAGCGCCAGAAAGGCCAGCACCTGCGGCCGCTTCCAGTCATCGATGCCGAAATCCATCGCCATCCATTTCTGCGGCTCGGGGCCTTCGAGGCCCCGGACCCAGACGAAATAGCGGGGGAGGTCGTCGGCGTCCGCTTCCGTCGTGCGTCTCCGGGCCATCAAGCTGCTCGCTGCATCAATACGCGCCGCCTCACGATATAGGTAGTCGCGTGGCGAAGTCGAACGCCTCGGGGGGCCCTGATGGTGAGCACGGGGCCGCTTACCGATACAGTAAGTCCGGGACACCGGTGCGAGGCGCGCGCAGCGCTGCCTTGTCACTGCCAGAGCTGGCTGTCCGCGACGCGATTGATGTCCGCAAGACGCCGGCTGGCATCGCCGTGGAGGTCGATGCTCTCAACCAGCGTCAGCAGGCGCTGATAGGCGCTGTCGGCAATTTCGACCGGCAATGGAGCCTCGTCAAACGCCTCGACATAGCTGCCGACGAGACCGCTGAGCAGGCGGCAAAGACCGCGCTGGGCGGGATCGTCCCGGCCGAGCGTGTCGAGCTTTTGCTGGAATGTCCGGAAGGTGCGCAGGCCGTGGTGTTGCTGGGAAAGCCACGTGTGCAGGTCGTTCATATGAGCTCCTTCGAGTTACAGAAGAAGCTACCGGTTTATACAGGTGGGATGTGACGATTGGAAGGTAGAGAGACGATCAAGCTTTGCTGAGGAGACAGTCCGTCTCCACCAAGACACTTCGCCGGACACGCTTTGCCCTTTCGGTCCGGCGTGGCCGCGCCACGCGAAACCCAAAGGGCGAAGCGTGGTGCCCCTGGCCGGAATCGAACCAGCACTCCTTGCGGAACTCGATTTTGAGTCGAGCGCGTCTACCAGTTCCGCCACAGGGGCCCTCGGTCGGCCCCACGGATGGGGGCGTCGCGAAGCCGGCGGACTATAGCCATGGACAGGGCGGGGTCAACCCGCGCCAAAGTGATCCCGGCCGTTCTCGACAGCCGCCTGGGCCGGGTTTAGAGGCTTAAGAAAGCGACCGATCCAGAAGAGGCTGCCGTGACGACCCAGAGTGACGCGATACCTGCGTTCAGGCCTGCTGCGACCGGTCCTGCGCTGACCGCCTCGCTTCTCGTCACGCTGATTGCCGCCGCGACCATCGCGGGCGCCTGGTTCTTCCAGCTCGTGCTGGAGATCCTGCCCTGTCCGCTGTGTCTGGAGCAGCGCTACGCCTATTATCTTGCGATCCCGGTCGGTGCGCTCACGGCGCTCGCGGCGCGGAGTGGCGCGCCGCGGCCGCTGCTGCTCGCCGGCCTAGCGATCCTCGCGCTGGCGGCGCTCGCCAATGCCGGGCTCGGCACCTACCACTCCGGCGTCGAATGGGGGTTTTGGAAGGGACCGACCGATTGCTCGGGCCCCGTCGTCAATCTCGGCAGCGCCAATGATCTGCTCTCGCGGCTCGACACCGTGAAGGTGGTCCGTTGCGACGAGGTGCAGTGGCGCTTCCTCGGCCTCTCGCTCGCCGGCTACAACGTGCTGATCTCGCTGTTGATGACGGCGATTGCCGCGTGGGGATTTGTGGCGACGGCGAAGCGCTAGCTCAGATGCCGTAGGGTGGGCAAAGCGCAGCGTGCCCACCATTCCTAGCGACAATGCGGTTGCATGGTGGGCACGGCGCTGACGCGCCTTAGCCCACCCGGAAGCTATGCCTCCTCAATCGTCCACATCGTCCTGGGTGCGGCCGAACAGGTGCACGATGCCCGGTGTCGCGATCGTCACGAACACGAAGCGCGACAGATGATGGGCGCCGACGAAGATCGGGTCGATGTGCAGCGTCAGGGCCAGCGCCAGCATCGCATCCATCGCGCCCGGCGCGAAGGCGACGACGACGTCCGAGAGTTTCACTTGGGTGGTCAGCGCGACGATGCCGACGAAGATCGCCGACACCGCGATGGCCACGGCAAACGAGCCCAGCGCCGCATTGATGTGTCCGGCGAGCGTCTTGATCCGCATCCGCGCGAAGCGGCTGCCGATCAGCGCGCCAATGCCGATCAGGGCCACGCCGCGCACCCAGTTCGGCAGGCCGCCCTCGACCCAGTCGGCGCCGTGCAACACGCTGGAGCCGATCATCGCGCCGAACATCCAGCTCGCCGGAAACTTGATCAGCCGCAGCAGCAGCGCCGCAGCGAGCGAGGCTGCGACCAGCATCGCAAGGTCGAGCGGCGAGGCGATCGCCGTCGTCAGCGATGGCGCCGCGGAGGGCGCGACCCCCGCGATCGCCAGCACCATCGGCAGCGCCGCGGTGAGGATGATGACGCGCATGGTCTGCACCACCGCGATGCCCGGCAGGTCGGCGCCGCGCTCGACCGCCAAAATCGTGATCTGCGACAGGGCGCCGGGGCTGCCGGCGAGGAAGGCCGAGGTGCGGTCCCAGCCGTGGATGCGCTGGAGGTAATAGCTCGAACCGAAGGTCGAGCAGAAGGTCGCGAGCGCAAGCAGGCCGATGGTGAGGGGATAGGCACTGACCTGTTGAAGCAGGTGGCGCGAGACGACCGAGCCCAGCGAAATGCCGAGCAGCACCAGCACGGTCTGGGTCAGGATCGGCGGCAGCGTGAGCTTGCGTCCGGCGATCGCGGCGATTCCGACCGCGATCATCGAGCCCGAGATCAGCCCGCCTGGAAGGCCCGCAAGCAAAAACGCCAGTCCGCCCGCGGTGCCGATGACGAGCGTCTCCACCGTGCTCAAGATCTCGGCACGGCTCGGCCATTCGAACGGCAGGGAGGCGGTGATTTGCTTCACGCCACCTTATCGCAAATCAGCGAGAGGCGCACAATTGCAGGCTCGTCATGCCGCAATGCGCGCGCCTCTCACGGATGCTCGAAAGCCGTATTGTGACGGATTTACTTCTTGTCGGCCGCGGGGGCGGCGGTGCCGGCCTTCGCTTCCTTCATGCACTCACGGCGAAATTTCTTGCGCTCCTTGCCCTTCAGTGCCTTGGCGTCCGCTTGCTTGGAGCATTCGAGCGACTCCGCCGAGCGCTCCTTCGGCGCCTTCTTGTCGGCGGGGGCGGCGGCAGTTGTGCTCTTGGCATCGGTCTTGGCGGCCGGCGCGGCCGTCTGGGCGAAGGCGGTGCCGGTGGCGAGCAGGGAGGCGAGGGCGACGACGGCGAGGCGAGACGTGAAGGTCATGGTGTTGCACTCTTCTTGCGAGAATGGCGAAGGCTGGGAACGTCGGCTCGCGTTGCTGAACGCGACATGAATAATTCGAACCGGGGGGATCACTATATTTTGGCGGCAGGGGCCATCACTTCCTTGTCGCGAGCGGGCGGCACGCTAGGATAGCAATCCTCGTTTCACTTCCGTCGGGGAAGACCAAGGAGGAGGACCCAAGGATGACCATTCAATCAAAACTGCTGTGTGCCGCTGTCGTGTCTGGCTTTGCCGCGCTGGTTGCGAGCGCACCGGTGCAGGCGCTGACCTCGCAGGAGTGCAGCGCGAAATACCAGGCCGCCAAGAAGGACGGCTCGCTCGGTACCATGAAGTGGAATGACTTCCGCAAGGCCCAGTGCGGTGCTGATGCGACGCCTGCCGCTGCGCCGACCGCGGCGGCTCCGGCTGCGCCCGCAGCTCCCGCCGAGCCGAAGCAGGCGAAGAAGGAGGCCGCCCCCGCTGCCGCGCCGACCCTGCCGGCCGGCCCCGCGATCTATCCGAATGCGGTCGATCCGAAATACGCCAAGGAGACCGCCGGCAAAGCGCGTCTCCACACCTGCGTCGACCAGTACAACGCCAACAAGGCCACCAACGGCAATGGCGGCATGAAGTGGATCGAGAAGGGCGGCGGCTATTACAGCGAATGCAACAAGAAGCTGAAGGGCGCCGCCTGAGCTTCGAGCGGACGCGATGGCCGGAGCAGAGCTCCGGCCATTTCATTCGGAGCGTTTTCGAGCGAAGTGGGTACCGGTTCGCGTAAGGAAAACGCGTCAAGACAAGAATCCAGAGCCCCGTTCCGATTCCATCGGAACGGAAATGGCTCTAGTCGAGCAGCTTCTCGGCCGACTTCGCCACGAGCTGCGATCGCTTGCGCGGACCGCGCTCGACGAACAGCAGACTCTGGCCGAAGATGAAGCAGTAGAACAGGAAGGCCTGCGCATCGGCCGCCTCCGCCTCGAGGCCGGTCGCGCGATAGAGCTCGGCGACGTGCTTGAGCCGCGCCGCATCCACGCTCGCGACGGCCGCTGCCGCGATCTCGTCCGAGCGAGCCCATTGCCGGATCGCGAGCTCGATCGCCATACCCTCCGGATTGAGGCGTTCGGAATAAAGCTGGATCATCGCCTTCAGCCGCTCGCGGGGCTCTTGCCCGTCGAGGCTGGTCTGTTGCGCGATCGACGCCGCGCGCCCCTCGCGCCAGCGTTCCAGCATGGCATCGAGCAGCGCGGCGCGGTCGGCGAAGCGGCGATAGAAGCCGCCCTTGGTGACGCCGAGATTCTTGGCGAGCACCTCGACGCGCACGCCCTCGACCCCCGAGCGGGCGAGCTCGGTAAATCCTGCCTCGACCCAGACATCGCCCTTGCCGTCGCTCATGAAGAAAGCCTCACCGGTTCTTGATACGGTGCCGTATTGCTAACGCGACCGGGTCCTGATACGCTACCGTATCAACAATCAAAAGACGGAAAACGGCAGGAGGAATTGCGATGCGGGAGGCGACCTATCGCGGCACGGTCTATCCGTGGCAGTGCGATCACGTCGGCCACATGAACATCATGTGGTATGTCGGTAAATTCGACGAGGCCAACTGGAATCTGTTCGCCCGCCTCGGGCTGACGCCGAGCTATCTGCGCTCGTCCGGCCGCGGCATGGCCGCCGTGCAGCAGAACATCACCTACAAGCGCGAGCTGCTTGCCGGCGACATCGTCGAGATCCGCAGCTATTTGCTCGAGGTTCGCGACAAGTCGATCCGTTTCCGGCACGACATGGCGAATGCCGAGACCGGCGAGATGGCTGCGTTCTGCGAGATCACCGGCGTGCACATGGACCGTAGCCAGCGGAAGTCGGCGCCGTTCACGGATGCGATCCGCGAGGTCGCCTTGAGGCATCTCGCCGAGCCGGCCGAGGTCTGAGCCATGGCCACATTCGAGCCGAAAAACCCGGGCTATCGTGCGGCTACCATTGCCATGTTCGAGGCCCAGCCGGCGATGCGGACGCTCGGCATCGTGATCGTCCGCCTCGCACCGGGCGAAGTCGAGCTGGCGATGTTGCATTCGCCCGCCTTCACGCAGCAGAACGGTTTTGTCCATGCCGGCATCATCACCGCGGGCCTCGACAATGCCTGCGGTGTCGCCGCCTTCACCCTGATGCCGCCCGAGGCCGATATTCTCACCGTGGAGTTCAAGACCACGCTGCTCGCTCCCGCCCGTGGCGAGCGCTTCGTCTTCAAGGCCGAGGTGGTCAAGCCCGGCCGCACGCTCACCTTCTGCGAGGCCAGGGCCTTTGCCGAGCATGACGGCAAGACCACGCTGATCGCAACGATGACCGGGACACTGATGGCGATGCTCCCCCGCGCCACGGCTTCGCAAGCGCCGGCCGGGATCCGCGCATAGCATGGCGATGACATCGTGCCCGCAACGCTCTATATGACGCGTAACAATTCCCGGTCCCGAGCCGTATTTGCGGCGATGGGACCGAAACGGGACGAGATATGGCTGGATTCAGGAATAAGGGCCTCGTGGCGACGCGGCGTGCGGCGCTGACGCTGATCGGGGCGGGTGCCCTTGCGGCAGGCAGGATCACGTCTGCGCGCGCGGCCGCCGATGATGACGAGGTGCTGACCGAAGCCAAGGTGCTGCGCGACCCCGATGTTCCTGTCGCCGGCAATCCCGACGGCAACGTCAGCATCATCGAATGGTCCGACTACAATTGTCCCTACTGCCGCAAGCTCGAGCCGGAGCTGCGCCAGGTCGTACAGGACGACGGCAAGGTGAGGCTGGTGATGAAGGACTGGCCGATCCTCGGGCCGGTCTCGGTCACCGCGGCGCGCATCGCGCTCGCGGCCAAGTACCAGGACAAATACCATCAGGCGCACGACGCCATGATGGGCGTCAGCTCGCGCCTGACAGAGCCGCGCATCAACGAGCTGCTCGCGGCCGCCAGCGTCGACATGGACCGCCTGAAGCGCGACCTCAACGACCGCGGCAAGGATATCGACGCGGTCCTCAAGCGCAACAACGACCAGGCCGAAGCCTTCGGCTTCCGCGGAACCCCGTCCTTCATTGTCGGCAAATATCGCGTGCCGGGCGTGCTCAGCATGACCGAGTTCGAGCAGGTCATCGCCGACGCCCGCAAGGCCAAGATGAACTGAAACAGGCGGCATCGATCGCAGCCAACACAAAGGCGCCGCCGCGGACCCGCGACGGCGCCTCGTTCATGATACGGCATCGTTACTTCGACGAGATGCGGACCCAGTCCTTGTGCGCGCGATCGCGCAGGGCATCCCAATCGGCCTTGGCGACATCCCAGTTCACGATGGTGCGATTGGTGGTCGCGACCTCGCCATTGGCGACCGACGAGGTCTGCATGGAGTCATAGACGTACACGCCGCAACCGAGCAGCAGTGCGCCCAAAATCATTCCGAAAAAAGTCTGCATAGCGAACCTCCGGTGACGGGCGATAACGTCGGCCCGGAGTTATGGTTCCGCGGCAGTGCGGCGCAGGCAAGGACGACCCGTTCATCCGCCGTTCAGCCACTCCAGCAGCTCTGCGTTGATCTCGCGCGGATAGGTGTGGCTGAGGTCGTCGATCTCGCGATAGGTGACGTCGGCGCCGGCGGCGGAGAGGGTGGCCTGCGTCTGGCGCGCGGTCTGTACCGGAAACATCCAGTCGAGCTTGCCGTGGGTGATGAAGATCGGCAGCCCCTGCAGGCGCGCGGCGTCCGCCATCTCCGCCATCAGCGGATGGAAGGTTGCCGACACCGGCGCGAGATGCGTGAAGGGCGAGGCGCCGTCGAGGCCGCTGACGTAGCAGAACGTGCCGCCGTCGCTCATGCCGGTCAGCAGCATGCGCGAGGTATCTATCGTCCAGCGGCTGCGCACGGTGTCGAGAATGCGCGTGAGGTTCGGCGTGTCGCTATCGTCGCCCATCAGCGCCCAGGTCGAACCGGTCGCGGTCGGCGCCACCAGGATCGCGCCAAGGCTGCGGGCGTCGCGGAGCCAGCTCCAGAGAAAACCGCGGCCGTTGCCGCTGCCGCCATGCAGCGCCATCACCAGGGGCATGGCGCGATCGGGCGTGTAATATTCGGGCACATAGACCGAAAAGCCGCCACGGCTGCCGGGCTCGTTGTGGTCGTGGAAGATGCCGGTGTGTTCGCCCGCGCCGGCTTCCAGCCGGGCCAGCAAATCTTCGTTCTCGCGATTGGCGGCGTTGAGGAAGAAGCCGCTCACCGGCGGAAACTGGGTCGACAGCGGGTACAGCGCCTCCTGGGCACGCGGCACATGGCGTAGTGCGCGGAAGACCGCGACGAGATCGCCATTGCCGCGCTCGACCTCGCGTATGCCGGCAAAGGCGGCGAGCGCTTCATTGCAGGCGCGGTCGAGCCGTTCGCGCAGCCCGGTGAACTGCTCGGGCCAGGTGCCGATCGCAGCGTGAGCCGCTTGCAGGGCCTCGTCGGGCATGCCGACCGCATTCATCACCGAGGCAAAGGCCGGCGGATGCAGATTCCGGGTGAAGAAGCCGAGTGCTTCCAGCGCATTGAGCAGCGGCGGCAGCACGGCCACGATGTCGTCAACGACGGCCTCGGTCATCGCCGCTTTCCTTGCCTGATGTCAGTTCGGTCTTGTCAGTGCAGCTTGGGCGCCTTCAGGAGCTTGAAGCGGTCGGTCGAGGTCACCGTGACGTCGAAGGTGACGCCTTCATGATGCACGGTGAGCGGCACGTCGACGCCGGCGGCGCCGAGCGCCCACATCTTTTTGTAGAAGGCGGTCTGGCTCGTAACCTTGTCGCCGTCCACGGCGAGAATGACGTCGCCGGTCTTGAGCTCGGCGCGCGCGGCCGGGCCGTTGGCGGAGATCCCGATCACCACCACGCGATTGTCGATCTCGGTCGAGTAGAGCCCGAGCCAGGGCCGCGCCGGCTTGTTGACGCGGCCGAACTTGCGCAGGTCGTCGAGGACCGGTTTCAGCAGGTCGATCGGCACGATCATGTTGACATGCTCTGCCTTGCCGTCGCGTTCGCGCTCGAGCTGGAGCGAGCCGATGCCGATCAGCTCGCCGCGCTCGTTGAGCAGCGCCGTGCCGCCCCAGTTCGGATGTGCGGGATAGGTGAAGACGGCTTCATCCAGCAGATATTCCCAGTAGCCGGCGAATTCTTGCTTGGCCACGATCTGGCTTGCGACCGAGCGCGTGCGCCCGCCGGCGCCGCCGACCACGACGCGGTCGCCGACCCGGGTTTCCTCCGATGTGCCGAGCGGCAGGGGGTCGACGTCCAGCTGGCCGAGCGCCTGCACCAGCCCGAAGCCGGTCGCGGCATCGAAGCCGAGGACATGCCCCTCCACCACGCGCCCGTCTCCGAGATGCAGCCACACGGACTCTGCTTCGGTGATGAGATAGCCGATGGTCAGCACCAGCCCGTGGTCGATCACGACGCCGTTGCCGGCGCGTTCGGTGCCCAGCGTTTCGGCACTGAAGGCGTCGGGCGGGATGATGGCGTGCAGGCCGACGACGGACGCGAGCGCGCGGTCGAGATCGAAACTGTAATCGCTCGCGCGCGGCTGATTGGCCGGCGGCACTCTCCATTCGGTCAGGGCGGGCATGGAGTTCTCCTGGCTGAGAGCATCGCTCCGCCATTGCTGCGGAACGACGCGCGAAGCACGCATAATTTAGGCCGGGGGAGGCCGTCTTGAAAGCCTCGTTCCCAACTATTCCGGAGAACGCCGCGTGAATTCCTGGAAAGGCACATGAACGCCTGCACAGGCGGCAAGCGGCTGCCTATTCCGGCACCGGCCGCATGGCTGCTGTCCCGCGAGGTGCTAGGCGGGATGCAATGAAGCTGCTAACCATTGCCGCTTCGTTTGACCAAGAGATCACGGACCGAAGCATGGATAACCGCAGCGACATCTGGCGTGGCGTCGACACGATCAAGGCGCGTTTCATCGACCTCAGCGACAAGGTCTGGGGCATGCCGGAGGTGTGCTACACCGAGGCGCGGTCCGCCGCCGAGCATCTCGCCGAGCTGCGTCACCAGGGTTTCCGTATCACCGAGAACGTCGCGGGAATCCCGACCGCGCTGATGGGCGAGTGGGGTGAGGGCGGTCCGGTCATCGCCTTCATGGGCGAATATGACGCGCTGCCGGGCCTCAGCCAGGAGGCGGGCGTCGCCGAGCACAGGCCGGTCGAGACCGGCGGTCATGGTCATGGTTGCGGCCACAATCTGCTTGGTTCCGCGGCGCTGCTCGCCGCGACCGCGGTGAAGGACTGGCTCGCCGAGAACAAGGTGCCCGGCCGCGTGCGCTATTACGGCTGCCCGGCTGAAGAGGGTGGCGCAGCCAAGGCTTTCATGGTGCGCTCGGGAGCGTTCGAAGACGCCGACATCGCCATCACCTGGCATCCGCACAGCTTCTGGGAAGTGGCCGTGACGCCGTCGCTCGCCAACACCCGCGCGGACTTCATCTTCACCGGCCGCACCTCGCATGCGGCGGCCTCGCCCCATCTCGGCCGCTCCGCGCTCGACGCGGTGGAACTGATGAACGTCGGCGTGAACTACATGCGCGAGCACATGCCGAGCGACGCGCGCGTGCATTACGCGCTGCTCGACACCGGCGGCATCGCTCCCAACGTCGTGCAGGCGCATGCGCGCGTGCGCTATTCGATCCGCGCCCGCGATCTGCCCGGCATGAACGAGCTGGTCGGACGCGTGAGCAAGATCGCGGAAGGCGCGGCGCTGATGACCGAGACCAAGGTCGAGATGAAGATCATCTCCGCGGTCTCCAACATCCTGCCGAACACCCCGCTGGAGCAGGCGCTGCACCGGGTGATGGAAGAGCTCGGGCCGCCGCATTTCGACGACGCCGACAAGGGTTTTGCGACCCAGATCCGCGCGACGCTCAGCGACAAGGACATCGCGTCGGTCTATTACGCGATCGGCATGGAGCCGACCGACCGGCCGCTGGCCGACTTCCTGGTGCCGCTCGATGCCAAGCGAAACCCGCTGGTGGGCTCGACCGACGTCGGCGACGTGAGCTGGGTGGTGCCGACCGTGCAGGTCCATGCACCGACGGTTGCAATCGGCACGCCGTTCCACACCTGGCAGGTGGTGGCGCAGGGCAAGAGCGGACACGCTCACAAGGCGATGGTGCAGGCGGCCAAGGCGATGGCCGGTATCGGCATCAAGGCCTTGACGGATCCCGAGCTGATCAAGGCCGCGAAGGCGGATCTTCAGAAGCGGACGGCCAAGACACCTTATGTCTGCCCGCTGCCGGACCACGTTTCGCCGCCGCTGAACATGTCCGTGGCGTAGAATTTCGCCTCGATACTTCGTCTGATCCGGCGAACAAATTTTCCGCAGTGCAGCGCGAAATCCAGCGTGTTTTGACGCTGGATTGCCGAGCGGATGGGCTGCGAACGTTGCTTTTGCCCAACAGACAGTCAGAACACCGTTTGCATACACACGGTCGCAGTTGACGCGCGGCCCATTCGGTGTGCCATCTACCGCCAGCAAAACCCGGCGGCCGCGGCGCGGCTGCCTGCATCCATACGGGAACCAGACGGGGGACAACGATGCTGGATAAAGAACTGCGTTCGATGATCGGTCAGGTGAAGGATGGCCGGATGGACCGCCGCGCCTTCATCACGCGCATGGCCGCGGTCGGCCTCACGGCGCCGCTCGCCAACCAGATCCTCGCGCTTGGCGGCGTCGCCATGGCCGAGGGTGCCTCCACCTACAAGCCGACCAAGCGTGGCGGTGGTGGTGCGCTGAAGCTGTTGTGGTGGCAGGGACCGACCTTGCTCAATCCGCACTTCGCCACCGGCACCAAGGACCAGGACGGCGCGCGCCTGTTCTACGAGCCGCTCGCCTGTTGGGATCCCGACGGCAACATGAAGCTGGTTCTGGCCGCCGAAATTCCCTCGATCCAGAACGGCGGCCTCGCCGCCGACGGCAAGTCGGTGACCTGGAAGCTCAAGCCCGGCGTCAAATGGCATGACGGCGCGCCCTTCACGGCCGACGACGTCGTGTTCAACTGGGAATATGCCAAGGATCCGGCGACCTCCGCACTGACGATCGCGACGCTCCGCGAGATCACGGTCGAGAAGGTCGATGACCTCACGGTTCGCATCCTCTTCAACAAGCCGACGCCGTTCTGGGCCGACGCCTTTGTCGGGGCTCCCAACACCATCATCCCGAAACATCTGTTCAAGGACTATATGGGGTCTAAATCGCGGGAGGCGCCGACCAACCTCTCGCCGGTCGGTACCGGCCCCTACAAGTTCGTCGAGTTCAAGCCGGGCGATCTTGTCCGCGGCGTGATCAATCCCGATTACCACATGTCGAACCGCCCCTATTTCGATTCGATCGAGATGAAGGGCGGCGGCGATGCCGTCTCTGCCGCGCGCGCGGTGATCCAGACCGGCGAGTATGATTTCGGCTGGAACATCCAGGTCGAGGACGACGTGCTGCTGCGCCTGGAGAAGGGCGGCAAGGGCAAGACCGTCTACGCGGTCGGCGGCGACACCGAGTTCATCGCACTGAACTTCACCGACCCCAACACCGAGGTCGATGGCGAACGCTCGTCGATCAAGACCAAGCACCCGCTGTTTTCCGATCCGGCGGTGCGCAAGGCAATCTCGCTGCTGATCGATCGCGAGTCGGTCAAGAAGGCGATCTACGGCCGGGCCGGCCGCACCACCGCCAACTTCCTCAACGGTCCCGAGAAGTTCGTGTCCAAGAACACCTCGTGGGAATTCAGCGTGGAGAAGGCCTCGAAGATCCTCGACGATGCCGGCTGGAAGCCGGGCGCCGACGGCATCCGCGAGAAGGACGGCAAGAAGCTGAAGCTCCTCTACCAGACCTCGATCAACGGCCCGCGCCAGAAGACGCAGGCGATCGTCAAGCAGGCCTGCCAGAAGGCGGGGATCGACGTCGAACTGAAATCCGTCGTCGCCTCCGTGTTCTTCTCCTCCGACGTCGGCAATCCCGACACCTATTCCAAGTTCTACGCCGACATGGAGATGTTCCAGATCCCGCTGAGCCAGCCCGATCCGTCGCAGCACATGCGCCGCTATCTCTCGACCCTGGTCGCCACCAAGGAGAACAAGTGGCAGGGCACCAACTTCCCGCGCTGGGTCAACAAGGAGTACGACGCGACCATCCAGGCTGCGGACGGCGAGATGGATCCGGTCAAGCGTGCCGCGCTCTACATCAAGGCCAACGACCTCATGTACCAGGACACCGTGTTCATTCCGGTGCAACACCGCTTGAAGGTCGAGGCGGCCGCCAACAATCTGCGGCCGGTCGTTTCCGGCTGGGCCAACGAGACCGACAATCTCTTCGACTGGTACCGGGAGGAATGATCACGCAGGCTTAAACCGGGATCGTCCGTTATGAGTCAGTATGTCCTGCGTCGTCTGCTGATCGCCGTTCCGAGTCTGCTCGGCATCTCCCTGGTGCTGTTCGTCGTGCTTGCCCTGGCGCCCGGCGATCCCTTCTCGGAACTGGCGACCAATCCGAACGTACCGCCCGAAGTCGCTCTCGCGCTTCGGGCGAAGTTCGGCCTCGACGATCCGATCTACCTTCGTTACCTGCACTGGCTCAATGCCATGCTGCACGGCGACTGGGGCTTCTCCTTCGTCAGCCGGATGAACGTCGACACGCTGATCCTCCAGCGCCTGCCGGCGACGCTCTACGTGATCGGTTCGGCGCAGATCCTGGCGCTCCTGGTTGCGATCCCGGTCGGGGTCTATGCGGCGACAAAGCCCTATTCGCTGTTCGACCAGATCGCCAACACGCTCGCTTTCGTCGGCTTCTCGCTGCCGACCTTCTTCACCGGCATCCTGTTCATCCTGATCTTCTCGGTCACGCTGGACTGGCTGCCTTTCGTCTATACGACCGATATCAAGGGCACCGGCATCCATTGGGTGCTGGAGATGATCCGGCAGGCGATCATGCCGGTGGCGGTGCTCGGCCTGTTCCAGGCGGCGTCGATGACGCGCTTCGTGCGTTCGGCGATGCTCGACGTGATCCGGCTCGATTACGTCACCACGGCGCGTGCCAAGGGGCTCGGGCAGGCCAAGGTCATCGTCAAGCACGTCATGCGCAACGCCATGATCCCGGTGGTGACGCTGATCGCGCTGCAGATGCCGGCCGTGTTCGGCGGCGCCATCGTCACCGAGCAGATTTTCCGGATCCCCGGCATCGGCTCGCTGCTGATCTCCTCCATCCTTTCCAACGACACGCCGGTGGTGATGGCCGTCACCTTCGTCTTCGCGTGCCTCGTCGTGCTGTTCAATCTCATCGCGGACGTCCTTTATGGCTGGCTTGACCCTCGCATCTCCCTCCGCTGAGCGGCGCGTCTACTCGCCCTGGCGCGAGATGTGGCGGCGCTACAGCCGCCACAAGCTCGCCGTGGTCAGTGCGTTTCTGCTCCTCATTCTGATCCTGGCGGTGGTCGCCGGCCCCTTCGTCTGGCGGGTCAAGATCGACGACATCGATATCGTGGCGGGCATGCAGGGGCCGTCGCTTGCCCATCCCTTCGGCACCGACGATCTCGGGCAGGACATCCTTGCCCGCATGATCTATGGCGGGCGCATCTCGCTTGCGGTCGGCCTTGCCGCGATGCTGGTCTCGGTCTTCATCGGTGTGCTGATCGGCGCGCTCGCCGGCATGTCGCGCGGCGCGCTCGGCCACGGTCTGATGTGGCTCACCGACCTCTTCCTGTCCCTGCCGCAATTGCCGCTGCTGCTGCTGCTGATCTATCTGTTCCGCGACGGGCTGAAGCAGATGTTCGGTCCCGAGGGCGGCATCTTCATCCTGATCGTGCTCGTGATCGGCGGCTTGCGCTGGATGCCGGTCGCGCGGCTGGTGCGCGCGCAGTTCCTGTCGATCCGCGAGAAGGAGTTCGTCGAAGCCGCCCGTGCGCTCGGCGCAAGTCCGGTGCGCCAGGTGGTGCGGCACATCCTGCCCAATGCGCTCGGTCCGGTGATCATCGCCGGCACCATCGACGTCGCTGCCGCCATCATCGCGGAATCGACGCTGTCCTTCCTCGGCCTCGGCTTCCCGCCGGATACTCCGACCTGGGGCCGGCTGTTGTTCGACGCCAAGGATTTCCTCGATATCGGCCCGCACTGGGCGCTGTTCCCGGGCGGCGCGATCTTCATCGCGGTGGTCGCCATCAACTTCATCGGCGACGGCTTGCGTGACGCGCTCGATGCGCGACGGGTGATCTGATGGCGCCGCTGCTGGAAATCAAAGGGCTGAAAACCCACTTCTCGACCGACGACGGCATCCTGCAGGCCGTCGACGGTGTCGACATCTCCATCAACAAGGGTGAGACGCTCTGCGTCGTCGGGGAATCCGGCTGCGGCAAGACCGTGACCGCGATGTCGATCCTGAAGCTGATCGCGATGCCCCCGGGCCGCATCGCGGCGGGCCAGATCATCTTCGAGGGCCGCGATCTCGTGCCGCTGACGAGCAGTCAGCTCGACGAGATCAGGGCCAAGGAGATCGGCTTCATCTTCCAGGAGCCGATGACCTCGCTCAATCCGGTGCTCACCGTCGGCGAGCAGATCGCCGAGAGCCTGCGCCGGCATGAAGCGGTGACGAAGAAGCAGGCGCTCGAGCGCACCATCGAGATGCTGAAGCTGGTGCAGATCCCCAACGCCGAAGGCCGCGTGCACAACTATCCGCACCAGTTCTCCGGCGGCATGCGCCAGCGCGTGATGATCGCGATGGCGCTCGCCTGCAGGCCGAAGCTGATCATCGCCGACGAGCCGACCACCGCGCTCGACGTCACTATCCAGGCGCAGATCCTCGACCTCTTGCAGGACATGAAGGAACGCTTCGGCATGGCGGTGATGCTGATCACCCACGCCATGGGCGTCGTCGCCGAGACCGCGCAGCGCGTCGTCGTGATGTATGCCGGCAAGGTGGTGGAGGAAGCTCCCGTCGAGGATCTCTTCGGCGATCCCCGTCATCCCTATACGCAGGGCCTGATCCGCTCGATCCCGCGCATCGATCTCGACAGCGAGCACAAGACAAGGCTCGAAGCCATCGGCGGCTCGGTGCCGATCCTGATCAATCCGCCGGTCGGCTGCCGCTTCGCGCCGCGCTGCAAGTTCGCCATGGACGTCTGCACCGAGAAGGAGCCGCTGCTGCGCGAGATCGCGCCCGGCCACCGCATGGCCTGTCATCTGGGAGATACGCAGTTGGGAGGCACGGCATGACCGAGCCCTTGCTCCGCGTCAGCGGCCTGAAGAAATATTTCCCCGTGCTCGGCGGCCTGTTGTCGCGCCAGGTCGGCAGCGTCTATGCGGTCGACGGGGTCTCGTTCTCGGTCAACCGCGGCGAGACGCTCGGTCTCGTCGGCGAGTCCGGTTGCGGCAAATCCACGACGGGGCGCTGCGTGCTGCGCCTGATCGAGCCGACCGACGGCGAGGTCGTGTTCGACGGCCAGGACGTGCGCCAGCTCGGTGGCAACGATTTGCGCGCGATGCGGCGGAACATGCAGCTCGTGTTCCAGGACCCGTTCGCCTCGCTCAATCCGCGCATGACGGTCGGCGCGATCCTCGGCGAGGCCTTCACCATCCACAATCTCGCGTCTTCGGCCAAGGAGCGCGAGGAGCGCGTCGCGGGCCTCCTGGTGAAAGTCGGACTCAAGGCCGAGCACATGCGCCGCTATCCGCATGAGTTCTCCGGGGGCCAGCGCCAGCGCATCGTGATCGCGCGCGCGCTCGCGGTCGAGCCGAAGCTGATCGTCTGCGACGAGCCGGTGTCCGCGCTCGACGTGTCGATCCAGGCGCAGGTGATCAATTTGCTGGAGGATCTCCAGGCCGAGCTGAACCTCACCTATCTGTTCGTCGCGCACGACCTGTCGGTGGTCGAGCACATCTCCGACCGCGTCGCCGTGATGTATCTCGGTCGCATCGTCGAGCTGGCGAAAGCGAGCGATCTCTACCGCAATCCGCAGCATCCCTACACCAGGGCGCTGCTGTCGGCGGTGCCGGTGCCCGATCCCAAGCTCAAGCGCGAACGCATTCGCCTCAAGGGCGACGTGCCGAGCCCGATGAAGCCGCCGTCCGGCTGCCACTTCCACACCCGCTGTCCGATCGCCCAGCCGCGGTGTTCGGAAAGCGCGCCGGAGCTGAAGGAAGGCGCGGGCGGACACTTCGTGGCGTGTCATCTGGCCTGATGCCGGCGAAGACGGAGCGCGTATTCACCCGGCCGCAAGCAGGCCGCGCTCCGAAAGAGCCTGTCTGAAAGTCGCCGCCGACCTGTGGTGATGCGCAAAGAGGCCCGCCTCGCGCGCGCCGGCGACATTCGCCGCGAGATCGTCGACGAACAGGACGGTTTCGGGCTTTACGTTGAGCTCCGACAGGCAGAGGCGGAAGCAGCGCGGATCGGGCTTCGCAGTCTTGAACTGGGCCGAGGTGTAGATTTTGGAGCCGAACAGCGGCCGCAATTCCGGCAGCAGGGTGTCGATGTGATCGGCGACCAGCGTGGTGTTGTTGGTCAGGATCGCAATTTCGACGGTTCGGCGCAGCTGTCCGGCAATCTCCAGCATCGCGCGATCGGCCTGCATCGACCGGCGTCGCGCCTCGACCCACTCGGCGAGCGACAGCGGATAGCCGATGCGTTCGCCGAAACCTCGCAGATAGTCTTCGGCATCGAGCGCGCCGGAATCGCCAAGTTGTTCGAATCCGCTGTCCCAAATCGCGTTGTGAACGAACTCGTTGCTGGTCCCGGCAAGCTCGGCGAGACGCGCAACGCGCTTCCCCCTGTCGTAGTCGCAGAGGACATTGTCCATGTCGAAGAGGACGAGCTTGATTTCGTCAGTCACGCCGAGGCTCTCAATCTGGCCGCAACATTTCGGCCGTGATCAGAGTCATATCCTGCCGGGGCGCAAGCGACAAACCGGACGCCGCGCCGGCGTCTCTTACGGCTGCGACGTGCGGCGTCGGGCCAATTGGTGCAGCACCGTGTCGATGGCGGGGATCGCTCCGGTCTCGCGGAGCCATGTCTCGGCCATTTCCCTCAATTCGCCTGGTGTCACGCCGAACTTGCGGCGGAATGCGCGGATGAAGGTGGAGTCGCTGCTGAAGCGCATGCCGACGGCAAGGTCGATCAGGCGGTTGTCCTGTGTAGCCGGCGAGAGCAGTCCTCGGAACGCAAGATTGAGCCGTTGCTCACGCACGTAGTGCGCAAGCCCGCCATCGGCCTCGAACAGCCGGTAGAGCGTCGCGCGCGAGATCTGGAAGTGGCGGCAAAGCTCTTCGACGGAGAGGGCGTCGGTCTCGAGATTCTGCGCGATGTGGCGCTTGATCATCGCGAGATAAAGATGCCGTTCGGCCCGTTCGACGCCCGCCGCAATGTCGGCCGTCCCGCCGGCGGCCGCGGCGACGATGTCGGCAATCGCCTCGATCGTGGCCCCGGTGCTGCCGGCTTCGGGCTCCGGGGGCAGTCCGAGCGCCGCGTAGTGGCTGGCGAGGAGCCGCGCGTGAGGGTGGTCCGACGGCAGCAGGGTTGCCGTCGCCGAATCCGGATGTGCGAGCCGCGGCGCGAGCATCGCGCGTTGCAGGATGATGACCATCAGGCGGGTGCGGCCGGATCCGGCGCGCAGCACGGTCCGGTTTGGCTGCGCCATGTCGATGAGAACGATGTCGCCCGGCCGCAGTGTCACCTCGCGCCGGCCGGAGCTGAACTGCATCCCGCCCTCGACACACAGGGTGATCTGAAAGTGATCCATCGCGCCGCGGGCGACGTGCGCGGGTGTCCGGTCGTATTCCTGATCGGTGGCGCGCGTGTCGACCAGCAGCGCATTGCCGGTCATCGTCGTCACGCTGGTGACATGGAAGTCGTCCTCCGCGGTGAGCGGAATGACGTCGCAGATGTCGGCCGTCATGGCACGCAACTGATTTAGCGCATGCGGCCCGCGCCCGGGAATGTCCGCCAGAATGCTCTCGTTCACGGCCGTCTCGTCTGCATCACCCCACGACGAGGCAAGACCGCATGGACTCGATAGTCGAAGACCGGCGGCACACCAACATCGCTCCGGCATGTAGCCATTCCGAAATCGGTGCGCAAGCGATGGTGGACAGGGCTGCCGGCCGGATCTGGCGTGCGCCGCCTGGTGAGCGGTCGATTTCTCACGCGCTCTTCGCGGGCCAGGCTACGACCTGTCCTGACATCACCAGACGGTCGCGGCCGCTGTCCTTGGCGGCGTAGAGCGCGCGGTCGGCGCCAGCGACCAGCGTGTTGCAGTCCAGCACGGTCTGAGACGGAAGGCTCGTCGCGGCGCCGATGCTTGCCGTCACCAGCCGGGAGGGCGGATTTTGGGCATGCAGCATGGCGAGATCGTGCAATGCCTGGCGAATCCCTTCGCCGACTTCGGCGCAGCCATCCGGGCCGGTGTTCGGCAACAGGACGGCGAATTCCTCCCCGCCGTAGCGCGCCGCGAGGTCCGCCGGGCGCCTGGCCTGCGCGGACAGGATCCGGCCGAGCGCGCGCAGGCACCCGTCGCCCGCCTGATGTCCGTAATGGTCGTTGAACTTCTTGAAATGATCGACATCGATCAACAGGAGAGAGACCGGTGTGCCGTCGCGCCGGGCGCGCGCCCATTCCTCCGCGAGGCGCTCATCGAACGCCCGGCGGTTGCCAAGGCCGGTCAGGCCATCGGTGGTTGCGAGCGAAGCGAGCTTGTCCTGCAGGTCCTTCTGCTCGGTCATGTCGCGCACGACGGCGACGACACCGTCGACCTCGCCGCTGTCGGAGGCGCGGGTCACGTGCAAGGCCGCCTCGGCCCAGATATCGCCCTTGTCGCGATGGCGCTGGCGATAGACGAACCGCGCTTCCTCGGCCTCGCCGTTCTTCAACGCGATGATGGCCTGCTCGACCCGCTCCATGTCGTCCGCATGGATGCCGGCCACCGCCGACGTGCCGAGCAGTTCGTCGGGAGACCAGCCGATGATGCGCGCGCACGAGGGAGAGACGTAGAGCAGCCGGTTATCCAGCCCGATCCGGGATACCATATCGCTGGATTGCTCGGCGAGCAGGCGGAAATGGGCTTCCGTCGCAACCAGGGCCTGCGCCATTCGCTGCCGTTGCCAGAGCTGGCGGACCAAGTAGAAGCCGATCACCGCGATCAGCCCGACGAGGCCGAGCACGAAGGTCGTGCGTGCGGTCGCCGCGCGTCGCCAGGGCGCCAGCACGTCGTCCTGCGACTTGCTCGCCAGCACCATCAGCGGATAGCGGCTGCTGCGCTGGTAGTAGCTCAGCCGCTGCACGCCATCGAGCGGTGATTTGAAGTAGTAGACCGCGGCCGCCGGACGGCTTTCCCAATCCCTGAACAGCGGTGCATTGGACAGGTCGCGGCCGACGAAGGCGCTGCTCTCGTCGTGGCTGCGCGCCAGCATGATACCGGCGTTGGTGAGCAGCGACGCCGAGCCGTTCGGCCCGAAGTCGAAGCGCTCGTAGAACCTGGCGAAGTAGCTGACGTCGAGCGTAAGCAGGGCAACGCCGGCGAAGCCGCCGTCGGAATCGTTGATCCGGCGCGACGCCGTGATGATCCATTGGCCCCCGGCACGGCTCTTGATGGGCGGTCCGATCAGCGTGCCCGTCTCCCGGGAGTCGCGATGGCGTTGGAAATATTCGCGGTCGCTGTTGTTGAGCTTGGAGAAGTCGAGGCGCTCGGTCGTGGCAAGCCAGCGACCCGTGGCGTCATAGACGAAGATGCCGCGAATGCGGTCCGATGATTTGCGGGTCGGCAGATAGGTCTGGAGCTTTGAGATCGTGTCCGGGCCCATTCCGTCGAGTTCGAGCCGATGAACCAGTCCGATCAGGATCGTATCGGCGAGCTCGAACGTGTCGTCCGCATGCTGGACCAGCGAATGCGCGAGGTTGGCGACGTCGACCTCGGCGTTCCTGAGATCCGCATCGTGCGATTCCCATTCGCGCCAGACGCTCAGGCCGAGGATCGCCACGCAGATCAGCACGACGAATCCCGCCGCCCAGAGCGGAAGGCGGGTCTTGCCGAGTTCGCGGCTCGTGACCATCGGGCTTGCTCCAAATCGGCGCAAACCTCTCACTTTGGTCTTAACGGCCTGTTGCAACTTCCGCGATGATTTTGCGCGTCCATAGTCCGCCGGAGGAGGTCGTCGATATTTGATCGACTCCCGTCGTCGAACGTTAACCACGCCGCCGCGGCATGACGGTTTCGCGCGCCGTCCGCGGAGTCAGTCCACCAGCGTGAAGCCGACGCGTAGCGTCACCTGGTAGTGGCGGACGGCGCCATTTTCGATGTGGCCGCGGGTCTGCACCACCTCGAACCATTTCATCTCGCGAACGGTCTTGGCGGCGCGGCTGATCGCGTTCTTGATCGCATCCTCGATGGACGTCTCGGATGATCCGACCAGCTCCAGGATCTTGTAGACATGATCCGTCTCGGCTGTGGCCATGGTGCGTCTCCCTCGTTTGCGTTGCGGCACGACTGCCGCCCGCGCTCCCATCTGAACGGGTACCGGCGTTCCGGGTTCCATCATCTGCCATGGCCCGCATGCGCCAGCCGAGGTGGAGTGTGCCGCACGCGCCTGCTAAGCGCTATCCATGGATTCGGCCCGCCGCGACAGGATGATCGGTTCTCTGTGCCTCGGCGTGACGGCGTTCGGCTGGGCGCTGAACTGGCCGCTGATGAAGCTGCTGCTCCAGCAATGGCCGCCGCTATTCGCGCGCGGGCTGGCCGGCGTGTGCGCCTCGCTCATTCTCGGCATGCTGGCATTGAGCAGGAAGGAATCGTTCGCCGTTCCGCGCGAGGCGGTTCCGCGGCTGCTGTTTGCGACCCTCACCAACGTCTTTGCCTGGATGGGGCTCGGCACGGTCGCAATGAAATATGTGTCCGTGAGCGAGGGGGCTCTGCTCGCCTATACGATGCCGATCTGGGCCATGCTGTTCGCCTGGCCGGTGCTGCGCACGCGGCCGACCATGCGGGATCTCCTGGGTCTCGTCCTCGGTGTCGCCGGCGTCGCGCTGCTCCTCGGGGGCAACGGCTTTGCGTTCGGCGCCGACAAGCTGCTCGGCATTGCGCTCGCACTGCTCTGCGCCATCCTGTTCGCGCTCGGCAATGTGCTCAACCGCAAGCCGCTGCCGATGCCACCGCTCGTGGTCGTCGCCTGGCAGGTTGGACTCGGTTGCGCCACGATGCTGGTCCTCGGCGTCCTGTTCGAGCATCCTGATATCACCGCGATCACCCCGCTGGGACTCGGCTGCTTCGTCTATATGACGCTGGTCCCGATGGGCGTCTGTTACGTCACCTGGTTCGAGACACTGCGCCGGCTGCCGCCGACCTCGGCATCGACCGGCATGCTGATCGTCCCCGTGATCGGCGTGATCTCCGCCGCGATCATCCTGGGCGAACCGCTGGGCCTGCGCGAATGGGGGGCGATGGCGCTCACGCTCGGCGGCGTGACGCTGGCGTTGCAACAGGCGTAGAGAGCCTATTCGGCAGCCTGCGGCAGCGCAGGCGCCGGCTGCGTCCCGCGCCACAGCAGCCGCAGCAGCACGGCCAGGAGCGCCATCAGGGCAAAGCCGCCCAGGGCGGGCGCGAAATGTTGATCGGGATCGGCCTTCGGCCCGAACTGCACCGCGAGCCGCGCCGACTGCAACAGCCCATAGGCTCCGGCGAACAGGATCAGCCCGTAGATCACGCTACGCTCGCGCGGACCCGCCATCCTGGCGAGATCGGGCAGCATCAGGGCCAGACCGATCCCGAGCATCGGCAGATCGTAATCATATGCATAGGGGCTGATCATCACGGAGACCATCACGGCGGCACCGAGCGTGAAGGCCGGTGCCGCGCCGCGCGCCACGCCGAGAAGGACGGCGAACAAGGCCAGCCCGGCAACGGCCGTCTGTCCCCAGAAGGCGGTGCTGGCGGGAAGGCCGGCCTTGTACAGCGCCGCATAGGTCGAGATCATGCGAAAGAGCGGATAGAAGCCCTGCTCGAGATAGCTAGCCGATTCCCTGATCGCACCGAGCCACGCGAACCAGATCTGCCATCCGAAGAGGAGCGTGCAGAGCAGCGAGCTCACCAGGACGACGGCCGCGGCCGTTCCGAGCGCAATCCAGCGCCGCGTCACCAGCAGATAGATGCCGGCGGCAATCGCAAGGTGCGGCTTGATCACCATGGCGCCGAGCGCGAGGCCGGCCAGCAGCTGCCGCCGCTCCACGTTGAGACAAACGAGCCCGATCAGCGCCCCCGTCAGAAACCCGTTCTGCCCGCAACCGATGGTGATCGCCATCGCGGGAAACAGGATCACCAGCACCTGCGCGAAATTCCGGCCGGCGCTCGCGCGAAGCATCACGAGATAGAGCGCGAGCGTCGCGGCGGTGAACAGGAGATAGCCGACGCCGACCGGCAGGAATGCGAACGGCGCGAGCAGGAGGTCGTATTGCGGCGGATAGGTCCAGGGCATGAAGCCGGTGGCGCCGCCGGCGGCCTCCATCTGCATCTTCAGCAGGGCATCGAAATGATAGACCTGGTCGAGATCGCCGCGCCAGACGTGCTGGGCGACGATGTGGAAGGCATCGAAGTCGGCGAGCTCGCGTTCCGTCCAGCCGCCGGAGCGTGCGAACCAGAAGGACTTGAAGACGGCGATCGCCGCCAGTGCCGCCAGCACGAAGCGGACATAGGCAGTCCGCTTCGACGGCGAGGACTGAACCGCTTCCAGCGTCTCGGCAAACATGAGCGGCGACCTTGGACCTGACGGATCGGCGGCTGGACAGGCAGCGCCGCGGATCCCGGCCAAACTGCCATCGGAGGCTTAAGGGACGGTAACGAATGCGGAAGGATTTTGGCGCCGGCGCCTCTCTGGCGCGGCTGGAGCGCGAGGAACTGGGCCCGGTCAGCCGCGAAATGACCTTTTCGAAATCGCCCGCCGGCATCAGGTGGCCGCGCTTGCCCGCTCGAAGACAGCCGAGCTAACCTGCCCATATCCTGCGATGTCTATGTGCGGTGATGATCGACAGTTGGACGAAGGGCGCCCTGGTTGCGATCGGCCTGTCTGCCGTGGCCGCGCCGGGCGTTGCGCAGGACGGCCTCGATGGTGCGCCCGGCACGATGTCGCTGCAAGTGACCACCGATCCCTCCATGATCGAGTGCCGCAAGCTGGCGACGGTCAATCCCGCCTTGCTCGAGTTCCGGCCGCTGCGCCGGACCTTCAACGACGATTTTGACGAGCATCCGCTCGCGACAGGACGCTGGGTGCCGCATTACGCCGGCGGCGCGGCGTGGCCCGAGGCGCGCTATTGGGGTGGCGACGGATCCGACTTCAAGCGCAAGACCAGCGCCAATGGCGAGCAGCAGATCTATGTCGATCCCCGCTATGCCGGCCGTGCGGCGACGCCGCTTGGGCTCGATCCGTTCAAGGTGAAGGACGGCGTGCTCTCGATCATCGCGAGCCGCACGCCGCCGGAACTGAAGTCGGTTCTGTTCAACAACGAGTATATCTCGGGGATCCTGACGACCCAGGGCACGTTTGCGCAGAAGCATGGCTATTTCGAAATCCGCGCCAAGGTGCCGGTCGGCCATGCGGTCTGGCCGGCGTTCTGGATGCTGGCGGATGACGGCGGCTGGCCGCCGGAGGTCGACGTGCTGGAAGGCCGCGGCGAGCGGCCCGGCGATCTCGTGATGACCACGCATTGGCGGATTCCGTCGACCCAGAAGATCCAGTCCTGCGGCTTCGACTACGCGGTCGGCGACGCCTCCAGCGCGTTCCACAATTACGGTGTGCTGTGGGAGGAAGATCGCCTGGTCTACTTCATCGACCGCAAGCCGGTCTCCGACATCAAGGTGCCGATCGGCTTCGACGATCCCATGTACATGATCGTCAATCTCGCGATCGGATCGAAGTTCTTTCTCGGCGTTGGTCCGGTCGATGCGGAATCGCCACCGAGCGTCGCATTCGAGATCGACCGGATTTCCGCCTATCAGATCGACATGGAGCAGGCCCGGAGATAGCGATGTCAGCTGATGTCTCGCGGCGCGATCTTGCCAGGCTCGCGGGCGTCGCCGCGCTTGGCGCAGCGGCGGGTTCGAACGCTGCAGCGAAGGCTGCGGAGAATGAAACGCCGGCATCGGTCGACCGCCACGCCCCCTTCCCGAAGGATTTTCTCTGGGGGACGGCGACCTCGTCCTACCAGATCGAGGGCGCCGTCGACGAGGATGGTCGCGGCAAGTCGATCTGGGATATCTTCAGCCACACGCCCGGCAAGATCGAGGACGGCTCGACCGGCGACCGCGCCAACGAGCACTATCATCGCTACAAGGACGACGTCGCGCTGATCAAGGCGATCGGCGTCAAGGCGTACCGCTTTTCGATCGCATGGCCACGGGTGTTTCCGGACGGTGCCGGCCAGCCCAATCCCAAAGGGATCGACTTCTACGACCGCCTCGTCGACGAGCTGCTCGCGAACGGCATCACACCCTATGCGACGCTCTATCATTGGGACCTGCCGCAGACGCTGCAGGACCGTGTCGGCGGCTGGCAGTCGAGCGACACATCGAAAGCCTTTGCCGATTACGCGGCGTACGTCGCGGGCCGCCTGACCGACCGCGTGAAGAACATTTTTACCGTGAACGAAGTCGGCGCTTCGTGAATTTCGGCTATGGCTGGGGCATCGACGCGCCCGGTCTCAAGCTGCCCGCGGCGCAGCTCAACCAGGCCCGCCATCACGTCGCACTGGCGCACGGGCTCGCGGTGCAGGCGATCCGCGCCTCCGGGCGCGCAGGCACCCGTGTGGGCGCCGCCGAGAACATTGCGGCCTGCGTGCCGGCGATCGCGACGCCCGAAAACATTCGCGCTGCCGAGGTCGCGACGCGCGAACTCAACGCCGGCTTTCTCGGCGTGGTGCTGGAGGGCAAGTACACCGACGGCTTCCTCGCCTATGCCGGGGCGGATGCGCCGAAATTCACGCCGGAGGAATTGAAGATCATCGGCACGCCGAACGATTTCGTCGGCCTCAACATCTACGCGCCGCAATATTACGTGACCGCGTCCGACCGCGCGCCGGGCTTCCGCGTGCTGCCGTTCCCGACCTCGTTCCCGCATATGAACTCGGAATGGCTGCGGGTCGGCCCGGAAGTGATCTACTGGGCCCCACGCCTTGCCGCGAAAATCTGGAACATCGAGAACATCTATATCAGCGAGAACGGCACCTCGTCCGAAGACAAGATCGCCGCCGACGGCCAGGTCTACGACCTCGACCGCATCATGTTCCTGCGCAACTACCTGACCCAGATGCAGCGCGCGATCGCCGAGGGCGTGCCGGTCCGCGGCTATTTCCTGTGGAGCCTGATGGACAATTTCGAGTGGATCTTCGGCTACGGCAAGCGCTTTGGCCTCTACCGGGTCGACTTCGAGACCCAGGCGAGGCTGCCGAAGCTGAGCGCAGCGTTCTATCGCGACGTGGTGGCAAGGAACGCAATCGGGGTGTGAGGCGCGTCGGCGTCCCGATCATCCGACGTCTCAGAAGCGACGTTGAGACAAGTTGCCGGGAGTCCGGCTACCACCGATAGCCGTCATGACCAAAGGATAAGCATGTTTCGGCTGAAGATCGGCGGCCCGCGTCGCTCCCGGCAGATTTATGGGTTCACGGCCTAACAGACCCTCACTGTCACATAGCTATAACCGTTCCATTGTTGCTGGTAACAAGATGAACCATACGCAGCCGCGGCTCCCAGCGCGGCGCCTGTTGCTACACCAGCCGCGGCAGCTCCCCAACCAGGACCGTAATAGCCTCCGCGATAGCCGCCACGGTAATAGCGACCGCCTCCGGCCCAACGTGTCCCTCCACCGTGCCAGCGCGCACCACCGCCGTGGAAGTGTGCACCGCCTCCATGGAAACGTGCACCACCTCCGTGGAAATGGGCACCACCTCCGCGCCCACCACGGG
The DNA here is from genome assembly GCF_024199855.1 of Bradyrhizobium sp. CCGB20. Taxonomy (NCBI): domain Bacteria; kingdom Pseudomonadati; phylum Pseudomonadota; class Alphaproteobacteria; order Hyphomicrobiales; family Nitrobacteraceae; genus Bradyrhizobium; species Bradyrhizobium sp. CCGB20. The sequence continues at coordinate 8,644,451 of NZ_JANADN010000001.1, read as the reverse complement.
CGTCAGCCATGCTAGGCACAACGGTTGCTGCGGCAGCGACGAAGCTGATTGCTAAGAGAACTTTGGTCGGTCGCATTTGCACTCTCCACGATTACAACGACGGGTAATTCACTACGAAGCTCGATTGTTCCTTTGCGATCTAATGCTCGGTTCACGCTGTTGACGCCCATCGTTAGCCTGATCGCGCGATTGCAGGTCTCGATCATTCAACTTTCGGCCTGCGCGCTTAGAAACATGGTCGGTTGTAGCGACAACGGCCGGGCGTAGGCTTGCAGGCGGCTAGGAGCGACAGCGCGGGCGCGCTTCAGTGCCCGCCGGAGACGGCCAGGCCGGGCGCCGGACGCCGCAAGAGGAGGACGATCGGCACGATGGCCAGCAGGGTCATCCCGAGCAGCCAGAAGCAGTCGCCGTAGGTCATCACCAGCGCGTGCCTCTGGATCTGTCCCGATGGTTGGGCAATTGCCGGCAGCTTCGCGGTCGCCGCGTCCACGCCCTGCGCCGCACCGTCGGCGACCAGCCGCGCCTGCCCGAGCAGGGAATTCGCCGTCACCGATTCGCGGATGGTCGCCGAATGGAAGGCGCTGCGCTGGTCGATGAGGATACCGCTCAGAAGAACGTCATCCCGCGTTTTCGCTCGGTCCTATGGTGTCGTTTTGGCAGATCACGCCGCAAAACGTGACGCACTTATGTGTGTTCTGACACTTTTATGAGGTGCACTGCCTCTGCGTCCCTACGGATCCAGCTCCGTATCCCAATACAGATAGTCCAGCCAGCTATCGTGCAGATAGTTCGGCGGGAACAGGCGGCCGTTGCGGTGGAGCTGGTGCACGGTCGGGGCGAAGGCGTGCTGGCGCGGAAACATCTTGGCTTGCGCCGGCGTGAGATTGCCCTTGCGCAGGTTACACGGCGAGCAAGCCGCGACCACGTTCTCCCAGGTGGTCTGGCCGCCTTTGCTGCGCGGGATGATGTGATCGAACGTCAGGTCTTCGGGCGAGCCGCAATACTGGCAATTGAAGCGGTCGCGCAGGAAGACGTTGAACCGGGTGAAGGCGGGATGGGTGGTCGGCTTGACGAAGGATTTGAGCGAGACGACGCTCGGCAGCTGCATTTGCAGCGTGGGACTGTGAACCGCCTGATCGTAATGTGCGACGATGTTGACGCGGTCGAGGAACACCGCCTTGATCGCGTCCTGCCACGACCAAAGAGACAGCGGGTAGTAACTCAGCGGCCGGAAGTCCGCATTCAGCACCAACACCGGCCAACTGCCTTGCGAGACATGTGCGTTCAAGTAACGCTCCCGGCCTCCAATATACGCTGCGAAGCAGCATGTACTGACATACTACATGCAGCGTGACGGGATTGTGAAGCCCGTTGAGCGACTTATTCAGGCGCAAGCAATGCGGCGGCGGGGTGGCAAAAGCGCTCAAAAACGCCGTGATCTGGGGGCGAGGACGATGTTGGGTGGGGGGCGGGGTCGACCTGACAGCGCATCGCGGCCTCGCCCGCCCAATTACTCCCGCACCCGCTCCAGCTTCTGCAAGCAGCGCGTGGCGCGCACCACGGCCGGCATCTCCTCCTCCCCGAAACTGGCCTTCCAGTTGGTGACGCCGACTTCGCCGACATAGATGTCACCCCTGGAGTCCAGCGCGAGGCCGTGCGGCGCCAGGAATTTGCCGCTGGCAACGCCTGGCCCATTCTCGCCGCCGAGCCGCGCGATGCGGTTGCCCTTGGCGTCCACGATCGACAGCCGCGGGCCGAGATTGGGTACGTTGCGGTTGATATCGAGGCCCGGGCCGAGCTCACCGATCACGAACGTCGGGCTCTTGCCGCCACCACAGCAGCACAGCGCGCAGGGGCGGTGAAGGTTGTTCCACTGCGTCTGGTACTTGCCCTCGCCGTCGAACACCTGCACGCGGTGGTTCTCGCGGTCGGCGACATAGACAAATCCGTCGGCGTCGGTGGCGATGTTGTGCACGATGTTGAACTGACCGGGGTCGGTGCCCGGCTCGCCCCAGCTTTTGAGCAGCTTGCCGTCGGGCGTGAACTTGTGCACGCGCGCATTGCCATAGCCGTCGGAGACGTAGATCTCGCCTTTCGGCGACAGCGCGGTGTGGGTGCAGCGATGGAAGGGATCACCGCTCATGAACGGCGACGGCTTCTCGGGGATGCCGATCGTCAGCAGCACCTTGCCGTCGGTGGTGCATTTGCGCACGGTGTGGTCGCCGTCATCGGTGCAATAGAGATTGTCGTCGGCATCGATGTGCAGGCCGTGTGCACGCGAGAACAGCCCTTCGCCAAAGCTTCGGAGGAAATTCCCCTCGCGGTCGAGCACCACCATCGGATGGGCGCCGCGGTTGAAGACGTAGACGCGGTCCTTGCTGTCGACCGCGACCGAGGCGACGTCGGTGAGCTGCCAACCGTCAGGCAGCTTTGCAAAATTTTCGACGACGCGGTAGCGGTGCTCGCCGGCGCCGAGAATGGCTGGCATGTGTGGTCTCTCCTTCTGTCATTCCGGGGCACGCGAAGCGTGAGCCCGGAATCCATTGTGCAGCATACCTTGTGGATTGATGGATTCCGGGTTCGCGCTACGCGCGCCCCGGAATGACGGCTGGTTTACGTTGTGCCCACCTCACGCCGCAAAATCCCTTCCTCGATCGCCTTGATCTGGAGCGCGAGATATTTCGAGTTGATCCGGCACTGCGCGAGGCTGCCGGCGATGAACCACAGGCCGGGCTGCCCGGTGCGCGCATACATGTTGCGCAGCTCGAGGCCGTCGCCAAAGCCCCAGACCGGGCCGACGCGGTCGGCGACGCCGTCGCCGAACAGTTTTCGCACCAGATATTCCTGGGGCTTGTAGCCGGTCGAGAGCACGATGAGGTCGGCGGGGACGGTCGTGCCGTCCTTCATCCTCGCGCCTTCGGTAACGAAACCCTCGATGTCCGCAAACTGCCTGAGCTTGATCGCGCCTTCGACGATGAGGTTTGAGCAGCCGACGTTGAAGTAATAGCCACCGCCGCGGGTGAGGTATTTGAACTGCCAGCCGGTGCCGGCCTCGCCGAAGTCGAGCTTGAAGCCGACCTTGCGCAGGCCGTCGAGCAGCTCCTTGTCGAGCTCCTTCGACTGCTCGGTCAGCATCACATGGGTTTTCTTCGCCAGCGGTGTCGGCATCGAGGTCGCGATCAAATCGTTATCCTCGAGCGTGCCCTCGTTGTAGGTCGCATAAGCGAGCTGGGCGGACGGCTCGATATTGGTGACCAGCGTCGGCGACCGCTGCAGCAGCGTCACCGCGGCGCCGCTGGAGCAGAGGTCCTGCGCGATGTCGTGGCCGCTGTTGCCGGTGCCGATGACGATGGCGCGCTTGCCCGTCCAGTTCTCGCCGTCCTCGTAGCGGCTGGAATGCAGCAGCGTGCCTTTGAAATTATCGAGAGTCGGAATATCAGGCACGTTGGCGATGCCGCTGACACCGGTCGCCATCACGACATGGCGCGGGTGCATGACGCGTTTGCTGCCGTCGGCGCGTCGCAACGTGACCGTCCAGCCACCCTTCGCGTCGTCGTACGATCCGCCCTCGAACTCGGTGCCGGTCCAGAAATCCAGCTCCATCGCGTCGACATAGGCTTCGAACCAGTTGGCGAGCTTGTCCTTCGGGATGTAGGTCGGCCAGTTCGGCGGGAACGGCATGTAGGGCAAATGATTGACCTGCACCTGGTTGTGCAGGGTCAGGGCGTGATAGCGCTTGCGCCAGTTGTCGCCGATCCGGCTCTCGCGATCGACGATCAGTGTGTCGATCTTCAATTGCTTCAGCCGTGCTGCAATCGCAAGGCCGGCCTGGCCGCCCCCGACGACCAGCACGGCAGGATCGCGATCGACGTAGTCGCGCGATGCGTTGCGCAAATCGAGCCAGTTCGGCCCGCGGAAATCGCGTGAATAGGCCTGTCCCCGCGGCCGCGACGTGCCGAGCTGCTCCTCGAAGCCTTTGAGCTCGTCCAGCGCGGTGAGCAGCGTCCATGCTTTCAGGCGATCGCCGTCGGCGCTGTCCGGAACGAGCCGGACGATGCCGCTGCCGCGGCCGGCCGCGGTCTCGAAATTGAAGATGGCCTCGATCGTGCTCGTGCCGGCGCGCGTGACCCAGCGCGGCGCCGCGCGGTTCGGCGCGATCGTGAAGCTGGTCGGCGCGGCCTTGGGCGCGAGCGCCGTCAGCGATCGTGCAATCTGATCGTGGCCCGCGATCGTTTGCAGGTTCCAGCTCAGCGCCAGCACGTCGCGCCAGAAACTGTCGGCGAGGAAGAGATGGTCGAGTCTGGCCGGATCAGGCTTGCCAAGGTTGCTGCCAAGGGGGCTGCCAAGCGTGCGCTCGAACTCATCGAGCCAGGCCTGTGCAGAGACGGAAATATCCTTCGTCTTGTCCAGCATGCGCGACCTCGTGGCCGTCTTCGCGGCGTTTCCTCTGAGGTGGACGCTATACCGGTTCGACAGGCCTCGAAAGCGGTTTACCCGAGCAGCGAGAGCATGTGGCCCTGCTCCGGCGGAATGCGCCCATTCAGCGTATCGAGAAACACCTGCCGCACCGCGTCGGGTCCGCGGCTCTCGACCACGGTCAGGCATCTCTCCAGGAGCGGCGCAAAGCCGGACCATGCCGTGCCAAAGCGCTGCTCGATGCCGCCAGGGCCCCATTCCTTGGCGCGCTTGCGGATCTGGTCGGGGGCGAAGAACCAGCGCGGTTTTGCGCCGGGCAGGGCGCCTTCGTCTGCCTCGGTGGCGCGATGCGTCAAACCGACGCGCACGGAGCACTTCATCTGGTCGCCGAAGTGCTGGTGCAATCCGGCGCGTAGCGCGCTGTTGCCGGCCATGTCGACGAAGGCGACCGGCGCATCCGAGGGCAGCGACGTCACGCGGTCGTAGGTGACGACCTCGTCGTAACATCCGAGCGACGAGACAAAGCCGGTATTGCCTGATGATGTCAGCCCGACCACCTTGCGGCCGCGCGCGTGCAGCAAGTGGGCGAGGCCGAACGCGGTCTTGCTCGAGGCGCTGGAGAGCAGCACGGTGCGGGCGCCGAAATCGTCGTTCTCGGCGAGGAAGTCGTCGACCAGGAACGACAGCATGAACAGCGGCCGCAGCAGTGCCTGAAGATCGCCCTGATGTCCGGCAAAGGCGGGATCGCCGGTGACGCGGGAATACAGGTTGTAGACGGGCGAGACCTGCTTGCGATGCTCGGCGCCGTCACGAAGGGCGCGCTTGCTGACGTCGGTGGCCTCGATGACGAGATGCGTCGCCATCGGGAAATAGCCGAACAGGCGCTCGCCCACGGCAACGTTCGGATGCGTGGAGGCGATCACCTCGCCAAAGCCCCATACCGGAATGTTGCCAAAACCGTCCGGCGCTGGAAAGAGCTGCCAGTATTTCAACTCGTCGCCCATCACCGCATAGGTGATGTTGTTGGCGGTGAAGGCGAAGCGATCGACTTTGACGAGCAGAGCGTCGGAGGGCAGGGCGGCCGAATCTGGAATTGCGGTTTCGATCAGCTTGCACTCGGCGAGGTCATTGCGCGCAACGACAAAGTCGGTCGATGTCATGGTAAAGGTCCCAGCTGTCTCCGTGCCGGCATCTTCTGTTTCACAGTTGCGCGCTTTGCAACAGCAACATTGTTTTAAACGGCGTTTGTTCGCTCCCCCCTAGGTGCGGTTCGGAGTCCGGCCGGCCCAGTAGGGATCGCGCAGCTTGCGTTTGAAGATCTTTCCGGTCGCCTCGCGGGGCAGTGCATCCATGAACTGGACGTCTTTCGGCACCTTGAAGTTGGCCAATCGCTCGCGCAGCCAGACCTGCACCGCTGCGGCCGAGAGTTGCGCGTCCGTCTCAGGCTCGACAAAGGCGCACAGCCGCTCGCCGAATTCGGCGTCTGGAATGCCGAACACGGCGCAGTCGCGCACACCCGGCATTCCAATCAGCGCGTTCTCGATCTCGGCGGGATAGATGTTGACGCCGCCTGAGATCACCATGTCGCGCTTGCGGTCGCACAGGAACAGATAGCCGTGCTCGTCGAGATAGCCGACGTCACCGACGCTGACGAGGCCGTCCCGTCCTGCCTCGGCCCTGGCCTGGGACTTGCCGTGGTAGTCGAAATCGGGCACCGCCGTCTGGCGCATGTAGATTTCGCCAACCTCGTTGACACCGCAGAGGCTGCCGTCTTCGCGGAAGATCTTGACGATGCCGCCTTCGATGGCGCGGCCGACCGTGCCCGGCTTTTTCAATGCCTCCTCGGCCGAATGCCACACCGGAATGCCGGTCTCGGTGGAGCCGAAATATTCGTTGATGACGCCTCCCCACCAGTCGATCATGGCGCGTTTGACGTCGGACGGGCAGGGCGCGGCGCCGTGCACGACGAAACGCAGCGACGAGAGGTCGTGGCGCCGTCTGGTAGCCTCGGGCAGCCGCAGCAGCCGGACGAACATGGTCGGCACCATGTGGATGTGCGTGACGCCGTGGCGTTCGATCAGCGCGAGCAGCTCCTCGGCGTCGAACCGCGCCTGGAGGACGATGGTGCAGCCGTTGCGGAATGCCATCATGCCGTAGGAGTGCGGCGCCGAGTGATACATCGGCCCGTTGATCAGCACGACCTGGTCTTCCCTGGGCTTGATGCCATAGGCGATCGCGCCCACGCGTTCGGAAGCGGACGCCTGTTCAGGCTGCATCGGCATGCGCCGCACGCCCTTCGGCATGCCGGTCGTTCCGGACGTGTAGATCATCGCTGCGGCGCGCCGCGGCGGCTCCTGCGATTCGGCATGGCCATCGCGCCAGCGGTCCCAGTCGGTCAGTCCGGCCGGGACCTCGGTCATATCAGGGGGAATTGAGAAGGTCGCCGCGAGCTCGGGCGGTGTCGCGGTGACGAGGAGGCGGACATCCGCCGGCACGCCGTCGCGGATTTGCGGCAGCAAATCGGCATGGCAGACCATGATCTTCGCGCCGCTGTCGGCGAGGATGTAGCGGACCTCCTCGGCCTTCAGATGCCAGTTGATCGGCACCACCGGATTGCCGAGCGCCGCGGAGGCCGCAACCACCTCGAACAGGGCGAAATCGTTGCGCAGCATCATCGCGACCGGCGCGGCCTCGGCAAGGCCCAGGGCGCGGAAACCGGTCATCGCCCGCCTGATGCGAGCCTGGATCTCGTCATAGCCGATCCGGCGTTCGCCGCTGATGATCATGGTGCGTCCCTATCCCGCTCGAGCCTAGCGATCGTCGAGCACGTCGCCGAATCCGACCCAGCTCTTGCCGTTGAAGCGGCGGAGCTGAAGCTGCTGGAACGGCAGATAGTCGTCGGGAGCGGTCGTAACAGACATGCCAGGCAGCAGCAGCGGCAGCTTGACCTCCTTCAGCAAGGAGGCCTGGCGCATGATGTTGTCGCGGCTGACATCGTCCTTGCACGCCCTGAGTACCGTCATCAGCAGCGTGGCATAGTGATAGCCCGCGGCGTAGTTGGAGTTGGAGAGGTCCGCGGTCGGCATGTATTGCTTCATGAAGGCGAAATACTCCTTCACGCCGGGATCATTGGCCCATTGCGGGTCCATCGTGTCCTTCTGGTTGCTCGACGAGATCAGGCCGACCGCGTTGTCGAGCCCGGCCGGCTCCAGGAACGAGATCGACGAGGCCGACGTCGGCACGAAGAACAGCTCGGGCTTCCACCCGATCTCGGCGACGCCCTTGACCATCTGCGAGGTGAATTTGCCGAGCACGACGCCGAACAGCACGTTGGCGCCTGAAGCCTTCAGGGTCGAGAGCTGCGAGCTGATCGTCGGCGCGCTGGTCTCGTAGCTCGCTTCCGCGATGATCATGCCGGCCGCCTTGGCCCCGAGCGCCCGCTTGAACCCAGCGACATAGTCGCGGCCGAAATCGTCGTTCTGCGACAGGATCGCGATCTTGGCATCCGGCTTGGTCTGCAAGATGTATTTGGCATAGACCACGCCCTCGGATTCGTAGGCGGCCATGCCCGGCATCGTCCAGGGATTCTTCTGCGGATCGGCCCATTTGGTGGCGCCCGAGAGCACGAACAGCTGCGGCACCTTCTTGGCGTTGAGGTAGCGCTGCACGGCGCTGTTGGTGGCGGTGCCGAGCGAGCCGAACATCATCAGCACCTCGTCCTGCTCCACGAGCTTGCGGGTCTGCTCGACCGTCTTCGGCGGCGAGTAGGCGTCGTCCAGGGTGATGAACCTGACCTTGCGGCCGTTGATGCCGCCTTCGGCATTGACCTTCTCGAAGAACGCCTCCTGCGTCCGTCCGATCGCGCCGAAGCCGGATGCCGGACCGCTATAGGGCAGGGTCTGCCCGATGCGGATCTCGTTGTTGCCTTCCGCGCGGGCGCTGCCGGTAGCGAGCGTCAGCAGCGACATGCCGATCAGTGCGGTCGCCAGCTTCATGATGTCCTCCCGTTGTTCTTGTCAGTCCGGTTTGCCTGCCGGATCAGGCCGTCAGGCGCTGGCGCGCATCAGGAAATCCTGCCGGGCCTGATCGAATTCGCCCTTCATCCGATCGACGAGTTCGGCGACGGGCGGCGCGTCGGCGATCTGGCCGATGCCCTGGCCCGAGCCCCAGATGTCGCGCCACGCCTTGGATTTCATGTTGCCGCCGGAGCCGAAATTCATCTTCGTCTTGTCGGCCACCGGCAGATTATCCGGATCGAGGCCCGCGGCGGCGATCGAAGGGCCGAGATAGTTGCCGTGCACGCCGGTGAAGAGGTTCGTGTAGACGATGTCGTGCGCGGCGTGCTGCGTCAGCGCCGACTTGTAGGCTTCCTCGGCGTTGGCTTCCTTCGTCGCGATGAAGCGCGTGCCCATATAGGCGAGGTCGGCGCCGAGCGTCAGCGCGGAGGCGATTGCGAAGCCGTCGCTGATTGCGCCCGACAGCAGGATCGCGCCGTTGAACCATTGCTTGACCTCGCGCACCAGCGCGAACGGCGAGAGCGTGCCGGCATGGCCGCCGGCGCCGGCGCACACCAGGATCAGTCCGTCGACGCCCTGCTCGGCGGCCTTGCGCGCATGCTTGACGTTGATGACGTCGTGGAACACGAGCCCTCCATAGGAGTGCGCGGCCTCGACGATCTCGGCGGGCGGCCGCAGCGAGGTGATGATGATGGGCGCCCTGTGCTTCACACAGGTCTCCATGTCCTTCATTAGCCGGTCGTTGGAGGCGTGGCAGATCTGGTTGACCGCGTAGGGCGCGACCTTCCTGCCGGGATTGCGCGATTTGTATTCGCCGAGCTCGTCCTCGATGCGGCTCAGCCACTCGTCGAGCTTTGCCACCGGACGGGCGTTGAGCGCCGGAAACGAACCGACGACACCGGCCTTGCATTGGGCGATCACCAGCTCCGGCCCGGAGACGATGAACAGCGGCGAGCCGACCACGGGAAGCTCGAGCGAATCCTTCAAGAGAGCCGGCAGCGCCATGTTGTCCTCCCGGAAACGTAGCCCGCCGACAGGCGGCAGACGAGGCGTTTCCCTGTTGATTGTTCTGTGAGCGGGTTGCCGCCCCGTGCTGTGGATTTGGCGCCACTATAAGGGGTGGACGGCAAGCCATGGTCGTTCAATATTGAACGAACGGCCATTCAGATATGAACGGAGGCTGCCGGTGGACTGGGACCTTTGCAAGACCTTCGTCGCGGTCGCCGATACCGGCAGCTTCACCGCGGCGGCGCGCCGGCTGCACACCAGCCATCCGACCGTCAGCCGCAAGATCGCGGCGCTGGAAGCCCAGCTCGGCACCAGACTGGTCGCGCGTGCCGCCGACGGTTTGGCGCTGACCGCGGATGGACGGACGCTGCGCGAGCACGCCGAAGCAATGGCTGCGGCGGCACTGCGGGCCGAGACCGCGGTCTCGGCGGGAGGGCGCAAGGCGCGCGGCACCGTCAAGCTGTCGATCGGGGCGACGCTGGCTTCGCATTGGCTGATGCCGCGCCTGCCTGCCTTCCTGCGTGCGCACGATCACATCCAGCTCGAGATCATCACCCATCCGTTTCCGGCCAGCGTGCGCCGGCGCGAGGCGGACGTGGTGCTGCGGCCCTTCGACAGCGGTGAGGAAAACCTGGTCGGCCGCAAGATCAGCCGTCTCGGCACGGGATTCTATGCCTCGCACGACTATGCCGCCGGCCGGTCCTTGCCGGAACGGCGCGGCGAGTGGAAGGGGCACAGTATCATCGGCTTCGCCGACCAGACGTCCAATGCCCAGCTTGCGCGGTGGAGCGATCTCGTCACGCGGCAGGCCAGGGTGGTGATGCGCTGCTCGTCCCAGGGCGACATGCTCGCGGCCGCCCGCGCGGGGCTCGGAATCTCCGCGCTGTCGTGCTTCGTCGCGGAGACCTATCCCGATCTCGTGCGCGTCGCGCCGCAGAAGCTCGCCAGCGTTGCGGACCTGTGGCTGCTCGCTCATCCCGACCTCGTCGAGCTGCCGGCGGTGCGCGCCGTGGTCGATTTCGTCGCCGAATGCGCCCGGGCCGATCGCGTCAGGCTGCGGGGTTAGAGCATGATCCGGACCCGAAGGGCCGCGTTAGCGCAAAGCGTGCAGCGGTTTTCCGAAAAGATCATGCTCAAACAAAAACCAAAGCGCGATGACGGTCTAGCCCAATCTCATCGCGCTTCAGGCTTCACCGGCGATGACGCCCTCGCGCTTCTTCACCGCGCGGTAGTAGCTCCACCACAGATGCGCCGCCGCGCCGCGCAGAGGACGCCAGGGTTCGGCGAGCGGTGCCATCTGCTTTTCCGTCGGCCGAGCCTGGAGGCCGAGGCCGATCTTGATGCCCTCCTGCACGGCGAGGTCGCCGGCCGGCCAGGCATCGCCATGGCCGAGGCAAAACAGCAGATAGACGTCCGCGGTCCACGGCCCGATGCCGGGCAGCGAGATCAGCGTGTGATGTGCGGCGTCGGCGTCTTCTTCGGCGAGCACGTCGAGGTTCAGCCGCTGCGCATCGATCTCGCGGGCGAGATGTTTCAGCGTCTTGATCTTGGCGGCTGACAGGCCGAGCCGCCCCAGCCGGTCGGTGCGGGCGCGGCGCACCGCGTCGTGGTCGAACGGATCGAAGGCGGCGGACAGCCGCCCCCAGATCGCCGCAGCGCTCGCCGTGGAGAGCTGCTGCCCGCAAACGATGTGGGCGAGCCCCGTAAAACCCGGCTCACGCCGCCGCAAGGCGGGCATGCCGGCCGTCGCAAGCACGGGCTTCAGGCGCGGATCGCGCTTGATCAGCGCGTGAACGGCCTCTTCGAGATCGGACTGGGTTTCAAGGTGGATGGTCATTGTCGCCTATCTCGTCATGGCCGGGCTTGACCCGTGCATCCATCTCCTATCGTAACAGAGTCCTGGGAGATGGATGGCCGGGTCAAGCCCGCCATGACGAGATCTTTGCACATGATGCCACCCGTTTTCCGATTTGCCCCTAGCCCCAACGGTCTCCTGCATCTGGGCCACGCCTATTCCGCGCTGCTGAACCTCGACCGCGCGCGCGAGACCGGCGGGCGGCTGTTGCTGCGGATCGAGGACATCGACGCGACGCGCTGCCGGCCGGAATACGAGACGGCGATTGACGAAGACCTCACCTGGCTCGGGATCGCCTGGGAGACGCCGGTGCGGCGGCAGTCGGAGCATCTTGCCGATTATCGCGCCGCGCTGGAAAAACTCTCCGCGCTCGGCCTCGTCTATCCCGCCTTCGAAAGCCGCGCCGGGATCGCATTGCTGGTGGCCGCCCGCGAGGCCGACGGGCCATGGCCGCGCGATCCCGATGGCGCACCACTCTACCCTGGCGATGCCAAATCACTGCCGCTCGGCGAGCGGGACCGGTTGATCGCGTCAGGCGCACCTTACGCGCTGCGCCTCGACATGGCCGCGGCCTGCCGGCGAGTTGCCGGCCTGAGCTGGAATGAACTGGGCGAAGGGCCCGATGGCGAGCGCGGCGTCGTCCAGGCGCGGCCTGAGGCCTGGGGCGACGTCATTCTCGCCCGCAAGGAGACGCCGACCAGCTACCATTTGTCCGTCGTTGTCGACGACGCGCTCCAGGACGTGAGCGAGGTGGTCCGCGGCCAGGACCTGTTTCACGCCACCTCGGTCCACCGCCTGCTCCAGGTCCTGCTCGGCCTCCCGGAACCCGCCTACCGCCACCACGCTCTCATTCTGGACGAAGCGGGACGGAAGCTGTCGAAATCGGGCCGCTCGACCGGCCTGCGCGAGCTGCGCGCCGCCGGCGCCAATCCCGCCGGCATCCGCCGGCTGGTGGGATTAGGTTAAGTTTCTCTGGGGGTTAGCAAAACGCCGCCGTGACTCCGGGGGTTCCGCCGTGCCATGCTGATTTGAGAGCCCGGGGTTCGAAGGGGACCTTCGAAGGGGATTCATGGCGGCGAAAACGCGCCCAGCGCGCACCACGCGAACGTCCAGGCGACCGCCTCGGAAGCGGTCCGGGCCGGCCGGCCGGGTGCGCCAGCGCGGCGCCAAGGCCGTCGCGCCGGACGTGGTTCAGGCCGCGCTCGCCGCCTTCGCCCATGAGGTTCGGACCCCCCTGACCGGCATTCTCGCGATCAGCGACCTGCTCGCCACCTCCGATCTCGGTGAGCGCGAGCGGCGCTGGGCCGACACCATCAAGGCCGGCGCCGAGCATCTGGCGAGCCTTGCCACCCTGTTCGTGGACGCCGCCCGGACCGGGAATGGTGGAAGCACGCTCCGGCAGGATTTGTTCGATCTGCGCGCGCTTGCCCGCAGCGCCGGCGATTCGCTCGCCGGGCGCGCCGCGGCCAAGGGCCTCCAGGCCCAGGTCGAGATCTCTGAAAAGCTGCCCGGGCTGGTGGTCGGCGATCCCGTCCGCCTGCGCGCCGCGCTCGAAAACCTGATCGACAATGCCGTCAAATTCACCGAGCAGGGCGGTGTCGCGCTCGCGGTCGCGCCTTGGCGTCCCGCCAAAGGCAAGGCCAAGGCGAAGGGCAGGGTCGGCGTCGCCTTCGCGGTGTCCGACAGCGGCATCGGCCTGACCATGGCCGAGATCAAGCGGCTGTTCCGCCCCTTTACCCAGGCCAATGTCACCATCGCCTCGCGCTTCGGCGGCGCCGGCCTCGGGCTCTCCTCGGTGAAGCAGCTGGCGCGCGCGATGGGTGGCGACATCACCGTCGCGCCGCGGCGCGGCGGCGGTGCGACCTTCACATTGACCATGTCGCTCGATGCGGCGGAACCGCGCAAATCCCGCAAGTCGAAGGGCGATGCCGAGGCGAATGCGGTGGCCGCGCTGCGCGTGCTCAGCGTCGAGGACAACCCGTTCGGCCGCGTCGTGCTCAACACCATCCTGACCGAGCTCGGCCATCAGGCCGAGTTCATCGGGCGCGGTGAGGACGCGGTGGACCGGCTGGCACAGGGCGCGTTCGATGCGGTGCTGATGGACATGGTGCTGCCCGGCATCGATGGCGTCGAGGCCATCAGGCGGATCCGCACCATGCCGGCGCCGCTGGCTCAGATCCCCATCATCGGCGTGTCCGGCCGTGGCGAGGACGAGGCGGCCTCGCGCGATGCCGGCGCCGACGCCTTCCTGGTCAAGCCTGTGTCCCCGCGGGCTCTAGCGACTGCGCTGCTTGAAGCGAAACGCCGTGAGGAAGCCGCGACTTGATGATCGCGGCGTTGAGCTCGCCGCCGTAGACGAAGATCGCGGCGATGAAATACAGGAACACCAGCGCGATGATCACCGAGGCGAGCCCCGCATACATCGTCACGTAATTGTTGGCGAAGCGCGCCAGATATTGGCCGAACACGACGCCCGAGATCAGCGACGCCCCGATGGTGAAGACGATGCCGGGCAGGATCTGGAAGAAGCTCCTCCGGCCCGCCGGCAGCCAGGCGTGCAGGATCAGCAGCGCCACGATCAGCGCGCCCACGGTGATGCCGTAGCGCAGCCAGGTGAGGATGCTCTCGTTGGATTCGACGAACAGCGGGATATGGCGCCGCGCCGCCTCGATGAACAGCGGTCCGAGCACGATCAGGAACGCCATGGCGAGCGCGGTGATGGCCGCGACCAGCGTGTAGCCGATCGATTCCAGCCGCAGCCAGTACCAGCGCCGCATCTCCACCACCGCATAGGCGCGGTTCAACGCGACCCGGAGCGCCTCGACGCCGTTGGAGGCGAAGTATACCGACAGCGCCGCGCCGATGGTCAGCACGCCGGTGCGGGTCGTAGTCAGCACGTCGTGGACTTCCCCCGAGATCGAATCGGCGACCTGCTTGGGCCAGACCTGAAGCATCAGGCTCGCGGCCTGGTCGGCAAGTTCCTTGGAGCCGAAGAAGCCGGCGAGCGAGGTCAGCACGATCAGGAACGGGAACAGCGCCATCAGCGTCGACAGCGCGATATGGCTCGCGATCGCCCAGCCGTCATCGGCCAGGAACGTGTAGAAGGCGTCCTCCACGACGTTGTAGATGGTGCGGATTGCCTTCACGGTGTGCCCTGTACTGCTCCCTCGTCCCGCTTGCGGGGAGAGGCGAAGACGCCCAGTGACGGACGCAAATCGGAAATCATGCCGCTAGCTTCTGACATTCTCGGCCTGAAAGCCAGATCGGGAACGCCATGGCGGACCGGCGCACACGGTGTTATCTACCCCGGATGGCATCTCTCCTGAGTACTTTCCTCCTGCCAGTGGCAGCCGGCGCCGTGGCGGTGGTGCTGCTGCTCGGCCTTGTCAACATGATGCGCGGCGGCTCGCCGAATACTTCGCAGAAGTTGATGCGCTGGCGCGTGCTGCTTCAGTTCGTGGCGATCGTGATCGCGATGCTCGCGGTCTGGGCGATGGGACGCTGAACATGGTCACGTTGAACCGCATCTATACGAAGACCGGTGACGACGGCACGACAGCGCTCGGCTCCGGCGAGCGCCGTCCGAAATACGATCTGCGCATCGAGGCCTATGGCACCGTCGACGAGACCAATGCCGCGATCGGCGTGGTCAGGCTCCACACCCGCGATATGCCCGAGTTCGATGGGATGCTCGGCCGCATCCAGAACGATCTGTTCGATCTCGGCGCAGACCTTGCCGTGCCCGAGCGTGAGGGTAAGGCGGAACGGCTGCGGGTGGTGGCAAGCCAGGTCGAGCGGCTCGAGCGCGACATCGACGCGCTCAACGACAAGCTGGCGCCGCTCACCTCCTTCGTGTTGCCGGGTGGCCCGCCGGCCGCCGCCTACCTCCATGTTGCCCGCACGATTTGCCGCAGGGCGGAACGCGTGATGGTGGAGCTGGCAGCCCGGCCCGGCGAGCCCGTGGGCGCCGCTGGCATCCAGTATATGAACCGCCTGTCGGACTTCCTGTTCGTCGCCAGCCGTGCCGCCAACCACAACGGCGCCGGCGACGTGCTCTGGGTTCCGGGCCAGAACCGCTGACCCGGATTCCTGCCCATTGAGCGACGCGTTTGTAAGGTCTAAAATTTGGCCTTGTCGCGCGTTGACCGGGCCGGATCAGGCCTTTAGGTTCCGCGCCAGTTGATAACCCCCCTCCCAAATTGAGTGAAAGAGGATCGATGAAGGTCTTGGTGCCGGTAAAGCGGGTGGTCGATTACAACGTCAAGGTCCGCGTCAAGGGCGATGGATCGGGCGTTGAACTCGCCAACGTCAAAATGTCGATGAACCCGTTCGACGAAATCGCAGTCGAGGAAGCGTTGCGCCTGAAGGAAGGCGGCAAGGCTACCGAAGTCGTGGTCGTCTCCATTGGCCCTGCGCAGGCGTCGGAGACGATCCGCACCGGTCTTGCCATGGGCGCCGACCGCGGCATCCTGGTGAAGGTTGATGGTACCGTCGAGCCGCTCGCCGTTGCCAAGATCCTGAAGAAGGTCGCGGACGAAGAGCAGCCCGGCCTGATCATTCTCGGCAAGCAGGCGATCGACGACGACAGCAACCAGACCGGCCAGATGCTGGCCGCGCTGCTCGGCTGGTCGCAGGCGACGTTCGCCTCGAAGCTCGAGGTCGAAGGCTCCGACTTCAAGGTCACCCGCGAAGTCGACGGCGGCCTCCAGACCGTGAAGCTGAAGGGACCGGCGATCGTCACCACCGACCTGCGTCTCAATGAGCCGCGCTATGCCTCGCTGCCCAACATCATGAAGGCCAAGAAGAAGCCGATCGCGGAGAAGGCCGTCGCCGATTACGGCGTCGATGTCGCCGCGCGTCTCGAGGTTCTCAAGACCACGGAGCCGGCGGGCCGCAAGGCGGGCGTCAAGGTCAAGGACGTCGCCGAGCTGGTATCGAAACTCAAGAGCGAAGCCGGGGTGCTCTGATGACGACGCTTCTGATTGCCGAACACGACAATGCGTCGCTGAAGGATGCGACCAACAAGGCCCTGACCGCGGCTGCCGCGCTCGGCGCGGATGTCGACGTGCTGGTGGCTGGCCAGAACGCCAAGGCTGCGGCGGATGCCGCCGCCAAGCTCGCCGGCGTCAAGAAGGTGCTGCTCGCCGAGGGCGAGACTTACGCGCACGATCTCGCCGAGCCGCTCGCCGCGCTGATCGTCTCGCTGGCCTCCGGCTATGACGCGATCGTCGCGCCCGCGACCTCGCGCTTCAAGAACGTGATGCCGCGTGTCGCCGCTCTGCTCGACGTCATGCAGGTCTCGGAGATCACCAAGGTGGTCGCTCCCGACACCTATGAGCGTCCGATCTATGCGGGCAACGCCATCCAGACGGTGAAGTCGAAGGACGCCAAGAAGGTCATCACGGTGCGTACCTCGACCTTCGCGGCGGCGGGTGAGGGCGGCAGCGCCGCTGTCGAGAACGTGGCGGCGGCCGCCGATCCGGGCCTGTCGTCCTTCGTCGGCGAGGAGGTCGCCAAGAGCGACCGTCCCGAGCTGACCTCGGCCAAGATCATCGTCTCCGGTGGCCGCGCCATGCAGAGCCGCGAGAACTTCGCCAAGTACATCGAGCCGCTCGCCGACAAGCTGGGTGCCGGCGTCGGTGCCTCGCGCGCGGCGGTGGATGCGGGCTATGCGCCGAACGACTGGCAGGTCGGCCAGACCGGCAAGGTGGTGGCCCCCGAGCTCTATGTCGCGGTGGGCATTTCCGGCGCGATCCAGCATCTGGCCGGCATGAAGGATTCCAAGGTGATCGTCGCGATCAACAAGGACGAGGACGCGCCGATCTTCCAGGTCGCCGATTACGGCCTGGTCGCCGACCTCTACCAGGCGGTTCCGGAGCTGACGGCCGAACTCGCCAAGCTCGGCAAGTAAACGCGCCAAAAACGCCGGCCGGAGGTATAAACCCCGGCCGGTGTTTCTTTTTTGAGGCGTTTTCTTTGGCGTGGGGCACGCCGGGGGAGCGATCCAATCTAGGTTTCGAGCCAAGGTTCTGATCTAATCGGGCTTCTGATTAGATCAGAGCTCCCGGCTTGGGGGAAAAGGCAGGCGCGCCGTGCGCGCCGTTCCGGTGGATGACATTATGGCGGCAGTGATCAAGAAGGTCGGCGTGATCGGCGCGGGTCAGATGGGCAATGGCATCGCGCATGTCGCGGCGCTGGCCGGCTTCGACGTGGTCCTCAACGACGTCTCGGCCGACCGCCTGAAATCAGGCATGGCCACCATCAACGGCAATCTGGCGCGCCAGGTCTCCAAGAAGGCCGTCAGCGAGGACGACAAGACCAAGGCGATGGCGCGCATCAAGCTCGCCGAGAAGATCGACGACCTCGCCGATTGCGACCTCGTGATCGAGACCGCGGTCGAGAAGGAAGAGGTCAAGCGCAAGATCTTCCACGAGCTCTGCGCGGTGCTGAAGCCGGAGGCGATCGTCGCCTCCGATACCTCCTCGATCTCGATCACGCGGCTTGCCGCCGCCACCGACCGGCCCGAGCGCTTCATCGGCATTCACTTCATGAATCCGGTTCCGTTGATGGAGCTGGTCGAGCTGATCCGCGGCATCGCCACCGACGATGCGACCTTCGAGGCGTCCAAGGAATTCGTCGGCAAGCTCGGCAAGCAGGTCGCGGTCTCCGAGGATTTCCCGGCCTTCATCGTCAATCGCATTTTGCTGCCGATGATCAACGAGGCGATCTACACGCTGTACGAAGGCGTCGGCAATGTCGAGGCGATCGATGCGGCGATGAAGCTCGGCGCGCACCATCCGATGGGCCCGCTTGAGCTTGCCGATTTCATCGGCCTCGATACCTGCCTGTCGATCATGCAGGTGCTGCACGAGGGCCTCGCCGACTCGAAATATCGACCGTGCCCGCTGCTGGTGAAATACGTCGAGGCCGGCTGGCTCGGCCGCAAGACCCAGCGCGGCTTCTACGACTACCGCGGCGCCAAGCCGGTTCCGACAAGGTAAGGCGACGGTGCCGTAGGGTGGGCAAAGGCGCAAAGCGCCGTGCCCACCATCTCTCCGATTGCTCAGTGAAATTGGTGGGCACGCTGCGCTTTGCGGCTCCGTGACAATTCATGTCGCGTTAACCCATCCGCCCTAGGTTACGACCGGAAATAGGGTTTGCGTAATGGACATGATGGCGATGGTCAGCACCATGCTGGCCGCTCAGCAAGGCGCGCTGCAGTCGAATATTGCGGCGACGCTGACGAAGCAGAACATGGACATGGAGAAATCCACCGTCCTGACGCTGATGGGCGCCGGTCAGCCCTCGCTCGCCAATGTCGGCCCCGGCGTGGGCGGCAACCTCAACGTCACCGCCTGAAACCCCTTTAAAGCGACGCGGCGGCCTTGCCGGTCGCAGCCCGGATCAGCTTGAGCGCGTCGTCGCTCGCCCATTCCGCCGGCCCCGCGATCGTCGCGATCTCGCAACCCTGCGGGTCGACCAGCACCGAGGTCGGCATGCCCAGAGCCCGGCCTATTGCCTTAAGGTCCTGGAAAACCTTGGCTTTCTGATCATTGAAATAGCCGAGCCTGGTCAGATTGGCCTCTTTCAGGAAGGTCTTGGGCTTCTCGGGGTCGCGGGTGTCGATGTTGATCGCCACCACCTCGAAATTCGGACCCGACAGCTTGCCCTGGAGCTCGTCCAGCGCCGGCATCTCCTTGCGGCAGGGCACGCACCAGGTGGCCCACAGGTTGACCAGCAGCGTCTTGCCGCGGAAATCGGACAGTTTCTTCGGCTTGCCGTCGGCGTCCTCGAAGGCGAGGTCGGGCAGCTTCAGGGGCGCAGTGGCCATGGTCAGCGCCGCCAGCTCGCCATGGGCGAGTGGAGCGATTTTTTGCGCGGTTGCAATCGCCGGCTTGCAGGTCGGATCGCCTGAGGGTGCCCGGCTCAGGCCCAGCCCGTACAGCGCGGCGAAGCCGGCCAGTCCTCCGATCGCCACCGTGGCGATGACGAGGGGGATCCGGCGCGTGGCGGAGGGCTTCTTGTCGAGCATATCGTTTGTCATCCGGTCGCAGATATGGCTATCAGGGGCCTCTTAATACGGCTGGCAGCCGTCAGCAAACATGCGGCGGCCGGCGCGGCAAGCAAGACGTGAGCAGGGGATCATGAGCAACAAGATGTGGGGCGGCCGGTTCTCGGAACGTCCCGATGAGATCATGGAAGAGATCAACGTCTCCATCGACGTCGATCGTCACCTCTTTGCCCAGGACATTGCCGCGTCCAAGGCCCACGCCGCGATGCTTGCCAGCCAGGGCATCATCACGGCCTCTGATGCGAAAAATATCGGCAAGGGTCTAGACACGATTCTGTCAGAAATCGGCAAGGGCGGCTTCACGTTCAAGCGTGCGCTCGAAGACATCCATATGAACGTCGAGAGCCGCCTGTCCGAGCTGATCGGACCGGCCGCCGGCCGCCTGCACACCGCGCGCTCGCGCAACGACCAGGTCGCGACCGATTTCCGTCTCTATGTCCGCGACGTCCTCGATGAGACCGACGCCGCGCTCGCCGCGTTCCAGGCGTCGTTGGTCAACCGCGCGCTCGAACATGCCGCGACCGTGATGCCCGGCTTCACGCATCTGCAGACCGCGCAGCCCGTCACCTTCGGTCATCATCTGCTTGCTTATGTCGAGATGGCCGCACGCGATCGCGGCCGTTTCCAGGACGCACGCAAGCGGCTCAATGAATCTCCGCTCGGTGCCGCCGCGCTGGCCGGGACCTCGTTCCCGATCGACCGCCACGCCACCGCGAAGGCGCTTGGCTTCGACCGTCCGATGGCGAACTCGCTCGATGCGGTCTCCGATCGCGACTTCGTGCTGGAGACCTTGTCGGCGGCCTCGATCTGCGCCGTGCACATGTCGCGCTTTGCCGAGGAGATCGTGATCTGGACGTCGCCGCTGGTCGGCCTGATCCGCCTCAGCGACAAGTTCACGACCGGCTCCTCGATCATGCCGCAGAAGCGCAACCCTGATGCCGCCGAGCTGGTGCGCGCCAAGACCGGGCGCGTCATCGGTGCGCTCAACGGTCTCCTGATCGTGATGAAGGGCCTGCCGCTCGCCTATCAAAAGGACATGCAGGAGGACAAGCAGGGCGCCATGGAGGGCTTTGCCGCGCTGTCGCTGGCGATCCGCGCCATGACCGGGATGGTTCGCGATCTCGTGCCCGACGAGGCCAGGATGAAGGCCGCGGCGGGCGAGGGCTACGCCACTGCGACCGATCTCGCCGACTGGCTGGTTCGGACGCTGAAGATGCCGTTCCGCGACGCCCACCACGTCACCGGCCGGATCGTCGCCAAGGCCGCCGGGGACGGCGTCGCGCTGCACGAGCTGCCGCTCAAGGAGATGCAGGCGATCGAGCCCCGGATCACCAAGGACGTGCTCGGCGTGCTCTCGGTCGAATCGTCGGTGAAGAGCCGGACCAGTTTCGGCGGCACCGCGCCCAAGAACGTGGCGTCGCAGGCCAAGGCTTGGGCGAAGCGGCTGGAAAAAGAGCGAAAATTGGGCTGAGGGCAAAATTTCGCTTATGTTTCATGGTCATCCGGCTCTCGCCAGAGCGCGCCAACCTCTGTATGGTGCGCCCCGCGTAGTGGGGATTTCGTCGTGACGTCAAAGTTTCGCCCGGCCGGCTCGGGGTGGGCCATCATTGTCTTGAGCCTGACGGCGCTCGCGCTTGCCGGCTGCGGCCGCAAGGGCCCGCTGGATCTGCCGCCGACCGCCTCCAACGCACCCACGGCCAACGGTGCCGCGCCGACCGACACCGAGATGGAAGCCCAGAGAACGCCGAGCGTGTTCAATCCCACCTATGGTGCGGACGCCGCGCCCGTGGCGACCAAGGGCAAGAAGAAACCGTTTATTCTCGACCCGCTCCTGGACGAAAGACCCAGCCGGTAGGCTGGGGCAACTGAGCCAACGCCATGAACCATTTCGATTATCGCAACGGCGTGCTGCACGCCGAGGCGGTGAACCTGTCCGAGCTGGCCGCGACCGTCGGCACGCCGTTCTATTGCTATTCGACCGCGACGCTCGAGCGGCACTACCGCGTCTTTGCCGACGCCTTCGCCGGCGAGAAGGTGCTGGTCTGCTACGCCATGAAGGCGAACTCCAACCAGTCGGTGCTTCGCACGCTGGCCAAGCTCGGCGCCGGCGCCGACGTCGTCTCCGGTGGTGAGTTGAAGCGCGCGCTGGCCGCCGGCATTCCCGCCAGCAAGATCCTGTTCTCCGGCGTCGGCAAGACGGAAGACGAGCTGCGCGCCGCACTGGCCGCCGACATCCTCTGCCTCAACGTCGAATCCGAGCCTGAACTAGAACTGCTCTCGCGCCTCGCGACCGAGATGGGCAAAACCGCGCGCATCTCCGTGCGCGTGAATCCTGACGTTGACGCCGGCACGCATGCCAAGATCTCGACCGGCAAGTCCGAGAACAAGTTCGGCATTCCGATCGCCTATGCCCGCGAGGTCTATGCCCGCGCCGCAAAACTTCCGGGCATCGAGGTGACGGGCACCGACGTCCATATCGGCAGCCAGATCACCGATCTCTCCAAGATGGAGACCGCGTTCCGCATCCTCTCCGAATTCGTGCAGACGCTGCGCTCCGACGGCCACAACATCTCGCACGTCGATTTCGGCGGCGGCCTCGGCATTCCCTATTACATGGACCGCGAGGCGCCGCCGGCGCCCGACGCCTATGCCGCCATGGTCAAGCGCGTCAGCCACAATCTCGGCTGCACGCTGATGTTCGAGCCGGGCCGCATGATCGTCGGCAATGCCGGCATCCTGGTCGCCAAGGTGATCTATGTGAAGCACGGTGACGGCAAGAATTTCGTCATCATCGACGCCGCCATGAACGATTTGATCCGCCCGACGCTGTACGAGGCCCATCACGACATCTTGCCGGTGACGCAGCCGGCGCAGGGCGCGGCCACGATCATGGCGGACGTCGTCGGCCCGGTCTGCGAGACCGGCGACTATCTCGCGCTCGACCGCACGCTGCCGACGCCGAAGCCCGGCGACCTCATCGCCATCATGACCGCAGGCGCCTATGGCGCCGTGCAGGCCGGCACCTACAACACGCGGCCGCTGGTGCCCGAGGTGCTGGTGAAGGGCGATCAATACGCCGTGGTGCGCCCGCGCATCGAGGTCGAGCAGCTGATCGCGATGGACACGCCGGCGCCGTGGCTGTGAGGCGGTGAGGGGCGGCATGAGCGCGCCTCACACTCAATGTCGTCCCTGCGAACGCAGGGACCCATAACCCCAGGGCGGAGTTGTCGCGCGAAGCTGATAACTCCGAGTCTTCTCCAAACGTCTTCCTGTGGTTATGGGTCCCGGATCTGCGCTTCGCTTGTCCGGGACGACAGTGGAGATTGGGCGCTACTTCCCCGCCAATCCGCCCTTCGCTCCCCCGACCACGACCCCCGCCTTCTTCTCGATCGGCTTGATCGCGGCGGTGAAATCGGAATCGGCGCCTTCCGCGCTGATCACGGTCTCCCACAGGCGTCCCACCGCGTCCGCGACCTCCATCGACAGGCCGAGCTGCTTCATCTCCTCCAGCGCCAGCCGCACGTCCTTCACCATCAACCCGGTGGCGAAGCCGAAGTCGAAGCTGCGCGGCAGCACCGCGCGCGGAAACTTGTCGCGGCTCGCGGTGTTCATGCCGGAGCCGGCATTGATGACGTCGATCATCACGGCGGGATCGAGCCCGGCTTTCACGCCCATCACCACGGCTTCCGAGGTCGCCACCATCGCGGTTGCCGACAGGAAATTGTTGGCGAGCTTCATGGTCTGCGCCGCACCGGGCTTCTCGCCGATGAAGAACACCTTTCCGATCACGTCGAGCGCGGGCTTGAGCAACTCGAATTCCGCCTTCGGCCCGGACACCATCACCGCCAGCGTGCCCTTCTCGGCGCCGCCGACGCCGCCGGAGACAGGGCAGTCGATCTGCACGATGTCGCGTTTTGCCAGGAGGCCGTGGATTTTCGTCGCCATCGTCGAGCCGACGGTCGACAGGTCGATGAAGCGTCTTGCGCGGCTTCCCTCGATCACGCCGTTCGCTCCCGTCGCGACCTCCAGCGATGCCTGCAGCGAGGGCAGGCTCGCCATGACCGTCTCGACCTGATCGGCGACGTCCTTCGGCGATGTCGCAGCGGTGGCGCCGCGCGCCACGAGCTTGTCGACGACCTCCTTGCGCGTGTCGAACACGACGAGCTTGTGCCCCGCCTCGATCAGCCGCCGCGCCATCGGGAAACCCATGTTTCCGAGGCCGATGAATCCGATGTCCATGGTGCTATTTCCTTCCCCGTCGTCATTGCGAGGAGCGAAGCGACGAAGCAATCCAGACTATTTCCGCGGAGGGAGTTCTGGATTGCTTCGCTTCGCTCGCAATGACGGAGCAATGCTGTGAGTGTTGTTTGTTGCGCTTATGCCTTCCCGTCGATCTCCGCGAACACCTCGCGCGCGATGCGAAAACTGTCGACTGCGGCGGGCATGCCGCCATAGATCGCGACCTGCATCAGGATCTCGCGAATCTCGTCGCGGCTGACGCCGTTGGTGAGTGCGCCCTTGAGATGCGCGCGAAACTCGTGCTGGCGGTTGAGGATCGCGATCATGGCAATGTTGAGCATGCTGCGGGTCTTGCGCGGCAGCTCCTCGCGGCCCCACACCGTGCCCCAGCAATATTCGTTGAGCATCTCCTGGAACGGACGGTTGAAATCGTCGACGTTCTTCAGGGCGTTGTTGACATAGGCCTCGCCCAGCACCGCTTTGCGGACTTCCAGGCCCTTGTCGTGCATCTTCTTGTCCATGGCGTTTCCTCTATTTCCCTTGCGTTTCCCTTGGGAATGGCGCGCGGAAATTACGGGGTTGCACCCGGCCAGTCACGTCCTCGTGTTATGCGGGAAAAGGGGTGTCTCCCGTACGGGAACGGATGCCTCAGTGCTGCCGTTGTGGTAGGCTTCTCTACCGGGCAACCTGGAGAGTTGATTGAACGGCGTCACCCCCGACCCGTCAGACCCGATCCGCGATGGCGACGCTCTGTCGCGGCTGAAGCTGGCGCAGGCCCTCGATCGGGCCATTTATGCCATCGCGTGGGAACGTGCCTGGCCGCATCTGGCGCGGGTGCTGACTCTCGTCGGCCTGTTCCTGGTGGTGTCGTGGGCCGGGCTCTGGCTGGCGCTGCCGTCCGTCGTCCGTGCCATCGGTCTCGTGATTTTTGCCGGTATCGCAATCGCGGCGCTGATCCCGTTGATCCGTTTCCGCTGGCCCACCCGTGACGAGGGCCTGAGCCGGCTCGATCGTGGCTCCGGCATCCGTCACCGCCCGGCGACGACGCTCACGGACACGCTGAGCTCAAAGGACCCGGTCGCGCTGGCGCTGTGGCAGGCGCAGCGCGAGCGCACGCTGGCTTCGCTCAAGCGCATCCGTGCCGGCCTGCCGCGTCCGCGCCTTCCTCTGCATGATCCCTGGGCGCTGCGCGCGCTGGTCATGGTGATGCTGGTTGCGACCTTCTTCGCTGCCGGCAACGAGCGCGCGATGCGGCTGGGGGCCGCGTTCGACTGGAACGGCGTGCTGGCGCCCACCAATGTCCGCGTCGATGCCTGGATCACCCCGCCGCTCTACACCGGCAAGCCGCCGGTCATCCTGTCGGCCGCCAACAAGGAGGCCGCGGCGTTGCCCGCCAGCGGCCCGCTCGCAGTTCCGGCCGGTTCGACCCTGATCGTGCGCTCCTCCGGTGGCAGCCTCGATGTCGCCATCTCCGGCGGTCTCAAGGAGGTCGCGCCCACCGAGGCCGCGCCGAAGGGCACCAGCGAGAAGCATTTCACCATCGCGGGCGACGGCAGCGCGCATGTCCGCGCGCCCTCGGGCCAGCCGCAATGGGCGTTCACGGCGACGCCGGACCGGGCGCCGACCATCGCGCTCGCCAAGGATCCCGAGCGTCAGGCCTATGGCGCGTTGCAGCTCTCCTACAAGATCGAGGACGATTACGGCGTCACCGGCGCCGCCGCGCAATTCGTTCCGCGCGCAACCGAGGACAAGGACGGAACCAGGGATGCGGACGGCAAGGCCGCGCGGCCGCTGTTCCAGCCGCCGCAATTCGCGCTGACGCTGCCCAATGCGCGGACCCGCAACGGTGTCGGCCAGACGGTGAAGGACCTCAGCGAGGATCCCTATTCCGGCGCGGACGTCACGCTGACGCTCACCGCCAAGGACGAGGCCGGCAACGAAGCGAAGAGCGAGCCCTTCAACATGCGCCTGCCGGGCCGGCTGTTCACCAAGCCGCTCGCCCGTGCGCTGATCGAGCAGCGCCGCATCCTCGCGCTCGACGCCAACAAGAATTCCGACGTCTATGCCGCGCTCGACGCGCTGATGATCGCGCCGGAGATGTTCACGCCGGAGGCCGGGCAGTACCTCGGCCTGCACAGTGTCGCGCGCCAGCTCGAGGCGGCGCGCACCGACGACTCGCTGCGTGAGGTCGTGGCCAGCCTGTGGGCGCTCGCGGTGACGATCGAGGACGGCAATATCAGCGACGTCGCCAAGGCGTTGCGCGCGGCGCAGGACGCGCTCAAGCAGGCGCTCCAGCGCGGCGCCAGCGACGAAGAGCTCAAGAAGCTCATGGACAATCTGCGGACCGCGCTGGACAATTACATGCGCCAGTACGCGCAGCAGATGCGCAGCAATCCGCTGGCGCGGCCGGCCATCGGCCTCGACGACCAGATGAAGCGCATCGAGCGGTTGATCCAGCGCGGCAACCGCGAAGCGGCCGCGCGCGAGCTGGATCGCCTGGCGCGCGCGCTGGAAAACCCTCCGGGGCCGCCCAGCGCCGAGCAGAAAGAGATGGACGAGATTGCGCGCGAGCTGAACGATCTGCTCCGCGAGCAGAACGCGCTTCGGGACGAGACCGACAGGCAGAGCAAGGACTCCAAACGCGGTCAACGCGGCACCAAGCCCCTGCCGCCCAAGGTCGCGGAGATCCTGCGCAAGTCGAGAGAGCTGCGGCAGAAGACGCGCGGCGCGACCAGCGATCAGCTGGAGGACCTGGCAAGGCAGCAGGACGCCTTGCGCGAAGAGCTCAAGACCTGGCGTGAATCCCAGGGAGCGAGATAGCTCATGACATATAACTCAGTTTGGCAAAATGGGACGGCCGCCCGCGGAAGGCTCGCCACGGCTTGCCTCGTGCTGGTGCTCTCCTGTTCCACGGCTTCGATTTGCCTCGCCCAGTCGTCGCGCGCCGACCAGAAGAGTCTGGATGCACTGCTCGACAGCGCCGAGCGGTCGATGAAGCAATCGGCCGACAGCCTGAAGGACAAGAACTCCGACGAGAGCATCGGCCAGCAGTCCAGGGCCATCCGGGACATGGAGAAATATCTCTATCCCGATCCGAACGATCCCTCGGCCTCGCGCGAAGGGTCGCAGGATACGCAAGGCCGGCAGGAGCAGTTGAAGAAGCGGCTAGAGGCTCTCAAGAAGAAGCTCGCCGAGATGGGGCTCCAGCAGGATGGCCAGAAAGGCCAGCGCGGACAGAAGCAGCAGGGGCAGCAGGGCCAACAAGGCCAGCAGGGTCAAGGTCAGGACGGCGATCAGGATGGCGACGACGGCTTCGACGCCGCCGAGAACGCCATGGGCGATGCCGGCAATCAGATCGGCGAGGGTGATGCCGACGGTGCGACGGCGTCGCAGGGCAAGGCCATCGATGCCCTGCGCAAGGGCATGCAGGATCTCGCTGACGCGCTTGGCGGACAGCAGAACGGCGAAGGCCAGGATCCGGGCGACGGCGACGGCCCCGGTCAGGCTGTCGGCCGCCAGCAGAGCGGCGGCGAACGCACCGACCCGTTGGGCCGGCCGCTGCGCGGCAAGGAATACAGCGACGACTACACGGTCAAGATCCCCGGCGAGATCGATGCCCAGCGCGCGCGCCGCATTCTCGAAGAGCTCCGCCGCCGCCTCAGCGACCCCGCGCGTCCGCAGCTCGAGCTCGATTATCTCGAGCGGCTGCTGAAGGATTTTTGAGACTCTCGTAGCCCGGATGAGCGAAGCGACATCCGGGGCAACTGTCCCCGCATGTCGCTTCGCTCATGCGGGCTACAAGCAGCAACCGAGCTGTTACCCCTTCTTCGCCGCCAGCGCGTCCGCCACCGCCGTGCGGATGTCGGCGACCGAGAACGGCTTGGTCACGACGTCATGCACCAGCGCGTTCAAATTCGAGGCGCGCTCGCGCTGGTCGGCAAATCCGGTCATCAGCAAAATGGTCAGGTTGGGGAAATCGCGCGCGGCGGAGAGTGCCAGCGCGATTCCGTCCATCACCGGCATCTGGATGTCGGTGAGCAGGAGATCGAAAGCGCCGTCCTCGCGGGTCAGGATCTCCAGCGCCTCGGCGCCGTCCTGCGCGGTGACGATCTCGTGGCCGTCCATGGCGATGGCGCGCGCCACCAGCTGGCGCATCGAATCCTCGTCGTCGGCGATCAGGATTTTGGACATGAGACCAACCTTGGGACCAACCTCGCGACCAACCTTCCTTGCGGGACCGATTACACGCTGCCGCCGGCAATGTCGCGCCGGTTGAAGAAGCGGACGTCGATATTGCGGCCCTCCGGCGGCGGCGAGGCGAGGCGCGAGCGGAAGAACGCGCGCTCACCCGGCTGCAGCACGGTCTGCTCCAGCACGGTGTTCCAGGCGTAGATCTCCGCGCCTTGCGCATCGCGCACCGCAAAGCGCAGCCGCGGGATATCGAGCGGCTTCTTGCTTTGGCCCACGATCACGCCCTCGATCACCAGCACCTGCTTACCGTCCACGGTCTCGCTGGAGAGTTTAACGTCCTTGAACGCCAGCCCGCGCAAATTAACTTCGAGGCCGACCATCTTGTAGAACGCTGCCGTCTGCGGCAGCAGCCGGACCATGTCGCCGCGCCAGATCACCAGCGCCAGCACCAGTGCGCCCATGGCGGCGCAAGCGGTCGGCAGGCCGAAATGGGATTTTCGCGGCGCCACGGTGGGGGCCTGACGCCTCACCCGTGCCCCGCGGCGGCTGAACAGGCCGCGGAACCAGGACTGGTGCTGCGCGCCGATGACTTCATCCTCGGCGGCGCGGGCCGCCGCTGACCATTCGTCCTCGGTCTGACTGGCGTCCTCGGCCGGCCAATCGCTGGCGATCGAGGGGCTGTCGACGACAGGCGTCTCGGCGGCGCCGTCGTCCTTGGCGTAGGAGTTCCACTGCTCGGCGAGGTCGGATTGATCGTCGGCCTGGCTGGCAGCGGCCATGGCCCGGACGGACGCCTCCTCGCTGGCATCCTCGGCATAGGCGACCCAGGTCTCCTTGCAGCGGGAGCAACGCACCGTCCGCCCATTCGCCCCCAGGCTGGCAAGCTTGATGGCGTAGGATGTCGTACAATGGGGGCAGACGATATGCATGGACACGAGCCTTGATGCACGGACTGGTCTTGACGGTGCCCCGGTCGCGGAGAGCCGGGCACCCCAAATGCTACAGCGCGACCGTTAACGAACCGGAAACCATAACGGCCGCAAAACCCGTTGATCGCGTGTGGCGGAGCGCAGCAGTCCCGCCCGCGCCCCCTCTCGAACGGAGCTGAGCTTGGTTCGGTTCGAAAATGTCGGATTGCGTTACGGTCTGGGGCCGGAGATCCTGCGCGACCTCAGCTTCCAGATTCCGGCGCATTCCTTCCAGTTCCTCACCGGGCCGTCCGGCGCCGGCAAGACCTCGCTGCTGCGTCTGTTGTTCCTGTCGCACCGGCCGACGCGCGGCCTCGTCAATCTGTTCGGCCACGACATCTCGCAGCTCGGCAAGGACGAGATCGCGGATTTGCGCAAGCGCATCGGCATCGTGCTCCAGGACTTCCGCCTGCTCGATCACATGACGACCTATGAGAACGTCGCGCTGCCGTTCCGCGTCATGGGGCGCAGCGAGTCGAGCTACCGCAAGGAGGTGATCGACCTGTTGCGCTGGGTCGGCCTTGGCGACCGCATGGACGCGCTGCCGCCGATCCTGTCCGGCGGCGAGAAGCAGCGCGCGGCGATCGCGCGCGCCGTGATCTCGCGGCCGCAGCTCCTGCTCGCCGACGAGCCGACCGGCAGCGTCGATCCGACGCTCGGTCGCCGGCTGCTGCGGCTGTTCATCGAGCTCAACAAATCAGGCACCGCCGTCATCATCGCCACCCACGACATCGGCCTGATGGACCAGTACGAGGCGCGGCGCTTCGTGCTGCACCAGGGGCGGTTGCACGTCTATGAGTAGGACCGACGAGCGCGGCGTGCTGGTCGACCTCGGACAGGAGCGTCCGCAGCTTCCGCCCAAGGCGCGCAACATGTCGCCGATCGTGCCGCGCGCCTCGATCCACGGCCGCGCGCTGGTCGCCGTCGTTGCCATCATGACCTTCCTCGCCTCGATGACCACGGGCACGGTGCTGCTGGTCAGCGCCTCCGCCGCGGAATGGCAGTCGGACGTTGCGAGCGAAATCACCATCCAGGTCCGCCCGCAGGCCGGCCGCGATCTCGATCGCGACACCGCGGCGGTGACCGAGGCCATGCGCGCGCAGGCCGGCATCGTCGAGGTCAAGCCGTTCACCAAGGATGAAAGCGGCAAGCTGCTCGAGCCCTGGCTCGGCACCGGCCTGTCGATGGACGATTTGCCGGTGCCGCGCATGATCATCGCGCGCGTGCAGCCCGGCACGCAGCTCGATCTCGGCGCCTTGCGCGCGCGCGTGACCCAGGCCGCCCCAAGCGCCAGCGTCGACGATCACCGCGCCTGGATCGAACGGATGCGCTCGATGACCAACGCCACCGTGCTCGCCGGCATCGGCATCCTCGCACTCGTCATCATCGCGACCATCATCTCGGTGTCGTTCGCGACCCGCGGCGCCATGGCGGCGAACCGCCCGATCGTCGAGGTCCTGCATTTCGTTGGTGCCGGCGACCGTTACATCGCCAACCGCTTTCTGCGTCACTTCCTCAGGCTGGGCCTGGAGGGCGGCGTGATCGGCGGCGGTGCCGCCATGCTGGTGTTCGGCTTCTCCGAGTCGATCGCCGGCTGGTTTTCCGGCACCCCCGTCGGCGACCAGTTCGCAGCTTTGCTCGGCACCTTCTCGCTGCGGCCGTCGGGCTACATCGTGCTCGCGGTGCAGGCGGTGCTGATCGGCGCCATCACCGCGGCTGCCTCGCGCCAGACGCTGTTCGCGACGCTGAATGATGTGGATTGAGCCTGTTGTCTTTCCTTCTCCCACAAGGGAGAGGGTGAATAAACCGGACTCCACTTCGCCTCAAAACGTCCTAAAATCATCCGGGGAAGGGATCACCGACATCATATGACCTCGCCGACCGACGATCGATCGCCGAAATTACCGCGCGGCTGGCTGCGCGCGGCCGTGGTGTCGACGGTCGCGCTCGCCTTCGTCGGCGCGGCGGCGGGCTTCATCGCGTTCCTGTCGCAATTGCGCGGCGCGGAGCTCGCGCCGGACCGCAAGGCGGACGGCATCGTGGTCCTGACCGGCGGCTCCTCGCGGGTGTCGGACGCGATGGAGCTCCTGGCTGCCGGCTACGGCAAGCGGCTCCTGATCTCCGGCGTGCATCCGACCTCGACGGCGAGCGACATCTCCCGGACCCTGCCGGAGAACCAGTCCTTCATGCATTGCTGCGTCGATCTCGACCGCACCGCGGTCTCGACCCGCGGCAACGCGGCGGAAGCGCGGCGCTGGGCCGAGGGGCGCGGCTTCAGATCGCTGATCGTGGTCACCTCGAACTATCACATGCCGCGCGCGCTGGTGGAGTTCTCGCATGCGATGCCGGAGACGACACTGATCCCGTTCGTGGTGGTCGGCGACAAATGGCGTGAGGAGCCGTGGTGGACCTCGGCCTCCACCTTGCGGCTGCTCCTGTCCGAATACGTCAAGTACATCGCCGCCGAGCTGAGAGTGCGGCTGGAGGATTTCGGGATTGACCTTTCGCCCGAGATGTCGGAGCAGCCTGCAGGCCCGATGCCGAAGCGGCCCGCCACGGCACAGGCCAATTGATCGGCAAATTGATCGGATCGTCGATGCCTTTGATCTTCCTGCGCTCGCTCCTGTTCAACGTGCTGTTCTACGCCGTGCTGGTGTGCCTTGCGATCGTGGCGCTGCCGACCTTCGCATTGCCGCCGCGTGCCATGCTGACCGTCGCGCAATGGTGGGCGAAGGCGACGCTGTTCCTGATGCGCGTGATCTGCAACATCAAGGTCGAGTTTCGTGGGCAGGAGAAGATCCCGGCAGGGCCGCTGGTGATCGCGGCGAAGCACCAGTCGTTCTGGGAGACGTTCGTGCTGCCGGGCTTCTTCAATCGCCCGATCTTCATCCTCAAGCGTCAGCTCATGCAGATCCCGGTCTTCGGCCAGTTCCTGGTCAAGACCGGCATGATCGCGATCGACCGCAAGGCCGGCGTGAAGGCGCTGCTGGACATGACGCGGCGGGCGCGCGAGGCGGTGCGCGCAGGCGGGCAGCTCGTGATCTTTCCGGAAGGAACGCGCCGGGCGCCCGGCGCTGCGCCCGACTACAAGACCGGCTTTGCTCAGATCTATTCATCCTGCGCTGTGCCGTGCCTGCCGATCGCGCTCAATTCCGGCCTGTTCTGGCCGCGCCGCACCTTCATGCGCTATCCCGGCACGCTGGTGGTGGAGTTCCTGGATCCGCTGCCAGCGGGCCTGCCGAAGGACGAATTTCTCTCTCGCGTGCAAACCGCCATCGAAGACGCGACCGGCCGCCTCGTTGAAGCGGGCCGCAAAGAGCAGGAGCAGCTCATCGGCTCGTCGCCGAGCTACGCGCCGTCGGAGACCTAGCGATTCTCTCGATCTTCCGCGGGAGCCGGCGCGTGCTGTGCATCACCATGCAGCATCGCCGCGAGCTGATGCAGCTGGGCGTCGCGAAAACCTTCCGCCTCGATCGCTTTCACCGTTGCCGTCACATAATCGCGGTTGGCGCCGGACTGGCCGTGGCCCTGGACGACATGGCGATGCTGGTCGGCGAGCGACAGCCGGCCGGCATATTGGACATGACCGCGGTCGACGACATAGGCGAGCGCGGAGACGCGCTGCCGTGCATCGTTCTCCAGCCACACCGAGCGCATCACCTCGCGATAGACCGAGGTGACCTGCTCGCGCGCGCGCAAATAGGCGACGACGTCGGCGCGGTCCTTCTCGGCGACGCGAAAAGCAATGCCGCGGCAGGCGCCGCCGCGGTCGAGCCCGAGCACCAGGCCCGGCTGCTCCGGCGTACCGCGGTGGACGAAGGAATAGACGCAGAGCGCGCGATGCTCGCCGACCAGCCGCGCCGGGACGCGGTCCCTGAATTCGAAACCCGGCCGCCACATCAGCGAGCCATAGCCGAACACCCAGAGATCGCCCTTGGCTGTGGTGACGGAGGGGAGGGTGATTTCGGACATTTCGGGCACGGCTACCAGAACCGTGCCCCCAAGCGAAGCGAATTCTCCACCTTTCGTCGGGGGCCGGCCTCGCTTACATTTGCCCAAATCTGGGGTCAAAGGGTCGCCGCATGTCCGATATGACCGTTGCCACAGGCCGCCGCCCCCGTTGGGGCCTTTTCATCGCCCCCATTATCCTCCTGATCCTCGCCGTCGCGTGGAGCTGCTTCTGGTTCTATGCGGCGTCGCAGGCCGAGATTGCCGCGGACGCCTGGCGGGCGCAGGAGGCCAAGTCCGGCCGCATCTACGATTGCACCAAGCGCTCGATCGCCGGCTTCCCGTTCCGCTTCGAGGTCCAGTGTTCCGGCGCCAGCGTCGCCCTGGTGTCGCAGAACGCCAGCAAGACGCCGTTCACGGCCAGGCTCGACAACATCCTGGTCGTTGCCCAGGTCTACGATCCCAAGCGCGTCATCGCCGAATTCACCGCGCCTGCGACGTTGACCGACGGCGTCACGCAAAACACCTTCGTGGTGAATTGGAGCAAGGGCCGCAGCAGCGTGGTCGGCCTGCCGGCGGTGCCGGACCGCGCCTCCATCGTGTTCGACGATCCCGTCATCAACCGCCTCGACGGCAGCGTGCAGGTGCCGCTCGCGCGCGCCAAGCAGGTCGAGCTGCACGGCCGTCTCGCGGAAGGATCGAAGTCCGATCATCCTGTGATCGAGACCGTGCTCCATGTCGCGCAGGGCAGCATCCAGGGCGTCCATCCGCTGCTGGCCGAGCCGTTCGAGGCGGACACGCGCGCGAAGATCACCGGGCTCTCCGACATCACGCCAAAACCCTGGCCGCAGCGCTTCCGCGAGATCCAGGCCGCCGGCGGTCACATCGAGATCGTGCAGTCGCGGATCCAGCAGGGCGAGATGATCGCGGTTGCGGCCGGCACGCTCGGACTCTCGGCCAATGGCCGACTCGACGGCGAATTGCAGATGACCGTGACCGGCCTCGAGCGCGTGATCCCGGCGCTCGGCATCGAGAAGATGCTGGAAGAGGGCGTGCCGCAGGCGACGCTTGATCGTGTCGCCCCCGGCGTGAAGTCGCAGGACCTCAACAATCTGTTCGGCGCGCTCGACCGCGCCGTTCCCGGCCTCGGCAAGGTCATCAAGCAGAACGCCAATGCCGGCGTTGCCGCCGGCATCAATTCGATCGGCACCGAGAGCACGCTGGAAGGCAAGAAGGCCCGCAGCTTCCCGCTCAAATTCGTCGACGGCGCCGTGCTGCTCGGCCCGGTCAAGGTCGGCCAGATCCCGCCGCTGTATTAGGTGCGGGCGTCATTGCGAGCGAAGCTCTCTCACCACCCGTCATTGCGAGGAGCACTTGCGACGAAGCAATCCAGAGTCTTTCC
Organism: Bradyrhizobium sp. CCGB20; assembly: GCF_024199855.1. Lineage (NCBI taxonomy): Bacteria > Pseudomonadati > Pseudomonadota > Alphaproteobacteria > Hyphomicrobiales > Nitrobacteraceae > Bradyrhizobium > Bradyrhizobium sp. CCGB20. The sequence goes on along the minus strand of NZ_JANADN010000001.1, from coordinate 8,610,337 downwards.
GCGGAACGAATCTGGATTGCTTCGCTGCGCTCGCAATGACGAAGGTGACAGCTACGGCTTCTTGCCGAGCTGCCCGTGCTGCCGGCCGAAATCCGCTGCTGCCGAATCCTGACCGATCTCGACGATGCCGCGGCGGATCGCGCGGGTGCGGGTGAAGTGGTCGAACAGCGCCTCGCCGTCGCCGCGGCGGATGGCGCGGGTGAGCTTTGCGAGATCCTCGGTGAAGGTGCCGAGCATCTCCAGCACGGCTTCCTTGTTGGCGAGGAAGACGTCGCGCCACATCGTCGGATCGGACGCCGCGATGCGGGTGAAATCACGGAAGCCGCCGGCGGAGAACTTGATGACCTCGGACTCCGTCACCTGCGCCAGCTCGTCGGCGGTGCCGACGATGGTGTAGGCGATCAGATGCGGCAGATGGCTGGTGATCGCGAGCACGAGATCATGATGATCCGGCGTCATGATCTCAACCTTGGCGCCCATCGCTGCCCAGAAAGCGCGCAGCCGATCCGTGGCCGCCGCATCGACGCCTTCCGGCGGCGTCAAAATGCACCAGCGGTTGATGAAGAGCTCGGCGAAGCCGGAGTCGGGGCCCGAATGCTCGGTGCCGGCGACCGGATGCGCCGGCACGAAATGAATGTTCTTCGGCAGATGCGGCGCCATGTCCCTGACGATCGCGCCCTTCACCGAGCCGACGTCGGACACGATCGCGCCGGGCTTCAGGTGCGGCGCGATCTCCTGCGCCACCGGCCCGCAGGCGCCGACGGGAATGCAGAGGATGACGAGATCGGCATCCTTCACCGCGTCCGCATTGGTCGCCACGACCTGGTCGACGATGCCGAGCTCCATTACCCGCGCGCGCGTCTTCTCCGAGCGCGCGGTGGTGACGATCTCGCCGGCCAGGCCCTGAAGCTTCGCAGCGCGCGCGATCGAGCCGCCGATCAGGCCGAAGCCGATCAGCGCGACGCGCTGGAAGTGCGGTGTGGCGCTCATTTGCCGGCCATGAAGTCGCGCAAGGCATCGACGACGAGGCGGTTGGCCTCCTCGGTGCCGATGGTCATGCGCAGCGAATGCGGCAGGCCGTAGTTCTTGAGTGCGCGCAACACCAGCCCGCGCCTGGTGAGATAGGCATCGGCCTCGTCGGAGGTCTTGCCCTTTTCGGGGAAGTGGATCAGCACGAAATTGGCGACGCCCGGCGTCACCTTCAGTCCGAGCTTGCCGATCTCCTCGGTCAGCCAGTTGCGCCAGGTCTCGGTGAACTGCTTCGACATCGCCTGGTGCGCGGTGTCCTCGATCGCGGCGACCGCGGCATACATCGCAGGCGTCGACACGTTGAAGGGACCGCGGATGCGGTTGACGGCGTCGATGACGTGCTCGGGCCCGAACATCCAGCCGATGCGCAGCGCGGCGAGGCCGTGGATCTTGGAGAAGGTGTGCGTCACCACCGTATTCTCGGTGGTGGCGACGAGCTCGATTCCCATCTCGTAATCGTTGCGCGAGACGTAATCGGAATAGGCGGCATCGAGCACCAGCAGCACGTGCGAGGGCAGGCCGGCGCGCAGGCGCTTGACCTCGTCGAACGGCACATAGGTGCCGGTCGGATTGTTGGGGTTGGCGAGCCAGACCAGCTTCGTCTTCGGCGTCACCGCCTTGAGGATGGCATCGACGTCGCAGGTGAGGTTGGTTTCCTGCGCGACGACGTTCTTGGCACCGACCGCCATGGTCGCGATCGGGTACACCAGGAAGCCGTGGGTGGTCGAGATCGCCTCGTCGCCCTGGCTGAGATAGGTGTGAGCGAGCAGATTGAGGATCTCGTCCGAGCCGGCGCCGCAGATGATGCGGTTGGGGTCGAGCCCGAACGAGCGGCCGATCGCTTCGCGCAGCACGCGCGAGGTCCCTTCCGGATAATCTTCCAGATGCGCCGCCACGTTCTTGAACGCCTCGATCGCCTTCGGCGAAGGCCCGAACGGCGTCTCGTTGGCCGAGAGCTTGAACACCTTGCGGCCCGGCTCGGCGACCGGGCTCTTGCCGGGCGTGTAGGGCGCAATATCGAGAATGCCGGGATTCGGCACGGGGCGGGACATCTTCAACTCCGGATAGGCTGGGCTGCTCGTGACTTACGATTTCGGCCCGGTCGGGGGCACCGTATAGCGCGTTGCGTGGCTGCCGACGAGGGCCGTGGAGCGCACCGAGGCCCCCGCTTCGATCAGGGCAGCCTTGATTTTCTCGATGCTGGTCGCGCTCGTGACCGAGACCAGCAGTGCCGCGCCGTCAAAGGCGGTATCGGGCACCGCTACGATCTCGGCGAGCGGCGAGAGCGTCCGCGCGACCTCGGCGTTCCACCCGGACACGCGCACGCTGAAGGTCTCGACCTCGGTCACCAGGGCGCTGTCGGCGACGCGCGAGATCGCGAACACCGGCAGTGCGGCCGGATGGTCGGCGCGCTCGACGAAGGGCATCCGCGCAATGATCTTCGGCGCACCGTTGGCTTCCAGCTCCAGCCACCACGGCGTGCGGCTCGAGGTTGCCGAGACCAGCGCAAGGTCGCCCTTGGATTTCGCCACCGCCTCGACCGCGGCCTGCGCGCTGAAATGCGCGACGTAAGGCACGGTGAAGCCGAAATGGAAGCGCGCCGAATCGCGCATCGCGGGCTCGTTCACCGAGATGTCGGCATGCACGGAGAACGGCGCCTGGACATAGGTGAACGTGGAGATGATGACGCGCCAGATGCTCTCGACCGTGTCGAGCGGCAGGATGCCGCGATGGCGCTGCACGAGGTCACGCATCATGGCGGCCTCGCGCGCCGGGCGGAACGCCGAGCCGACCTCCTGGGTCTGCTTCACCTGGATCAGGCGGTCGATGATGTCGCCGCGCTGCATCAGCAGGCGATGCATGCCCTCGTCGATCGCGTCGATCTCCTTGCGCAATTCCTGGAGCGATGGTGGCGCGGGCGGACGTTGGGACATATCTGACAGGGGCTGTTGAGAGGCGTTTTAATGCGGGTCGGCCAAGTCGGTTGGTAAGGTCGGGGCCCGCTACGATCGATGTCCTGATTAGGCAGTCAGGGCGGCGAAAGCAAAGAGAAATGACGGCCTGTTTGGCTGATGAGACCGGGATGAAATTGGCTGATCCGGGCCGTGACTTGACGAAAACCGTCCAAGACAGTAGTTTTTGCCTGTTCCGTGGTCATTTGAGCCGGCCGGCTTGCAGCCACGTTAAAAAACTCGCTAAACAGGCCGGGGACCCTTTCGATCCCGGCCGAACCTATCGTTCAGGCCGGGTTTTTCATGGCCTGATGTCAGCGGCGGCTTAACAGCCGGTCGCAAACGAGGTCGATGTCAGAGATGGGTGGCGTCAAGTCCGTACCGAGCCCCGCGATCAGCGCCGACGACCGGTCGCATGAGGTGGATCATCCAAGCTCGCAGGTTGCGCAGTTCGGCGCCGACCAGCCGCTGCGGCTCGATTGCGGCGTCGATCTCTCCCCGTTCCAGATTGCGTTCCAGACCTATGGCGAGCTCAACGCCGATCGCTCCAACGCGGTCCTGATCTGCCATGCGTTGACGGGCGATCAGCATGTCGCCAACGTGCATCCCGTCACCGGCAAGTCCGGCTGGTGGGAGACGCTGGTCGGTCCCGGCCGACCTCTTGATCCTCAACAATACTTCATCATTTGCGCCAACGTGATCGGCGGCTGCATGGGCTCGACCGGGCCGGCCTCGATCAATCCCGCGACCGGCAAGGTGTGGGGCCTGGATTTCCCTGTGATCACCATCCCCGACATGGTGCGCGCGCAGGCGATGCTGATCGACCGTCTCGGCATCGACACGCTGTTTGCGGTGGTCGGCGGCTCGATGGGCGGCATGCAGGTGCTGCAATGGACCGCGGCCTATCCCAAGCGCGTGTACTCCGCACTCGCAATCGCCTGTTCGACGCGGCACTCGGCGCAGAACATCGCCTTCCACGAGCTCGGCCGCCAGGCGGTGATGGCCGATCCCGACTGGCACAACGGCCGCTACACGGACCAGGGCATCCATCCGCATCGCGGACTTGCGGTCGCACGCATGGCCGCGCACATCACCTATCTGTCGGACGCCGCGCTGCATCGTAAGTTCGGCCGCCGCATGCAGGACCGCGAGCTGCCGACCTTCTCGTTCGACGCTGATTTCCAGGTCGAGTCCTATCTGCGCTACCAGGGCTCGTCCTTCGTCGAGCGGTTCGACGCCAACGCCTATCTCTATCTGACCCGCGCGATGGATTATTTCGACATCGCCGGCGACCATGGCGGCGTGCTGGCGAAAGCGTTCGCGGGCATCGAGACGCGCTTCTGCGTGGTCTCCTTCACCAGCGACTGGCTGTTTCCGACCTCGGAATCGCGCGCGCTGGTGCATGCGCTGAATGCGTCGAGCGCGCGGGTGTCGTTCGCCGAGATCGAGACCGATCGCGGCCATGACGCCTTCCTGCTCGACGTGCCCGAATTCTTCGATATCGCCCGCGCCTTCCTGCAATCGGCAGGGAAAGCGCGCGGGCTCACCGGCAAGAATGACTGACAGGGACGGCTAGCGATGTCTGCACAGGAAGTGTTGCCGCTGGGCGGCGTTGCGACGGAGCAATCCGGCCAGTTTCGCGCGGACCATCTGCTGGTCGCCGAGATGGTGAAGCCCGGTTCGAAAGTGCTCGACGTCGGCTGCGGCGAGGGCGACCTGCTCCAGCTTCTGGAGACCCGCGGCATCGACGGTCGCGGCATCGAGCTGTCGCGCGAGGGCGTCAACCGATGCGTCGCCAAGGGCCTCGCGGTGGTGCAGGGCGATGCCGACACCGATCTCGTCAATTATCCCGACGACGCCTTTGATTACGTGATCCTGTCGCAGACGCTGCAGGCGACGCGACAGCCGCGGGTCGTGCTGGAGAATCTGCTGCGCATCGGCCGCCGCGCCATCGTGTCGTTCCCGAATTTCGGCTTCTGGAAGATGCGGCTCCAGCTCCTGATCGGCGGCCACATGCCGCGCACCGAGAACCTGCCCGCGACCTGGTACGACACCGCCAACATCCATTTCTGCACCATCAAGGACTTCGTCGAGCTCTGCGACGCGATCGGTGTCAAGATGGAGCGCGCCGAGGCGCTGGATCTCTACGGCCGTCCGCTGCGGCTGCGATTGCCGTGGTGGGTGTGGAATATGTTCGGCGAGCAGGGGGTGTTTCTGCTGAGCCGGGGCGGGCGGAAGTAAGGCTCGCAGACCCTCACGCCGAGAAGCGGCCCGCCGCTACCTCGTGCGGGCAACTAGACTAAAGTTCTCAATTCGGCAGCCCGCCAAAGTTGAGCCTCTCGGTTGCATGTCCTCGTTTCCTTAAGTCATAATGTTGCTGGGGAAACGGCTAAGGGCTGAGACTATGGGTAGAACGCTGCCGGCACTCGCTGTGCTGTTCAGTGTCGGCTTGACGTGCGAAACAGTATTCGCCCAGAGCGGAAGCGACATCGTCAACATCTTCGGCGGCCTGGTTCAGTCTGCCATCAACCAGGCCATCCAGGCCGAGTGGCGCAAGCTTCCGCCGGCCGAGATCTCCTGCATCGACGACAATCTCCGCCAGCGTGGCACGTCCATCGGACAGGTGGCCCAGCAGGGCTTCAGTCCGAACGACGGCCGGCTTGCCGAGGTGCGGCGCTTCTGCCGAAGCGGCGTCGTGCAGAATTCGCCAGGCCAAAATCTGCCAAGTCAGAATCTGCCAGGTCTTGGCTCGAGCCCGAGTGTGATCTCGATCTATTCGGTCGATGGCCTCAGCCTCGGTGCGAAGGTCAGCTTCGAAAGCTCCGTCTATCGGCAGTATCAGTGTAACCCCAGCGAGCAGTTCAGCGGCTTGACCTGGTGCACACGCAAGGTGCCGGAAAGCTCGAGACGGGGGCCGTTCGTATCGTCCTATTCGATCCTGCATTCGCCCGAGGGCACGGTCTCCTACGTGAACCGGTTTTTGGAGCCCGCCTGGTTCAGCGGCAACGAGGCGAATGAAGATATCGCACGCCTTGCGAAGAAGTACGGAGCCCAGCCCAAAGTCACGACAATGGCGCAAATGGACGGCTTGCAGGGGCTCATGGCCAGCTGGGGCGCGGTCACGTTGCTGCCGCTCGACGCAAACAACGTCGCTCAGCTCGCGCAGGGCCGGGACGTCAGGGCCGGGCTGATGGTGGATTTTCTCGGCAACTTCCGTCGATCCGCGCAACTCGGCTTGCCCATCTACCGTCTGGCCGGAGGACCGGGTTTCGTCTGGGCCGCCAACTGGGATCAGGGTGGGCGAGGCACGTTGCGATTCCTTGCGGTGGATGCGTCCACGTTCTCGGGACCGGACGCCGTCCAGCCGCAGGTTCAGGCGAATATCCGCGCGCCTTCGATCCCCGAGCCGGCCGCACCGGCGCCGGCGCCGGCACCTGCACCTTCGCCGCCCCCGCCGGTCTCGGCGGCGCCGTCACCTCCGCAGGTCTCATCGCCGCCGGCAATCGCACGTCTCGATCCCGATGAGCGCGCGCGGCAGCGGATCAAGGATACGCTGAGCAGGGTTACCTATCATCGCGGAGATCTTCCGAACAAAAACTTCCAGACGAGACTGGACGAGATCGCGTCCCGGCTTGCCACCGTCAGCGACGCCACGGATTCGGCCTCGCTGAAGAGCCTCACGTCGGATTGCGATACGGCTTCGGCGATCTTCGATGAAGCCGCCGAGTTCACCCGGGTCTCCGACGTGGCGGGCCGGAAAGTGGCGATCGTGAACGCGAAGCTGCAAGGCGTCGGCTTCGATGCGCCGCTGGTGCAGGAGCTGAAGACCGCCGTCGATGCCGTGGGAACGGCGCAAGCCGAGGGAGATCTCGCCGCTTTGAAGCGTGCCTTGAGTTCGCTCAACGGCCTCTACGATACGGGCCGGCTCGATCGTCTCGCAACGGCAAAGGCGAACGGATTTGAGACCATCGAGAGCTACGAGGATTACAAGGATCGCCAATCCAGGCTCAGTGGGTCGGGAATCATCCTGAACAAGAAGTGAGTGTCATGCTGAGCAATGTCGAGACGTTCTTTGTTCGCCTCCTGAGAGGGACGGTCATCGCGACCGCGATGGTGTCCTTCCTCATCACGATCCTGGCGCTGGCCTTCGCATTGTACGCGCAGTTCGCTCCGAACCCGAGCGTGCGGATCGCCGGGCAGATCGACCGGTTTCGCCAGGCGACAGATCCGGTCAGGCTGATCAGGGAGGTTTTTCCGGCGGATGCGCCGATCGTCAAGGAAACCGGCGGCTCCGACAATGTGGCGTACGAAAAAGGCAAGCGACTGGACCCCGAGATACTGCAGCAGTTCAACAGGTTTCTCGATGGTGCGCTGGGAGCCAGCTTCGAAAACGCCTCGCAGTTCTCGGATTGGCTGCACAACAACGGCGCGCGCTTCCGCGGCTATGCCGCGCTGGACGACAGGAACGCGCTTGACGAGGGCAACATCGAGGTGTTGTGGCGCTCCCTGCTGTTCGATTATGCTAGGCGGCTGAGCGCGCGCGCGCCGGCGCTGGCGACGGCGAACAAGGACAAGCAATACTCGTCCGCGATGGATCGCTTCACGGCTGCCACGCCTCCCACCCGCGCGCCCTATTTCGTGGTGTGGTTCTTCAACAAGCTGCAAGGCGAGCTGCAACTCGTCTCTCAGGAATTCCAGGAAGAGCAAAACCAGAGGCTGGCCCTGCGATTGATGGCGCCCGTCGCCTTGTATGTCGCCGCGGGTGCCTTCTCCTATTTTATCTTCATCATGTTCCTGTTCTTGCTGGTCTCGATCGAAGCCAGCGTCAGGCGTTTGGCGTCCGCCGAAAACCCTGCGTTGCCTCCGCTGCCGGCTGCTCAAGAGGTCTGAGAGGTGACGTGGCAGGAGCGTCGCCGCTGACAGTCAGTGCGCCGCCAGCGATCTCGGATCGCGCACCGGCCAGCGCCCGGCTTCAACCAGCGTCACGAACCGCTCCACGCTCTCGTTGAACAGCGCGGGCTCTTCGAGATTGAGCACGTGGCCGGACTTCGGAAACATCGTCAGGCCCGCCGCGGGCAGGTGCTTCTTCAGGAACAGGCTCGCCCCGACGCACGGATCGTCCTCGTCACCGCAAATGATCAGCGCGGGCGTCATCACCTTCTCGATCGCATCCGTCATGGCAAAGATCGAAGGGCGGCCGCCCTGGAAGCCGCGCATCGTGTTCGCTGAGCCCCTGGCGTCATGCCGCGCCAGTGCGGCGTAGAAATCGGCATGGCCGCGCGGGTCCTTCACCAGGAAGGGAATGCGGCTCGGTGCCTCGCGCGTGACTTTTGCGACTTCAGCCGAGCCCAGCGTTTCGAATTGCTCGGCATTGGTGCGGCACTGCTTGCGCCAGCTGTCGAGATTCTCGATCTCCGATCCGGAGCCCACGCCGGCCAGCGTCATCGACAGCGCGCGCTGCGGTGCGTTCAGTCCGATCTGGAGCGACGAGTACGCGCCCATCGAGAGTCCGACGAGATGCGCGCGATCGATCTTGAGATGATCGAGCACCGCGAGCGCGTCAGTGTAGAAATGCGTGTAGGTGTAGACCTCGCCATCGGGCACGTCCGACGGCGTGTAGCCGCGCGCGGAGTAGGTGATGCAGCGGTGGCCGCGCGAAAAATAGCGCATCTGCGGCTCCCAATTGGTGTAGTCCGCCGCGAACTCGTGCAGAAAAATAATCGGCGTTCCCTGGCCCGCTTCCTCGAAATAAATGCGGACGTCGTCCCTGGTCGTGGCGTGGGGCATTAACTGTTTCCCTCTCTTCAAGCCGCATTTGAAGGATTGCAGTTAATGCTGTTGTCCGCAATGCGGCAGCATCAAACCGGCACAGCACAAAATCATCGCAGCCATTCGCGGTCACGGCTGTCTTTTTCTCGCCACATGTGGCGGCTTAACGGCCTGAAGGATGTCGGCCAGTGCACGGGCTGATTGGGAAGTGGGGGTGTCAACGAAGGATGAAGTATGTTCGAGTTGTTTGCGTCTCGCCTGTCGCGTTGTGTTGTCGCGCTGGCGCTGTTCTTCGCGGCGGTCGCCGCGTTCGTTTCTCCGGCCTCGGCGCGGCCGCATCATCGTCATAGCGCAGAGCGGCACGGTTACGTGCACCACGCTAGACATCATCATTACCGTCATTATCGGCATCATGCCCGCAGCTCGCGCTTCGAGCGCAGCGCGGCGCAGTTGCAGACGAATGGCTTTGCCGACACCCAGGCCAGCTACAATCCGAACGCCAACGTCGGCGGCATGGCCAATAACGGTATGGCTGCAAGCGGTGGCCTCGGTGGCGGATCTGGTCTCGTGTCCGAGGCGCGCCGCTATATCGGAGGCAATCCGACCGGGCGCGGCAGCCTGTGGTGCGCGCGCTTCATGAACATGGTGCTCCAGCATACCGGACATCAGGGCACCGGCTCGGACATGGCGAGCTCGTTCGCGCGCTACGGTACGCGCGTCTCCGGTCCGCAGGTCGGCGCCATCGCAGTCATGTCGCGCGGCCGCCGCGGCGGCCATGTCGGCATCATCACCGGCGTCGACGCGCAGGGCAATCCGATCATGATCTCCGGCAACAACGGCAATCGTGTTCGCGAGGCGCCGGTCTCGCGCGGCCGGATCTATGCGTATGTGATGCCGAACTGACGACGGAGCCGTAGGGTGGGCAAAGGCGCGCAAGCGCCGTGCCCACCAGCGGTGTGTCAATGTTCACGAGTAGGAGTGGTGGGCACGCGTCGCTTTGCCCACCCTACGGCAGCGACCGCACCGTCACACCAATCTCGGCTCTTCCACTGCCACGACATCGCCCACGCCGATCTCGCCGTCGGCGATCACCTCGGCATAGATGCCGCAGTCCATGTGGCCGAGATGGCGCGAGAGCGTCGGCGGGATCTCGAGGTCGCGTGCGCCGGTGTCAGGGTCGACATTGGTGGCCGGGCAGCGGACGATGCGCTTGACCACCTTGAGCCGGGCCTGGCCGATCGCGAGCGTCTGTCCCACGAGGTCGAGCTCTGACCAGGCCGGCCAGCCCTTCACATAGAGATTGGCGCGGAAGCGCAGCGGATTGACCGCAGTGCCGCCGAGCATGGCTTCGATGGCGCGGACGCTGTCGAGATTGATGATCGACACCACCTTGCGGGCGACGTCGGAAAAGCTGTGGTCGCGGCCCGACAGGACTTTTGGCGGGCCCTTCAGCTCCGGCTGAAAGTTCTCGCTGAAATAGTCCTCGATGGCGGCGCGCCCGGCGGCGGTCTCGAGATCGCCGCTGGCGACGGTCTGGCCGTCCTTGCGGATGGTCAGGCGATTGCTCGCGTCCTCGAACCGGCTGTCGAGGGTCGCCAGCCGCTCATTGCGCGCCAGCATCAGAAACTGGATTTTCGGCTTCCAGGCCGGTGCCTCGGGATCGAACCCGCTCGGGCCATTCTCGATGGCGTAGCGGCGGTCGGCGGGCAGGGTCAGGCCGATCCGCAAGGGGACGCGGGGCAGGGCCTCCGGCGTCAGGCCCTTGATCGGATAGCGGTAGAGGCCGGTGATCTCGGCGGTCTGGCTGGCTGTCATGCCGCTACTTAGGGCATTCGACCGGGCTTCGCCAAGCAGGCGGATCAGCGCACGAAATTGTGAACACGCCTCTTCCGATCCGAGGGCACGCTTCCCACATCTGGGTCAGGCCGGCGCCAGCGCCGGCTGATAACGACCGCTGTTGGTTGAGGAACGTCAACGCATCAAGCGGAAACCCAATGAAGATGCCGTTGGAGTGCCTTAGAGGGCTCCAGGGGCAGGCCGAGGGAAAGAAAAGACATGAACATCGAAAAATATACCGAACGCTCCAGGGGCTTCGTCCAGTCCGCGCAGTCGCTTGCGGTGCGCGAGGGGCACCAGCAGTTTTCGACCCTGCACGTCCTGAAGGTTCTGCTGGACGACAATGAGGGGCTGGCTTCCGGCCTGATCGACCGCGCCGGCGGTAATTCCCGCGCAATCCTGAAGGCGACCGAGGACGCCCTCAACAAGGTGCCGAAGGTCTCCGGCGGCGGCGCCGGCCAGATCTATCTGGCACCCGAGCTCGCCCGCACTTTCGACGCGGCCGAGAAGGCCGGCGAGAAGGCCGGCGACAGCTTTGTCACCGTCGAGCGGCTGCTGCTCGGGCTCACGCTGGAGAAGACCAGCGAAGCCGGCACGATCCTGGCCAAGGGCGGCGTCACTCCGCAAAATCTCAACGCCGCCATCGAGGCGCTGCGCAAGGGCCGCACGGCGGACTCGGCGACCGCCGAGAACGCCTATGACGCGCTGAAGAAATATGCCCGCGACCTGACCCAGGCGGCGCGCGACGGCAAGCTCGATCCGGTCATCGGCCGCGACGAGGAGATCCGCCGCACCATTCAGGTGCTGTCGCGCCGGACCAAGAACAATCCTGTCCTGATCGGTGAGCCCGGCGTCGGCAAGACCGCCATCGCGGAAGGGCTCGCGCTGCGCATCGTCAATGGCGATGTGCCCGAGAGCCTCAAGGACAAGAAGCTGCTGTCGCTCGATCTGGGCGCGCTGATCGCCGGTGCGAAATACCGCGGCGAGTTCGAGGAGCGGCTGAAGGCCGTGCTCCAGGAAGTCACCGCGAGCGAAGGCACCTTCATCCTGTTCATCGACGAGATGCATACGCTGATCGGCGCCGGCAAGGGCGACGGCGCGATGGACGCATCCAATTTGCTCAAGCCCGCGCTCGCGCGCGGCGAGCTGCACTGCATCGGCGCGACCACGCTCGACGAGTACCGCAAGCACGTCGAGAAGGATGCGGCGCTGGCGCGGCGCTTCCAGCCGATCTTCGTCAGCGAGCCCTCCGTCGAGGATACGATCTCTATTTTGCGCGGGCTGAAGGATAAGTACGAGCAGCATCACGGCGTGCGGATCACCGATTCCGCGCTGGTGGCGGCGACGACGCTGTCCAACCGCTACATCACCGACCGCTTCCTGCCGGACAAGGCGATCGACCTCATGGACGAGGCGGCCGCGCGGCTGAAGATGCAGGTCGATTCCAAGCCGGAAGAGCTGGATTCGCTCGACCGCGAGATCATCCGGCTCAAGATCGAGCAGGAAGCGCTCAAGAAGGAAAGCGACCTCGGCTCCAAGTCCCGTCTCGAGACGCTCCAGAAGGAACTCGCCGAGCTCGAGGAGAAGTCGGCTGCGCTGACCTCACGCTGGAGCGCGGAGAAGAACAAGCTTTCCGACGCCCAGAAGCTCAAGTCCGAGCTCGACGCCCTGCGCGTCGATCTCGCCGACGCCCAGCGGCGCGGCGAATTCCAGAAAGCTGGCGAGCTGGCCTATGGCCGGATTCCGCAGCTGGAGAAACACCTCGCGGATATCGAGGCCCGTGAAAACTCCGGCGAGATGATGGAGGAGGCTGTTACCGCCAACCACATCGCGCAGGTGGTTTCGCGCTGGACCGGCGTGCCCGTCGACAAGATGCTGGAAGGCGAGAAGGAGAAGCTCCTGAAGATGGAGGAGCAGCTCGGCACCCGCGTCGTCGGCCAGGCCGAGGCCGTGCGTGCGGTCGCGACCGCCGTGCGCCGTTCGCGCGCAGGCCTGCAGGACCCGAACCGGCCGACCGGCTCGTTCATGTTCTTAGGCCCCACCGGCGTCGGCAAGACCGAGCTGACCAAGGCGCTCGCGGAGTATCTGTTCAACGACGAGACCGCGATGGTCCGCCTCGACATGTCCGAGTACATGGAGAAGCACTCGGTCTCGCGGCTGATCGGCGCGCCTCCCGGCTATGTCGGTTATGACGAGGGTGGCGCGCTCACCGAAGCGGTGCGGCGCCGGCCTTACCAGGTCGTGCTGTTCGACGAGATCGAGAAAGCGCATCCGGACGTTTTCAACGTCCTGTTGCAGGTGCTCGACGACGGCCGCCTGACCGATGGCCAGGGTCGTACCGTCGATTTCCGCAACACGCTGATCATCATGACCTCGAACCTCGGTTCGGAGTTTCTGGTCAATCAACCGGAGGGCGAAGACACCTCGGCCGTGCGTGAGCAGGTGATGGGAATGGTGCGCGGGCATTTCCGCCCCGAATTCCTCAACCGTGTCGACGAGATCATCCTGTTCCACCGCTTGCAGCGGAGCGAGATGGGCCGGATCGTCGAGATCCAGTTCGCCCGGCTCCAGAAGCTTCTGACCGATCGCAAGATCGTGCTGACGCTCGATGCCGCGGGGCGCGACTGGCTCGCTACCAAGGGCTGGGATCCCGCCTACGGCGCACGGCCGCTGAAGCGCGTGATCCAGCGCTACCTCCAGGACCCGCTTGCCGAGATGATTTTGGGCGGCGACGTCAGGGATGGCGACAACGTTGCGATCTCGTCCGAAGGCAACGTCCTGACCTTCAACGGCAAGGCGGCGCAGACCGCGGAAATCGCCCAGTTCGAGGCGCCGGTGTCGAAGCGCAAGCTGAACTGATCGTCACGTCACTGAACGCCATGGCCGCCTGAAACAACAAGCCGCCCCGGAGAGATTGTCTCTCCGGGGCGAATTGTCGTGTCAGGTCGGGCGGCCGGATCTGTTGGCGGCCGCTACTTCCTCACCACCTTGTAGATCGCGTTCTCGATATCCGAGCTGAAATAAATCACGCCGCTCGCGCCGATCGCGACGCCGGTCGGGATGTTGCTGGGCAGGCCGCCGGGTGCGCCCGTCAGGCCGATCGGAAGATTGGCAGCGATCTCGGTGACCTTGCCGCTCTCCGGCTCGATCTCGATCAGCCGCTTGGCGCCAACTTCCGCCACGATCAGCTTGCCGTCGCTCCCGTGCGCGATGCCTTCGGGCATTTTCAACTCCTTGGCGAGCACGGTCTTTTCGCCGTTTGTCCCGATCTTGGATACGACACCCGTGAAGGCCTCAGTGACGTAGACCTCGCCGCTCGCTCCGCCGACGAGTCCGACCGGACCTTCGAGCCCGCCGATCAGCGTGGTGCGGTCCTTGCCATGCTCGCCGCCGACGCGGACCAGCGATTTGGTGCCGAGCTCGGCCACCAGGATGCTGCGGTCCGCGAGTACGATGGCGTCATGCGGTGCCTTGAAGCCGTGCAGCATGTCGCGGGTGGCGCCGGTCTTGCCGTCGATCACCTGCACCGTGCCGGTGAACCAGCTCGACAGGATCACGTCGTTGCCTTTCGCCGTCGCGCTCATCGGATATTCGAGCGTGGTGCCGTCGGCGTGCATGCGCGCCTTCTCGGTGACCTCGCCGGTCGCACCGTCCACCGTGCGATAGGCAAACACGTCGGCGACGTGGATCGTATCCTTGCCGTTGTCGGAGGTGACGCCGATGCCGCCGGGCAGGGCGAGCTTGCCGATGATGATCTGCCGGGCCTGGCCGGTCGCGGGATCGACCTCCTGGATGCCGTTGTCGGCCATGTTGGAGACGTAGATGCGGTCCTTGTCGTCGATCACGAGATTGTCCAGCGACGGCTTCAGTTGCGCGACCATGGCTTTGGTGCCCGACTTGGGATCGACCCGGACGAGCTGGCCAAGCGCGGTGTCGACCACCCAGAGATTGCCCCTGGAATCGAAGTTCACTGCGGCCGGGACCTTGAAGCCGTCGGCGACGACGGTCAGCTCGGCCTTGTCGACGTCGACTTTTGCGACCTGTCCCTTGAACCAGAGCGGACCGTAGAGCTTGTCGTCGGGACCGAATTCGAAGCCGTTGAGGCCGCCCATCTTCTCCATGATCTGACGCGGCGGTTTGACGCCTTCGACGTCGATCTCGTAGAGCGCGTCGCCGAGGAAGACGGTCGTGGCGTAGAGCCTGCCATCCTTGCGGAAGGCGAGCGAGTTGATGCCGGGAAGGCCGGTCGCCAGCTTCTTGATCGGGCCGTCGCCCTTGCGCGAATAGAGGTCGCCGGTCAGGAAGCCGGTCCAGGCCATGGTGCCGTCGGGGGCGAACGCGATGTCGTCGGCCATTCCGATCGGAGCGGGAATCGCGATCTTGGCCGTGCCGCCTGCAATATCGACCTCGTAGAGCGCCGCGCCCGCGACGCTGCCGGCAAACAGATGGCCGGCCTTGTCGATGCCGAGCCCGTGCACGCCGTGGAACGCCGAGCCCGGGACGAGCCGGGTGACCTCCCAGGTCTCGGCCAATACGCTCGTGGTCGAGAAAATTGCAGCGACGAAGGCTGCGCAGGCGAGCCTGTTCTTCATGGCGAGACCTCCCGTTTTTTTGGAAAGTATTCGCCCCTCATGCCGCTTTGGCAAACGAAACTTGAAGTTGAGACGCAGTGAAACGTCGTCGTTTGACGACGCCGCATCGGATCATGTTTGCAAGAAAGTCCGGTCGATTTCCGACGGTGACCGGATCAGCGGTTGGTGACCTGCAACGGGCCGCCGGTTGCGTCCGACATGCGGGCGATGGCGCCGTTGCGGCCGCTCATCATGGCGTCGAGCCGGTCGCGCTCCTTCTCGAAGCCGGCCAGCATCGGGCCTTCCAGCGAACGGCCGCGCGGCAATTTTACGCGCAGCGGGTCGACGAAGCGGCCGTTGACCAGGATTTCGTAGTGCACATGCGGGCCGGTCGATGCGCCGGTCGAGCCGACGAAGCCGATCACCTGGCCCTGCCGCACCTTCCTGCCCGGCTCCATGCCCTTGGCGAAAGCCGACATGTGGCCGTAGGCGGTCTCATAGCCGTTGTTGTGCTTGATGCGGATATATTTGCCGTAGCCGCCCTCGGGGCCGACCTTCTCGATCACGCCGTTGCCGGAGGCGAAGATCGGCGTGCCGTAGGTGGTGGCCCAGTCGACGCCGGTGTGCATCTTCACATAGCCCAGGATCGGATGGCGGCGGCCGCCGAAGCCCGAGCGCATGATCGCGTTGTTGACGGGCTTCCTGACCAGGAACTTCTTCGCGCTCTTGCCGGTCTCGTCATAGTAGTCGACGACGCCGTCGTCGGGGCTCTGGTAGCGATAATATTTCTTGGTCTCGCCGCCGACCGTGAGCGAGGCGAACAGAACGTCGTTCTTCTCGCTCGATGTCACGCCCTCGTCTTCGCCGGCATAGAACACGTCGAAGGAATCGCCCGGCGCCACCTTGCGCTGGAAATCGACGTCGTAGGAGTAGATCTTGATCATGTCGTCGATGACGGGCATCGGCACTTTGTTGCGCATCGCGGTCTCGTAGATGCTCTGGTAGAGCCGCACGCCAGTGCCGTCATCGTCGTCATCGTCGTCGCTGCTGGCGTTGGCCGCAGCGTCCGCGACGGTGTTCATGCTGGAGACGTCGACCGCGACGTATTTGCCAAGATCGGACAACGCCGCGATCGCCTCGACCATGGTCTCGTTGGCGACGACGACGCGGTAAGGTTGCAAACGGGCGCCGGGGCTTGCGGGCGCCATCAGGATGCGGAGCTTCTCGCCTTCCTTCAGGCCGCCGTCGCGGCCGCGCGGGCCGAGCGTTGCGGCGATCGCCTTGATTTCCTCGGCCGTCGCGCCGAGATCGCGCAGCACGGAGCCGACGCTGTCGCCCTTCTTGACCATGTGGACGCGTTCGCCGTTCGGATTGCCGCCGGTGATCTGCTCCTTGGTCTTCGGCAGCAGCGTGACGTTTTCCGGCACCACGCGCGTCTCGAAGCCGGCATAGGGATCGGACGACGACACTTCGCTGGCGTAGGCGGTTCTGATGTCGGACGGGCCGGTCGCGCCGGAAACGTCGGCGGTTGCATTGGCGAGCGAGGCGTAGCGGACACCGCCATTGCCGCGCCAGTTGGCGGCATCGCGCACCCGCATCAGGATGTCGTCGAGCGCCACCACCGCGGAAATCTTGGCCTTCGGCAGCACCGGCGACAGGTCCTTGGTGACGAAGGAGACTTCCGCGTCGGGCTCGACGGCCTCGGGATTGTTGGGATCGTCGGATGCGGTCTTGGGATCGGAGCCGACGTCGGTCAGCATGCGTTGGGCGTTGAACGGCGGGATTTTCGCCGACAGGTCGCTCGTCGTCATCGACAGATTGCCGGCGATCCGGACGAACGGGCGCACCCGCATCACGTCGCGGTTGCCGACGCGGGCGACAGTGGAGACGCGCATGATGTTGCGCGATGCCGTGGATTCGCTCGGCGGCGGCAGGCGGTCGCTCTTGTGCAGCGTGGCGGCGCGGTCGGCCGCGCCGAATGCGCCGCGCAACGCGCCTTCGACGCGCTCAGGCACCTTGGCGAAGGTCATCTCGCCGTCGAGCGACGCGAAAACGGCGCCGCCGATCAGGGCTGCGCCGCAGAGTCCGGTCAGAATTGTCCCGCTGAACCACTGCACCGACACGCGGCGGCGATCGATGACGGCGGCCTCGGAACCATCGACGGAAAGCGGCGGCTCGTGGCCGAGATCGATGATCCCGGTCTCACGCCCGTAAGCGCCGCGTGACGTCCTGTGGTTCAACCGAAGTCCCCCAATCAACGACCCAAGATGCCCACTTCCGAACCCTTCCTGGCCGCCCTCTTGAGGGGGGATCGCCGGAAAAGGCAAGCCGCACAGGCGCCCGCGCTCAGAAAGCCCTCAATGGGGCCGGCCGAAATTACGAACAACTGGACGGGTAAAGGTCTCTCGATGTCTCTCGAATGTCGGAAGAAGGCCGCGTCATCTGCAAGATCGCCTTCCTCTGACCCCATGAAAATCGCCGGCAGCCCCCACTGGCATCCCGCGATTCAAGCTTGTCTGTACCAGAACGCCGCGGGATTGTGGCTCTAGTACGGCGCCTAATCTGGAAAAAGTTTCCTGAACGGCCCGGAGCCGGGAGCCCGTCTGGCCACAGGGCCGGAGGACCAGCTCTGGCGTGGAATGAGCTCGGTCTGGCTTGGGATGGGGTTCGTCTGCCGTAGACGAGGGCTAAGTCCAGTTTGGATGGGGCTCCGCCTGCCAGGGCACATGGGTGCGGTCTGGAAGGGCGCAGGGGGAGGGCGCCTGGAGGGGGCGCCAAAAGCCGCTCCGGAGCCCGCTGGCGGGCAAACTTTTTTTGAGATTTTTTACCGTGCCGGCCCGGTTAGTGCGTCCCAGGCCTTTCTAATCGTCTGGAATCGCTGGAGTTTTTTTGGAAATCCACCGTGCGACGATTTGTTGACAATGGGCGTTGACAATCCCGAGTGCGGGGGCCTATAACCCGACCACTGAGCGCGGCGCCGCCGGGTCACTGACCAAGGCGAGCGAACGCGCCACTGATGCTCCTCACCTTGTTGAGTGACACAACAGTCGACGTAAGTCGATTGGAGTTCATCCATCGTCGGTAAGGGTGTCGGAACCCTTCCTCTCAGGAAGGTTGGGGCCTCTCCGGTCCCGGGCTGTTTGACAAGTGAAGATGAAGAAAGAGAAACGTGGACGGCGGAGTCCTTGCGGGTCTCGCTTCTGAAAAGCTTCGGCTTTTCTGATCGAGACCGGACGAAAGACTTCGGCGGTACACGTTTTAAAGGAAACACCATCGTTGCCAGCGATGTGAATCGCGGGCAGCTCGGCGGCTTCGGTCGTCGGAAAAATGGTGGGACCTCGTCAAACGTTGTGATCAGCCGGTTCAAAGTTCAAGTCCAACTTGAGAGTTTGATCCTGGCTCAGAGCGAACGCTGGCGGCAGGCTTAACACATGCAAGTCGAGCGGGCGTAGCAATACGTCAGCGGCAGACGGGTGAGTAACGCGTGGGAACGTACCTTTTGGTTCGGAACAACACAGGGAAACTTGTGCTAATACCGGATAAGCCCTTACGGGGAAAGATTTATCGCCGAAAGATCGGCCCGCGTCTGATTAGCTAGTTGGTGAGGTAATGGCTCACCAAGGCGACGATCAGTAGCTGGTCTGAGAGGATGATCAGCCACATTGGGACTGAGACACGGCCCAAACTCCTACGGGAGGCAGCAGTGGGGAATATTGGACAATGGGGGCAACCCTGATCCAGCCATGCCGCGTGAGTGATGAAGGCCCTAGGGTTGTAAAGCTCTTTTGTGCGGGAAGATAATGACGGTACCGCAAGAATAAGCCCCGGCTAACTTCGTGCCAGCAGCCGCGGTAATACGAAGGGGGCTAGCGTTGCTCGGAATCACTGGGCGTAAAGGGTGCGTAGGCGGGTCTTTAAGTCAGGGGTGAAATCCTGGAGCTCAACTCCAGAACTGCCTTTGATACTGAAGATCTTGAGTTCGGGAGAGGTGAGTGGAACTGCGAGTGTAGAGGTGAAATTCGTAGATATTCGCAAGAACACCAGTGGCGAAGGCGGCTCACTGGCCCGATACTGACGCTGAGGCACGAAAGCGTGGGGAGCAAACAGGATTAGATACCCTGGTAGTCCACGCCGTAAACGATGAATGCCAGCCGTTAGTGGGTTTACTCACTAGTGGCGCAGCTAACGCTTTAAGCATTCCGCCTGGGGAGTACGGTCGCAAGATTAAAACTCAAAGGAATTGACGGGGGCCCGCACAAGCGGTGGAGCATGTGGTTTAATTCGACGCAACGCGCAGAACCTTACCAGCCCTTGACATGTCCAGGACCGGTCGCAGAGATGTGACCTTCTCTTCGGAGCCTGGAACACAGGTGCTGCATGGCTGTCGTCAGCTCGTGTCGTGAGATGTTGGGTTAAGTCCCGCAACGAGCGCAACCCCCGTCCTTAGTTGCTACCATTTAGTTGAGCACTCTAAGGAGACTGCCGGTGATAAGCCGCGAGGAAGGTGGGGATGACGTCAAGTCCTCATGGCCCTTACGGGCTGGGCTACACACGTGCTACAATGGCGGTGACAATGGGATGCTAAGGGGTGACCCTTCGCAAATCTCAAAAAGCCGTCTCAGTTCGGATTGGGCTCTGCAACTCGAGCCCATGAAGTTGGAATCGCTAGTAATCGTGGATCAGCACGCCACGGTGAATACGTTCCCGGGCCTTGTACACACCGCCCGTCACACCATGGGAGTTGGTTTTACCTGAAGACGGTGCGCTAACCCGCAAGGGAGGCAGCCGGCCACGGTAGGGTCAGCGACTGGGGTGAAGTCGTAACAAGGTAGCCGTAGGGGAACCTGCGGCTGGATCACCTCCTTTCTAAGGATGATCCTTCAGCGAGCTTCGGCTCACTATCGGATCGTTTTAGAAACATCAGTGGCCAACAGTCGTCAGGATTGTTGAGCTGCATTGGCGGGATTTCGCCGTCTTCGTTTCTCTTTCTTCGCGGACGAACACGCGCTGGGGCTGCAAGCTTGCAGAATCCCTGGTCCTTAACAGGATATGCGTTAGGGGCTTGTAGCTCAGTTGGTTAGAGCGCGCGCTTGATAAGCGTGAGGTCGGAAGTTCAAGTCTTCCCAGGCCCACCACTTTCATCGAGTGAGCATTCGTCTTCTGGTTACGGGGCCATAGCT